>CACYME010000037.1 GCA_902775475.1 uncultured Prevotellaceae bacterium
TCGCTGCAAAATTACAAAATCTTGGGGGAATGGCTCAGGTCTGGCCCCCTATTTTTATGGAATCTATACTACTTCGCACTTTTATCGGACAGCAATAGATGAAAACATAAAACATCCAGTGGTTTCTTTTCCCCCCAAATAGTCTCTCTCATGTATACCTCCCTACAGTCTTCTGATTATCGAATTACAAATTCTTATACTCGCGGCAGGCGAATTGCAAATTCGCCTGAACTGAGCTATAGCAGTGGCGAGAGCAGTCGCGTGAGCGAGTCCCAGAGGCGTTGCCAGATGTTGGGACTGATGCGGCTGGGCAGCGAGGCGAGAGGTACGGCGTGTTGCTCGTCGTCGAGGAAGACGTGGCGCATGCGGACGGCCATGTCGGCATCGTAGAAGAAAGTGTTGCCCTCAAAATTGTTCTCAAACGAGCGGAAGTCGAAGTTGGTGGAGCCGCAGGTGCAGAGGGCATCGTCGCTCACCATGACCTTCGAGTGGAGGAAGCCTCCGTCGTAGAGGCTGACGCTGATGCCAGCCTCGGCGGCCTCGCGCAGGTAGCTTCGGCTGGCCCACTCCACGAAGCGTGCGTCGCAGTGTCGCGGCACCAGCACCCGCACGTCGACGCCTGCCGAGGCTGCGGTCTTCAGGGCGAAGAACACCGACTCGGTAGGCAGGAAATAGGGTGTCTCGATGTAGATGTAGCGCTTGGCGGCCATGATGGCGTGCAGGTAGCACTGCATGATTTCGGGATAGGTGGCCACGGGGCTGCTGGTGACGGTCTGCAGCAGGGCGCCCTCGGCTTGCGGCTTGGTGTAGTATTTCTGGTCGGTGAGCAGGGTGCGGTCAACGAAGTACCAGTCGATGAGGAAGGCACGCTGCAGGCCGTTCACGCCGCCGCCCTCTATGCGCACCATCGTGTCGCGCCAGGCCTCTCTCCTCTTTCCTTTCTCCACTCCTTTCACATAGCGCAGGGCAATGTTCATGCCGCCGATGTAGCCCACGGAGCCATCGATAACGATGATTTTGCGGTGGTTGCGGTAGTTGGCCTTACTGGTGAACTGGGGGAAGCGCACGGGCATGAAGGGCTCCACGTCGATGCCCTCGCGGCGCATGCGCTCGAAGAAGCGGTTCCTGACGTTCCAGCAGCCTACGTCGTCATAGATGATGCGCACCTCGACGCCCTGCCGTGCCTTGACGATGAGGGCGTCGGCCACGAGGTTGCCCAGGGCGTCGGCCTCGAAGATGTAGATGTCGATGTGGATGTGGTTCTTCGCCTGGGCAATGTCGCGCAGCAGGCGGGGGAAGAACTCGTAGCCGCTGAGCAGGATGTCGCTCTTCTTGTTGATGAACGGCAGGGAGAAGCTCTGCTGCGAGCAGAGGTCGATGAGGGGCTGGTAGTCGGTGGGGAGCTCCAGATGTCGCTGTTCCACAAATTCGAGCATGGAGCGCTTCGAGAGCATGTCGAGCGAGCGGCGGCTGATGAACTTCTCCTTCCTGCGGTTCACGCCGAAGAAGATGTAGGCGATGACGCCCACCAGGGGCAGGAAGTAGATGACGAGCGCCCAGGCCATGGTCTTTGCTGGCTGACGGTTGTCGAGCACCACGTGGATGATGGCGCCGATGGCAACGAGCCGCGAAAGCCAGTAGAGAAGGCCTATAACGCTCATGGAGTTGTGGGTTTTATTCTATTCCTATCAGTTTGTGGGTTTGCAGGGAGAGTCGCCACTGCGGATGGTGCTTGATGTAGTCGATGCAGCGCTCCATGATGGCGGCATTGCGCTGCGCATCGCCCGTGTCGCAGGGCTGGAGGTAGAGAAGGGGTTTGAGATTTGAGGTTTGAGGCTTGAGATTTTTGAGGAATGCTTCTGGGTCGGTATGCTCGTCGAATACCAGCTTCAGCTCGTCGGGCATTCTTTCTCCACCCTCCACTTTCCACTCTCCTCTCTCCACACTCTCCTCTCCACTCTTCTTCGGCGACACCGTCAGCCAGTCGATGTTCTGGGGGGCGGGGCGAAGGCCGTTGCTCTCCATGGCCACCTCGTAGCCATGCTGGTGGAGCAGGTCGACGAAGGCTTCGTCCACTTGCAGCGTCGGTTCGCCACCGGTGAGCACGATGAAGCGGGCGGGGTAGGGGGCGATGGCCTGCAGAATCTGAGAGGCGTTCATCGGCTGAAAGGTGTCGAACTCGGTGTCGCAGAACGGACAGCGCAAGTTGCAGCCAGCAAAGCGCACGAAGACGGCGGCCCGTCCTGTGTTGTGCCCCTCGCCTTGTAGGGTGTAGAAAATGTCGTTTACCCGATACATCCTCTCGTTCATTCGTCCACTTCGTATGCTGCGACGTTGCCCTCGCTCTCCTGCACGGTGCACTTGTAGCAGTGGGGAATCTGCTCGGTGCACCAGCGGGCGATGTTCTCCGCCGTGGGGTTGAAGGGCAGCACGTCGTTCAGGTTCTGATGGTCCAGTCGGCGCTTGATGCGGCGTTTCACCTCGGTGAAGTCCACCACCATGCCGTTCTGGTCCAGCTCGCGCGCTCGGCAGTAGAGGGTGATGACCCAGTTGTGGCCGTGCAGCTGCGTGCACTTGCTCTCGTAGTCAACAGTCAGCCTGTGGCTGGCAGATATTTCTATTCGTTTCTGAATGTAGTACATATTTCCGTTTTATACAACGAGGTCGCGCCCAAGCTGTTTGGCCAGGGCATCACGAATCTCTTTGGTATCCTTATATTGTCTCATTAGCTCCATTGTCTTGCCGCTGTCTTTGCTGGGCTGGCGCATTTGGCGCTCTATGTCCTTCAGACGCTGCTTGATGATGCCGAGGCGGAAGTCCATCACCAGATGCCTTACACGCTGTTGTAGGGCGTTCTCGCGTGGTTGAAGCACAAAGCGCCCACCCAGCTGGTGGCGGTCGATGGCCAGGCGGGTGGCCAGCTGGCTCACCTGCTGGTCAGGATGGCTACAGAAGTAGGATTCCGACTTCCAGCCAGCATCGCCACTATGTTCCGCTGCTTCATTGAGAATTTGCTGATGTAAGGGATTGAAGAACTGTAGGTCGTCCTGTCCTAAGTCCAGACTAATGTATTGTGCAACGGTAAGCGTGATTGTTTGGCCATCGTTTGTCTCCACATTGTCGAAAATAACTTCGCTGCCGTGGCGCACTATTTCCTGAATTAGTAACAATTCAACTTCATTTGCTTGTTCTTGCGATGAAAGAATACTCAATGGAATAATTGGCCTGCCATTATCCTCTTCTTCAGAACCGCTATTTTGTTCTAATTCAGTACCATTTCTTTTTTCAGCTCTTTCTCTTTCTTTTTGCTTTTCTTCTTTTGCTCGCCTAATATATTTGTTGATGGTATTTACAAGAGTAGATTCGTCCAGGCCAATTCTGTGCGCACAGTCTGTGACAAATGTATCACGGATAACTTGATCTGGAATAACAGAAATGCTTCGAGCGATGTCGCTGATAGCTTCACCACGCTTTATTGGGTCAGTAACGTTCTCTAATAGCTGTCGTGTCTTGAAGGTGATGAAGTCGGTCTGGTTCTCATTAATGTATTTGCGCAGTTCTTCCGAGCTGTGCTTGCGGGCGAAGGAGTCGGGGTCGTCGCCGTCGGGGAGCAGCAGCACCTTGATGTTCATGCCCTCGGCGAGCAGCATGTCGGTGCCGCGCATGGCGGCGTGGATGCCAGCCTCGTCGCCGTCGTAAAGCAGCGTGATGTTCTGTGTGAAGCGGTGGAGCATGTGAATCTGATGCACTGAGAGCGCCGTGCCGCTGTTGGCCACCACGTTCTCGATGCCTGCCTGGTGCATGGCGATGACGTCGGTATAGCCCTCGACCATGAAGACGCGGTCTTCCTTCACGATGGCCTTCTTCGCCTGGAAGATGCCGTAGAGCTCGCGCTCCTTGTGGTAGATGTCGCTGTCGGGCGAGTTCACGTACTTCTGCGCTACGCCCTTTGTGCGGCTGTCGAGGACGCGCCCACCGAAGGCCACCACCTTGCCGCTGACGTTGAGCCAGGGGAAGATGGCGCGTCCGCTGTAGCGGTCGTAGATGCCGCGCTCGTTCTCGATGCACAGTCCCGTCTTCACCAGGAACTGCGCCTTGTAGCCTGCCTTCTGGGCTGCCAGGCTCAGGGCGTCGCGCCGCTGAGGGGCATAGCCCAGCTGGAACTTCTCGATGATGTCGTCGCGGATGCCTCGGCTGCGGAAGTACTGCTTGCCGATGGCGATGCCGTCGGGGTCGTTCTTCAGCGTGTTGTGGAACCAGTCGCGTGCCCACTCGTTGATGATGAACATCGACTCGCGCTCGCTCTGCTGCTGACGCTCCTCGTCGGTCAGCTCCTTCTCAACGATTTCGATGTTGTATTTTCGGGCCAGCCAGCGCAGCGCCTCGGGATAGGTCATCTGCTCGTGCTCCATGAGGAAGCCGGCGGGCGTGCCGCCCTTTCCGCAGACAAAGCAGTGGCAGATGTTCTTCGCCGGCGACACCATGAACGAGGGGTTGCGGTCGTCGTGGAAAGGGCACAGCCCCTTGTAGTTCACGCCGCTCTTGCGTAGTGTGACGAACTCGCCCACCACGTCGACGATGCGTGCCGCATCCACAATCTTCGCTACTGTCGCCTGGTCAATCATTGATGCTGTCCTTACTTCTTGTCGTAGGCGTGCACGGGGTAGTCGATGGTGAAGTGCAGACCTCGGCTCTCCTTACGCTCCAGTGCGAAGCGGGTGATGAGGTAGCCCACGTTGATCATGTTGCGCAGCTCGCAGATGTCCTTCGAGGCTTTCACGCGCTTAAACAGGCGCTCGGTCTCCTCGTAGAGCATGTCCAGTCGGTCCCAGGCACGGTGCAGGCGCAGGTCGCTGCGCACGATGCCCACGTAGTTCGCCATGATCTGGTTCACCTCCTTCACGCTCTGGGTGATGAGCACCTTCTCCTCGTTGGTCATCGTACCCTCGTCGTTCCATTCGGGCACCTGCTCGTTGAAGTCGTACAGGTCGACGTGCTTCAGCGAGTCCTTGGCGGCGGCGTCGGCATAGACCACGGCCTCGATGAGCGAGTTGCTGGCCAGGCGGTTGCCGCCGTGCAGGCCGGTGCAGGAACACTCGCCGAGGGCATAGAGGCGCTCAATCGACGACTGGCCGTTGAGGTCGACCTTGATGCCGCCGCACATGTAGTGGGCAGCGGGGCGCACGGGGATGTAGTCCTGGGTGATGTCGATGCCTATGGAGAGGCACTTCTGGTAGATGTTGGGGAAGTGGTGGCGCGTCTCGGCGGCGTCTTTGTGCGTCACGTCGAGGCACACGTGGTCCAGGCCGTGAATCTTCATCTCCTTGTCGATGGCGCGAGCCACGATGTCGCGTGGTGCCAGCGACAGACGCTCGTCGTATTTCTCCATGAATGTCTCGCCGTTGGGCAGCTTCAGGATGCCGCCGTAGCCGCGCATGGCCTCGGTGATGAGGTAGGCGGGGTGCGTCTCCTTCGGGTTGTGGAGCACGGTGGGGTGGAACTGCACGAACTCCATGTCGGCCACGGTGGCCTTGGCGCGATAGGCCATGGCGATGCCGTCGCCGGTGGCGATGACGGGGTTCGAGGTGGTCAGGTAGACGGCTCCGCAGCCGCCGGTGCAGAGCACCGTCACCTTCGACAGATAGGTGTCCACCTTCTGCGTGTCGGGGTTCAGCACGTAGGCACCGTAGCACCTGATGTTGGGCGAGCGGCGTGTGACGCGCACACCGAGGTGGTGCTGCGTGATGATTTCCACGGCGAAGTGGTTCTCCTTCACCGTGATGTCGGGGTTGTTGCGCACAGCCTCCATCAGCCCGCGCTGAATCTCGGCGCCGGTGTCGTCGGCATGGTGCAGGATGCGGAACTCTGAGTGGCCGCCCTCGCGGTGCAGGTCGAAGCTGCCGTCCTCCTTCTTGTCGAAGTTCACGCCCCAGCCCACCAGCTCGCGAATCTGCTCCGGGGCGCAGCGCACCACCTGCTCCACGGCCTGGCGGTCGCTGATGTAGTCGCCGGCAATCATCGTGTCCTCGATGTGCTTGTCGAAGTTGTCGACGGCCAGGTTGGTCACCGAGGCCACGCCGCCTTGTGCAAACGAGGTGTTAGCCTCGTCGAGGCTCGTCTTACAGATCATGCACACCGACCCTTTCTTGGCGCGTGCCACTTTCAGGGCGTAGCTCATGCCGGCCACGCCTGCTCCTATTACCAGGAAGTCGTATTTGTAAACCATATTTGTTCTGTTTTTTGCAAATTATTCTTTTTGTTGTTCGTTAGCATCTGAGATTTCTGCGGTCAGAACAGCAGCTGCTTCTCGAGCCAGTAGACCAGGATGCCGGCCACATAGCCCAGGAAGACAATCCACGAGATGCGTTTCATGTACCAGCCGAAGGTGATTTTCTCCAGTCCCATGACGACGACGCCTGCTGCCGAGCCGATGATGAGCATCGAGCCGCCCACGCCGGCGCAGTAGGCCAGCAGCTGCCAGAACTCGCCGTCGGCGGCATAGATGGTGCCCGGCACCATGTCGTACATGTTCATGCAGGCCGCCACCAGCGGCACATTGTCGACGATGCTCGACAGCACGCCGATGATGCCCGTGATGAGGTAGGAGTTGCCGTTGAAGGCCGCGTTCAGGCCGTCGCCCATGGCGTTGAGCACGCCCACCTGCTTCAGGCAGAGCACGGCCATGAGGATGCCGAGGAAGAACAGGATGGTCGACATGTCGATGCGCGTCAGCAGGTCGGTGACGCGCTTGGCCATCGGGTCGCTCTCCTCATATTGGCGGTTGAAAATCTCGGTTATCGTCCACAGCAGGCCCAGCACCAGCAGGATGCCCATATAGGGCGGCAGGTGGGTGAGCGTCTTGAACACAGGCACGAACACCAGACCGCCCACGCCAAAGCAGAACACCACCTGGCGCTGGTGCTTGGTGAAGCTCGACACGTCGGCCACCTGCAGGTTCTGCGCCTTGTCGAACTTGCCCTTCAGCCCCAGCGAGAGCAGCGCCGTGGGCACCACCATCGACACCAGCGAGGGGACGAACAGCTCGCTGAGCACGCCCTGCGTGGTGACCATGCCCTTGATCCAGAGCATGATGGTGGTCACGTCGCCGATGGGCGAGAAGGCACCGCCCGAGTTGGCCGCGATGATGACCAGCGAGGCGTAGATGAGGCGCTCCTTCGGGTCCTGGATGAGCTTGCGCAGCACCATGATCATCACGATGCTCGTGGTGAGGTTGTCGAGGATGGCCGAGAGGAAGAACGTCATGAAGGCCACGCGCCAGAGCAGCTTGCGCTTCGAGCGCGTCTTCATCGTGTCGCGCACGAAGTTGAAGCCGCCGTTGGCATCCACAATCTCCACGATGGTCATGGCGCCCATCAGGAAGAAGAGCGTCTCGGCCGTCTCGCCCAGGCTCTCGGGCAGCGAGCTCAGGTCGTGGCCGGGGATAAACACGTAGGTCGTCCAGCAGAGCACGCACATCAGCAGGGCCACCGCGGCCTTGTTCACCTTGGTGAATGCCTCGAGGGCTATGCAGGCATAGCCCAGAACGAAGATGGTGACAATCACGAATACAAATGCAGTCATCGCTTGCTATTTTTTTACCGATTAGTTTCTTTGCCACATGGTTTGGCGATGCAAAGATACGAAAAAGTCGAGAGCAAAACAAAAGAACTGTTCTTTTTTTTGCCGAGACGAGGTAAGTTCGCCTTTTTTTTCGGCAAAGTCACGTCTCTCTAAAGCACTCTTTGCCGTGCTTTATTGTTGAAAAATTCAACAAAATGTATGAGTCCGCATGAAAACTCAAATTTTGTGCTTACAATTTTTCGTACAAAATAGTTCGACAAAAAAACGTCACGGCGACGAAGCAAAAAAGAACGAAAAATGGCCTTTTCGAGCCGTTCCGAGCGACCTGGAGTCCATCGGCTGCGATAAAAAATGTGAAAAAAAGCCCTATTTTTGCACACTCCACCCTGTTTTGTGCATTCTATTTTGCGATTTTTGCCGTTTTTTTTACTTCCGAACGAACGCTTTTTCGAAAAAAGTCAACGCCAAATTTTTCTGCGGCGTTGACTTTTTTGAGCCATCGACCGCCAAATTTTTCTATTTTAGCCGAAAAGCGTTGTGAGCCAGCCATTTACAAACACCCCTCAAAATTCGCTTATTTTCGGCCTCGAACACTTTTTTTCAGAAGACCCCCTGTTTTTTGGGGGGTAAATCGACCCGTTTTTTGAAAACTCGCCCAAAAGTGCTTACAATTTGAAACCTCTTCCGTTCGCTTCTCCACAGACCTTGGATGGTTTTGCAAGAATTAGAGTGGGTGCTTATCCACACAGTCCCCCCTGAATGATGGCTCTTGGAAATGTAACCATATCGTAATACGATTCTTTTGCCTATCACGAAGATTGGCAGTACCTTTGCAACACAATTCTAAATGATATGGAAACAAGGCAAGATTATCTGATAGTGGCATTGCAGCTGCTCGGTTCGCTCGGTTTGCTCATTTACGGCATGAGAATGATGAGCGAGGCACTGCAGAAGATGGCGGGTCCCGGACTGCGACATATTCTGGCACGGATGACCACCAACCGCGTGACGGGCATGCTGACGGGCACGCTCGTCACCTGCGCCGTGCAGTCGTCGTCGGCCACGACGGTGATGACCGTCTCGTTCGTGTCGGCCGGACTGCTGACGCTGGCGCAGGCCATCTCGGTCATCATGGGCGCCAACATCGGCACGACGCTCACGGCGTGGATCATGTCGCTGGGTTACAATGTCGACCTGACCAGCGTGGTCTACCCCTCCTTCCTGCTCGGCATCGTGCTCATCTATAAGAAACGTCACCGCTATGTGGGCGACTTCCTGTTTGGCACGGCCTTCTTGTTCTTGTCATTAGTGATGCTGAGCAACACGGGCAAGTCGATGGACCTGGAGCACAACGAGGCGGTGATTTCGTTTTTCGCCTCGTTCGACACGTCGAGCCATCTCACCATCCTGGCTTTCCTCGCCATCGGCACACTCATCACCTGCATCGTGCAGTCGTCGGCCGCCGTCATGGCCATCACCATCCTGCTCTGCTCCACGGGCGTGCTGCCAATCTACTTAGGCATAGCGCTGGTGATGGGCGAGAACATCGGCACGACGGCCACGGCCAACCTCGTGGCGCTCGGTGCCAACACGCAGGCCCGCCGGGCTGCACTGGCCCACCTGCTGTTCAATGTCTTTGGCGTCTTGTGGGTGCTCATCGTGTTCTATCCTTTTGTCAACATGGTGTGCAACATCGTGGGCTACGACCCGTCGATGAGCGGACAGACCGCCAAGCTGCCCGTGGTGCTGGCCATGTTCCACACCTGTTTCAACGTCATCAATACGGCCATCCTCATCTGGCTGGTGCCGCAGTTGGAGCGCACGGTGTGCTGGCTGCTGCCAGAGAAACAAGTGGCCAAGAAGAAAGAGGAGGAGTTCCGCCTGAAGTATATCCAGTCGAACCTGGTGCAGACGCCCGAGATTGCCGTCCTGCAGGCGCAGAAGGAGACGGCCGCCTTCGCCCAGCGCGTCGGCGAGATGTTCGGACTGGTGCGCAAGCTGTTCTATGAGACCGACCCGAAAGATTTCTCCGAACTGTATAAGCAGATAGAGCACGAGGAGGACACGACCGACAAGATGGAGATTGAGATAGCCCGCTATCTGGAGCAGGTGAGCGACGGCCATCTGAGCGATGAGACGAAGCAGAAGATTCGTCAGATGATGCGCGAAATCAGCGAACTGGAGTCCATCGGCGATGCCTGCTACAAGCTGGCCCGCACGCTCGACCGCAAGCTGGAGTCGGGCAAGACCTTTACTGCTCACCAGACCGAGCAGCTGCAGGCCCTCATGCTGCTCTGCGACCATGCCCTCACGCAGATGCAGACCGTGATGCATGGCCACCGCGCCGACCACGACATCCGCGAGACCTTCCGCATAGAGAACGACATCAACCAGCTGCGCCAGCAACTGAAAACTGAGAACGTCCGTGCCGTCAACGACCATGAATACGACTATGCGGTAGGTACGCTCTATGTGGATATGATCAACGAACTGGAGAAACTCGGCGACTACGTCGTCAATGTCGTCGAGGCACGCTTCGGCCGATAAAGAACGTTTTGTTGAGGGGATTTGGTAATCCCAGGGGAATTCTGTAACTTTGCAACCGAATATGGAACAAAAACAGATATTGGTCGTTGACGACGAGCGCGATTTGTGCGATATCCTGCTGTTCAACCTACGTTCGGCAAGCTATCAGGCTGAGGCGGTGTACTCGGCAGAAGAGGCTCTGCAGCAAATAGTAGATTGTAAATCGTCAAATAGTAACTTGTTCGATTTGCTGCTGCTCGACGTGATGATGCCGGGCATGTCGGGCTTCGAACTGGCCAGGCGACTGAAGGAGGATGAACAGGCCAGGCAAATCCCTATTATTTTTATTACGGCCAAGGACACTGAGGACGATACCCTTCGGGGGTTTGGACTTGGTGCTGACGACTATGTGACGAAGCCGTTCTCTGTGCGCGAAGTGGTGGCGAGGGTGAAGGCTGTGCTAAACAGAAGACCCGTCCGTAGTCCCTCAGCATGGGAGGGGAACTTGCGCTTCGAGGGGCTCGCTATCAATGCCGCTAACAAGACCGCCAGCGTCGATGGCGACCCTATCGCCCTCACCCGCACGGAGTATGAACTGCTGCATCTGCTGCTCAGCCATCGCGGACAGGTGTTCAGCCGGCAGCAGTTGCTCGATAAGGTTTGGCCACAGGACGTCATCGTCACCGAGCGGACGGTGGACGTGAACATGGCCCGGCTGCGAAAGAAACTGGGCCGCTTTGCCGCCTGCCTGGTATCTCGCACGGGATATGGCTACGTTTTTGAAGTGAAGAGTGAAAAGTGAAGATTTTTCTTGCCGTGCAAGCGTCGCAAAGCGCTGAACGGTTGCCGCCTATGAAAAAGAAACTTTCTGAAGGACGAAAGATGTGGCTCAGCGTCATGGCCGTGTTCCTGGTCTATGCCACCATCTTTATACTTTTCGAGGACTACGACCGCAAGTTCATCATGCCGTTCAACGAGGTCAGCGACTGGCATCTGCTACTCTTCTCGCTCATCGTCATGGCGGGGCTGGGCTTCCTGCTGTTCCGCTATGCCCATCGGATGGACGAGCGCATCAGCCGCGAGCAGGCCGAGAAGGAGAACCGCATGCGACGCGAACTGACGCAGAACATCGCCCACGAACTGAAGACGCCCGTGGCCAGCATCCTCGGCTATACGGACACTATCCTGGACAGTCCCGACATGGCGGACGACGTGAAGCAGCAGTTCATCGTGCGCACCAATGCCCAGGCCCGTCGGCTGACGACCTTGCTGCAGGACATCTCGACCCTGAACCGCATGGACTATGCCCGCGACATGATTACGATGGAGCGCGTCAATATCTCCGTTCTCTTTGCCGACATCGCGCAGGAGATCGCCTTTGCCCTGCAGAACCGGCAAATGACGCTACACAACTATCTGCCAGAGGACATCATCATCCACGGCAATTACTCTCTGTTATATAGCATTTTCCGCAATCTGATGGACAACGCCATCAACTATGCCGGACAGGGAACCACCGTGGAAGTCTCTGCCGAACAGCGGCCTGACTGCTGGCGCTTCACGTTCAAGGACAATGGCATCGGCATCCCGGCAAGGCACCTGCCCCGCATCTTTGAGCGTTTCTATCGCATAGACAAAGGCCGCAGCCGCGAGATGGGCGGAACGGGCCTCGGCCTCTCTATTGTCAAGAATGCAGTGATGTTGCACGGTGGTAATATCACCGTCAGTTCCCCCAGTACTGGCGGTCTGGAATTTGCGTTCACGATTAGTTCATCGAACCTGGCAGCAAATCAGTAGATGATTAACCAATGCGCTACATAGCCCCATAGAACTCCTCGGGGGGCGGCACCGCGTTATGCCGCAGGCTGTCCGCGAAAATCCGCCACGGCGGATTCTCTTGTCCATGGCTGGGGATGAGAATCCGCAGCGGGCGGATTTCCGCGTACTATAGGAGGTCGATGGCCTCCTGCAGGCTGTGAATCTCGAAGGTGACGGGCTTCGGGGCAGGGTAGGCCGGGAAGCGGTTGAAGAACATGGTGTCGAGGCCGTAGTCCAGGGCACCGCGCATGTCGCTGTCCCAGCTGTCGCCGAGCATGAGCGTGGTCTGTGGCTGCGCTGCCGACAGGGCGAAGGCATAGTCGAAAAAAGCCCGTGCCGGCTTGTTCACGCCGGCGTCCTCGCTGAGCACGACGGTGTCGAAGCAGCCGTCGAAGCCGCAGGAGTGAATCTTTCGGTACTGCACCTCGTGGAAGCCGTTCGAGCAGAGGTGCAGCCGGTAGCCTCGCCGCCGCAGATGGTCCACCAGCTCGTGGGCTCCCTCCACCACGCCGGGCTTCTCGGCGCAATGGTCCAGGAAGCGGTCGCTCATCTGTAGGCAGAGCTGCTCCGTGACGTCGAGGCCGTGCCCCCGGCTCAGCGGGCGGCGGAAGCGCTCCACGATGAGAAACGGCTGTGAAATCTCGCCCCGTCCGTAGCGTCGCCACAGGTCGATGTTGGCCTCCCAGTAGGCGGTGAAGAACACGTCGGGGTCGTAGAAATAGTGCTCCAGGCGGAAGTCGCTGAACACTTCGCGCAGAGCCAGCTGCGCATTGCCGTGGGTGTCGCAGAGCGTGTCGTCGAAGTCGACGAACAGGTCGGTATAGGGTCGTTCTCTTGTCATAAGCAGCTGCAAAATTACGAATAAGAAGAGAAAAGACAAAGGAAAATAGTCAAAAAGTTTAGATGGAAAATCAAATTGTCATGGTGCTGAGCGTGATATTTTCGTAATTTTGCAACCAAATCTTACTAACTTACTAAAACCTAACATGGAACAAAGCAAAGAATACTTCTTCGCCGTCGACCTGGGGGCCACCAGTGGCCGCACCATCATCGGCAGCATCAATGACGGTCGCTTCGACCTGGAGGAGGTGACGCGCTTCCCCAATAACCTCATTGAGCAGGGTGGACACTATTACTGGGACATCTACGCACTCTACTTCGAAATCATCCGCGGACTGAAGGAGGTGACCCGTCGCGGTCTGGAAATCACCTCCATCGGCATCGACACCTGGGGCGTCGACTTCGTGTTCATCGGCGAAGACGGCGCCATACTGAGGAATCCGCGTGCTTACCGCGACCCCGTCACCTTCGACGCCATGGACGACTACCTGAAGCACGTCATCTCGCGGAAAGAGGTCTACGACGTGACGGGCATCCAGTTCATGAACTTCAACAGCATCTTCCAGCTCTACGCCATGCGCCGTGAGCAGAACTCCGCCCTGGAGAACGCCCGGAAGATTCTCTTCGTGCCCGACGCCCTGAGCTGGATGCTCACCGGCAACGAGGTGTGCGAGTACACCATCGCCTCCACCTCGCAGCTTCTCGACCCCCGCACCAAGCAGCTCGACGAGCGCCTGCTGCAGTCGCTGGGCCTCAGCCGCTCGAAATTCGGCAAGATGGTGCAGCCCGGCACCGTCATCGGCGTGCTCACCGACGAGGTGCAGCGCCTTACCGGACTGGGTGCCGTGCCCGTCATTGCCGTCGCTGGCCACGACACCGGCTCGGCCGTGGCCGCCGTGCCCGCCAAGGACGAGCAGTTCGCCTACCTGTCGAGCGGCACGTGGAGCCTCATGGGCATCGAGACGAAGGACGCCATCATCAACGACCTCTCCTACGAACGCAACTTCACCAACGAGGGTGGCATCGAGGGCACCACGCGCTTCCTGAAGAACATCTGCGGCATGTGGCTCTATGAGCGCTGCCGTCTGGAGTGGCCCGACGAGGTGCGCCAGCTCTCCCATCCCGAGCTTCAGGGGCAGGCCATGACCGTGGAGCCCTTCCGCTCGCTCATCAACCCCGACGACCCTGTCTTCGCCGCCCCGTCGAGCATGATTGGCGCCATTCAGAAGTACTGCCGCGAGACCAACCAGCACGTGCCCGAGACGCCGGCCGAAATCTGCCGCTGCATCTTCGACTCGCTGGCCCTGCGCTATCGTCAGGTCTTTACCTGGCTGCAGGAGTTCGCCCCGTTCCGCCTCGACGTGCTCCACATCATCGGCGGCGGCTCGCTCAACAAGTATCTCAACCAGTTCACCGCCAACTCCACCGGCGCCACCGTGCTGGCTGGGCCGCAGGAGTGCACCGCCATCGGCAACATCATGCTGCAGGCCAAGGCCGCCCGCCTCGTTGGCGACATCTGGGAGATGCGCCAGATTATTGCCAACAGCATCGACCTCGTGAAGTACGAGCCCGAGGACAAGCAGGTGTGGGATGAGGCCTACCGGAAATACCTGAATATCGTCAAATAAGGAAACCCCCAAAGAGAACCTCGTCAGCACCATCCATGAAGCGCTTCCTCCTCACCGCCATCATCGCCCTCGGCACGCTCACCATGTCGGCCAGCTATCGGACAACGCCCGATGGCCGCGAGCTCATGTGGTACAACGGCCACGACCCCGTCACCTATCAGGTGCAGGGCCGGGTGTCGCCGGTGGTGGAGCAGGCCTTGCAGATGTTCATCGACGACATGGAGCTGGTGACGACCCACAAGGCCGTGGAGGCCAAGGACGCCAGCATTCGCATCGTGCAGGGCAAGGGCGACGACGACGGCTTCTGCATCAGCGTGAAGGACGGTCAGGTGGTGGTAGAAGGGCACAATGCCCGTGGCACCGCCTACGGTATCCTGGAATTGAGCCGCATGGCCGAGGTGTCGCCGTGGGTGTGGTGGGGCGATGTGCGGCCACATAGTCGCTTCCAGCCCATCGCGCTGCCCGACACGTTCCGCTACGAGCACACCCCCAGCGTGGCCTATCGCGGCCTGTTCATCAACGACGAGGACTGGAGCCTGCGCCGATGGTCGAAGGACAACATGGGGCCGCAGACCTACAAGCGGCTGTTCCAGCTGATGCTCCGCCTGAGGGCCAACACGCTCTGGCCAGCCATGCACGATGTGTCGCCGGGCTTCTTCACCGTCGCTGGCAACAAGGAGATGGCCGACTCCTTCGGCATCGTCATCGGCACCAGCCACTGCGAGCCCCTGCTGCGCAATAACGTAGCTGAGTGGAACGTCAAGGTGCGCGGCCCATATAACTACATCACCAACCGCAGCGCCGTTCAGCAGTATTGGATAGAACGGCTGAAGGAGGTGCGCGGCAGCGAGGAGCTCTTCACCATCGGCATGCGCGGCATCCACGACGGCTCGATGGAGGGCGTGAAGACCAAGGAGGAAAAGCTCAACGGGCTGCAGCAGGTCATCGACGACCAGCGACGGCTCCTACGCAAGTATTATTATAAAGATGTGGAGAAGGTGCCCCAGGTCTTCATCCCCTACAAGGAGGTGCTGGAGATTATGGAGAGCGGCCTCCGCGTGCCCGACGACGTGACGCTCATGTGGTGCGACGACAACTATGGCTATCTCACCCGCCTGCCCGATGCCGAGCAGCAGCGGCGAAAGGGTGGGGGAGGCGTCTACTATCACCTCAGCTACTGGGGCCGGCCCCACGACTACCTGTGGCTCAGCACCACGCAGCCGGGACTCATCTACCACGAGATGAAGGCCGCCTACGACCACAACTGCCGCCGGCTCTGGATAGCCAACGTGCACGACCCGAAGGTGGCCGCCTACCAGCTGGAGCTGTTCCTCGACATGGCGTGGGACATCGATTGCCTTTCCACCGACCCATCGCTGCAAGGCAGGAGATGGACCGTCGGCACCCCAGGACCGCTCACGCTCGAAGAGCACCTCGAGCGCTGGCTCATGTGCCAGTTTGGCGGCCAGGTGGGGCGTGCCGTATTCCCCGCCATGCGCGAGTTCTACCGCCTCTGCGCCATCCGCCGGCCCGAGTTCATGGGCTGGACGCAGGTGGAGCTCGACAAGAAGAAATATCCCGGCGGCAAGTCGGTGCCCGGCCAGACCGGTTTCTCGCTACAGGAGGGCTACCAGCGCATGGAGGCCTTCGCCCGCATCGAGGCCACCGTCGACACCTGGCAACCTCTGGTGATGGATGCCCGCCAGGATGCCTATTTCGCCCATGTGCTCTATCCCGTCCATGCCGCAGCCGCCATGTCGCGCAAGATGCTCTCCACCGAAGCCGGGAGCAACAGCGCCTACGAAGAGATACAGCAGCTGACGGCGCACTACAACGCGATGAACAGTGGCAAGTGGAGCGGCCTCATGTCGGCAGCACCACGCGACCTGCCCGTCTTCGGCCAGGTGCGCACCAGCTATCCGCAGCACCCCTCCGTCGGTCGCCTCGTCTCCGCAAACGCCTGCGACTACACCTCCGTCCCGTCCTCTCTGTCTGCTGCTGTATCACAGCAGCCCCCCCGCATCATCCCCATGCTCGGCCACTCCATGCAGGCCGTGGCCCTGCCCAAGGGCACCACGCTGACCTACGAGTTCGTCAGCCCGCAGGAGGGCAAGGCCACGCTCTACACCGCCATGATTCCCACGCAGCCCAGCGACCGAGGCGACCTGCGCTACCAGGTGGCCATCGACGGCCAGGAGCCCGTCGTCATCTCGCTGAAGACCCCCTACCGCTCCGAGCAGTGGAAGCAGAGCGTCCTGCGAGGGCAGGCCCTCATGAAGACCCCCGTCAGCCTGACGAAGGGACCCCACAAGCTCCACGTCAAGGCTCTCGACGACCACATCGTCATCGACCAGTGGATGATTGACTTCTGCCCCGACCGCCAGTTCTACGTCATCCCCATCAAGGAATAACTATTCAACTCATATTCAAAACAAACCTATTTACATCCATTTATGAAAGCAAATCTCATTGAACAGGCTTACGCCGTAGCCAAAGAGCGCTACGCAGCCATCGGCGTCGACACCGACGCAGTACTCGACCAGCTGCAGAAGCAGCAAATCTCCCTCCACTGCTGGCAGACCGACGACGTCGTAGGCTTCGAGCGCAACGAGGCCCTCAGCGGCGGCATCCAGACCACCGGCAACTATCCCGGACGTGCACGCACCATCGACGAGGTGCGCCAGGACATCGAGTTCGTCAAGACCCTCATCAGCGGCAACCACCGCCTGAACCTCCACGAGATCTACGGCGACTTCGGTGGCAAGTTCGTCGACCGCGACCAGTGCGGCGTGGAGCACTTCCAGAGCTGGATTGACTGGGCCAAGGAGAACAACATGAAGCTCGACTTCAACTCCACCTCCTTCTCCCACCCCAAGAGCGGCGACCTCACCCTCGCCAACCCCGACAAGGCCATCCGCGACTTCTGGATTGAGCACACCAAGCGCTGCCGCCGCATCGCCGACGCCATGGGTAAGGCTCAGGGCGACCCCTGCATCATGAACATCTGGGTGCACGACGGCATGAAGGACATCCCCGTGCAGCGTAAGAAGTACCGTGAAATCCTCGCCGCATCGCTCGACGAGATCATGGAGGAGAAGCTCGACGGCGTGAAAAACTGCTTCGAGGCCAAGCTCTTCGGCATCGGACTCGAGAGCTACACCGTGGGCTCACACGACTTCTACACCGCCTACTGCGCCACACGCAAGCAGATGTACACCCTCGACACCGGCCACTACGAGCCCACCGAGAACGTCTCCGACTTCGTATCCACCCTCCTCATGTACGTGCCCGAGCTGATGCTCCACGTCAGCCGTCCCGTCCGCTGGGACTCCGACCACGTGACCATCATGAACGACCAGACCCTCGACCTCTTCAAGGAGCTGGTGCGCAGCGACGCCCTCGACCGCGCTCACGTCGGCCTCGACTACTTCGACGCCTCCATCAACCGCATCGGAGCCTACATCATCGGCACCCGCGCCACCCAGAAGTGCATCCTCCAGGCACTCCTCGAGCCGAAGCAGAAGCTCCGTGAGTACGAGGACAACGGCCAGTACTTCGAGCGTCTCGCCCTCATGGAAGAGGCCAAGTCGATGCCCTTCGGCGCCGTCTTCGACTATTTCAACCTGAAGAACAACGTGCCCGTCGGCGAGGAGTTCATCGCCGCCATCCAGCAGTACGAGAAGGACGTCACCTCGAAACGCTGCTAAGGCATAATTGTCATCATCTCTTGCCTGCGGCGCTACACGAATGCGCATGAATGGCCCACGAATGATTCATGAATAATATTTACGAGTCATTTATGGACATTCACGTTGCGCCGCAGGCAAGAATATTCATGAGTCATTCGTGAGTTATTCATGGATATTATATGTTGCGCCGCAGGCAATATAATAACATGGAAATCTGCCTGAAAAGAAGCGTTATTTTTTTGAAAGATATTGACAAAATGCCCATTTTTGGCCTCCATATTTCAAAAATTCTCCACGAAAACACTTTTGGACGAAAAAACGCCAGTTTTTCGAGAGTTTGCCAAATGGTTGATTGTCAGTAAGTTGACTTATTTTTGGCGAAAAAAGGCGTTCGTTGAGAAAAAAAAGTCAAGGCCGCAGAAAAATTTGGCGTTGACTTTTGAAAATTTGGCGTGCTTACAGAAACGCGAAAAGCAGCAAAATTTGAGCAAAAAACGTGCACAAAAGTAGGACTTGTGTGCAAATTTTGGCCTTTTGCGCCTCGATTTTTCACTGGTCGAGGGTTGGAGGATGGCCCGAAACGCCCATTTTTCACTCCAGAATGCTTCGTCGCCGTGAACAAAAATTTTTGTGAAAGATTTTGACAAATTGCTCCGTTTTTAAGGTCGGAAACGGAAACCAATCATGGTGTTTTATGTGCCTCCTTGACTTGAGAAATCTCTACGGCGTGCACGGTTGGTAATAGCCGTTGCATAGCAATTCAGCCCCAGTAGGTCGAAGTTTTCCCCGCCACAATTTGAAAGAGGATAACGCGCAATTTGAAATTGGCAAACTTGTAGGAAAGTATTATTATTAAAATATGTATAATTTGTAGCGTTTTCTGCTTCGTTCTCACGAAGTTTTTGTAATTTTGCAAAAAATATTACGCTAATTTCCCAATTATGAAACAAATCTGGAATACGTTTTGCGAAGACATAAGCAAGAACAAAGGTGTAAGAGAAATGACCTTTGAAAAAGATATTGTGAAGGGTTTCCTGCAAGCACTGGGGTGGTCGCGCTATAACCGCAATCTTGAAGAACAATATGGCTTGTATAGCCGAAAGTGGATACCAGATTTCGTTTTCTATTTGAATAACGACAATAATGCCAAGGAAATTATCTTGGAATTGAAGAAGCCTGATCATAAACAACGTAAGGTAGATATTGAACAGATTGAAGCGTATATGAAACTGACAGATTGTCGTTTCGGCCTCTATTTTGGCGAAAAACTGGAAGTTTTCTATTTGGAAGAAAGAGACGGCAAGCGTTCGGCAGTGTCTATCACTACCATTGACTGGACAATAAATAATGAGGCAGGAGTAAATCTGATTGAATTGCTCGATTTCAAGAATTACGACAAGAAGAAGTTGGAGCAATTCTGTTTGGACCACCTTTGCTTGAACTCCTTACTCTGTCAGTGGGAAACTCAACGAGGCCAAAAACAACTATATGATTGCATAATAAAGCATTTTAAGCTACCTCCGTCAATGGCCAGCAGCTTGCAATCTCGCTTAAAATTTACTGTTCTGTCGAACCCTGAGCATGAAGACCAACCTGTTTTGTTTGTCCCCTCTGTACACCCTCCTCAGTTACCAAGCTCTATTCAAAGAAATGTCTGGTTAATTTGCTATGACAGCCATTATTTCAATGTAGAAGATTGTTTTAAGAAGTATGGTCAGGTGTATTGGATGCATAAGGCTGGGATTCAGAATGTGCAAAAGGGCGATGTTGCTTACCTTTACGGCTCAAGTCCAGAGAGTGCTGTTCGTTTCAAGGTAGAGGTTGTCGAGAGTCAGTTGCCATACTCGCCAGAAATGGATGTAGAGAATGAATTTTTGAAGTCAGATTCGGGGGATGTGGAAAATAAGGACAGAACTTACTTCCTTGTGCGTCCCATTTCTGAGACTCACAGCCCAGCACTGAAACATGCGGCTATGATGAATGCGGGAGTGATAGGCAAGCGCCCTTCTGCCACTAAGCTTTCCAAACAGGAATTCAAGACGCTGAAAGATTACATTGAGCAGCATTTCGACGATGCAACTCCCGCAGAGGAGATAGCAATCTCTGTCCAGAAGCAAAAAGCAAAACCTAAGAAGCAGAAGGAAAAAACTGACCGTCGACCGAATTTTAAGTTTTCGATGATTGGCTTGAAACCGGGAGACGTGGTGACATTTGAACATGATAATATAAAGGTTAAGGTGGCTTCGGACAATACCGTTGAGTATATGGGTGAAATCTATACTCTTTCCCGTTTTTGCAAACACTTTATGCCTGGCGAAGGTAGTGAGAACAGGGAGTACCAAGGTCCTGCTCATTTTCGTTATAATGGCAGGACATTAGATGAAATCAGGAAAGAGAAAGACATGTAATGATAGCTATCAAATCAAGGCTTTTATTATCCTCATTCTACCGCATAACAATTATCTGGCAATGGCGAAAAAGCGTGAGATAAGAAACAGTACGGCGAAGTTCCTTATCTTCCAAGCGGAAGGAAAGGAGCAGGGCATTGAAGTAATGTATGCCGATGAAACTATCTGGTGTACACAAGATGCTATAGCAGCATTGTTTGACAAGGGACGCTCAACAATTGCGGAACACCTGCAAAATGCTTTCAGTACTGGAGAACTGACAAAGGATTCAGTTTGTCGGAAATTCCGACGAACTGCAACGGACGGTAAGGAATACAACACTCAATACTACAATCTTGACGCAGTTATCAGTGTAGGCTACCGCGTGAACAGCGTCCGGGCCACCCAGTTCCGGCAGTGGGCTACGAGCGTGCTGCGCCAATACGCCATCCGTGGCTACGTGCTCGACCGTAAACGGATGGAGAACGGCACCTTTTTGGGCGAGGACTACTTTGAGCACTTACTGGCCGAGATTCGTGAGATTCGCCTTACCTGGGAACTCTCCCCTTTGAAGGGGATGACTCTGGATTGTAGGGCGTTAGCTTGTCTAACGCCGCACACATCGCGCCATGCACTCAGAGCGGAATTATTCAAGGTAATTCCCTACAACGGGGTGGGAAGCCCTCTATGGCATATATGGTGGAAAACGGCCCAGCGTAATTATCCAACCGTATAGGTCGAAAATGTTTTTCAATGGTCCAGGTGGATATTTTTTGCCTTTCCTGCGTGCAATTCGGGAAAAATGCGTATCTTTGTAGCGCATTATAAGATAAGCAAACTTAACAAATTAAACTATTAAAACATTATGGAAATTGTCATTGGACTTTTAATCATCGCCATCGGTGCGTTCTGCCAGAGTTCGTGCTACGTGCCTATCAACAAGATTAAGGACTGGTCGTGGGAGTCGTACTGGATTGTGCAGGGCGTCTTCGCCTGGCTCGTCCTGCCGTTCCTGGGCCTGCTGCTGGCCGTGCCCAGTGGTCACTCGTTCACCGAGCTGTTTGCCAATGCTCCGTCGTTCAACATCTGGATGACCATCCTCTTCGGCGTGCTGTGGGGCGTGGGCGGCCTGACGTTCGGCCTGTCGATGCGCTACCTGGGTGTGGCCCTCGGACAGTCGATAGCCCTGGGCACCTGCGCCGGACTGGGCACCATCATGGGCCCCGTGCTGCTGAACATCTTCTTCCCCGAGCTGAACGCGCTCGAGAGCCTCACCTTCGCCGTCATCCTTGGCGTGGTGGTCTGCCTGGCAGGTATCGCCATCATTGGCGTGGCCGGCGGCATGAAGAGCGCTGCCCTCTCTGAGGAGGAGAAGAAGGAGGCGGTGAAGGACTTCAACTTCCCGAAGGGTCTGGCCATCGCCCTGCTGGCGGGCTTCATGAGCGGCTGCTTCAACGTGGGCCTGGAGTTCGGCAAGGACATCCACTTCGCCGAGACGCAGGACATGTTCAAGACGCTGCCTGCCACGTTCCTGGTGACGCTGGGCGGCTTTGTGACCAACGCTGTCTACTGCTTCTACCAGAACCAGAAGAACCAGACGTGGGGCGACTACAAGAAGAAGGGCGTATGGGGCAACAACCTGCTGTTCTGCCTGCTGGCCGGTGCGCTGTGGTATTCGCAGTTCTTCGGACTCTCGCTGGGCAAGAGCTTCTTTGAGCCGGGCAGCAGCATGATGACGCTGGCCTTCTGCATCCTCATGGCTTTCAACGTCATCTTCTCCAACGTCTGGGGCATCATCCTGAAGGAGTGGAAAGGCTGTTCGACGAAGACCATCGCCGTGCTCGTCGTGGGCCTGGTGGTGCTCATCTTCTCCACCTTCCTGCCGAAGATGATGGAGTAGGGGAGTGCTAAATGAAAAATGAGAAATGAGAAATGAGGAATGAGAAATGGATAGACCCAAGGGCGGAAAACCTGCGCGATGAGTCTATCCATTTCTCATTCCTCATTTCTCATTTCTCAATTCTCATTTAAGGATATTGACGTCGACGCGGTTGAAGGGGAACATGAATCCGCGCTCCTTCAGCTCCTGGTAGACGGTCTCGTTGATGTAGAAATAGACGGTCCAGTAGTCGGCACCCTTGCACCACGTGCGGGTGTTCACCACCACGCCGCTGTCGGCCAGCTTCGTCACGCCAATCCACGGTGCGGCCACCACGGGGCTGTCCTTCACCGGGCCCTGGAGCACCAGCGGGTTGCGCTGCTGAATCTCCTGGATGGCCTTCTTCACTTCGTTGAGGTCGGAGCCGTAGGCAAACTGGAAGTCGAGGTCAACGCGGCGGTAGGGCTCTGTCGAGTAGTTCTTCATCGAGCCGGTGGAGAGTCCGCCGTTGGGGATGATGATGGTCTGTGCATCGTTGGTGCGCAGGATGGTGTTGAAGATCTGGATTTCCTTCACCGTGCCGGCGTAGCCCTGAGCCTCGATGTAGTCGCCCACCTTGAAGGGCTTGAACAGCAGAATCATCACGCCGCCGGCGAAGTTCTGAAGCGTGCCGCTGAGGGCCATGCCGATGGCGACGCCTGCCGAGGCGAAGAGGGCGATGAACGACGACGTCTCGATGCCGAGGATGGAGATGATGATGATGATGAGCGTGAACCACAGCACCACGTTGACGATGCTGGCCAGGAAGGAGTAGAGCGACTTGTCGACCTTGCTCTTCTCCAGCATCTTAATGACGAGCTTGCGGGCCCACTTGATGAGCCAGGCGCCCACGATGTAGACGATGATTGCCACGAGAAGGTTCTTACAGAACCCCAGAGCCCACTGACCCAGCATGCTGTAGGTCTCGGGCGAAAAGATTTTGTCCATCATGATGATTAACGATTTAGTGATTTAGTAATAAATTGAGTCTTGCTTAAACAACGTCTTTTTATAACAACGAATTTATACGAATTTCACGAATTTCACGAGCAATTCGTGTCATTCGTTCAATTCGTTGTCCATATAAAATAAAAGTGTCCATTTGCTATCCGTTCAGCTTCTCGTCGATTTCGCGGCTACTGATGCCCAGTGCTGCCAGCATCGAATAGCCCAGCAGCTCGTGGCGGAAGGCTCCGCCCTGCACGGGCTGCATGGTGAACACGGTGGTGCGGCGGTCGTCGCTGTCGAGGCGCCGCAGCACGGAGCGAAGGGCATCCATCATCGAGTCGGGCACGGCCAGCATGAGCCGTCTGACGCCCTCCTGCTGGCACACCATCTCTATCGTGTCGAGCAGCAGCTGCTCCTTCGGGGCCAGCTCCTCGGTCTGCACGGCGGTGATGGTGAACTCGCCCAGACTGCCCCTGAAAGCCTTGCCGTTCAGCTCCTCTTGGTAGTTGCCAGGGGCGAAACACTGCATCCGGTCGTTCTGCCGTTCGTGAATGAGCACCACCTGCACCTCGTGGTCGCCCTCCTTCAGTCCGCCGTCGAGCGCCATGCACTCGGCCCATTGCGCCAGGTCGGCCTTCGGTATGCGTCGGCCCAGCATCCGCTCGAAGTTCACTGTCAGGTCGAAGGCCACGCTGTCCACGTAGTCAGCATCGGCCAGAATGACGTTCTCTGTCCATTTATTTTCGCTCATAATGGTGCAAAGGTACGGAAAAGTTAGGAGTTAGGAGTTAGGAGTTAGGAGTTTTTTTGCGGCGAGATAATAAATAATGTTAACATGGAGCACAATAACTCCTCGCTCCTAACCCCTAACTCCTAACTATTTAGTACCTTTGTCGGCAAGAACTAATTAAAACAACAAAAGAAATGGCAAGAATACTGATGATTGGCGCCGGAGGCGTCGCTACGGTTGCGGCATTCAAGATTGTGCAGAATGCCGATGTGTTTACTGAGTTCATGATTGCCAGCCGCCGTAAGGCCAAGTGCGACGCGCTGGTGGAGGCCATCCACCAGAAGGGCTACACCATGCCCATAGAGACGGCACAGGTGGACGCCGACGACGTGGAGCAGCTGAAGGCCCTCTTCACGAGCTACAAGCCCGACCTGGTGGTGAACCTGGCCCTGCCCTATCAGGACCTCACCATCATGGATGCCTGTCTGGCTTGTGGATGCAGCTATCTCGACACGGCCAACTACGAGCCGAAGGACGAGGCTCACTTTGAGTACTCCTGGCAGTGGGCCTACCGCGACCGCTTCCGCGAGGCTGGCCTCACCGCCATCCTGGGCTGCGGCTTCGACCCAGGCGTCACCAGCATCTTCACCGCCTACGCCGCCAAGCACCACTTCAAGGAGATGCACTACTTAGACATCGTGGACTGCAACGCCGGCGACCACCACAAGGCCTTCGCCACCAACTTCAACCCCGAAATCAACATCCGCGAAATCACCCAGAAGGGTCTCTACTGGGAGAACGGACAGTGGGTGGAGACCGAGCCATTGGAGATTCACAAAGACCTGAACTATCCTGAGATAGGCCTGCGCGACAGCTACCTGCTGCACCACGAGGAGATTGAGAGCCTGGTCATCAACTACCCCACCATCCGTCGCGCCCGCTTCTGGATGACCTTTGGCCAGCAGTATCTGAAGCACTTGGAGGTGATACAGAACATCGGCATGAGCCGCATCGACGAGGTGGAGTACGAGGCCCCGCTGGCCGACGGCAGCGGCACTGCTCGCGTGAAGATTGTGCCCCTGCAGTTCCTGAAGGCCGTGCTGCCCAACCCGCAGGACCTGGGCCAGAACTACGAGGGCCAGACCAGTATCGGCTGTCGCATCCGTGGTATCGGCAACGATGGGCAGGAGCACACCTACTACGTCTACAACAACTGCTCGCACCGCGCCGCCTACGAGGAGACCGGCATGCAGGGCGTGAGCTACACCACTGGCGTGCCCGCCATGATTGGCGCTATGATGTTCTGCAAGGGCCTCTGGCGCAAGCCCGGCGTCTACAACGTTGAGGAGTTCGACCCCGATCCCTTCATGGAGCAGCTGAACAAGCAGGGCCTGCCCTGGCACGAGCTGCACGACATCGACCTCGAGCTCTGATGAAAAAGCTGCTGCTCATCGTCCTTCTGGGCCCGTTCCTCGCTTCGCTGGCAACGCCGGAGTGGGAGACCACCGACAGCCTCATCTGGGAATGCCTCAACGATGCTACGCGCCTCGAAGAGGCTCACCACTTCATCGACTCGGTGATGACCCAGCCCGATGTCGAGCGTCAGCCCTTCATCCCGTGCTGCTCTATCGCCGAGCCTCGTGGCATCTCTTCAGCGGCCGCATAGAGCAGGCGCGCCAGCCTCTTCCTGTCGGAGAACACCGTGGGTACCTATCGCCGCAGACTGATGAAGAAGTTCGACGCCCACAACGTGGCGCAGCTCGTGAGCAAGGCCAGTTTCTTCGGCAACCTGCCCGACGTGTATGAAGACGTTGCTTCCGACATTAACAAGGAGAGTGCCAAACTGAAGAGCCAGCTCGGCAAAGATGCTGGCGAAGCCGGCCTCGCGCAGGCCCTTCCTTCATGGACGAGGCACAGCAGAAACTCATCAGCGCCACCGAGGAGGCCTGCAGCCAGCTGGCAGGCACAGCCCTTCCCTGCAGCGTCGACAGCACCCTGCCATACACCGTCCCTGGCGGCGTGAAGGTGTCGAGGGTGAGCATCCCCAAAGTCAGCCACCTGTCGAGCAGCATGGGAAACGTAGTGATGGAAGCCGAGTTCGACATCGTGTTCAAGCAGGACGTCAGACAGCAGGCACCCGTCTTCAGCGCAGCCGTCTATCAGGTCTACCCCCTTGTCGCTGGCGATGCCGGCGTGCTCTTCGCCCCCGTCAGCAAGGCGAGTATGGAGGCCTTTCCAAAAGAAGAAGTACCCGGAGAGAGCTTCATACCCGACGTCTACTATCTGGCGCATGTCGGCGACTCCCTCCACTTCAAGCTCAGCTTCACCACCGACGAGACGGAAGTGATGCGCAACTGCCAGCAGCTCCGCTTTGTTGACAAGGAAGAGCACAACCGCGAGATAAAAACTGTCGATGCCAACCGCAAGGCGCTCGCGCAGCCAAAGTAGGAAAAGAGAACAGGCCAGGGCGAAAGCCCAGAGGTTCCTACAGTTCCGCCATCAGCCGACGGGTGGACACGCTCATAACTCTCTGTGGGATGATGACGAGGAGGCTGCGAAGGCCCATCCCTGAGTCCACTTGAAAAAGTCCGTTACTTGCGGGTACTCATGCGCAGCAGCATTCCCGACCTTTGGTCGCCTACCCGTAGCCTTTCCCCTGCCCTTACGGGGGAGGGGCAGGGGTGGGGTCTGTAATATCATTTCTGCATCCATTGTAGTACAACAAATTGGACACCCTACAATAATGATATAGCAGTTGACCTATTTGTGCGCAGCTCCCCCTGTTCTCAGCAAGGAAGGCAGCGGGCGCTGCCAATAATTTCCCCGTCCGCTGCCAACGGAAAAGGCGTGGCTTTTTCCCGCTCCGGTGAGGCCTGGTCCCCATTTGTCACCGCCTTTTTCCGCTCGTCCCTGCTGCTGTGGGGAAGCAAGAGGTCTTTATCGAGCGGTAAATCTCATTTGTTCCCGCGCAGAGACGCAGAGGGCGCAGAGTCTCGCAGAGAACATCTTTCTCTGGGAGAGAGGCGCCTTCGGCGCATGGAGCCAACGGTGTACTTCACAGACCACCCGGGGCAGCTCTGCGGCCTCAGCACCAAGGGTGCTCTCTCCTTCTCCCTCCCTGCCCCCCCCTTCTCTGCGAGACTCTGCGCCCTCTGCGTCTCTGCGCGAGTCCAAAGTCTTTTACAAACTTGCCGTAAAGCAGTATAGCCCCCTCTTATCCCCCTGGGGTGGATATCCCACGCCAGCCAGACTTTGGGCAACCGTACAGCTTGAAAAAGTTGTTCAAGTTGTCTTCTTTTTTACGCGAATGAACGTGAATGAAACGCGAATGACTCATGAATTCTTTTTGCCTGCGGTGCTACACGCGCTCGGCTCTGCCGCTTGCTACCGAAGATACGCAAGAATGCGCAGAAGTGAAACACGAATGAATCATGAATAGTATTCTTTTTTAACAACGAATTTTACGAATTATACGAATTGCATGTTTTTTACGAATAATTATCGTTTGAATATCAATAGATTGGTATTTTCCCCAATTTTTTTGCTTGATGGAAGGCGATTTTTGAAGATTCCTGCGTCTATAACGATTCTTTTTAGTAAATTTGCCGTCAAATAGCAGAATTACATCATGGCAAAGTTAAATCGTATAAGAGTAGTTCTCGCAGAACGCGACCTGAACAATAAGTGGCTGTCCGACAAACTTGGCAAGGATCCTGCTACAGTGTCAAAGTGGGTCACCAATACCACCCAACCCAGCCTTGAAGCCCTCATTGCAATAGCAAATGCGCTTGAAGTGCCTGTGCAGGAGTTGGTAAGACAGGAAGAATTCAATCAAGAGAAATAAGTCGAATGATAACAAAAGACGAAATACAAGAACTGCTGCATAGCACGGAAACCTATCGTGTAGAGCGAACCACGTCAACAGGTGACATGGATAAGTTCCAGGAGGCTATATGTGCCTTTGCCAACGATCTGCCAAATTCACGAAAGAATGGCTACCTGATATTGGGTGCTTACGACAACGGAGAGTTGTCGGGTCTGA
>CACYME010000038.1 GCA_902775475.1 uncultured Prevotellaceae bacterium
CGACCAGAGCCACGTGTGCACCGACAACCAGCACTACCTGAACCTCGACGAGAAGGCCTTCGACCTGGCCGACGCCGACATGCAGCCCATCTTCCACCGCCTGCTGATGGCGGCGTCGAACATAGAGATGCGACAGAACATGAACGTGGAGGACGAGTACTACTCCATCATCAAGGAACAGGAGGGCAAGGTCTACGGACTGGAGCGTGACCTTGCCGAGAAGATAGGGGAGATAGCCGAGAAGAACAATCAGCTCGCCGAGAAGAACAATCAGCTCGCCGAGAAGAACAATCAGCTTGCCGAGAAGGACGGACAGCTTGCTGAGAAGAACAATCAGCTCGCCGAGAAGGACGGACAGCTGGCGATGTTGGTGAAGATGCTACTTCAAAGCGGACAGACAGTAAATGCCATAGCAGAGAACCTGCATATAGACATAGAGTCTATCAAAGCACTGTTATAAATCACTCGGTAGCATTCTCTCCCTTGTATACCGCAGCATGAACACTTTCTGTGATAAGACGAGTCATTAGACCTAATCGATTGGCTCGTAGCCCCGTGTTATGGTGGAGCGTGAGGCGGAGGTGTTGTCCCGGGCCTGCTTGGGCGTCAGGCTCTTGGCGGCTTTCTTGTCGTAGGCTACTTTGCCGTTCTTCCAGCTCTTCAGGATTTGCCATTCCATGGGCACCATCATGTCGCCCTTGCTTTCGATGATGACGATATGATGTTCGGAGTCTGTCGTGCTGCCGGGTATCGGGCTACGGTGAACATAGATGTAGAAAGAAGAAGGCACTCTCTTGGAGTCAAAGGTATGGAACATGTCTTCCAATGCCCTTGAATGGTATTCGGAAGTGGGATTGAAGGAGAAATCCATGTCGGGATGCTCGTTCAGGAAAGCCCACGTGGCCTGCTTGATCTGGCTCAGCACCGTGTCGGCCTGTGCGCTGGAGCCCAGCGTGTAGACGGTTCCCCACGTCTCGCTCTTCAGCTGGCGGGGCGAAATCGTGTTCGAGCGAATGACAAACTCCTCGTTGTCCCAATCCTTCTTCTCAATGGTATAGGTGCTGTCGTGATAGACGTAGAACTGGCGGGTGGTGATGCCTTTTTGTTTCAGGATGGGCAGAAGCAGCCGCTTGTATGCTTCCTTGTCGAACGGTGCGCGCTCTTTCGGCATCTTGCTCACGCTGTCAGGGGTGTACTCATATCTGAACGTGGCGTATCCCTTGTGTCGCCACGGACTCACGTCACTTCCTGGTACAGGGTTGTAGTTGAAGGTGATGATTTCGGGGGCGTTATAATAAAACACATCCCTGTTTCGCCGATAGGTCTGCATGGTGTCGCCGTTAGCGTATTCTCCCAAGGCGATGGTATAGCGCACGCTGTCCACCCCGCCCCGGTGGTACTCCCAGCTGTAGCTCTCCTTGGCCTCGTCGGTGAGCTGCTGGCAGGTGCGGCGCATGGCGTCATACGCCCGTTTCAGCCGCAGAGTCTCCATCTGGCGCACGCTGTCCAGCTTCAGTGCCTGTAAGTCCCGTTTAGGGTCACCTGTCGGAGGTGTAGGCTGGTAGTCTTTCATCAAGCCGCCGCCTATCATGATAGTCTTATGGAGCCTACCGTCGTAATAGTAGGAAAGGCGAACGCTTCTTCCCAACGCCTCCATTTCGCTCACGAGACTGTCAATCTTCGGATGACCTTGCAGGCGCTGCTGTATTGTTCCCTGAGCGTGCCCTGCGCAGAGGGAGATGATGATGGCAATGAATGCCATAGCTGTTCTTTTCATATCGTTTCAGTATTTTGGGGTTATTCATTAGTAGGTGTCGTCGCTCAGCGCTGTTTCCACTTGTTGGGTCATGCGGTTGCCCCGCTCTCTTATTTCCCTTGTCATTTGCAGGTAGTCGTCTTGCAGACTACCGCTCGTTTGCAACATCATCTCCATGGCCAACCGCTGCTCTTCCTCAACGATTGTCCATTCTGCGAGGTAATTCTCGTCGACGACAGGCTCCTCGATGGTTTCAGCCTGCGTTTCTCGTTTTGCCATATAATGCTTGGGCGGACGTGACATTTGCAGTATCTCCTTCACCTTGTTAGCAGAGTCGGCCTTCTCCATGCCTTCTTCTTTCTGCAAAGGATGCCCCTCCACTTTCTGGGTCTCCGTCGGTGGGGTTGCCATCATGGTGTCTGCTTGCGCCACCTGCCTGGGAGCATCGCCCTCATGGTCACTGAGATGGACGCCTATGGAGAACAGCAAAGCGATGGCGGCAGCGATGCCGATGGCGGGGTAGAGCCACAGGCGGCGGTGCTTGGATTGCTGGTTCTGCTGCTCGATGCGCTCCATCAGGCGGTCGGTAAAGTCGTCGGTGAGCGTCATTCTTTCGGCAGCCTCGGCGCGGTGCTGCATCACCTGGCGCAGGGCCGTATCGTGGGGAGAGTTATTCTTCGTCATGGGTCTCAAGGGTTTTGATGGTTAATGCCAGTCGTTTGCGAATCCACTGAAGGCGCGAGCGCAGGTAGCCCTCGCTGCGGTCGGTGATGAGGGCGATGTCGCCGATGGGGCGGTCATCATAATAGTAGAGGCTAAGCATCAGCTGGTCGTCGGGCAGCAACAGGGCCACGGCGCGGTCGAGCAGGGCGAGCCGCTCCTGGCGGGAGTCGCTCAGCAGAGCATCGGCCTCAGCATCGGGGATGGCGTCAAGGCTCGCCTGGTCGGTGTCGGCGAACGACAGCCTGTGCTCCCTGCGGATGCGGTTCATGGCCGTGTGGTAGGCGATGGCCATGAGCCAGGTGTGGAAGCTGGCCCGAAGGGCATCGTAGCGGTCGAGGCTGCGGAAGGCGGCCAGCAGCGTGTCCTGCACCACCTCCTCGGCATCCTCCGGCGAAGGGACCACACGGCCCACCACCCGCAGCACTGGCTCGGCATAGCGGACTACCAGCTGGCGGAACAGCTCCGTCTGGCCGTCGAGGATGCGGCGGATGAGCAGTGCCTCGTCCTGCGGGGCTTGCGGCGTATGGGCTGTGTTCGCTTTCATTCAGTGCTTGCTTTCTACTTATATATTACCTTCTTTTCGGGGAAATATATAATCGCCGCCGCAAGAATTAGCAATTATTAAGAAACGACAGGCTGTTTTTTTCAAACTTTCAAAATTTTTCGTATTTTTGTGCAGTCTTTTCGCTATCTGAAGTACTATAAGAAGAGACGACATGCTCACGATGGAAGTGGAACGGCTGATAGAACGGTGCAGGCAGGGCGACGCAGAGGCGCTCGGCGAGCTGTACAGCACATACGCCCGGCGGATGAGGGGCGTGTGCCGGCGCTACGTAGGCGACGAGCAGACGGTGGACGACGTGCTGCACGATGCCTTCGTCGTCATCTTCACCTCGTTCGACCGCCTGCGCGATGCCCGGAAGGCGGAGTCGTGGATGATGGCCATCGCGCGCAACGTGGCGTCGAAATACCGTGAGCAGCGTGAGCGCCTGGCGCTGGTGCCGATAGAAGAGGCCGCCACGACGGCAGAGCCAGCGGAAGCGCCATCGGTGAGAGGCGTGCCCTTAGAGGAGCTGCTGCGGATGGTCGACGGTCTGCCGGAGGGCTACGGCAAGGTGTTCCGCCTCTCGGTCTTCGAAGGCATGACGCACAAGGAGATAGCCGCAGCACTGGGCATCGAGCCCCACTCCTCGTCGTCGCAGCTGGCCAGGGCTAAGCGGATGCTGCGGAAGCTGATAGCGGGATATGGCGTCGTCGCCATGCTGCTCATAGTTCCCGTCTTGCTGCTGACGCTATGGCGCGAGAAGAGGAGTGCAAGACCCATCCCGGAAAGGCCAAGCCCCGAAAGCCCCTCAAACCCCGCCCCCCAGCCCCTCCCCCAAGGGAGAGGAGCAGTTGCGTCTGCTTCGGCTAAAAGCGCAGAAAGCCCCACCAGCCCCAGTAAGCCCATTAGCCCCCAGGCACCCTCAAGACCCGTCCCCCTGCCCCTCCCCCAAGGCAGGGAAGCCGTCACTTTTGCTACATCCATTACCTTTGACAGCATATCTATATACTCCCCACCCTTTGGGGAGAAGCCCGGTCCGGGTCTTGAGGAGCCGAGAGATGATTCTGCCTGGACTACAACACTGGCCTGCTCGGGCGTACCCTCAGCGGGCACGAGCGTGGTGGACAACTTCATGACCATGCCCAGCCTGACAGGCTTGGCCACGCGCTCTGTGCGCATCTACAACTGGGCCGACTACACGAACTACGCCATCGAGAACGCCGGCAAGATGGACTCCGTGGACGCTACCAACATGAACCGCGTGGCCCTGGCGAACGCGCAGAACCCGTGGGAGCCTATCAGCGAGACGAAGCACCACGAGCGCCCCAGGACCTGGCAGCTCTCGCTGAGCAAGCAGCTCAGCAACCGCTGGTCGCTGACCACGGGCCTGGGCTACACCTACATGAAGTCGACCTTCGAGGCGGGCAACGACAGGACGCTCATCCGCCGCACGCAGCGACTCCACTACGTCGACCTGCCGCTCAGCCTGACCTATCGCATCGCAGGCGACAAGCGCTGGGCGGTCTACGCCTCGGGCGGCATCGAGCTCGACATCCCCGTCAGCGGTCGCCTCACCACTCAATATCTATATAATGGCACCTACCCATCCGAGAATGGCGACTCGCTCGTCGTCCCCACGTCGCACAACAGCATCAGCGCCCCCTGGCAGTGGTCGGTCAGCGCAGGGGTCGGCCTGCAATACCAGCTCCTGCCCCACGTCAACGTCTACTTCGAGCCACGCCTGCAATATTTCATCCCCACGGGCGACAACGCCCCCGAGACCTACCGCACGGAGCATCCCTTCGACCTCACCCTGCCCCTGGGCATCCGGTTCACGTGGTAGGCGGTGCAGTCTTTTGGCCGTTTCCGTACTATAATAGGTAGAGACAACCTCATCTAAATGAGTTGATATGAACTATTGTTTTAGAAAAACAGATGGTATAAACTAAATTGATTTTTTACTTATTTTACAAATGATGAACAAGAACATGAGAACCTTTGCGTGGACGCTGGCGATAGCCATTGCCACGCTCGCCATGCCGCTGACGGCATGCAGCAGTGATGACAGCCCGGCCGAAGAGCCCCGGCAGCTGGCGGCCTCGGGCCTACGGGCCTATGCCGTCATGCCCACCGACACTCGCCTCGCCGCTGGCGCCCTGTTCACCGATGAGGACATCGAGTGGTTCGACGTGAACACCCGCGAGCTGCGCTTCCGCGACTCCATGCCGCCGCTGCGCGAACGGCTCCGGGTGCTCGGCAGCATCGACTTCTACCTCGACGACCAACACCTCTTCTCCACCGGCGCCACCTTCGTCAGCCTCCTCTGCAGCCAGTTCATCCCCGACCTGGTGCTCTGCTACGGAAGCATCGACAACGGGGTCATCGACGACAGCCGCTACTTCCTCAACGACTGCTATCCCCCGCAATTCACCGACATCGAGGAGGTGAAGGCCAACCGCGAGCGACGTGCCCAGCAGTGGGACACTTTCCTCCGCTATCTGGAGCGCAAGGGGAAACTGAGGATGTAGGAAAATCGTTGACATGATTTTTTTGAACAAAATTGACAAAAAGGCCATTTTTGGCCTCCATATTTTGAAAATTCTCCACGAAAAAACTTTTGGACGAAAAAAAGCCCGTTTTTTGAGGGTTTGCTAAATGATTGATTGTCAACGAGTTGATTTGATTTAAGCAAAAAAGGGGCTTCGTTTAGAAAAAAAAGTCAACGCCTTTTGAAAATTTGGCGTTGACTTTTGAAAATTTGGCGTGCTTACAAAAACGCAAAAAGTAGCAAAATAGGAGCGAAAAACGTGCACAAAAGTAGAGTGCGTGTGCAATTTTTCGCCTTTTGCGCCTTGATTTTTCATCGGGCAAAGCCTCCCCAAGGCTCGAAAACGGCCATTTTTCACTCAAAATTGTTTCGTCGTCGTGAACAAAATTTTCTGTGAAATATTTTGACATTTTGAAAAGAAAAATGACCCCACCTCTACCCCATTTCAGAGCAGAGCTCGACTATCCGCCTTTCCCCTCCTTCAAGAGGATGGGCTGTCCGCATGGCCCTCCCCTTCATGAGAGGGGAATGCCTTTTTACCGACCATTCGGTGCAGTCAATCGTTACGGTTTTGGACTATAAAAGTAGTAAACAAAACCATAACGATTTTTCTGTATGTACTCTCTCAACGATTATGCCTACAACGGGCTGATTTACCTGAACAACATGGCGAGGCCACGGCACAAGCGGCTCTCGCAACTGATGATCTATGCGACGACGGCCTGCCAGTCGCACTGCAAGCACTGCAACATCTGGCAGAAGCCGGTGGAGCACCTGTCGCTCGAGGACATCCAGCGGGTGATGCAGAGCCGGTGCGTCACCCGGCGCACCACCGTGGGCCTGGAGGGCGGCGAGTTCGTCCTCCACCCCCAGTCTGCCGACATCATGGCCTGGTTCCGCGAGCACCATCCCAACTTCACGCTGCTGACAAACGGCCTCGCGCCACGACGGGTCATCGAGGCCGTCCGCCGCCATCGGCCCCGCCACCTCTATCTCTCACTCGACGGCAACCACAACACCTATCAGCGGATGCGAGGATGCGACGGATATGACAAAGTGATACAAGTAGTGGAGGCGCTGAAGGGCGAGGTGCCGCTGTCGCTGATGTTCTGCCTGTCGCCGTGGAACAGTCTTGAAGACATGGCCTTCGTCATCGACGTAGCCAAGCACTACGGCGTGGACGTCCGCATCGGCATCTATGGAACGATGGCATATATGGTAGGCCCATCAGGCCCATTAGCCCCACCCCTCAGCCCCACCACCCATAAGGGGGAGAGTCTGCCGGGTCTTGACCTCTTCCCCGAGAACTTCGACTTCGTGGCCCTCTACGACCAGTGGCGTAATGGCCACCTGCGACTGCGCTGCCAGAGCATCATGAGCAGCCTCGTCATCCACAGCAACGGCGACGTGCCGCTCTGCCAGAACCTCGACCTGGTGCTGGGCAACATCCACCGCCAGTCACTCGACGACATCTTCAACGGTGCCGCTGCCTGCCAGACGCAGTGCCGGTATTCCAAGGACTGCAACGCCTGCTGGATTAACTTCCACCGCAAGTACGACATCATCCTGGTGCGCAGCCTCGAGCGGCTGTTGCCCAAATGGCTCATTGAGAAATGCTACGGCCCCTACCAGTGGACGGCCAACCCGAAACAGACTTATCGCCAATTCCTGAAATGCTTCAACAACTCATAGCCCGCTACAAGCGCCTGCGCACGGAGCACTTCCTGCGCCAAACGTTCCAGTGTTCTTATGCCTTCGTGGGCATGGGGCAGCACTCGCTCACCAACCTCTACCCCGTGCTCAGCCACCTCGGCGTTCGGCTGAAGTATATCTGCGTAGCCACAGAGCGCAAAGGCAGCTTCATAGCACACAGGTATCCTGGCACGAGGGTCACCACATCGCTTGCCGAGGTGCTGGGCGACGACGAGGTGAGGGGCGTCTTCGTGGCCACCTCACCCTCGGCCCACTACCCCATCGCCCTGCAGGTGCTGCAGAGCGGCAAGTCGCTCTTCGTCGAGAAGCCGCCCTGCACGTCGCTCGCCCAACTCGACAGCCTCATCAGCGCCCGGCAGCGCCACGGCTCGTCCGTGGCCATGGTGGGCCTGCAGCAGCGCTATGCACCCGCCGTCGTGACGCTGCGGAAGCGGCTGTGCCGCGAGCACCTCGTGAGCTACGACCTGCACTATCTCACGGGGACCTATCCCGAGGGGGACGCCCTGCTCGACCTGTTCATCCATCCGCTCGACCTCGTGGTCCATCTGTTCGGCAAGCCCGAAGTCATCGCCTGCCAGCAGGTTGGCCCCGGCGGCATGCTGCTGATGCTGCGCCATCACAGCATCACGGGCACGCTCGAGCTCTCCACGGCCTACGCCTGGACGACGGCCGAGGAGCGCCTCACGGTGCACTCCACGGCAGGCATCTACCAGCTGTCGATACCAGACGAGCTGGCCTTCGAGCCCCTGCCCCGCTCCGTAGGCGGCATCCCCACGGAGAAGCTATGGACACGGGGCAGGACCACGCAGCACCTGCACTGCCGCAGCATGCAGCCCGTCATGGCCTGCAACACGGTCTATACTCAGGGCTACTACGGCGAAATCGAGCGCTTCCTCCACGCCGTGGAAGGCCGCCCCAGCCACATTGCCACCAGCCTGGAGAACGTCAGAGACACCTACCAGCTCATCGGGCAGCTGTGGCCACGATAGGCGACCAAAGGTCGGGGGAATGGGTGCTTTGCATGCATTTCCGTAGAAAAAACGCTGACAAACGGACAACCGAAATGACACAAATCAAGGCGGAAAACTTGCGAATCGTCAAAAATTTAAGCCAAAAACAAACTTTTTAGTCAAAAACCTTTGGCAATTAAAAATAATATAGCTATTTTTGCAAACGCTAACATTTCGGGAGCAAAACGGAAGAAAGCAAGTAATACACGTACATTATAATAAATAGAGAGAGAAAAAGAAGAAAATTCACACTAATTATTAACAAAACGAGAGAGAGATTTTTATGGAAAAAAGAATCATGACATTGCTGGCCGTGCTCTTCCTCATGGTGGGAGGCGCTCTGGCCCAGACTAAAGTCAACGGTACCGTGGTGTCGCAGGACGATGGGCAGCCCGTCATGGGCGTGTCCGTGCTCGTCGTGGGCACCAACGTCGGTACGGTAACAGGCAGTGACGGACGCTTCTCGCTGACCGTTCCTGCGGGCAAGAGCATGCTCCGCATCTCGTATGTGGGCATGGAGACGCTCGAGGTGAGCGCCCGGCCGAACATGCGCATCGTGCTGCGCTCGGGCGACACGAACCTCGACGAGATTGTGGTGACGGCCATGGGCATCAAGCGCTCGGCCAAGGCCCTGGGCTACTCGGCCACGTCGCTGGCTGGCGAGGAGATTGCCGAGAGCCGCGCCAACGACATCATGTCGAGCCTGGCAGGTAAGGTGGCCGGTGTGCAGATTAGCACCACGTCGACCGACCCGGGTGCCTCGAACTCGGTCATCATCCGTGGTATCAGCTCGCTGAACGGCTCCAACCAGCCACTCTACGTCATCGACGGTGTGCCCATGACGAACACGTCGGTGGTCAGCGGCGACCACCTGAACAACCAGTTCGACTTCGGTAACGGTGCCAACGCCGTGAACCCCGACGACGTGGAGAACATGACCATCCTGAAGGGTGCCGCCGCTACGGCCCTCTACGGTAGCCGCGCTGCCAACGGCGTGATTCTCATCACGACGAAGACGGGCCGCTCGAACGCCGGCGTGGGCGTGGAGTACAACGGTGGTCTGCAGTGGGAGAGCGTGCTGCGCCTGCCGCAGTTCCAGAACGACTTCGGTATGGGCTGGTATGGCGATAAGACCTACGACGAGAACGGCTCGTGGGGTCCGAAGTTCGACGGCTCACAGCTGCGCTATGGTGCCATCTACGACAACTCGCAGAACATCAAGTCGTACAAGGCCATCGAGAACAACACGAAGGACTTCTTCGACACGGGCTTCCGCTACAACAACAGCATCTCGTTCAGCAACGCCAACGAGGTGGACAACTACTACGTGAGCCTGTCGCAGATTCACGACAATGGTATCGTGCCCACCAACAGCGACAGCTACACGAAGTACACCTTCTCGGCCAACGGCAGCCACAAGGTGAAGGACCTGACCATCAGCACGGCCCTGAACTATGCCTACCAGAAGAACTCGTTCGTGACCACGGGCCAGGGCGGCGCCTCTATGTACAACGCCATCATGCAGACCCCGCGCGACATCTCCATCGCCGAGATGAAGGACCTGTCGTACCCGTTCAACACGCCGGGCTACTACTATACGCCCTACGGCATCACCAACCCCTACTGGGTGCTGGAGAACTATGAGTCGAAATACGAGAGCGAGCGCTTCTACGGCAAGCTGCAGCTCGACTACGACTTCCTGAAATACTTCAAGGCCACCTATCGCTTCGGCCTCGACACGCAGACCGGCCACCGCAACGCCGGCCAGCCCAACCTGGAGAGCCTCTTCGCTGGCACTTATAATGAGGACGCCTCGACTATCGCCGGTGCTACGGGCAGCGCCACGCAGCAGACCACCCGCCAGCGCGAAATCAACCAGGATTTGTTCGTGACGTTCAACATGCCCGTGAGCGACTTCAACATCAACGCCATCGCCGGCTTCAACGGCAACGAGCGCCGCTACAGCTATCTCTACGGCTCGGTGGAGAACCTCACCATACCCACTTTCTACGACATCACCAACAGCAGCGAGATTCCCACCGTGGAGCAGTACCAGTGGAAGCGCCGCCTCTACGGCATCTACGGACAGGCCGAACTGGCTTGGAAGAACATGCTCTACCTGACCGTCACCGGACGTAACGACTGGTCATCGACACTGCCGAAGGGCAACCGCTCGTTCTTCTATCCCGGCCTCACCGCCAGCTGGATCTTCTCGGAGATGCTGAACGACGACCTGAAGAAGATTATCAACTACGGTAAGCTGCGTGCCGCCTGGGGTAAGACGGGTAACGACGCTTCGGTCTACATGACACAGTCGGTCTATGCACAGGCTCTGGCCAACTCCAGCGGCTGGGCCAGCAGCGCCTTCCCCTTCAGCAAGACGGGCACCAACGCCTACACCGCCGGCAACGTGCTGGGCAGCAACGACCTCAGCCCCGAGATGACCACGGAGTGGGAGCTCGGTCTGAACATGGCCTTCCTGCAGAACCGCGTGTCGTTCGACGTGAGCTACTACGACCGTACCTCCGACAAGCAGATTTTCTCGCTGAACATGGATCCCGCATCGGGCTACACCGCCATGAACACCAACCTGGGTAAGGTGAGCAACAAGGGTATCGAGGCCCTGGTCACCGTGGTACCCGTCCGCACGAAGGACTTCGAGTGGAGCCTGACGTGGAACTTCACCAAGAACAAGAACAAGGTGGTGAGCCTGCCTGAGGAACTGGGCGGCGAGGTGAACATCTATGGTCTCTCGGGTGGCGTGGGCCTCTATGCCATCGAGGGCAAGGAGATGGGTATCTTCAAGGACTACCGCGCCAAGAAAGACCCCCAGGGCCGCACCATCGTGGACACCAATGGTATTCCCGTTCCCACCGACGACCTGGAAGAGGTTGGCTCGATGAACTACAAGTACCAGATGGGTCTGGGAACCACGCTGAAGTATAAGGGCGTGAGCCTGGGCATTGACTTCGACATCCGCAAGGGCGGCCTGCTCTACTCGCGCACGGCTGACATCAGCTACTTCACCGGCAACGCCATGCAGACCACCTACAACGACCGCAACCCGTTCATCGTGCCCAACTCGGTGGTGCAGGTGGGAGAGCGTAAGGTAGGAGTCGCCGACGATGGCGTGACGCCTATCATGGAACCCGTCTATGCAGAGAACACCACGGCCATCAGCCCCACCAACCTGTTCACCTTCTGGGATAACGGCGGATGGGACAACGATGCCGACTACCTTGTTGACAAGTCCTACGTGAAGCTGCGCTCCGTCGTCCTCTCCTGGGACCTCCCCAAGAAGTGGCTCGCCAGCACCTTCCTCACCGGCGTGCGCCTGTCGCTCTTCGGCAACAACCTGTTCCTCTGGACTCCGTCGAGCAACACCTTCATCGACCCCGAGCTGACTTCGTTCGGCAACGACCTCGAGGGTAACTTCGGTGAGTGGTCGGCCAACCCCAGCTCGCGCAAGTTCGGTTTCAACGTCAACGTAAAATTCTAAAAGAAAGGAGACAACAGTATGAAAAAAATAACGCTATTTGCTGCTGGCCTGCTGATGCTTTCCAGCTGCGACCTGGACATCAACGAGAACCCGAACTATCCGTCCAGCACCGACGTGTCGGCCGACCTGGTGTTCCCCTCCATCGAGAACTCCATCGCCGACGTGGTGGGCGACCAGATGTTCAACTACGCAGGCTTCTTCGCCCAGTACTGGGGACAGATGCCCACGGCCAACCAGTATAACGTGCTCGACAAGCTCGACATCAACGAGGCCACCAACCTGCTCGACCGCTGCTACACCTACATCTATGCCGGCGCCCTGCAGGACGTGGAGGACGTGCTGTCGAAGACCAGCTCCACCGCCGACATCTTCGCTGCCAAGGTGCTGCGTGCCCAGGCCTTCCAGGTGATGGTCGACAACATCGACAAGGTGCCCTACAGCGAGGCCCTGCAGGGCAGTGCCAACGCTATGCCTAAGTGGGACAACGGCAAGGACGTCTACGAGGGCGTGCTGGCCGAGCTCGACGAGGCCGAGGCCAACATGACCGGCGAGCCGATGACCGTCACCGACCCCATGCTGAACAGGAACCTCAGCCAGTGGCGCGGCTATGCCAACGCCCTGCGCCTCCGAATGTACATGCGACTCATCGACGGCGGCTCTGCCGACTATCAGAGCAAGGCCGTGGCCCTGGTGAACGCCGGCGACTTCTTCTCCGGCGACATCGCCTGGAACGTCTACTCCGACGCTCAGGGCCAGCGCAACCCGTGGGGAGCCATCTTCTATGAGGGCACACTGGCAGGCACGAAGAACCTCTGCGCCGCCTATCCCCTGGTCACCTACTATCAGGCCACCAACGACCCCCGCATCGCCTACGCACTGGAGAAGTCAGCCAAGTACGACGACTACGTGGGCCAGCTGCCTGGCGCCAAGACCAAGATGGGCGAGTGGACCGGTCTGCAGTCGGCCTATAACGATGACTACGTGAGCAACATCAACCGTGCTCCCGCCAAGGCCATGCCCATCTACCTGTTCACGCAGAGCGAGCTGCAGTTCCTCATCGCCGAGGTGCAGAAGCGCTTCAACAACAACGATGCCGCCGCCCGCGCTGCCTACGAGGCTGGCGTGCAGGCCGACTTCGCCTCGCGTGGCATCAGCGGTGCCGCCGCCTTCCTCGCTGCCCCGAAGACCAGCTGGAGCGCACAGGCCAGCGATGCTGACAAGCTGAAGCTGCTCTACATGCAGAAGTGGGTAGCCTTCTTCTATCGCAACCACATGGAGGCATGGAGCGAGGCCCGCCGCACCGACGTGCCCATGCTCTCGTCCTACAGCGCCGAGCAGATCTACAAGGACGCCACGGTCTACACTCCGGGCGACTTCATCTCGCCTGCCGACAACTCTTCTTCCAGCAAGCTCTGCTACCGCATGCCCTACCCCAGCAACGCCCGCCGCTACAACAAGAACACGCCCGAGGCCGTCACCATCGGCGAGCATGTGTTCTGGGACGTGAAGTAAAATTGAAAAGTTGAAAAAGTGAAATATTAAATTGGCTAATTTATGAAAAAGATATTTCTATATAGCATGATGCTCGGCATGTCGGTGCTCGGCTTCACCTCGTGCAACGACGATGAGGACCAGCTCACCGACTCACGACTCACCTACTATGTGAACCTGGAGCTGCAGGGCGACGAGATGATGCTCGTTCCGCTGGGCACCACGTTCAACGACCCCGGCGTGAAAGCCACGCTGGCCGGTGAAGACTTCACATCGCGTGTCACCGTGAGCGGTGCCGACGATGTGGATGTCAACACCGTCGGATTCTACGACATCACCTATTCGGGCGTCAACGACGATGGGTTCTCCGCCAGCGTCAGCCGCACCGTGGTGGTCTACGACCCCTCTGTGACCGCCACCATCGAGGGCACCTACAGCACCGACATGGCCGCCACGAAGTATGGAGCCGCCAAGAATCCCTTCTCGGCCTATGCCGCAGCCTATGGCAACACCAGCCAGTGCGTGGGCATCACCTTCAGCCAGTTCGCACCTGGCATCTTCTACTGCAACGACCTCTTCGGCGGATGGTACGACCAGATTCGCGGCTACGGAGCCAACTATGACATGACGGGCTACGTATGCCTGAACCCCGACAACACCATCACCTTGCTCTCGAGCTACATCAAGGGCTGGGGCGACGGACTCGACTACATCGAGGACGGCGTCTACAATCCCGAGACGGGCCAGATCAGCTACAGCCTGTCGTATGCAGGCCAGATCTTCATGGACATGGTATTAAACAAGGATTAATCACTTTAGAACAGAGAATTTATGAAAAAGTATATTTCTTTCTTGACAATGGCACTGACGCTCTCGCTGGGCTTCACTGCCTGCGACGTGGAGACTGACGAAGAACCGGGCGGCACCGCCATTCAGGACTTGTGTGGCAACTGGGAGGTCAGCGTCAGCCAGGTCGACGAGAACAATCAGCTGGTCTACGCTCCTGAAGACCTCTTCGGAATCATCGACGTGCCCCTCTACACCTACAACACCGCCGCCAACAGCACTACGGAGATGTGGCTCGACGACCGTGGCGAGTTCTGGGACTTCAAGTTCCGCGTAGCACTCAACCAGGCCGCCGGCACGTTCGCCGCCGTCGACATCCCCTACAACCCTGAGATGCAGGAATACGCCGACTCCATTGCTGCCGGCACTCCCATCATCGACGTGGACGACGATGGCAACCCCTTCATCGTCGAGCCGGAGAAGGCTACCATCAGCGATGCCAAGATTCTGCTCGGAAAGGGCCACAACCTGCACGGCGTGCCCACCGACAGCATCTCCTTCTACATCACGTTCACCGACGATGCATACGCCGCACGATACGGCTACGCCAAGCACCACGTCAGCGGCACACGCTACAGCGGATTCACTGAGTAACCCAAGGCTCCGCAACTACTTGCAAAAAACCGGCGGCATCCTCTTCACATGAGGGTGCCGCCAGTTTTTTGCAGCTACGCCAAGTACAAGGTCAGTGGCGTCGGCTACTCCGTACTCGCAGAGAACGACTAAGCTGTTCCTTCCCACTGGCCATTACAGCCAGAGCCACCCCATCCAGCCAGCAGGTTCCATCCTGTTGGCGGGATGTCTTTTTTCGTCCGGCAGGGAAGCGCAATCCTGTCATTGCTCACCCTCGCCTCTGCCGGAAGAAGTCCTGCATCAGCTGGCGGCATTCTTCTTCGAGGATGCCACCTTCTGCTTGTGCCTTCGGATGCAGGGCACGAGGGGCATAGAGCTGGAAGCCACGCTTGGGGTCGGCACAGCCGTAGACCACACGCGGCACCTGTGCCCAGCCGATGGCACCGGCACACATCACGCAGGGCTCCACGGTGACATAGAGCGTGCATTCCTGCAGGTACTTGCCCCCCAGCTCGCTGGCGGCCATGGTGATGGCCTGCATCTCGGCATGAGCAGTGGGGTCGCAGAGCGTCTCGGTGAGGTTATGTGCCCGAGCGATGACGCGGTCGTGGCTCACGACGACGGCCCCGATGGGCACCTCGCCGGCAGCGAGCGCCTTCCCGGCCTCGGCCAGCGCCATCCGCATGTATTTCTCGTCTGCATTCATCATCAACATGTTATTTCCGTGTCTGTTTGAAGTTGTAAAATTACGAAAATAGGCTTGTATTCGGCACGAAACAGAGACCGTATTTTGATATAATTATATAAATTTAGCAATTTTACCATTTATCACATCACTTTTAATGGAAAAGAAGAGGCAGAATTGCCCAATAATTTAGTACCTTTGCATGCTTTTTCACACGATACATCATTTTTTTAGATAAACTATGAAGCAATTTAAGCTATGGGTGCTGGCCGCCACCCTCGTCAGCGGCACAAGCGTATTCACATCGTGCTCGTCGGACGACGACGACAACCCCGTAGTGCCCACCGACGAGGTGGAGGCACAACTGCGGCAAATGACGCTACGCGAAAAGGTGGGGCAGCTGTTCTACGTGCGCCCCGAGTGCCTCGACACCACCATCCATTTCAACAACAGCGGCAGCATCGACGTCAGTTCCGACGACATCAGGGAAATCAAGCTACAGGCCGTGAACGCCACCATGAGGGGCGTGAACGAGAAGTACCCCGTGGGCGGTGTCATCCTCTACGCCCACAACATCGAGGACGAGGCGCAGCTCGCAGCCTTCATCCCCCAGCTACGCGCCCTGAAAGGCTCGCCGCTGCTCTGCATCGACGAGGAGGGAGGCCGCGTGGCCCGCATCGGCAGAAACACGAACTTCAACGTAGAGACCTTTGAGTCGATGGGAGCCATCGGTGCCACCGGCGACCCGAAGAACGCCTACCACTGCGGCAACGTCATCGGCACCTACCTGCACCGCTACGGCTTCGACATCGACTTTGCCCCCGTGGCCGACGTGAACACCAATCCCGAGAACATCGTCATCGGAGCACGTGCCTTCAGCGACGACCCGCAGGTGGCCGCACCGATGGTGACCAACTACCTGCAGGGGCTCTACGATGCCGGCGTGACGGGCTGCATCAAGCACTTCCCCGGTCACGGCGACACCAAGGCCGACACGCACTACGGCTATGCACAGAGCCTGAAGACATGGAGCGAGATGCTGGACTGCGAGATGATCACCTTCAAGGCCGGCATCCAGTGGGGCGCACAGCTCATCATGACGGCCCACATCGCCACGCCCAACGTCACGGGTTCCGACATCCCCGCCACCATGTCGCCCCTCATCCTGCAGGATAAGCTGCGCCGCGAGCTGGGCTACGAGAACATCATCATCACCGACGGCATGGAGATGGGAGCCATCACCCAGCAGTACAACCCTGCCGAGGCCGCCGTGGGCACGCTGCAGGCCGGGGCCGACATCGTGCTCGGACCCCAGCACTTCATCGAAGCCTTCGACGCCGTCGTCAAGGCTGTCGAGGACGGCGTGCTCACCGAGGAGCGCATCGACCAGAGCGTGCGACGCATCCTGCGGCTGAAGAAGCAGATGGGAAGGGCTTGAAGGTAGGTGAGTGGCTACCCCCTTGTTCGTCGCAGGCGCTCCGCATGGCACTCCCCTCCCATGTAGGGTAGGGGCAGGGGTGGGGGCAGTATCTTCTATGAAATGTCAAAATCTCTTTTACAGGAATGTCAAAATATTTCACAGAATATTTTGTTCACGACGACGAAGCAATTTTGAGCGAAAAATGGCCGTTTTCGAGCCTTGGAGAGGCGTTGCCCGATGAAAAATCGGGCCGCAAAAGACGAAGATTTGCACACATACCCTACTTTTGTGCACGTTTTTCGCTCAAATTTTGCGACTTTTTGCGTTTTTGTAAGCACGCCAATTTTTCAAAAGTCAACGCCAAATTTTCAAAAGGCGTTGACTTTTTTTTCTCAACGAAGCCCTTTTTTCGCCAAAATCAAACCAACCAACTGAAAATCAGCTGTTTGCAAAACCATCAAAAAACAGGCGTTTTTTCGTCCAAAAGTTGTTTCGTGGAAAATTTTCGAAATATAGAGGCCAAAAATGGCCATTTTGTCAATTTTGTTCAAAAAAAAACGATGAAAACAGAAGCCACAACTTAGTGGGAGAGGGGGTGTTTTTGCAGCTATTGATAGAGTTCGCGGAGCACGCTGAGGGAGCGCAGTTCGGGGAAGGCCGGCAGATGGAGGCGATAATAGAGCAGAAGGAGCTCGAGGATGCGGCTGCGCTCCTGACGGCTGAGGCGGAAGAGGTGCATGGTGGGATAGTCCATGCGCATGAGCAGGCGGATGCGTCCTGCCTCCTGCGGCATCAGGAAGTCGCGGTGCAGGGGCGGCGCAGCGCAGAAGGTGGCGGCACGAAGGTCGAAATAGTCGCCGGCGTCCTCGAGGTTGGGCCAGAAGCCGAGGAAGCGGCTGAGGCGCATGAGGAAGACGAGGTGGAAGTTGGCGCAGCCACCCTGTTCGTCGGTGACGCCGTCGAGCCACTCGATGCTCTGCCGGACGTAGTCGAAGAGGAGGTCGTTGCGCTGCTCGCCCTTCAGCGCGTGGTAGAGGAACTCCGACAGGAAGAGGCTGATGGAGAGCTTCGTAGTGTGGGTGAGGAGCGAAGGAAGGGGTGAGAGCAGCGAGGCATCGCGCAGCTTCTGTAGCTGCACCTGTGGCCGGACGTCGGCCTCCAGCGCGAGGAGCGTCAGCGGCTGCACATACTGCTTCTTGATGCGCGAGCGCTCCGACCGTGGCAGGGGAACAATAAAAGATAGCCGACCATGCTCACGGGTGAACATGTCGACTATCAGTTGTTTCTCGCCATACTTCAGTGCATGGAGCACGATGGCCTCGGTCTTGACTAACATAGAAGTGATGAGTGAGAAGTGATAAATCACTCCTTATAAGGTGACCTCGCAGCCGATGCCGAGCACGCGGTTAGTGCGGGTGAAGGAGTCGCTGATGCCGGCAGCGGGGTAGTCCTTGCGGTCGTAGGTCTCGTAGTTGGTCTGGAAGTAGGCGGCCTTGAGCGTCACCACGTCGCTCAGCTTGTAGTTGGCTCCGAAGCCGAAGGAGTAGCTGTTGACGACGAACGACATGTCGTTCATGTACTGGTCGCTCATGCCGTAGCGGGTGAGCTGTCCGCCGACGGAGGCCGTCAGGCGGTCGCTGAAGTCCCACTCCACGCCAGCGAGGAACTCGTTGGTGTCGTGGTCGAGCAGCTCCTGGGTGTTGCCATACCAGCTGACATTCTTGTCGAAGAAGTGATGGTAGCCGAGGTTCAGGCGGGCGTTGTCGAGAAAGCTCCACTGGGCGCCCACGGTGAGCAGGGCGGGGGCATCCTCGTCGACCTTCTCGCCGTCGCGGAACTTGTTCACGGCAGGAATCTCCGAAGCCTCGTTCACCGTGGAGTTGTTCTTCATCCGCAGCTGGGTCTTGAACTCATACTTCGCTGCGAAGTTGAAGGGGCCTACCTGGTAGTCGATGCCGAGGACGGGAGCGATGCCTACGCCCGTCTGGTCGCACTTCAGGTTCACGCCCTCGTTATACTTCTGCAGGGCGCTCAGGCTCTGGCGCGTGCCCTCGAGCTGGGCCTTCTGGGCAGCCAGCTCGGCATACTGCGGCGACGCGGTGGCTCCGAGAGCCTCCATCTGTTCCATGCCTGCACTGACCTTCGCCAGACCGCCGTCGATGGTGGCGGTGGCATTCTGCATGAAGCTGCTGAAGTCCAAGTAGCCCGCAGCGGTGTTCACCATGATGTTGCTGATTTTGGCCTTGTAGGTGGCGTCGCCGTAGAGCAGTCGCAGGCCACCATAGACGGAGAGATGGGGATTGATTTTATAGGCGGCACCAAGCTGGAAGCCGTAGTAGTACTGGCGGCCCTGCATGTAGCCGTCCATGTCGTACCCCTGGGCACCCAGAGGGCTGAGCTGGTGGGCAATGTTGCCAACGACGCTCTCGAAGGAGCCCAGGCCCTCGTCGAACTCGCACTTGCCGCCACCGCCAGGGATGGAGAAGTTGAACTGCACGCTCCAGTCGCCCTTGTTCCAGGCTGCCTGCAGCGAGGGGATGATGGGTGCATCGGCCACGCCCTCGAAGGTCTTCGTGGTCTGTCCGCCGTTCTTCCGGCCCAGGGCAAAGAGGGGGTTGGTGGAGGTGATGGTGCGCGTCTGGTGGGCATACTGCCAGTTGAAGCCCAGGTGGAGGCCCTCAGAGAGGAAGGCCACGCCGGCGGGGTTCGAGTAGACACCGTCGAGGCCGATGGCGGCGTCGCGGGCGGGATTGCGCAAGAAATCGATACTCTGGTTTGTGTTGGTGAGAATGCCACCTGCCGTTGCAGTGGTGGCCGTGGCAGCCATCAGGAGGCTGGCCAGAAATGTCTTTGTTTTCATATCCTTAAACAATGCTGTGAAAAACGGGTGCAAAGGTAAGCAGATAGTTTGGATTATTAGCAATTGTGCGCCCACACTTAAGGATTCTTAACAAAAATCCTGCACAGATTTGCACAAAGCGTGCAATCTGTGCAGGTTTTTCTTGCACAAAAGGGGCTACTTTTGTGCAATGGATAGCGTTTTCTGAACTACTTCACCATGACCTTGCGGCCGTCGATGATGAGCAGGCCCTTCTGCAGGCCGTTCACGCGCTGGCCGTTGAGGTTGTAGACAGCCTTCCGGTCGGCACTGGCGGTGCGGACGTCGCTGATGGCGGTGGTGACGCCACCCTGCATGCCCACGCTGTCGAGAATGAGCCAGGGCAGCTCGCTGGCCTGTCCGGCGAAGTAGAAGCCGATGCGGACATTGCCCGTGAAGCCGGAGAAGTTGAAGGCATAGGTGCCCTGCTCGCCCTCGGCAGGCATGTCGGCCAGCTCGATGGTGCCAATGACGTTGTTCGAGCTGAAGTTCTCGCCCTCCTTGGCCACAACGGCCTTGATGCTGAAGTTGTCGCCACCGACGATGGCCCACTCAGTGGTGAAGGTGAACGTCACCTCATAGTTGGCATCGGCATCAGAGCCAAGGGAGATGCTCGGCGTGACGAGCCACGAATAGCTCTCGACGTTGGGATGGTAGACGTGGTTATAGCCACCTCCCCACCTGGTGGAGATGATGACGTCGCCACCTTCGAAGAGCTCGGTGTCCTCGCTGAGGATTCCGGCATAGGCACCCCAGTCGCTGAGGTCGGCCGTGGCCAGGTCGGTCACGAAGGGAACGGTGTAGCCGGTCTTGAAGGCAAAGGCTTCCGACCACGAGCTGACGCTGGTCTCAGAGCAGAGTGAGCGCACGCGAACCTGATAGTTCGTAGCCCCCTGCAGGTCGGTGATGACCACTTGCGGCTCGTTGGTCAGCAGCGGCTCGCTCCACTCATCGTCAGCGGCTTTCTTGTAGCTCACCTCCCAGCTGCCTTCCTCGGCCTGCTGTGTCCAGGCAAGGGTGGCGTCGCTGCCGTCCAGGCCAGCAAGGTGGAGGTCGACGGGAGCCTCGCAGTCGCTCTTCTCCTCAAGGGTAATCTGCCCGATGTGGGCCTGTCCCTGCGAGAAGCGCTGCACGAGGATGCGCAGACGCACCGTCTCGCCAGCCAGCTCGTCGAAGACGGCAGAGAAGGCCGTGCGCTCGCTTCTCGACAGGGTGGCGGCATTGTTCTTGTCGATGGTTAACACGTCGACATACTGCTCTCCGTCCTTCGTCAGCTGGAACACAATCTTGTCGTTGTCGCCCAGCGTCCAGTCGCTCTGCGACCAGCCAACACGGGCTGAACCGCCGACGGCGACCTTCAGCTTGGTACCGGCCTCGCCCAGCTGGATGAAGGGTGTCTCAATCCAGGACGTAGAGCCCTGCTCCTCGTCCTCGATGAAGGTGACGTTGCTGTAGATGTATTCGCCAGGCTGGCTGCTCCACTCGTCGGGGTCGCTCTTGGTCCAGCCGGGCAGGATGGCGTTGTAGCCAATCTTCTCGTCCATGGCAGCCGTCCAAGGCAGCACGCCCACCGTCACGGCTATTGTCTCGACATACTCCGACGAGTAGCCGCCGTTGCCATCGCTGCTCCATGCACGCAGATAGTAGGGGCGTCCGGCCACCAGGCCGTTCACTTCGAAAGCACCACTGGGAGTGCCGGCGAACACGACCTTGCCGCCGCCTTCAATCTCGTCGCCCACGGCATAGCTGCCAGTGGGGTCGCCGAAGACGCCACCTTCCAGGTAGTCGCCCCAGCGGTCAGTGCCCTGCTCGCTGGTGATGGCCACCAGGACGGGCGACGTGCCATTCGACGTCACGTTGACGGTAAATGAGTTCAGGCCGACATTGTCCGTGGCGATGGCGGCGGGACCAGCAGGCTTGGTGACGATGCTGGCCGTGGCCGGCGTGGCGTTGTAGAGCGGGCCAGCGGAGCACAGCGAATTGAAGCCGAAGACGAACACGAAATACTCGGTGGCGGGTTCGAACTCAAAGCCTGCGGGCGTCTCGATGGGCTGGTCTTTCTCTACGATGGCCAGCACCTGCCCATCGCCAATGACGTCGCCAGCGGCGTACTTCGTCTTGTCGGCGGGCAGCGCTCCCAGATTGTTGCTCAGGGCCACGACCACCAGATAGCGGTCGGCATCGCCAGCGGTGAAGGAGCCGCTGAGCTGGCTGGTCGTCGAGCTGAGCGTCAGGGCCGTAGGAGCCACGGCAGGCGTCACGCAAGGCTCAGGAGCCACGAAGGTCCAGGTGGTGCCGTCGGCGGGATAGCTCTCTGCCGTGTAGTCCACGCTGGCGCTGTTCTGGCTGAGGCTTTCGCTGCCATTGGCATCGAACTTATTGAGGAACAGGAAGTCGCCGGGGTCGCCCACGATGCCGATGCGCATCCAGTTGTAGTTGCCCGTGGCCACTCCGTCGTAGGGCTTGAAGCCACTCACCTTCATCTCGATGTTGCCCGTGGCCTCATAGAGACGGTACTGAATCTGGGCCTTGGCCATCTCGGTCTCTACGGAGTAGGAGTTGCTCTGCAGACCGATGTTCTTATACTGGATGACCAGCACGTGGCTGCCGTCGGCACCCTCCAGTTTGTAGCTGATTTCGGTGTCGTCCAGTCCATAGTGGCCCTCGCGGGTCATGGCGCCGAACATGTTCTTCGAGTTCTGCGTGGTCAGCGAGTTGGCCGGCGTGCTCGTCGTGTGCACATCGGTGGAGATGGTCTCCTCGGTGCTCAGCAGCACGGCGCCGTCGCCCGTCAGCACGAAGTACTTCATGACTTTGCCGTCGTAGCCGAAGTCGAAGCCGATGGGGAAGGCCGTCACGTCGTCGGCATCGTTGTAGTTGACGTTACCGTCGTTGTCGAAGAGCACCTTCGAGAGGTCGGTGCCCACGTTGCCCTGCAGGTCGATGACCGTACCGCCCGACACGTCTTCATAGGCGGTGGTGGTGGTCTGCACGTCATAGGCAATCACCTGGGCCTGGATGCCGGCAGAGGCAAGCAGTGCCATCAAGCAGAAAGAGAATTTTTTTTTCATAAGCTTTGGTTTTTGGTGGATAATAAAGTGTTCTGATTAGCGGATGACCTTGCTGACGGTGCCGTCGGCGCGGCGCACGAGCGTCATGCCCTTCTGCGGCTGCGCCATCTGCTTACCGTCGAGCGAATAGTAGCTGGCGGCACCCTGCCCAGCGGCGGCAACGGCGCTGATGCCATCGGGCTCCGACTGTCCGTACTCCACATTGTAGCTGCCGTCGGTGGCCATGCGGAAGATGGTGATGCCGGGGTTCTTGTTTGCTGCTGCCTCCCGATAGAAGAGGTAGGCGGCCTCTTTCTCTACGAAGAAACTGATGCCCGAAGGGTCGATATTACGTCCGATGGTCTTCGTCCACAGGCGCTTGCCGTCCTTGTCGTAGCGGCGTATGACGAACGACGTGTTGGCACCGTAGGCCTGCACGTCGCGGTAGGCCACTATCCAGTCGCCGTTCTCCAGTGCTCCCGTTCCCACCTGTCCGAAGGCGAAGGCATTCGAGCGGTCTTTGCTGGCGATGGAGAGGCCCATGTCATCGAAGAGGTAGTCGCCGTCGTAGGAGAACTTCTGCAGCATGACGTCGTAGGACGAGGCCAGCTGCGACTCGAAGTCCACCAGAATCTCCTCCGTCGCCGGGTTCACGGATACGCTACAATAGTCATAGTCGTTGTCCTCGGTGTTGGCGGCATCGAGACCCGTCAGTCCGAAGCCCAGCGAGCCGTCGGCATTGACGTGCTGCACGCGGATGTTGTGGGTGAAGCCACTCATGTTGCGCACGAAACAGGAAACGGCGCCACCCTGTCCGTCGGGCACGAGGCTGTAGGCGTTCATGGCATAGCCGTCGTACTTGTTCTCATCGTAGACCACTGGCTCGCCCCACACCTCCTCGAGGTCGCGGTTCAAGCGATGCACCAGCGAGCCGCTGGGCGACTTGTCGAAGAGCAGGAACTCGCCGTCGGTGGAGGGCACTATCTGCGGCTGAATGAAGCCGTCGGACCACTTGCGGGGCTGCTCCCAGGCGGTGGTGCCGTCGTCGTTTATGCGCTGTATGAAGGTGCCGATGCCGGTCATGTCCTCGGCGATGCCGCTGCCGTCTTCGCTGTTGTTGAAGAAGATGAAGTAGGTGTCTTCGCCCACCACGTAGGCATTGGTGAAGGCCGCTTCCCGGTATTGCGGGTATTCCACGCCGTCGAGGCCCCAGAGGAAGTTGCCCTCCTGGTCAATCTTGTAGATGGCGGGCTGGAAGCCGTTGGCATGGGTCTGGTCGTCGGTCATGTCGCCCTCCTCGGCTCGCCCGTCGGCCACGGTGACGATGGCGCTGCCGTCGGCGGCCACCTGCAGGGCATACTCCGACCAGTAGCTGTTGGTGATGTGGTCGTTCACCATGATAGGCTCCTCGAACTGGGGTACGCCGTCGCGGTCGAGCAGCTGCAGGTAGGTGCGCACGGCGTCGCGGTCGATGCCGTTGATGGCCTTCTTGCCCCATGTGTGCCAGGCTATCCAGGTCTTCTTGTCGGGCGTACGCTTCACCTTGGGGTTGCAGGCATAATAGTCACCCCCCGTCGCATTGGGATAGATGCACACCGGGGTGGCATTGGTGTTCCACTGGGCCGATGCCGTCACGGTGACGGTTAGGGCCAAGAGCAAAAGCGTGTAAAGTCGTTTCATGTTTCGTTTATTTTGTAGTTATCACTTTTTTGTCCTTATATATAATAATGTGTGAGCCGCTGGCAGCACGACGGCCACTGAGGTCGTAGGCCGGGCCTGCCGACTGCGACTCCTGGGCCGTGGCCGCATGGATGGCGGCGGTGCCGGCATTCTGCAGGCTGAAGAACACGTCGTGCAGCGCCTCGCTGTAGGTCTGCTGCACCAGCAGGTGGGTCTTGCCGTCGGCATCCACCTCGTGCAGCATGTAGTAGCCACGACCGGCCTCGATGCCGTCGCCACCGGCGTCCTCAAACTCCAGCAAATAGCAGTCGTCGACGCTCAGCGGCAGGTCTACCACCACTTTTTTGCGAGGCTCCTGGTAGGGACCTCCCTGACAGACGATGTCGCCCGCCGAGTTGACCACGCTCCAGGTGATTTCCTCGGGCTGCTGGTCGGGCATGATGGTCAGCCTAACGGCATTCCTGGCCTGATGGGCATTGGCGATGGTCAGCTGCTGATGGATGCTCTCATCTTCGGCATGGCCGTTCAGGTCGGCCATCCACAGCTCCACCTCGTTCTGCCCTGAGTCGCTCAGCGTGAAGTCATTGAAGTCGGGAATGCGCAGGGTGGCAATGCCGAGCGGCTCCATGTGTCCTGTCCAGGGGGTGCGCTGCGTCTGTCCGTTGATGCTCACGCAGAGGGTGCCGCTGGTGAGCGTCTCGCTGCCCGTGTTGCGCACCATGAGGTCGGCCATGAACTGCGCGGTGCAGATGCGGTCGGGGGTGTTCATCACCTTCAGGATCTTCACGGCTCGCGGACTGCCCGTGGGATAGGGCGTATAGGCGGTGCCCATGATTTGCTTCGTCTCCATGTCCTGCACGAAGGTGACGATGCCCAGCTCCTGCTCGTTTGTGAAGCCGCTCACGGGCCATGTGTAGTCATATTCGTAGGGCGTCACCTTCGTCAGCTCCTGGGGCAGCTGCTCTCCACTTGCCGAGGGCAGCAGCTTGCGCATCACGTAGTTCCACGAGCGCTCGCCGTTGGCGGCAGGCTCCTCCCAGTCGATGCGCTCCTCCACCACGGCGGCAAAGAGTCGCAGGTCGCGGCCATTCATCGAAGCCAGCGGCAGCATGCTCACGTGCAGCTGCAGCTGGGCGTCGTCGGCCGATCGGCTGATGGCAGCCTGCGTCGACAGTTCCACCAAGGGTTCCACCTGACTAGCACCGTCGACGTAGGCGTCCAGATAGGACTCATAGCCCCATGCTCCCACGTGCTGCCCATCGACGAAGAGGGCCGGCACGCCGGAGATGCCATAGAAGCCGGCACGGGCCATCACGTCATCGGGATTCGTCAGGTAGAAGGGGTCGCGGGCGGAGGGGAAGTTCCAGTGGTAGGTGATGGCCACCATGTCGCCCATGCGGTCGTAGATGGTCTTGTCGAGCGATGGCGAGAAGTCGGCGCAGGGGTCGCAGCTGGTGTTGGTGAACTCCTCGAAGAGCACCAGCCGCTGGCGGTCGGGGGCTGGCGTCAGCGTCAGGTTGAAGTTCACGATGTGCGAGGCCCCCTCGTAGTCGCCCTGTGCCAGTCGGGTCTGCTTACCGTCGGCGTCGAGCTGGAACAGCTGGTAGTAGCCGTTGCCGGCAGCGCCCTTGATGCCGTCGCCACCGCTGTCGAGCAGCAGTAGCTGGTAGCAGTCGTCGCTGCGCAGGTCGAAGTCCTCGGTGAAGAACTTGCGGGCCTCGTGATAGGGTCCGCCCTGCCTGACGATGGTGCCGGCGCTGTTGCGCAGCTCCCAGGTGGTCTCCTCGGGTTTCTTGTCGGTATAGATTTTCAGGCGCACGCCGTAGGTGGCCTGCACGGAGTTGTCGAACTGCAGGAAGCGCTTGCCCGACGTGGCGGCTGTGGCGTTGACGTCGGAGAACCACACCTCCACCTGGTTGCGTCCCACGCTGGCGAGCTTGAAGTTGGTGAACCCGCTGAACGTCATGGTGTCGCGCTCCAGATAGTCGAGGCTGCCCGTCCAGGGATATTGCTCCACAGCGCCGTTCACCTTCACGTTCAGCGTGGCGCTGGTCAGGCGGTTCGCACCGTCGTTGCGCAGGATGACCTGCCCGTAGTACTCCGGCTTGCAAATCAGGTCGGGCGTATCGCTGACGCTCAGCAGCGTCAGCTGGTTCTCCTTCTCGGCCACCGGACCGCTGTAGGCCGTCGCCAGCACCTGGTGGGTCTCCACGTCCTGCAAGAAGGCCACCACGCCGAGCTGCTGCATGTCGTTGATGGCGTCAACGTCCCATTCGCCCTGCCAGTCGTAGACGGTGCCGGCGCTGAGCGTCTCGCCCGGCACGTGGCCCGTGGCAGGGGTGAGCATGCGGCGCATGGTGTAGTTCAGCTCGGTCTCGCCGTTGGGATAGGGCGTCGGCGAGACGATGTGCTCCTCGATGGCAGCCACGAAGAGGCGCAGGCTGGGGTTCTCCACGTCGCTCAGCGGGGTAAGCCTCGTCTGCACGGTCAGATGGTTGCCCTCCAGCTGCTTCTCCACGTTCAGCGTGTAGCTGGCGGGCTGGCTCATCTGGTAGTCGATGGCAGCGTTCATGTAGGCGAACGAGCGGTCGAGAATCTCCACGCCGTCGACGAACGTCGTGGGCACCCCCGTCACGTGGTAGAAGTCCACCTTCTGCTGGTGGGCCTCCTGCTGGTAGAGGTAGAAGGGGTCGGTCCTGTCGGGATAGTTCGAGTGGTACTTAATGGCGATGCAGTCGCCCAGCCGGTAGTAGATGGCTGAGTCGAGCACCGGCGACCAGCTGGCGCAGGGTCCGCAGCCCACGTTGGTGAACTCTTCTATCAGCACAAGGCGGTGCTGAGCAGACAGCGAAATGCTCAGGCAGCCTATGATGGTCAACAGGGTAAGAAGTCTCTTCATTTCTTTGTTACATTTTGATTGCAAAAGTACAAAAAAATCTTCAAAAGCAAAAAAAATGTGCAATTATTTTTACATTTTTACACGTTCCGAATGTATATTTAGCAGCCCCCTGCCCCCACCCCAAGAGAGGGGCTGGGATGGGGCCGATGGAGCCCCATCTTGTGACACCGATTTGCACCGTTCTTTTTTTGAACAATATTGACAAAATGGCCATTTTTGGCCTCCATATTTTGAAAATTCTCCACGAAAAAACTTTTGGACGAAAAAACGCCTGTTTTTTGAGGGTTTGCTAAATCATTGATTGTCAGTAGGTTGGTTTGATTTTGGCAAAAAAGGGGCTTCGTTTAGAAAAAAAAGTCAACGACTTTTGAAAATTTGGCGTTGACTTTTGAAAATTTGGCGTGCTTACAAAAACGCGAAAAGTAGCAAAATTTGAGCGAAAAACGGGCAAAGCCTCCCCAAGGCTCGAAAACGGCCATTTTTCACTCCAGAATGCTTCGTCGCCGTGAACAAAATTTTCTGTGAAAAATATTGACATTTTTGTAAAAATATTTCGACATTTTAGAAAGAATACAGCCCCCGTTCAGGCGAATTTCCCGTTCAGGCGAATTGCAAATTCGGCTGAACGGGAAAGATACTACCCCCACAGCAGCCCCCTTCCCGAGCGGTACTCCCTACCCGATGGTGACCACTTGCGAGCAATAGTCGACAGCGGCCTGGCGGTGTGTGACGATGATGACGGTGCGCTGCTGACGGCCCAGGATGTTCTCCAGCACGCGGCGCTCGGTGTCGGCATCGAGGGCGCTGGTGGCCTCGTCGAGCAGCATGATGTTACCGGGGCGCAAGAGGGCACGGGCGATGGAGAGGCGCTGCGCCTGACCCTCGCTAAGTCCCCCACCCTGCTCCGAGAACTGGGTGTCGAGGCCATGGGGCAGGGCGTCGACGAAGTCGGCACAGGCCATGCGCAACGCCTCACGCATCTGCTCGTCGGTGGAGCCGGGGTTGCCTATCTGCAGGTTCTCGCGCAGCGTGCCGCTGAGCAGGGTGTTGCCCTGGGGCACATAGACGAAGTTGCAGCGATGGCGGGGCGAGAGGTCTTCCTGTCCGTCCTTATTATATATAAAGATGTGGCCCTGCTGGGGTTGCACGAGGGCCAGCAGCAGGCGGATGAGGGTGGTCTTTCCCGAGCCAGTCTGCCCCATGACGGCGGTGCACGAGGCGGGTCTGAAGTCGAACGAGGCACCGCTCATGGTGGGCTGCTGACCAGGGGCACCGTAGTTGAAGGTGACATTCTCGAAGCGGATGCCACAGGGGGCGTCCACGTGCTGCGCCTCGCCTTGCTCCTCCTCGGGCTGTGCCTCCAGTTCCATGAGTCGCTCGGTGGCGGTGAAGACGCTGACGAAGGCGGGTGCCAGTCGGGCAATGTCACGTGCCGGGCCCTGAATGCGATAGACGAGCTGCAGGAAGGCCGTCATGCCACCGAAGGAGAGCGTGCCGGCGCTGAGGCGGAGCGCTCCCCAGAGGAAGGCCACGAGATAGCCCAGTGCGAAGCCGAAGTTGAGCATGAAGTTGCTGGCCACGCTGAACTTGGTGCGGCGGCGCACCCACTGGCGTAGCGTGGTCTGTGCGCGGTCAAGCCGTTGTAGCATCTGCCCCTCGGCCTCCATCGTCTTCACCAGCATACGGTGCTGCATGGTCTCGGTGAGCAGGCTCTGAATCTCGCTGTCGGTCTGGCGCACCATGCGGCTGTAGCGGCGCATATAGGCAATGTAGATGCGGCTGAGAAGGGCGAAGGTGGGCAGGATGGCCACGGTGACGCAGGCCAGGAGGACGTCCATCTGGAGCAGGTAGACGAAGGCTCCGATGAACATGGCGAGCGTGCTGAGCACCGAGGGAAGGGTCTCGGTGAGGAAGGTCACCACCTGGCGTACGTCTTCCTCCAAGCGGTTGATGATGTCGCCGGAGTGCATGGCCTCGCGCCCCTGCCACTGCTGGCGCAGCAGGCGGGCCACGAGCTGCTGCTGCATGCGGTTCTGCGCCTTCACGCCGAGGATGTTGCGAATCCACACGCGCGAGATGCCCACACCGAACTCGGCCAGGAAGATGACGGCCATGAGGCCCACGGCCCAGTAGATGGAGCCCTCGCGGACGTGGGAGGCGGTATCGATGGCGCGCTGCATGGCCCAGACGGTGAGCAGGCTGAGCACCACGCCGACGAGGCCGATGGCGGCATTGAGGCAGGCCTGCAGGCGGTTGCCGCGCAGGGCACGCCACAGCCAGCGGGCAATCTCGCCGCTGCCATACTTGCTTTTGGGCAGCTGAAGTAGTTTCCTCAGGTTCATTCTTTTCTATTCTTTTTCTTCATTCAGGTTATTATAAATGAGGAGCGAGGGATGAGGTATGAGAAATGGATAGCTTCAAGGCGAACATGACACACGCAGAAGCTTCGTTGCAGGTCTATTCATTTCTCATTACTCATTTCTCATTCCTCATTTCTCAGAGCTACACTCTCCCGTCGGCGCCCCACATCATCTTCTCGCGCAGGGTGGAGAAATAGCTGGCATCGGATCGCTTCACCACCTTCACCGTGTAGGGGGCACGACGGAGGCGCAGCGTGGTGCCCTCGGGCATCTTCGAGCTACGGCCGTCGACGGCCACGAGGAAGGCGTGGCTGCGGCTGCTAACGGTGAGCTCCACCTGCGCCATGTCAGGGATGACGATGGGCCGCACGTTGAGCGAGTGAGGGGCCACGGCGGTGAGCAACAGCACGCCCGTGCGGGGCACGATGATGGGGCCGCCGTTGCTGAGGGAATAGGCGGTGGAGCCGGTGGGCGTGGAAACGATGAGGCCGTCGGCCTGATAGGTGGTGAGATACTCGCCGTTGATGGCAGTGCGGATGCTAATCATCGACGCGCTGTCGCGCTTCAGGATGGCCACGTCGTTCAGCGCGAAAGGATAGTCCTCGAGGGGCTCGCCACGGCTCTCGACCTGAATGACGGCGCGGTCCTCCACCGAATAATCGCCACGGTAGAGGGCACCGACGGTGTCCTGGAAGCTGCGTGCGCTGACATCAGCCAGGAAGCCCAGCCGACCCATGTTCACGCCGAGGATGGGCGTGCCCTTGTCGCGCACCTGACTGGCGGTCTTCAGCAGCGTGCCGTCGCCACCCATCGAGATGGCGAAGTCGGCCTGGAAGTCGGAGCCGCTGAAGGTCTCGGCGGCGTCGGTGTCGATGAGCTCCGAGCAGCGCAGGAAGTCGCAGTACTCCTCCTCGATGAGTATGCGTGCACCACGCTCATGGAGGCACGTGAGCACCTGCCTGACGGCAGCCGACTTCTCGTACTGGTACAGATTGCCAAAGAGGGCAAAGGTGAGGGTCTTCGTCGATGTTTCCATTTGTCTTGCTTTATACAAAAAGGCGGCTCCACCATGATTGATAGTGGAACCGCCCCAGTGTTTCGGTGGGCCATCTAGGGCTTGAACCTAGGACCTCCAGATTATGAGTCTGTTGCTCTAACCAACTGAGCTAAAAGCCCAAGCGACCATGAGCTATGGTCTGAAACTGGCTGCAAAGTTACGATTTATTCTTCAATTATCCAAATTTTTTAGGTAAAAAGTGAAAAATATGTAGTACCTTTGCACGCAAATGGAAACAATATATTTGACGGACCAGACGCTGGCCACGGCTGACAGCGCCGTGACCATCGGTTTCTTCGACGGCGTGCACCGCGGACACCGCTATCTGCTGGAGCAGTTGCGCCGCCGGGCCGGGGAGCGCGGACTGAGGAGCGTGGCCGTGACCTTCGACCGCCATCCGCGGCAGGTGCTGCAGGCCGACTGGCAGCCGCGACTGCTCACCACGCTGGACGAGAAGGAGGCGCTGCTGGCCGAGACGGGCATCGACCGCCTGGTGGTGCTGCGCTTCGACCGGCAGATGGCCGACCTCACGGCGCTGCAGTTCATGCAGCAGGTGCTACAGCGACAGATAGGCACGCGGCTGCTGCTCACGGGCTACGACAACCGCTTCGGCCACCGCACGCCAGAGAGTAGCGAGGGCTACGACGACTACGTGGGCTATGGCCGCGAGATGGGCATCGACGTGGTGCAGGCCGAGCCACTGCTCATCGACGGCGAGGCGGTCAGCTCGTCAAGGGTGCGACGGCTACTCATCGAGGGACGCGTGGACGAGGCAGCGAGCTGTCTCGGCAGGGCCTACGCGCTCGAGGGAACGGTGGGCCACGGCGAGCAGATGGGCCATCGGCTGGGATTCCCCACGGCCAACCTCATCCTCGGGACGCGGTCGGACACGGGTGAGATTTTGCCACGGTTGGACACGGTTTTTGACGGAAAGAATGAGGAGCCACGGACGGGCACGGACTTTGACGGGGAGCGACTGATTCCCCGGAATGGGGTCTATGCGGTGCTGGCGGTCATCAGGCCACGGTCGGCTAATCCCACGATTCTGCCAGGCATGACGAACATCGGCACACGACCTACCTTCGACGGACACCAGCAGACCATCGAGACGCACATCTTCGGCTTCAACGGCGACCTCTACGGGCAGCCCATCCGCATCGTGTTCCAGCACCGACTGCGCGACGAACGGCACTTTGACTCCCCTCAGGACCTGGCCCGCCAGATGGAACTCGACGCCCAGCAAGCCCTCCAACTCCTAACTTCTAATTCCTAACTCCTAACTCAAAAGACTCCTCACTCATGAAACGAGCTCTGCTTTACATCTTTGCTTTCCTGGCCATCCAGTTCTTATCACAGTTCCTGGTGGTGGCCGCCTACATGCTTGTCTACAACCAGGCCTACGCCGACCTGCCGCCGATATGGAACATCGGCATCATGGTGCTCTTCAGTCTGCTCACCATCGCCGTATTCCTGAAGATGGGGTGGTTCAAGGCATCGCGCAGCTACATCCGCTCCCACCCCTGGGACGTGCTGCTGTGGAGCGTGGTGGCCTCGCTGGGCGCCATCGTTCCCTCGATGGTGCTGCAGGGGTTCATCCCCGAATGGAGCGGCTGGGCCAAGGAATTGGTGGACCAGACGAACGAACAGTTAGAGGGACTGATGAGCGTTCCGGGCGGCTACATGGTCATCGCCCTGCTGCCGCCGGTGGTGGAGGAGATGGTGTTCCGCGGCTGCGTGCTGAAGAGCCTGCTGCGCTGGAAGCCACAGCTGAAATGGGGCATGATAGCCCTGTCGGCACTCTTCTTCGCCCTCGTCCACATGAACCCGGCTCAGATGCCCCACGCCTTCCTCATCGGACTGCTGCTCGGCTGGATGTATGAGCGCACGGGCAGCATCGTGCCCGGCGTGGCCTACCACTGGGCCAACAACACGGCGGCCTACGCCATGTTCCACCTGTGGCACAACCCGCAGTCGCTCACCGACATCATCGGCCCCAGCACCTTGCGAATGCTGCTGGCACTGCTCTTCTCGCTCTGCATCCTCGTGCCCGCCATCGTGCAGCTGAACTGGCGGATGAAACGCACCACTGAGCCTCAACAATAGCCAACCACACCAAAAACAACAAAAAACAATGAGAAAGATGAAAAAGATTTTTTCCTGCCTCTCAGCACTGCTCGGCCTGACATCGGCCTGCGGGCAACAGAACTTTGAGAACGTCGGCACGGCCGACTTTGCCGACCTGGCTACCGACGCCAGCGCCGTGGTGCTCGACGTGCGCACTGCCGAGGAATTCGGCGAGGGCCACCTGGAACGGGCCATCAACATCGACGTGAACCAGTCAGACTTCCTGCAGAAGGCCCAGGCCGCCCTGCCTACGGACAAGACCATCGCCGTCTACTGCCGCAGCGGCCGACGCTCGGCCAAGGCTGCCGGCATCCTGGCCGACAACGGCTTCAAGCCCGTGAACCTCGAAGGCGGCATCACCGCATGGAAAAAGGCCGGACTGCCCGTCACCACAGTTGACTACGAGGCGGACGTGTTCAAGACAAAAAGCGGAAAGACGCTGAAGTTCTATGCCCTGATGCATGCCAGCATCCGCATGGTCTACGACGGCAAGGAGATAGAGATTGACCCGGTGAACAAGCTGGGCAACCGCACCACCGACTACAGCGCCATGCCGAAGGCCGACTACATCTTCGTCACCCACGAGCACGGCGACCACTTCGACAAGGATGCCCTGCAGCTGCTCCAGGGCGAGAAGACCGTGCTGGTGACCAACCAGCGGTGCGCCGGCATGCTGGGCTACGGCCAGACGATGGCCAACGGCGACAAGCGGCAGCTGGCCAGCGACATCGCGGTGGAGGCCGTTCCCGCCTACAACACCACCGAGGGCCACCTGCAGTTCCACCCGAAGGGGCGCGACAACGGTTACGTGCTCACCATCGACGGGCTGCGCATCTACATCGCCGGCGACACGGAGGACATCCCCGAGATGAGCGCCCTCGGCGACATCGACATCGCCTTCCTGCCCTGCAACCAGCCCTACACCATGACCACCACGCAGCTGGTCAGCGCCGCCCGCATGGTGAAGCCGAAGGTGCTCTTCCCCTATCACTATGGGCAGACCGACGTCAGCGCCCTACCCGCCCAGCTACAGGCCGACGGCATCGACGCACGCATCCGCCACTACGAGTAATCTGTCAGGACGGCAGCAGCACCACGCCGAGCTGCTTCTTGCCGTCCATCATCACCTTCAGCGGCGTGGCGAAGCGCACGTGGCGAACGTGCTCGGTCTCCTCGACGGCAGGCATGCTGTCGAGGAGTTCTTTTTGGAACACGCCGTCGCCGGTGTAGCTGTTGATGGTGAAATAGCCCACGCCGAAAGAGGTGAGGTTCTGGAAGAAGTGGGTGCCCTGCGAGGGGTCTACGTGGTAGTTCTTCAAGCCCGTCTCCACGATGACGCGAGCCGCCGAGATGTGGGGCCACTTCACGGGGATGCCCAGCCAGTAGTCGCTCGAGCCCCAGCGGCCAGGACCGATGAGGATGTAGTTCTTCTTCTCGTCGAGAAAGCGGCGGTTCACCTGCTCTATCTCTATGGCTATCTGCGGGTTGTTGGCAGCGGTGAAGCTATCGTCGGTCTTCACGTAGACCACGTCGACGACATCTTCCGAGATGCCGTGGCCCAGCGAGTTGTTCGACCGCAAGAGACATGCCGAGCCGGGAATCTTCTGAAGGTCCTCCTCCAGCACCTGCTTCGAGTCGACGATGGGGCGTATCTGCAAGAGGTAGAAATGGCCGCTGCCGTCGCTCTGCAGGTTGCAGGCCAGCTCTATCTCCACGGGGCGGCGCATCTCGTCGGCACCCAGCTTCTGGCTCATCTGCAGCAGCTCTGGCAGGGGGAACACGCCGTGCTGCAGCACGCCACAAAAGGATATGACCTTGCGCCCACCCTCGTAGATGCCGTCGCGGATGATGCCGTCAACGGGGTCGTAGGTCGAGGCGATGTACTGTAGCGCTCCGTCCTTGTCGGCCTGCTTCACGCGGACATTCTTGATGTTGAAGCCATCGTCAACCGACCATGAGTACCCCCCTACGGCCCCCGAGGGAGAGCCCCCCCCTACGGCCCCCGAAGGGGCTTCATTACCTCCACCTCGGGGCTTGCCAGCTATAGTAGCCCCCTCGGGGGCCGAAGGGGGGGCTTGGGGGGCTTGGGGGGCTTGGGGGGCTTCCAGAGCATAGAAGCGGGTCTGCGTCTGCGTGAGCGCTGTCTCTAATTCGCTCATCTGCAGCACCTGGTTGGGATGATAGGGGCTGACGCGCAGCGTCTGTCCACCGTCAACGATATACTTTCCGAGTCCCAGAGCCAGCGAGGCGATGCCCTCCTCGGCGGTCTCGTCGCCGATGGGGTAGTAGTTCAGCGAGCGCAGCACGCCACTGAACGTAGGATAATAGAGGTCGCCGTGGTGCTGGCCCACCACCTCCTGTAGGATGACGGCCATCTTCTCCTGGTCGATGACATTCTGCGTGGCGGTCATGTAGGCCTTCGAGTCGCGGTAGTACACCGAGGCATAGACGGCCTTGATGGCGCAGGCCAGCTGGCGCAGCATCTCGTACTTGTCGTCGAGCCAGGGAATCATGTAGGTGGCATAGATGCCGGCGAAGGGCTGGTAGTGGCTGTCCTCGAGCAGACTCGACGAGCGGATGGCGATGGGGCTCTTGATGGCCTCGAAGAAGGTGAAGAAGTCGGCGATGAGGTCGTCGGGCAGCTGGGCCCGGAGGAAGTGCTGCAGAATCTCCTCGTCGGGGGCGTCGCTCAGGGCAATGCCCCAGAGGTTGTTGTCGTCCATGAAGCGGTCGAAGAAGTCGGTGCAGAGCACGACGGTCTTCGGAATCTGCACCGTAGCGTTGGGAAACTGGTTCAGCTCCGGGTGGCGCTTCAGGATGGTGTCGAGGAAGGCCAGGCCACGGCCCTTGCCGCCCAGCGAGCCTTCGCCGATGCGGGCAAAATGGGCATAGCGGTCGAACTTCAGGCGGTCGAAGACAGCCACGATGCCGATGTTCTTCATCCTGCGGTACTGCACGATGGCGTCGAAGATAATCTGGCGGTGGGCATCGACGTCCTGCAGCTTGTGCCAGGTGACGTGCTTCAGGAACTGCGAGACGGGGAAGATGGCACGCGCCGTGAGCCAGCGGCTCATGTGGTTGCGGCGTATATGGCGCATCAGCGAGTCGTGGGGAATCTTGAAGATGTTGTCCTGCAGCTCCTTCAGGCTCGAAATGCGCATCACCTCCTCCTTCGTCACCGGGTCGCGGAAGATGAAGTCGCCGAAGCCCATGTGCTCCTCGAGCAGCTGGCGCAGGTCTACGTTCATCTTCTTCGAGTTCTTGTCGACGAAGTGGAAGCCCTCCTGATGGGCCTTCTCGCGGTTGATGGTCTCCGAGCTGGTGAGGATGAGCGGCACGTACTCGTCGCGGTGGCGAATCTCGCGCAGCAGCTTCAGGCCAGCCTCGGGGTCGCCCTCCTCCACGTGGCTCAGGCGGCCGACGGGCGTCTCCATGGGGAAGCGGGTGTCGCTGATGATGCCCAGGGTGTTGTCGTGGTACTTCTCGTAGAGCTGCATGGCCTCCTCGTAGTTCGTGGCCAGCACCACCTTCGGACGGCCACGCTTGCGCTGGGCAGCGGCATGGGGGTTCAGGGCCTCGGTGGAGAAGTTCTTCGACTGCTGCAGGATGTAGTTATAGAGGTTGGGCAGCATCGAGGAGTAGAAGCGGATGTTGTCCTCGACGAGCATGATCATCTGCACGCCGGCCTCCTCCATGTCGTGGTCGATGTTCATGCGGTCCTCGATGAGCTTGATGATGGAGAGGATGAGGTTGGTGTTGCCCAGCCAGCAGAACACATAGTCGAAGATAGACATGTCCTCGTCCTGCATGCGGCGGGTGATGCCGTGGCTGAAGGGTGTCAGCACCACGCAGGGCACGTCGGGGTTCGTGGCCTTCACCTCGCGGGCCACCTGGAAGGCGTCGTTGTCGGCGTTGCCGGGCATGCAGATTACCAGGTCGATAGCCGTTGTCTCGAGCACGTGCTGCGCCTCCTCCGTCGTCGACACCTGGGTGAACGAGGGCGGATAGCGCATGCCCAGCTCGGTGTACTCGTCGAAGATTTTCTCGTCCACGCGCCCGTCGTCTTCCAGCATGAAGGCATCGTAGGGGTTAGCCACAATGAGAACGTTGAAGATGCGCTTCGTCATCAGGTGCGAGAACGAAACGTCTTTCAGGTAGAAGGAGTTGAACTCCTGGGGAATTTTGTTGCTTTCGTCCATTGGGTGTTGCAAATTTCGGCCAAAGGTACGAAGAAGCGGGAAAAATACCAAATAATTTGCCCCTTTTCTTTTGCGCAGCCCACCGATTTCCCACAAAAAGTGCCAAAACATACTTCATTCCCATTTGGTATATCGGCAGTATACCATCGGTATATCGGCAATATACCATCGGTATATCGGCAGTATACCGATGGAGAACTGGGCACTCGGAAGAAAAACAAACGCGTTTGTTTTGTTCTTCACTCGTTTTTTCGTAACTTTGGCTGCGCCGAAGTTACTTAGTCTCGGAAAAGCTCAAATAAATTTGGCTTTTCGCTCGACTTTTCGTAACTTTGCCGAAAAATCGGCGAAGTTACTTCGTCTCGGCAAAAAAAGAAACGAGTTTCTTTGTTTTGCTCTCAACTTTTCGTAACTTTGCAGCCAAACAAACTATAGCACAAACTACTCAGATGAAAAGACTACTCGTGGCAATGGCCCTGGCAGGCTGCATGATGCAGGCGCAGGCACAACACATCGACATCAACAACAGTTCGAACCGCACCGAGGACGGCTACACCGGCTGGTCGTTCGCCAACACGACGATGGCGCAGACCACCGTCGACGGCGTCACCCTGAAGCTGGGCATCGACGGCAGCACCACGGGACGCACGCTGAAGTGCGAATGGTGGAAGGACGGCGTGAACAAATACTCGCGTCTGGTGTGCGACGGCGTAGGCGTCTACGGCTACGATGCCTCGGGCAACACGCCGCAGCTGCAGAGCGGCGCCGTGGGCATGACGCTCACGGTGAGCGGACTGCCTGCCGGCGAGCACACGCTGCTGGCCTACCATAACAACCCCTCGGGCTATTCGGGTCCCGTGCTCGACGTCTACGTGGACGGACAGCTGCAGCTGCAGGGCATCGAGCAGACCAACCGCGCGCAGCAGCCCTCGCAGAGCGGCCTGTCCTACATCCGCTTCACCGCCCAGGAGGGGCAGCCCGTCAACATCCTCTATCGCACCGTGCCCGACCCGTCGGTCGACTATACGCAGGGCTACCAGACCACCTCGCTGTTCATCAACGCACTGGTGTTCGACCGCCCGAACCCGAAGACCACCGCTGCCGAGCCCTACCCGGAACATTTAGACGAGCATGCCGACTGCGACGGCGGTACGGTGACGCTCAGCTGGAAGGCGGCCACCAGCGCCGTCAGACACCACGTGCTGGTGGGCACTGCCCCCGGCAGCCTGGAGGAGCTGACCGTGACGACGGGCACGAGCTATGAGCTGCAGGGCGTGAAGTCGCAGAACGTCTACTACTGGCGCGTGGACGAGGAGGACGCCTCCGGCACCGTCTACCAGGGCGACACGTGGTGGTTCCGTCCGCGCCGACTGGCCTTCCCCGATGCTGAGGGCTACGGGCGTTTCGCCATCGGTGGCCGCGGAGGCACGGTCTACCACGTCACCTCGCTCGACGACGACCCCGACGACCCGCAGCCGGGCACCTTCCGCTATGGCATCACGAACGTAAAGGGGCCGCGCACCATCGTGTTCGACGTGGCGGGCGTCCTCACGCTGAAGGCCCGTCTGACGTGCGCCGACAAATACGTCACCATCGCCGGACAGACGGCTCCCGGCCGTGGCGTCATGCTGACGGGTGCTCCCTTCGGCATGCAGAGCGACGGCATCACCCGCTTCCTGCGCATGCGCCTCGGCTACCATCACGGCGATACCGACAAGGGCCTCGACGGACTGGGCATGGCCGGCAACGACCACGCCATCATGGACCACTGCTCCATCTCGTGGACCATCGACGAGGGCTTCTCCTCGCGCAACGCCAAGAACATCACCTTGCAGCGCACGCTCATCAGCGAGGCGCTGAACATTGCCGACCACCCGAACTATGAGAGCGGCAAGGCCCACGGCTTCGCAGCCACCATCGGCGGCGGCGAGATGGGCGGCCTCGGCTCGTCGTTCCACCACAACCTGCTGGCCCACAACGAGGGGCGCAACTGGAGCATGAGCGGCGGACTAGACGGTGCAGGCTACTACGACGGCCATCACGACATGTTCAACAACGTGGTCTACAACTGGGGCGGACGTGCCACCGACGGCGGCACCCACGAGGGACAGTTCGTGAACAACTACTACAAGAAAGGCCCCTCCACCACGCAGAACGCCCTGCTGAACGCGCAGATTGAGGGAACGGGCATGGGCTCGCAGGCCTACTACGTGAAGGGCAACATCCGCGAGGAGCTCGACGGCACCCGCACGCCCGACAAGCTGAACGACACCTATAAATATACCCTCTCCGGCGGGCAGAAGCTCGACTGGACGGTCTTCCAGGACGAGCCGTTCTTCCCCAGCTACGCCACCGTGCAGACGGCTGAGGCGGCCTTCCAGAATGTGCTCAGCGACGTGGGCTGTAACCAGCCGGAGCTGGACAACCACGACGTGCGCATGGTCAGCGAGACGCTCACGGGCACCACGTCGACCAAGGGCTGCAAGAGTGGGAAGAAGGGTCTCATAGACCGCGAGACCGATGCCGAGGGCTTCAGCGGCCTGAACATCGTCGACGCCCAGCGACCCGACGGCTGGGACACCGACCAGGACGGCATCCCCGACTGGTTCGAGCGGCTGAAGGAAACCGACCCCGCCACGCCGAGCAACAACAACTACGACATGGAGGACTCGTCGGGATATACCGACCTGGAGGTCTATCTGGAGTGGCTTGCCCATCCTCATTTCGTCATCAGGCCCAGCCAGGAGCCGATGGCCATCGACCTGCGCCCCTACTTCGCTGGCTTCCCCGACAGCTTTGTGGTCATCGACATTCCCCTGCGCCCCACCAATGGCTTCGTCTGGTCTTTCGAGGGCACGACGCTGAAGGTGAACAGCACTTTTGAAACGATACAGACGATTGAGGTCATCGTGCGCGACACGAAGACGGGCAACACCATGAAGCGCCTGTTCAACTTCGCCTGCACTGAGAACGAGATGGCGGGCGTCGACGCTCCCGTCAGCAGCACCGGCCAGCGTTCCGAAAGGACTTACGACCTGCTGGGCCGCAGCCACGAGAAGGCACAGCCGGGACTAAACATTCAGCGCGGCAGGAAATTCCTGTCGCGCTGAATCCTTCTTACTTAGGAAAAGTTTGGCGCAAAGCGTTTTTAAAAGCAGAGAAGAACGGGTTCTTATATATCGTTTTTTCTCAATTGTTTTGTGGCATTTACATTTCGTTCACTTTCGATAACAATCCATTAAAAATAAGAAATAGCTTTGTTTCTTCTTTTTCTCATCATATACTTTTTGGTTCGTCCATTTTGCATCTTTATAATCAAGTGATCATTAGATTTTGATTCGCTTATTTGTCTGCCTAATAGATTGAAGTATTTTGAACCATTTTGTTTGATATGAGTAGTTTCTTCAATAGTTGAATTAATAGGCAAATCATCTATAATGGTAGAAAATAATGGTTCCCAGCCTTGATCTATGTATTTGTTAGCACATCCAATGGGAACATGTAAAACACAATTCTGATTACCTAAGTCAAAGAAATATCGCTCTGGTGGATTCTCTGCATAAAGGTTGATGACTTTCCCACCTAATTCGCCGAAAGACTCCGATATCTTTATTAAAGAAGCAGGTAAATTTAATGTATCCATCATATAACGCTCTTGAAATGCTTTTCCCATTATTCGTTCAACGCCGTTTGGTACTGAATACCTGCCCTTTACTCTCAAAGGCATTGCATAAAGCGTCTTTCCGTCCTTACTCAGCAAAGAACCGTTCACAATTTTGAATTTTTTGTTACCTTCATCTATTTCGAACTTGCACAATTTGCTTCTACCAAAAGGGTTGTTGTCAATTCTGTTAAATGTTATTGGTAAAGAAATATCATCCAAATATCTACAATCATCAAAAGCATATCGTTCTAGAAATTCCAAATTATCTGGAAGACGGACTTTATAGAGCCCCCTACAACTGTAAAAAGCTCCTTCTCTTATTTCCGTAACATTATTAGGAAGATAAATTTCTTGAAGTGTATAACATTCGTAGAAAGAATTTGGTTCAATTATCCCTCCTTCAAGAATGCACTGACTCAAATCCAAATAGGTTAGCTGTCCAGTTGTTGTTGCAGCCATTTCTTTTAATAAATTCAAATCTTTTTTGTTTATTTGTCCAGTTATTTTTAAGCGACATATTTTCCTACTATTTGGCACACCTCCAAGTTTCTCTAAAAGACTTCCTGGAACTTCTACATACACTTCGTTAATTTCGGTTGGAAGGGGATTGGGGCAAATTCCAATAATCATACGCATGTTTTTTGTATATGTGTTTCCCTCCTGAGAAAGATCATAATAAGTATCTTTGTTTGATCCGATGTCAGCTTTTCCCAAATTTAGATGAACCCATCCCTCTTCATCATATCCATCAGCCACAAAAATGTGGTTTACATAGCTTCCGAGAGAGTCTGAATATTTGCTTCCTCCCATGAGGATAGGACGACCCTCTGAAAGTTCTTTGTAAATCAAATTTAACCATTCTTCCATAGAGTAGGCCTCATTGATTTGTCGGATGATGCACATATTAGGATTATATCCAAAAAATTTTCTAAGAACGGTACATATATATTCTATTTGTGTTCCAGTACCGTCAATATCGTAATTCATTTCTAGTGCTACTCCAATATGAGCCATCAGTGTACTTACTGCATCTATTTGCTCATTTGTAGCAAAGTCATTTCCTTTGTAAAATGGGATTGTTTGCTCCCAGTCATATAAGGTGTTTTCAAAATCAGCATATAATATCTGATCTGGTCCAAAAGGAGAATGCCATGGATAATAGTTAAAACCATTTCCGTGCAAAGGATATTTCCAATAATTCATTATTTGAGCAAGTGCAGTAGCACCACAACCAGTAAAAGCGTGAATAGTATTTTCTGAATCTATAAATGGAAGTTTAGAGTTTTCTCCTCCATCTTGAGACCAATGGGTTGATAGCATTGGTTTGACATATGGCATGTATCCATTGTTGCGGATAATATCCTTCCCTGTTATCGCATACATATTAAGAATAAACAGGAGGGAAAAAAGTATGATAAGTTTAATCTCTTTCATTTTGATTATTTTAAGTTACTATAAAAACCGATAATAAATGTTGATAGCTCTATTAACCCACATTACAAATGTGTAACATCTACACTTCTTAATAATTCATAAAAACTGCTTGTCCACAAGGGGAATCATTCCATTTTTTGCCCACGATGGATGCGCCCCTTCTTGTCTATAACGAAGGTGGTTTTTATGCTTCCTGCACGAGCTTGTTGAACTCGTCGAGCGTGGTAGCCTTGACGTTGAGCTTCACCACCTGCTTCAGGGCCTGCATGAGCTTCAGGTCGATGGCGCGCTCCACGAAGCCCTCGATGTTCTCGCGCTTCTTCAGCTGCTCCTCAGCGTAGTTCTCGAGTACGTCGTCGGGTACGTTGTTCATACCGTACTGGGCGAACTGCTGGCGGATGGCACCCTTGGCCACCTGCTTCAGGTCGTCGTCCTCGACCTTGATGCCGCTGGCGGTGACGAGTTGCTCCTTGATGAGGTGCCACTTCAGCTCGCGGATGCTGCCGGCGAAGTTCTGCTCCACGTAGTCGGCACCCTTGTCTTTGTTGTTCTGCAGCATGACGCGCTTCAGCAGAGCCTCGGGGAACTGCAGCTCGCCGACCTTCTTCTCCATGTAGGTGCGCACGTCGTGCAGGAAGCGGAAGTCGCTGTTGGCCTGCAGCTGGGGCTTAATGCCGTCGGCAATCTTCTGGCGGAAGTCAGCCTCGTCCTTCACGTTGCCCTCGCCGAAGATGCGGTCGAAGAGCTCCTGGTCGATGGCGTGGGGCTGGAAGTGGCGAATCTCGGTAATCTGGAAGCTGAAGTCGCTGGTCAGCTCAGCCACCTCGTCCTTCGTCTTCTTCAGCAGGGCAGCCACCTCGGCGTCGTTGTCGGGATAGGCCTTCTTGGGGTTGAAGATGATGATGTCGCCGGGCTTGGCACCGTCGAACTTTTTCTTCTCGTCGTCGCCCTTCACGTAGCTGGGCATCACCTGAGCGCCTTCCACCTCGATGCCGCCTTCGAGGGTGTTGCCCTCGGCATCGAGCTGGCGCAGGTCGCCCTTCAGCGTGTCGTTGCCGCTCCACTCCTGGGCCTCAACGAATCCGCCGCTCTGGTTCTGGAACATCTGCACCTGGTCGTCGATGAGCTTGTCGTCGACGGCGATGTCGTAGTAGTCAACGGTGTCGGCAGCGGTGAGCTCGGCCTTGAATTCGGGAGCCACGGCGATGTCGAAGACGAACTCGAAGGGGCCGTCGCCCTGCAGGTCCTGCGGCACCTGCTTCTCCTCGTTGGGCAGGGGCTCGCCCAGCATCTGTATCTTGTTCTCACGGATGTACTCATAGAGCTTCTCGCCGAGCACGCGGTTCACCTCGTCGACCTTGATGGCGGTGCCGTACTGGCGCTTGATGAGGCCCATGGGCACCATGCCGGGGCGGAAACCGGGCACCTGAGCCTTCTTGCGATAATCCTTCAACTTCTTGTCTACTGCTGCCTGATAGTCGGCCTGCTCGATGGTGATGGTCATCAGACCGTTCACCTTGTCGGGGCATTCAAACTGGATGTTCATCTCTTTTTATTTACTATTTACGATTTATAAATTCCGATTTGGGGTGCAAAATTACTCATAAATAGCGTAAAAGCGGCAAGTTTACCATTTTTTAACACGGGAAGTGCATCTCCTGGCGAGATACACTTCCCCGTGATTCGTGATTCCTTAGCATTAAACGTGTTAAGGTAAGTCTGGTTGGTATTTGCTGCTGCAAAGGTAATACTTTTTTCCGTGGCAGCAAAATTATTTCTTGCTTTTTTTTAGTCTGCCAGGCGTATTCCTTCGTCGCCGATGAGGATGAGGCGGCGGCGGTAGAGGTCGCCGACGGCGCGCTTGAACGTCTTCTTCGACACGTGGAAGCGGTCGGCGATGAGCTCGGCGGGCGAGCTGTCGCTGAGGTTGCAGCGGCCACCATTCTCGTAGAGGTAGCGCAGCAGCACCTCGGCGAAGTCGAGCGTCTGCTGGCGGCCGGTGGGCTGCAGGGTGAGGTCAATCTTTCCGTCCTGTCGCACATGGTCCACGTAGGCCGTCAGGCGGTCGCCACTGTGCAGGGGCTGGAAAATCTGGTTGTCGTAGAGCTGTCCCTGGTAGCGGTTGTTGACGATGGCCTTGAAGCCCAGGTCGGTTTTCTGCCAGACGAGGCAGTCTACCTGCTGTCCGTGCGTGATGCCCTCCAGCTTCCAGAAGGGAGTGGCTTCCGCAGTGATTTCTGCCGCAGAATCCGGCGCAGCCATTTCCCCCCTGTTGGGGGGATTGAGGGGGGCCTTCTCCCCCGGTTGGGAGAGGTTAGAGGGGGCTAAGTATTTCTCCACCTTGGCGGAGGCCATGAGGCGGTAGCTCTCTTCGTCGACCTTCACGTAGACGATGTAGCTCTTGTCGCGCTGCATGCGCTGCTTCTGCTCGCGGAAGGGGCAGAAGAGGTCCTTCATCAGCCCCCAGTGGAGGAAGGCCCCATACTGGTTGGTCCATGCCACCTTGAGGTAGGCGAACTCGCCGACGCGGGCCAGTGGCTGTTCGGTGGTGGCGATGAGGCGCTCCTCCTGGTCGAGGTAGACGAAGACGCGCAGCTCGTCGCCGATGTGCATCTGCGGGGTGATGAAACGATTGGGCAGCAGGATGTCGCCGGTTTTCTCGTCGCCCTCTAAGTAGAGGCCTGGCTCAGCGCGGCGGAGAATCTTCAGGGTGTTGTAGTCGCCGAGGATAATCATGGTTCGGTAGGTGGGGTAGGTTCGGTAGGTGATTGCAGGAGACCGTCGCGCATGTGGATGGTGCGGTCGGTGAGGGTGGCCAGCTGCTCGTCGTGGGTGACGATGACGAAGGTCTGTCCGAAGCGGTCGCGCAGGTCGAAGAACAGCTGGTGCAGCTCCTGCTTGTTGTGCGTGTCGAGCGAGCCGCTGGGCTCGTCGGCCAGGATGACGGCGGGGTTGTTCATCAGTGCGCGTGCCACAGCAATGCGCTGCTTCTCGCCACCGGAGAGCTCGGCGGGCTTGTGGCTGGCCCGGTCGCTGAGGCCCATGAACTGCAGCAGCTCCTGCGCCCGTTCCTTGGCCTGGGCGGTGCTCTTCCCGGCGATGAAGGCGGGAATCATGATGTTCTCGATGGCGGTGAACTCGGGCAGTAGCTGGTGGAACTGGAAGACGAAGCCGAGGTGGCGGTTGCGGAAGTCGCTGAGCGCCTTCTGCGAGAGCCGGGTGGTGTCGATGCCATCGACACATACTGAACCCGTGTCGGGGCGGTCGAGCGTGCCGATGATTTGCAGCAGCGTGGTCTTGCCGGCGCCGCTGGGGCCCACGATGCTCACCACCTCGCCGCGGTCGATGTGAAGGTCGATGCCCTTCAGCACTTGCAGCGAGCCGAAGCTCTTGGTTATGTTCTTTACATCTATCATAATATACGTCAAAAGTCTGTTGTCTAAAGTCTTCGGTGCAGGCGGCGCAGGATGGCGTCATAGATGCTCGACTCCTCGTGGTGCTGAGCCTCGGTGAAGCTCATGCTGTCGTCCTTCGTGGCGTCGCCAAACTGGTCGGGGAAGATGATCATGAGGTTCTTGCCCGTGAAGTGCTTCTGCAGCTCGTCGGGCAGCCGTTCCAGCGCGTTCTTGTAGGAGATGGTGCCCTTACGGGCGGTGACGACGACGAACATGTGGTCGTCGGCGATGGCGCTGGCCAGCCGTGGCAGCTCGTTCCAGTGGGCCATCGGCGTGAAGTGCGCCCTCACGCTCTTGTGGTGCGTCTGCAGGAAGCTGCTGATGAGGTCGAGCAGGTCGTTGCGTCCGTGGAACTCGATGAGGCAGTCGAGTTGCTCGGCCATGCGGCAGAGGCGTTCCAGCCAGCGGTGGAAGCCCGGCTCGAACTCAGCCCTCGAGGGCACCGCCACCTGGATGCGCCTGAGCGTGTTCAGCGGCTGCACGAAGCGGGTGAGGATGATCTGGCGGTTCAGCCCGTTGTAGAGGCTCTGGATGAAGTCGCCCCAGAACTTCTGCGTGCGCTCGGTGTGCACGTGCATGCCCATCACGATTTCCGAGCAGGCAAACTCGCGGAAGGCGTGCTTGATGCCGTTGGCGATGTTCGAGGCCAGCCTCACCTGCGTCTCGACGTACACCTCGCTGGCCGTGGCCTGCTGCTGCAGCTGTTCCAGCAGTCGCAGCCCCTGCTCGCGGCCCTCGGCGCTGTGCTGGTCGTCGTAGACCACGTTCAGCGCCACCATGTCGCGCTTCAGCCGCTGGTTGCGCATCAGCAGCGACAGGCTGAGCAGCTGCGGGGCTATGTCGGGGTATTTCACGCACACCAGAATCTTCTCGTCGTCCGAAGGCTTCACCGCCGGTTTCAGGTGCTGCTTCTCGTGCAGGATGATGGCCTGCGCCGTGCGCTCGGTGACGATGGTCGAGACGATGCAGGTGACGAGAATCATCAGCACCACGCCGTTCAGCATGTTGTCGTTCACCAGCTGCAGGCGCATGCCCACCATCACCATGGCGATGGCGCCGGCGGCATGGGCCGAGGTGAGGCCGAACATCATGTTGCCGTCGCGCTGCGACAGGCGGAAGAGCAGGCTCGAGGCATAGGCGGCCACGGCCTTGCCGAAGGTGCCGATGAAGGCGATGAGCAGCACGATCCACACCACCTCGCCGCCTTCGAGCACCGTGCCCACGTTGATGAGCATGCCCACGCCGATGAGGAAATAGGGGATGAAGATGGCGTTGCCGATGAACTCGATGCGGTTCATCAGCGGCGACACACGGGGTATGTAGCGGTTGATGATGAGGCCCGAGAAGAAGGCACCGAAGATGCCCTCAAGGCCGATGAGGCTGGTGAGCGCTGCCGAGAGGAACATGACCGAGAGGACGAAGATGTACTGCATCACCTGGTCGCTGTAGCGGCGCAGGAAATAGCGCGTCAGCCGCGGGATGACGAACGTAGAGCCGGCCATATAGGCAACCAGTTTCAGCAGGAAGAGGAAAGCCCCAACGGCCCCCCTCAATCCCCCCAACTGGGGGGAAGTGGCTGCGCCGGATTCCGCGGCAGGAGTAACTTCTAAAGCCTCCCCCAGTTGGGGGAGGTTGGAGGGGGCTGGGGCCGCCACCTGCGCCAGCGCCGCCAGCATGACCAGCGCCATGAACAGCGAGAGCATCGACGAGCCCACGCTGAGGCCCACCGACGGGTGGCGCTGCAGGCCATAGCGCCCGATGATGGGGTAGGCGATGAGCGTGTTCGACGCCATGATGCAGCCCAGCAGGAACGCCGTGGCGTCGCTGTAGCCCAGCACCGTGCGCGCCATGACGTAGGTCAGGCCCAGCGGCACGAAGCACGTGAGGAAGCCGAAGATGAGGTAGTGCCTCGTGTTCTTCTTCACCGTCTGGAGGTCCATCTCCAGACCCGCCAGGAACATGATATAGTAGAGGCCCACCTGCCCGAAAATCTCGAACGACGAGCCGCGCTCCAGCACGTTCAGCCCGTAGGGACCCACCAGCATGCCCGCCAGCACCATGCCGATGATGTGGGGGATGCGCAGCTTGCTCATGATGATGGGGGCAAACAGAATGATGAGCAGCACCACGAAGAAAATCATCGTGGGGTCGCTGACGAGGGGCTTGGCTTGGAGCAACAGCATCATAATCGGCTGCAAAGTTACGAAAAAACGAGAGAAATGCAAAAGGAATGCTTGTTTTTCTTTTGCATCTTCCTGTGCCATCAGAAGCTCGTTTGTTCTATTTTTCACCAAAAAACGGTGCTGCGATGTTCGAAAACACCTCTTCAGCTTTGGAGAGATTCTGGAGCCGTTTTGAGGCGAAAATGGCACATTTTGGCGGTTTTGTGCAACAGCGGAAGGGGAGAACGTCGGGTGGAGTGGAGTGAGAAGGGGCTAAAAAGGGCCAGATTTTGCACACTCATGGGGTGTTTGTGCATTCTATTTTGAAAATTTTGCGCTGTTTTTGCTTCCTGCGGAGGCGCTTCGCGCGAAAAAGTCAACGCCAAATTTTTCTGCGGCGTTGACTTTTTTCAGCGAGGCGACGCCAAAATTTTGAAAATCGTCGCTAAATGCTTGTAAACCAGTCGTTTGCAAAAACCTCTCAAAACTCGAAAATTTTCGCCCAAAAGTTTTTTCGTACAGAATTTTCGAGTTTTGGCGAGGGTTAATGAGCCGTTTGTCCGATTTTTCCCGTTTTTCAGCGGTGTTATGGAACATTGCTGCTTAGAGCAGCAGAACTATTGTCCTCTAACTCCTTAAACTCCTTTGACTCCCCAGCTTGAATTGTAAAAAGCAGGAAAAACAGTCGTTTTTTTTTGCCGTTCGCTTAATAATTCGTATCTTTGCAGCCGAAAAGATAACATTCTATCAGAGAACATAACATGAAAGTAGCAATTGTTGGCGCCAGCGGCGCCGTGGGCCAGGAGTTCCTGCGCCTGCTCGACGAGAGAAAATTCCCCATGGACGAGCTCGTGCTCTTCGGCTCAGAGCGCTCTGCGGGGCGTAAGTACAGTTTTCAGGGTAAGGAGCTGGAGGTGAAGCTGCTTCAGCACAACGACGATTTCCGCGACATCGACATTGCCTTCACCAGCGCCGGTGCCGGCACGTCGAAGGAGTTTGCCGAGGACATCACGAAGTACGGCTGCGTGATGATTGACAACAGCAGCGCTTTCCGCATGGACGACGACGTGCCCCTGGTGGTGCCCGAGTGCAACGCCGAGGATGCCCTGAAGCGTCCGCGCGGCATCATCGCCAACCCCAACTGCACCACGATTATGATGGTGGTGGTGCTGCAGCCGCTGGAGCAGCTCAGCCACATCCGCCGCATCCACGTGGCCTCCTACCAGAGTGCCTCGGGTGCCGGTGCCGCCGCCATGCAGGAGCTGCAGCAGCAGTACCGGGAAATCGTGGAGACGGGCGAGGTGAAGACCATCAAGAAGTTCCCCCACCAGTTGGCCTACAACGTGATTCCGCAGATTGACGTGTTCCAGCCCAACGGCTACACGAAGGAGGAGATGAAGATGTTCAACGAGACGCGCAAGATTATGCACACCGACGCTCGCTGCTCGGCCATGTGCGTGCGCGTCAGCTCGCTGCGCTCGCACAGCGAGAGCGTGTGGATTGAGACCGAGCGCCCGCTGAGCGTGGAGGAGGCCCAGCAGGCCATCGCTAAGGCTCCCGGCTGCCAGCTGGTCGACGACCCCACGACGCTCACCTATCCCATGCCGCTCGACACCGCCGGCAAGGACGATGTCTTCGTGGGTCGCGTGCGCAAGGACCTGGCCGACGACAACGGACTGACCTTCTGGCTCTCGGGCGACCAGATTCGCAAGGGTGCCGCCCTGAACGCCGTGCAGATTGGCGAATACCTCATCCGGGTCAACGGGCTGGGCAGAAAGTGATATTCGTCTTTAGCTCCTCAAATTATATATATTTAAGGTGATGAACATAATTATTTTATATCAACAACGAATTTAACGAATTGAACGAATTGCTGCGTGTTGAAATAATATGCAATTCGTATAATTCGTTCAATTCGTATAAATTCGTTGTTAAAAAAAGAAAATGTTTGTGTAAACTAAAAACGATTTGTTACTTATGAAAATAGGAATCATCGTAGCCATGGACAAGGAGCTGGAGCAGCTCCGTCAGGTGTTCCAGGGCAGTGAGGTCATCGTGGAGAAATGCGGCATCGGCAAGGTGAACGCCGCCCTGGGCGTGCAGCGCATGATTGTGGAGCATCGCCCCGACTGCATCATCTCCTCGGGTTGTGCCGGTGGCAACGGCGACGACGTGCAGGTGAAGGACGTGGTGGTGAGCACCGAGCTGGCCTACCACGATGTCTACTGCGGCACGGCCATCGACAACTCCACGCAGTACGGACAGGTGCAGGGACTGCCAGCCCGCTTCAAGGCCGGCCCCTACCTGCTGCAGAAAAGCACAGAGCTGTCCGCTAAGGTCTCTCCCCTGAGAATCCACCCGGGCCTCATCGTCACCGGCGACTGGTTCGTGGACTCGAAGGAGAAGATGCGCAGCATCATCGAGAAGTTCCCCGATGCCCGTGCCGTGGACATGGAGTCGGCAGCCATCGCCCACACCTGCTTTCTGCACAAGGTGCCGTTCATCTCGTTCCGCGTGGTGAGCGACGTGCCCCTGCGCGACACAGACGCCTCGCAGTACCACGATTTCTGGGCACAGGTGGCAGCCCAGTCGTTCCAGCTCACCCGCACCTTCGTCGAGAGCCTCTGAATTGTTTCAACAATCAGCACCTCAGTCAGAAAAGCAAAGAAATTTTCATAATTTCCATCATTCATACGACAGATAGGCTTGTCTGTAGGCCGATTATTATGTAAATTATGAAAATTTCTTTCTTTTAAGCCGAATTGTTACCACAATAGCGGTAAATGTTAAAAGTACCCAAAAGGTCTTAACACTTACCCTACAGGCCGATAATTTTTAGTACCTTTGCAACCGTGTTTCAAAAATCGAGGCACGGCCAAAGGTTGCCGTTGCTGCTAAACTTACCTAAAATTGTTATGAGAAAGTATTTCTTTTGCGCCATTACCATGTTCCTTTTTGCCGTGGGCACTGCCCAGGGCCAGCGTCTGTTACCCGAAGATGAAAAGATTCTGAACGACCTGATAGACTACGATGGCAATGACGAAGAAGAGATAGGCAACTTCGACTTCCTCTATACCAACGGCGGCGACAACCTGAACTACGACGAGGTGATGACCGAGAACCTCATCGACGAGGCGCTTTCGCACATCGGCGCACGCTACGTCTACGGCAGCAAGGGACCTAACACCTTCGACTGCTCGGGCTTCACCAGCTATGTCTATCGCCAGCAGAACAAGATGAACATCGGGGCCTCCTCGCGCGAACAGTATGCCATCAACCAGCCCATCAAGCGCAGCGAGATGCAGGCCGGCGACCTGGTGTTCTTCACCTCGCCTCGCTCTGGACGCGGCGTGGGCCACGTGGGCATCGTGCTCAGCTTCGACCCCGTCACCGACACGTTCACCTTCATCCACGCATCGACCACGAAGGGCGTGCGCATCAGCAAGAGCACCGAGGGCTACTACCAGAAGCGCTATATTGGTGTCAGGAGGGTGAAGTGAGCGGCGCTTCGCGCCTAAATGACAAATGATAAATAATAAATGATAAATATTGTGTCATGAAAAGAATCTTTCATCAGTTGTCTAATAACCTATATGGTAGGCTCTGTATACTGTCATTTATCATTTATCATTTATCATTAAGCCCCGCAGGGGCGCAATCTGATACGCTGACCATCGCCATGGTGGGCGACGTGATGATGGGCACCACCTTCCCCTCGATGATGCTGCCCGAGAACGAGGGTAAGAGCCTCTTCAAGGACGCCGCACAGCTGCTGCGCCGAGCCGACCTGGCCGTGGGCAACCTGGAGGGGACGCTCTGCGACGGCGGACAGTCGACGAAGGGCACGGGCCCTAACAGCTACAGCTTCCGCACACCCACCAGCTTCGCACCCCGACTGAAGGAGGTGGGCTTCGACTACATGAGCATGGCCAACAACCACGCCAACGACTTCGGACAGGTGGGCATAGAGAGCACCGAGCGCTGCCTGCGCGAGCAGGGCATCCTCTACAGCGGCATCGAGGGTCGCGTGGAGAGCGTCCTCATAGAGCGTGGCGGCAAGAAGATTGGCATCTGTGCCTTCGGCCACAACAGCTACACGCTGAAGCATACCGACCTGAGCGTCGTGGGGCGCATCGTCGACGACCTGGTGAAGCGCTGCGACCTGGTCATCGTCTCCTTCCACGGCGGTGCCGAGGGGCGCGACAAGAGCCATCTGCCACAGGGCAGCGAGACCTTCCTCGGCGAGAACCGCGGTTCGCTGCGGCAGCTGGCACACTTCTGCATCGACCACGGTGCCGACGTCGTCTATGGGCACGGCCCCCACGTGGTGCGTGCCGCTGAGGTCTACAAGGGCCGTTTCATCGCCTACAGCCTCGGCAACTTCTGCACCCCTTATAACGTCAGCCTGACGGGCATCTCGGGCCATGCCCCCCTCATCGAAATCAAGATTGACCGCAACAGCGGACGGTTCCTCAGCGGACAGATTCACTCCTTCCTGCAGACGCGTGGCATCGGGCCACGAGCCGACAAGGACGCTGCCGTGGCACGGCAGATCAAGCAGCTCAGCGAGGCCGACATCCCGCAGAGCGAGGCACGCATAGGCACCGACGGATCCATCCGCCTGAAATAAACTCATCACTCATCACTTATCACTCCTTTGAAAACGTTCCGACATCTGTTGCGCAGCTATCCGCTGACCTTGATATGCATTGCGCTCATTTGGTATCTCTGCCTGCTCTGGGAAGTACACGAGACACCGCTCGACAATGTGGCCTTTATCGATAAGTGGACGCACCTGGTGATGTATTGTGGCACCACGTCGGTGATGTGGTGGGAGTATCTGCGCCATCACGACCGCCTCGTCTTCTGGAAGCTCTTTCTCTTTGCCTTCCTCGGCCCCATCCTCATGAGCGGACTCATAGAGATTCTGCAGGAGAACTGCACCGCCAACCGTGCTGGCGAGTGGCTCGACTTCGCAGCCAACAGCATCGGCGTCTGCCTGGGCAATGCCGTCGGCCTGCTCATGCGAAAGTATTTCAAGCACTGATTTTTGGGGTATAAATCCTTACTGTTGCTTCCTGAACACCAGCCAGGCAACAGTGCCCTTCCACTTCTTGAAAGGATAGTTGCGCACGTTGCCAATGTCGTGGCGCGTGCCGTCGGCGGTGCGGTAGTAGCTGTAGTCGAAGCCGCCAGTGATGTAGATGGCATCGACGAAGCCATATTCGCGCAGCGCGTCGGCAAAGTCCCACATCGTCTCCTTGTCGCGGGTGACGATGTAGTAGAGCGTGTTGTTCATCAAGCCGATGGCCCGCCGTTCCGATTTGCCGTGTATCAGGAAGCGCGAGGGAATGACGCCGTTGCTGACCATGATGAACTGGCGGAAGAAAGAGCCGCCACGCTCGATGACGTAGTCCTTCACCTCCTCACTGCGGCTGATGCCTATCACCGTTCGTCCGTCGGCCATGCCCATGTAGCCCAGGCGCGAGCAGTCGTTCTGACGCACCTTGCCGTTGACCACCAGCGAGCCGAGATACTGGCCGTTGGCGGCATGGTCGGCAGAGCGTGTGTAGAGGTAGACCGAGGCATCGTCAAGGCGAGGCTCCTGGAACTCAAGGTTGGCCTTCACCCCGTGGAGCGCATAGAAGTCGATGGCCACGCCGAGGATGCTGTCGCTGGTCTTCACCACGGCGGCCTTCTCCTTCCTGACAGGAGCCTTCAGCTTCTCGATGTTCTGCGCTGGCGTGCACGACACGGTGATGCCGATGCCGTAGGCATGGCGGTAGAGGTGATAGCCCACCAGCAGGACCACCACGGCGCCTGCGATGCCGGCTGCAATGGCCAGTCGCCGCAGCCACGGCTTTTTCCTTTCGGGCTGGGTGGCAGGACCCTTCTGCGGTGGAAAAGCCGAGCGCGTTTGCCCCCCGAGGGCAAGCGATGTTGACCCTCACGGGCAAAATATGAATGACCCTCTGCGGCAAAATAAAATTGACCCCTGAATGCGATTGCCATTCAGGGGC
>CACYME010000039.1 GCA_902775475.1 uncultured Prevotellaceae bacterium
CCTGTTTTTGAAAATCAAAAGACACTTGCCTATTTATCGGCAGTTTCTGATGGTGATTGAGTCAAATGGAAATTTTATCGGACAGCAATAAATAATTATACGGTTCATTCATGGATATTATACGTGGCGTCGCAGACAAAAAATATTTATGAACATTCGTGTGTTAAATGAATATGCAAAATTTTTCCTAACGAAATATTCTCATCACCAACTAAAGATAAGGAAGAGGAAAAAGATGAGGTCACATTTCTAACAACGAATTTAACGAATTACACGTAATCGCTGTGCTCCTTTGTAAAAGCGCAGAGCGATTACGTGTAATTCGTTAAATTCGTTGTTTATATATAAACTAATTTATTATTACTTGATATGCTTCGGTGACGAAGCAGCGCTATCGCACGATGACCTTTGTCCGCCGCTGCTCGCCGCCGCTGCTGGTAGCCTCGATGACATAGGTGCCCTTGGCCAGGGAGAAGGTGCAGCTGCTGCCGTCGGGGCTGTCGGCGAATACCTGAGCACCGCCGAGGGTGACGGCGCTGACGGAGGTGAGCGGCTCGGTGGCGCTGACGGTCACCTGCTGCCGGCGCACGCTGATGACGATGTCGCTGCCCGGCGTGGCCTGTAGCTGTCCCAGACCGGCGGTGGTGCTGATGAAGTAGCGGCCGTAGTCGTTGGGCTGCAGGCTGACGGTGCCGCCCTGTGCCACGGGCTGGCTCTGGCCCGTCACGGCATCGACGACGTAGAGCGGCGGCACTGCCTGCCCGCTGTCGTCGGCCACCGAGAGCGTCACAGCCACGAGGCTGTCGCTGCCGGCAGCCACCACGCCGAAGGGCACCATGTCGAGCGAGGGGCGCTGGTCGATGCTCACGGCGCGGCCCGCGGCCACGGTGTACAGCGTGGGCCGGTCGGACAGGTGCTCATCGAAGAGCGTCTCCACGTCCTCGTTCACCACGTATTCGGCGCTGGCCTCGTCGGCCAGTTCCACAGTGGCCATGCTGCCGCCCTGAGCCTGCAGGGTGAGCAGCGGGCGCGGGTTAGTGGGGGTGCCCTGCACGACGGGCGTTTCGCCGTTGTGGTAGTCCATCATCATGCGGTGTGTGAACGTCACGTTGGCCGTGGTCTTGAGGAAGAAGGCCTGCAGCGGACGGATGACGCCGCTTTCCTTATAGGCCCGCAGCGCACCCGTCGCCTCGTCGTAGATCCAGTAGCTCTTCTCCAGCTCTCCGTTCTTGATGGCGTCGCGGTTGGGCACGCGGCTCTCGTCGAGCTCGTTCTCGTCGGCGTTGAAGAATGCCTTCATGCTGATGGACGACATGTAGGGGTTGCCCACGAGGACATAGCCGTCCAGGTGCTGCGCCTTGCTGATGTCGACGGTGACGGCCTCGGCCTGGTAGTCCTTGTCGGCCACGAGCTTGGCATAGGCGTTGGGGTCTTGGTTGAACGTCTCGTCGCTGAAGATCTCGGGCTTCTCGGGTTCGCTGAACACCTTCTCCACCGTCTTGATGTCGTCACCGGCGGCGGGCTCTGGGGCGCTGTCGTCCCACTGGTAGTAGTCGTAGGAGGTGTCCTTCTTGGGCAGTCGCAGCAGTGCGGGCTTTTCGAGCTGCTTGCGGTTGGCGCGTATGGCGTAGGCCGTCAGCTCGGAGTAGGGCACCTGCACGTCGTCGTAGGTGTGACTCCACACCACGACGCTGCCCGACCACGAGTCGTATTTCAGCGAGGCGCTGTAGCTGGTCTTCCGCGCATCGTTCTCCTTGGTGTACACCTTCGGCCCGGCGGCGCCGCTGCCGTCGGCGGCGGTCAGGTCGGCATTGCCCCAGGCATGCTGGTAGATGGGGTAGCGCGTGCGGCTGTAGGCATAGCCGGCGGCGTCGGCGGTGGTGCTGAAGCTGATGGGCTGGAAGGCCTCGCTTGTCTGCCGTCCGTGCTCGGTGGCGGTGGCACTCCAGGGCACGTACATGTCGCCGGCATAGGTGGCGCGCAGCGGTGCCGCCATCAGGTACCAGCGGTTGGGCTGCAGTTCCTTCTCCACCCACGCCTTCTCGTAGGTCAGTCGCTGCTGCTTCTGCAGCTCGGCACCGGGCTTGAAGTAGATCTCGCGGCAGATGTTGCCGTAGTACTTCTCGCAGTCGTAGACCTGCGGGGTGCCCTCGCCCACCACCTCCTTGGCCTTGTTGTAGTGGCCCTGGCAGTCGGTCTCGGTGTAGCGCACGAGCATGTCGAAGCGAATGTTGGCCGTGGGGTCGCACGAGGTGGGCGAGTCGGTGCCGTTGCCCATGGGGCTGGGGTCGGTCATCAGCGTGCCGACGATGAGGTTGCCGCCGCGATACTTCTCCGTGGCGGGGTCGCCGTAGGCCGTGGGCTGGGTGGTCAGGTTCGGGGCGTGGGCCGTGGCCGCGTCGGGGATGGTGACGTAGGTGAACTTCATGGGCACGAAGGCGCGTGGCACCTCGGCGAGGGCAGCGTTGACCTCGACGTTGTTCATGTAGCCCTGAGGGTGACCGTCGGAGGCCGTGTTCTTCGGGTCAGTCGTGTCCGTACCCTCCTTGTAGAGCTCCAGCTTCTCCGAGCGGCTCCAGTTCAGGTCGTCGTTCCAGTTGGCGCTGTAGTAGCCGTCGTAGGCCTGCATTTCCTGACCAGTCCAGGTGACGTATTCGGGCACCACCTTGATGATGAGGAAGAGGTCGCCGGAGCAGTGGCCGGAGACGGTGCCGGTGATGTTGCCGTGCTCGTCGATGGTGGCATCCTCCTGGTCGAAGAAGGTGGTGTGCACCTCGTACTGGTAGCCCTCGCGGAAGTCGATGTTGCAGTTCTGGTCCGAGAAGTCGAGCGCGAGATACATGTGGTCGAAGTCGACGTAGGGCGCGGCGCTTCTGCTGTCGGTAGAAACGATCTTTGCAAACTTCGCGCCGACAGCTACCGTTGGGTCGGTGGAGTTGGCCCCCGCATCGGCATCACTGGGATCACTGGGGTTCATGCTGGAGAGCACCAGCTGGGTATTGTCGAAGTAGAGGCGGCGAGCCTGGTTCATCTCGTCATTGCCGTCGATCATGCTCTTGTCGTTGTAGCGGTTCACGGGGATGTGGAGCTTGTAGCCGTTCTTCTTCAAATTGTTCAGCTGCTCCAGGCCCACACGGAGCACGCGCTTCTCGTAGCCCTCGGTGGGATAGCTCACGTCGGGGAAGCCAAGGGCCAGGTCGGGCTCGCCGGCCTTGACGTGGAAGTCCACCTCGAAGGGCGAACAGATAGCGAAGGTCTCCGAGTCGTCCTCCTTGTTGAGCTTTTGCTCAATGGGCAGACAGGTCACCACGCCCTCCGCCATGGGTTCACCAGCGTCGTTGACGAAGGTATGGGTGAAGGTCTCGCTGGCGGCCAGCTCCAGGATGTGGTTGTCTACGGCCCATTTCAGCACGGCATAATTCGTTGCGTTCACCGACTGGTAACCATCAGCCAATCCTGTCGTCGTCTTAAAGGCCGAGGTAGTGCCGCGATAGTCGCGCCATGCCGTGCGCAGCTGCTCGTAGGTATGGCCGTTGCCAAAGGTCTCGCTGGCATCGGTGATGTTCCACGTGTCGAGGCTCAGATAGGCGAAGTCGTAGTGCAGTCCGCTGACGGTGCGGAATCCCGTAGGCTCCGTTGCATCGGGCACCTTCAGCAGCATGGGCAGATGGTCGGCTACGGCGGGCTTTCCGCACTCGGCGATGGTGGCGCCACCCTCTACGTTGCCGTCGGCATCGCTGTAGGTGACGTACTGTCGGCGTGAGAGGAAGAAGGAGCTGAACACCGAGCACTTGCTGGTGGCGCCGTGGTGCAGGCCGCCCCAGTAGGCCTCGCGGAAGTTGACGCTGTACTTCTGGCTCTCCGTGGGGTCGTAGATGGAGACGTAGTAGGTCTTGCCCTCCTTGATGCCGGGCAGGTGGCGGTAGGCTATCTGGAAGTAGATGGTGTTGTCAGTACCCTTGTACCAGCCGAAGGGGGCACCGCCGGCCTCGCTCATTTCGGGCAGATGGTCCACGCCGTCGGTGGCGAAGGCGTAGACGTCGCTGGTGGGGCTGAAGTTGGTCACCACCCATGCGATGCCATACTGGTGGGTGCCGTCGTCCTCTTCCTGCACGCTCCAGCCGTTGGTGGCGTCGTAGTCGTACCAGGGGTACATACCGGGGCCGGTGACCACCTCGCCGGTCTCCTCGTCGCAGATGCGCCAGTAGATCTTCTTCTGGTCGTTGTCCTTCAGGTAGATGTTCTGCATGCCCTCTGCGTCGACGTATATCTTCACCTCGCCGTCGGTGGGGTTGTCGCAGGAGCTGGGGTCTTGCTTCATCTGCACCTTGGCGGTGCTGGTGTAGATTTGCAGCTGGTCGATGGCGAAGTCGGCGCCGTTGGTGTCGTCGGCGTAGTTGATAACCTCGGCGATGAAGCTCTCCACAGTGTCGTCGAAGGTGACGGGGATGGTGCTCTCGCCGTACACCTGCCACCAGTCGCCGGTGGAGGCTCCTGCCGTGATGATGTCGCTGGTGTGGAAGGCGACGACGCGCGAGCGGTTGCCCTCGCCGTCGACACCCACGATGCGCACCAGCAGCTGCGGCCTGATGTAGGCGCTGGTCTTGTCGGCCACCACCATGGTGAAGTAGATGGTGGAGCCAGCGCACAGCTCGGCGTTGAAGGGGATGGTGACCATCGTTCGGCTCTCATCCGATGCGTCGGTATAGAGGAACGAGCCGTACTTCGTCGGGGCAGTATAGGTGTGGGTGTAGTCGTAAAGCTCGGCGCCGTTCCACCAGTGTACGTTGTGGGGCGGGGTGTTCATGTCGGTGGAGATACCCTCGGCGTTCATCGACTTGATAATCATGTAGTCGCCGTGCTCGGGTGCCAGGCCGACGTTGTATCCGTTCATGATGTAGGGCGTGAGCTGCGGGTAGCAGAATCCGTACTCAATGTCGGTCCACTGTCGCGGCTCCCACGTCATGTTCTCCTCGGGCGACCTGGGCTTGTCGTCCCAGTTGGGCGTGCTGTAGAGCTGTGCCTCGCGGCCCTCCAGGTTGGGGTTCGTCTCGGGGTTACCGTCGAAGTCCACGATACGCTTCAGGTCGTAGTGGGCCTTCATGTACTCGTCGGTGCGGTTAAGGTTGGCCAGTCGCACACCGTCGGTGTCGTCCTTCAGGCTGGTCAGCTTCAGCGGCGGGGCCTGCAGGAAGTGTATCTCGTAGTGGGCCACGGGGGCGTAGTTACCGGTGCGTGTGGCGGTCGACATGGTCTCGTCGCCCACATAGCCCACGACGTGGAACTTCTTGCCGTCGGTGATCTCTATTTCCTCGCGGTCGCTGCCCGTGGTGATGGTGTGGTACTTGCCGAGGAAGTCATTGTACGTGAACGACTGCACGCGGTTGGTGGTGTGGCGTGCCAGCTCCTTGCGCAGGATGTGCTCGTCGTTCTCAAAGAAGGCCACCCAGGTGATGCGGTCGGCGGTGAGCAGCTCGCCTGTCGAGGGGTCGTTGTTACGCCACAGCTTGTAGTTGCGCAGTGAGTGCTCGTCGAGGCGGAGGGAGAACTGAGTGCCGGCACTGCCGAGCGATACGACGACCTTGCCCTTGTTCTCGTGTACGTCGAACATCTCGTACTCGTTGTTGCTGAAGATGCGGTGCTTCTCGTCGGCGGTTTCGGCATTGGCTATCTGCTGCTGCACCACGCGCAGCTTCCTGTCGGCGGCGGCCATGTCGTTGGCGATGATCGAGCCGGGATAGATGTGGAAGATGTAGCGGGTGCTGAGCGTGGGCTCGTGTACGAGGTAGGCGGTGCGGTCGCCGCCGTTGTTGAACACGCTGATGCCGTCGGCATACTTACTCACGTCGCAGGCGATGTCGTAGCTCTTGCCGTTGGCCACGAAGCCCTCCTGGGTGGTGATGCGTATGCCCACGGTTTTCTGCGTGGGGATGACGCCCCAGGCCGTGGCGGCGCCGTCGGTGCTGCCGATGGCGATGGCGAAGAGTCCGCGGTCGCGGTTCTGCGCGTCGCTGATGGAACGGAGCTTGGTGGTGCTGGCATCCTCCACGCGGATGCTGAACTTGTCGGCCTCGGTCCATGTCACGGCCTGGTCGGTATTGTAGTCGTACCAGCGGAAGTAGGCGCGTGGCTCCAGGGGGTTGCCTTCGGCGAGGTATTTCTCCAACGGCAATATCAGCTCGCGGTCTACGCCGTCGCAGAGGAACACGTCGTACTCCCAGGTGTGTACGCCCTGGCGTATGTCGCCGGTGTAGTCGGTGGCGGCGCCGTCGGTCCACACCTGCTGCGCCAGCGTGCCGTTGCTGCCCTCGGGCGTCACCCAGTCGCGGCCCGTCTGGCCCTTGTAGTGGACGAAGGGCAGGGAGGCGTAGTCGCCCTCGGTGAGGATGAGGTTGAACACATACTTCACCTGCATGGTGGCGGGTTCGGTGGCGGGCAGCTCCATGCCCGTGAGGTCGGTGGTGACGACGCAGACCACCTGGTAGTTCTTATAGTCCTCCTCCAGGTCGTAGCCGGCGGGCAGGGTGATGATGGGGTCGAAGTGCGACTTGTTGTAAGAGTCGTTGTTGATATTGAGCGGCGTGGTGTAGTAGCCGTAGCCGCTGCGCTGGGTGTAGCTGGCGCCGGCGGCGCTGGGAGTGAGTTGCCAGCTGTCGATGTCGCTCACGATGTTGCCGTTCTTGTCGGCGATGTACCAGCGGGCGTAGCTGTTGGCCATGAAGGTGGCGGAGTTGACGCCCATGTCGGTGAGCACGCTGTTGACGTTGTTGAAGAGCACGGGCGTAATCTTTCCGCTGACGGGGTTGTCGTCGCCGTCGCGCTCTATGGTGTAGAGTGCATCCTTGTAGATGGTCTTCACCGTGGCGATGTTCTCGGCGGGGAAGGAGCGGTTCTGGAAGTTGAAGACGTAGCGCAGGTCGAGGTCATCGGGCTCGTGGTTGATGGTGTGGTCGTCGTTCACGTAGGCCTCGTCGTAGTCCGAGTAGGGGTGCGTGCTGACGTTCAGCACCAGGTTGTAGTCAGTAATGTCGATGCCGTCGGCGGGCAGCAGTTGGCCGCTCTGCACGAACTTCACCTTCACGGCGTTGGCGGGTGTGCCGGGTGTGCCGCCATTGGTATGGCTGTAGGTCGTGCCGTTCTTGTACCAGTAGAAGCCGTGGGCCAGGTTGGCTCCCTCGGTGGCGTTGTTGGGCAGGAAGTGCACGTCGCTCGTGTCGTCCTTGCGGATGGCACCCTTGACGACGACTGCCGAGCCGTCCTTGCGCTCCAGATACCAGCGCACATAGAGGTTCTGCAGCTCGTTGAGCGAGGAGTAGCTCTCGCCGGTGGCGGTCTTCAGGTCGGCCAGGATGTCGAGGTCCTTGGTCACGCGCACGTTGTCAGCCTCATCCTTCAGCGTGACGGTCTTGCCCTCGTCGCTGATCTCTATCATGAACTCGCTCTGGTTCGTCTTAGTGCGGTCCCACTGCGACGCCAGCTGCGTGATGACGATTTCGCGCTCCACGGCGTTGGCGGTGAGCTTTCCACGGAAGGCGGTCTCGAAGGTTACGGTGACCTTGAGGTCGAAGTCGGGCTCCTCCTTCACCTTCAGTCCGTTCATCACTAAGTGGTCGTCGCTGGAGCAGTCACTGACGAGGCCGACGATGCGGTAGTGGGTCAGGGCCTTGTCGGTCTGACCGCTCACGTCGATGGAGAGGCCGCGCAACAAGTCTAATGTACCCGTACTATTATATATATACTCGCCCAGCCCTTCTGCCTTCGTGGTGGTGCCATTAACGGTGAGCACGCCGTCCACGAGGTTGTCGTCCTGATCGAGCACCTGCCAGCGCACGTACTTAGGCAGGAAGCCGTCGCTGACCAATGCTGCCACGGCGCGCTGGTCGGTCACGTCAATACCCGTGGCGCTCGTCACCGCGCTGTTGGTAATCTCCACCACCTTCGTGCCAGAGACTATCGAGGACTTCTCCTCGCCGATGAACGGGTCGAGGCCGTTAGCGGTGAAGTGGAAGATATACTTGGTGCCCGTGGTGGGGTCTGGCTCGCTGGTGACGGTGCCACCGCTCACCGTGGGAGGCGTGCTTGGATAGACCTCGCAGACCACGGTATAGTCAGAAAAATCCTCAAAGGTCTGTCCCTGGGGCGCATAGACCGTTGGCTTCGTCACATACTCGCTCCAAAGGCTGTTGTTCCACTGGTCTGTCTTCTTCGTGAAGTAGAGGAATTTGCTGTCGCTGTTCAGGGAGTAGGGATAAATCTGAGTGCCATAGCTGGCAAACAGCTGCCAACTATCGGTTGTGCTTGCCCCGTTATTGATGGAGGCTGTGGCAGCCAGCGACTGCTTTTCGCCGTTTCCATCAAGGACGTACCACTTCAGGTAGAACCCGTCGTCTGAGAGGTCTTCAGCCTTCACGTCGTCAGAGAGGTCAAGCACCTTGTTGGGGCCGTCCCACGTGAGATACTTGTTGATAATGGTTCCCTTCTGCTCGTATGCGAAGTCGAAGGTGTACTGGAAGTCATAGTCGGGCTCGTAGCTGGTGAGCGACTCGGCACGGTTCATCCCACGTGCGAAGGCGCTGGTGCTGACGGGAGCATCGACGGAGAGGGCCACGTGCACCTGATAGTCGGTAAACGGCGTGGCTGTGAGGGTGGCATCTGCAAGACTGATGGCCGAGGCATCGGTGATGTAGTAGCCGTAGTTTGTGTGCGTGCTGCTGAAGGCTGTGGCTCCGCTGACAGTGAGTGGCGACTGGCTGACGAGGGCACCGCTCTTGTTGGTGAGCCAGATGCGGGCGTACTTGGCCGACTGTCCGAAGACGGTGAGGGCGTTAGCTAAGGGCACGCTGACCTCGGTGGCATCCTCCTCGATGTCCTCCACGGTCTCATTGCCCTCGGTGGCGCCGTGCTTCGGCTGACCCTCGAAGGTGGTCTTGACGAGGCTCACCTTGTACTCCAGTGCCAGCGAGGGCTCGTCCACCTCATCGGCCTCGTAGAGGCGGCAGACGAGCAGCAGGTCCTTCACGTCATTGAAGGTGGCCTCGGCAGGGGCGTAGAAGACGGGTGCTCCCCATGTAGCCCAGTTCTCGTTGCTCAGGCTGGCGTTGCTGTTGATGGTGGCGGCATTACCGCTCACGGTGTAGGGCTGGCGGCTGAAGGCCCAGGCCCCCGTCTGGCGTGCGTGTCCGGCCACGAGGGGCTGCACGGTGCCGCTGGCGTCCTCCACCATCCACTGCACTAAGTAGCTGGCCTTCACGCCGTCGAGGTAGTCGCTGCCCTTCAGCGTCGTGACGGGCACGGCGGCCACCTCCATCTTGTCGGCGTTCCACTCCTGCTCGGCGGTGCCCTCGACCTTGTTGGTGGGATATTTGAAGGTCCACGTCTTCTGCGTGTCGTAATCGGGCTCGCTGGTCACGGCACCTCCGCTGACGACGGCACGGTCAGCCGACGTCACCATCACCACCTTGTAGAGGTTCAGCTCGGCGGCTGAGAGCGTCAACGTGACGGTGGGAGCGGCGGCGATGCCCGCCTCATTATATATATAATAGCCGTAGTTCTCGTAGCCCGTGGCGCTGACAGCCGTAGCGCCGCTGACGCTGAGTCCCGTCGGGGCCACGATGGCGTTGCTGCCGTCGGTGAGGTAGAAGCGTGCGTACTTCGTGCCGGTGGGCAGGGTGACGTCGCTGAGCGTGCAGGTCACTGCACCGTCGGTGAGCACCTCGCGCTGCGTGGTCGTGGTGGCGCCGCTCTTCAGCGTGCCGGGGAAGTCCTTCCGGAAGGTGAAGATGTAGCGCACGTTGGGCGTGGTGCCGGTGGCCGACTCGTAGACCTCGCAGATGACCTTGTAGTCGTGCACATCAGCGTATGCCTTGTTGCTCGGGGCATAGATGGCGGGCTTGCCCCAGGTGTTCCACAGTGCTTCGGTGAACGAGGTCTGCCCGGTGAGCACGGCCTGGTTCTCGGCATCGAGGGTGAAGCCCGTTCCGGCGTTGACAGTCCAGGTGTCGGCGGCTGCACCGGTGCCTATGGCGAGTGCCTGCTTCGTGCCGCTGCCGTCGGTGACGTACCATACGACGCGCTGCTCTAATGACAGGTCGGCCCATGTGGTGTTCCAGTCAGTGGGTGCGCCGGCGGTGGCGTCGGCCGTCATCTGCGTGGCGCTCCAGTCGATGGTGGCTTTCTTCTCCACGGTGGTTATCTCATAAGTAAAGTCGTAGGTATACTTCAGATCCCAGTCAGGCTCTGCAACAAGTCCGGCGCTGGTGTCGATATTTGCCAGTTCGGTGGAGAACAGGCATACCAGCTTGTAGCGCTTGTGATTGCCGGGTGTTTTCATGGAAACACTGATGAGGCTTTTGTCCAGTTCGTAGCCGTCGTTATAGATATAGTATCCGTTGCCCGAGGCCTCGCCGTCGCGCAGCGTAGCATCTGTTCCATTATACTTCACCTCCAGCAGACCATCCTGAGTAGCGACAGGATTATCGTTGAGGTCGGTCAGGTAGAAACGGGCGTACTTGATGGCTGTTCCAGACACCTTGTCATGCTGGAAGGCCTTGTTCGTCAGGTCTACTGCAACGCTGGCCGCCGTCCTGTCGGCTGCAGCAATGGCCTGTGTGCCGCTGTCGGTGGCAGAATTGTCGTTTGCCTCGCCCTCGAAAACAACAGCTTCGGGAAATTTAAATACATACTGAAGCTTGATGGTTGGCTCGCCTGATTCGTACTCATCCGTGACTTCGTAGACGATTTCATAGTCAGTGCAGTCAGACAGCTTTGTATATTGCGATGGGGCATAGATTTGCAGAAAACCTAATGAGCGGGCTATCTTGTCAGGATTAAAATTAGTATAAGTGTTATTTGATGCTCCTGTTGCTGAGCTTACATAGGCTTGATTATTAGCAATAGCAATACCATACCATTCTCCCTGAGAAAAATTTCCGTTCTCTTTATAAATGTACACATTCCAAACATCACTCCCCTGTTCTGCATTGAACGCCAGCTGCTGCTTTGCTTTTGTGGACTTGTTCCTGACATACCAACGGCCATACCACGAGTCTTTCATCTGCGCCTCTGTCTTGTTAAAGAACGAAAGCACTTCATCGTGTACGTTAAGCTGGAGACTGACGTTTTGCGTTTGCGACAAATCCAGCTGCACCACCTCGGTGTGCATGGGGTAGGTGAACGAATAGGTGTATTTCAAGTCGGGGTCTGGCTCCGTGGTCAGCACGCCAGCAGTCTCTGGTCCCGTGCCGTCGGAAAGGAAGCATACCACCTGATACTGGGGGAATTCACCCGCCGTGATGTTCTGCAATGCTACCGTCAGCGTGCCGATGTAGTTGGTGTTGTAGACATACTTACCGTTGGTTGCCGTGGTACATGTGGTCACTGTCTCGCTGCCTGTGGTCGATACCGACAGGATGGTGCTGGGGTCAACTGCCGTGCCGTTCTTCAGCACCTGGAAGCGGGCGTAAGTAGGATTGGCAACGTATGTCAATGGCGTTGCCATACTTAGCGTGTACTCCGTCTCGCTACGAGAAGGAAGCTCAAAGGAGCTGCCAGTATCGGTCGTGGGCGTGGCAGTGCTGATGAAGGGGTCAGTAGCAACCTCCTGATATTCCAGTACAATTGTAGTGTTATTAGAATTCCATGTTGTGATACTAAACCCTTGTTTCAATTGGTCAACATTACTTTCTGTAAGTTCTATTTCATAAGATGTAGTATAAGAATAGTTTGTGTATGAGAAAGTTCCTGCAGACAATGAAATATTTGAAGCAGAACATGAAATCTTAAGTTTCCCGCCAACAGAAAACAAGGCCTGGTGTGCAGAACTAATTGTTACAGTGGCTCCTTGAGTGGCATCTCCTGACCATAATGTAACTTCCTCTGCCTTTGCTCCCCTATTCCCATGATGATCATGCAAAGGAACATAGCGGCCCGGCGCAGTGCCGCACCTATGACTCTGTTATTCTGTCTGACAGACTTTGCATTGCTCTGTCCGATTGTCTTACTCTGTCTTTCTCTACTCGTTAAGTTATGGTACCCTTCGTTTATCATTGTAGTTGTTTTTTTATTCGTTTGTGTTTGCCTACATGCGCCAACGGCATAAACGGCAAAGCCTGTCAGGACGTCCTGACAGGTCGATGCTCGTTTTCGTAATGGTCACATTGCTGTGCATGATAGTATTATTCTTCATCTGCGAGTCCTCGCAGCCTTATAGTTATGGTATTCTGTTAGTTGTTCCTTTTTCGCGTGCAAAATTAATGTTTTTTGGGGAAACAGCAACAAAAAAGAAACAAAAAGAAACACAAAGCAAGCACATTTAACCTTATTTAGATATCTAGGGCGGAGGGAGGAAGGAAAGAAATGACCGTAAAAGCGTCACTCGTTTCTGTTCACATGAATGTTATTTGCCTGCGGCGCAAAGAAAGAGTTGTCCAAGTTGTTTCGGTTGTTTTTTTTACGCGAATGACCGTGAACGGACCAGCCTGGACGTGGCTGATTTTTTGAAAGATATTGACAAAAAGGCCATTTTTGGCCTCCATATTTCGAAAATTCTCCACGAAAACAACTTTTGGACGAAAAAATACGCGTATCTTGAGGATTTCGCAAACAACTGATTTTCAGCTGGTTGATTTGGTTTTAGCAAAAAAGGGGCTTCGTTGAGAAAAAAAAGTCAACGACTTTTGAAAATTTGGCGTTGACTTTTGAAAATTTGGCGTGCTTACGGAAACGCAAAAAGTAGCAAAATTTGAGCGAAAAACGTGCACAAAAGTAGGGTGTTTGTGCAAATTCTGGTCTTCTGCGCCCTGATTTTTCATCGGGCGAGGGCTGGCAGAGGGTCCAAAATGGCCATTTTTCACTCCAGGATGCTTCGTCGCCGTGAACAAAATTTTTTGTGAAAGAATTTGACAATTTGTAGAGGATATGGAGCCAGATAAGTAGTTAATCAAAGGTATAGCAGTGAGTCCACTTTTTCAAGTGGACTCAGCAGTAGACCTTCGCATGGCGATTCTTGGCGATTCAACCGCGCCGGTTAGAAAAAAAAAGCAGTATCATCCTTGGCTGTTTGGGAAATAATCGCTACTTTTGCATCCTCAAACGAACCAAGAAAGGAATGAAGACTATGTGGATGCTACTATTCATGGCCCTTCCGCTGGCAGGCATCGCCTACGTGTCGTGGCATGTGTGGACGCTGCTGCCGCTGGCTGCAGGCTGGAAATGGGCCGTCATCCTGTTGGGCCTGGCCTGCTTCCTGACGCTGTTCCTCGACCTGGGCGGACAGCTCGACCGCCTGCCGCTGTCCCTGGCCCGCGTGGCCTACGCCGTGGGCACGTCGTCCATCTTCGTGCTGCTCTACCTGACGATGGTGTTCCTCGTGCTCGACCTGGGCCGTCTGGTACACCTGGTGCCCCGCAGCTGGCTCTACGCCAACGGGGTGACTGCGGTGGCCGTGCTGGGATTCATCGTCACCGTCTTCCTCTGCGGCAACATCCACTATTATAATAAGGTTCGCGTTCCTTTATCATTAAAGACCGACAAGCCCCTACCCCACCCCTACCGCATCGTGATGGCCAGCGACCTGCACCTGGGCTACCACAACACGCGGCATGACCTGGCCCGCTGGGTGGACATGATGAACAACGAAAAACCCGACCTCATCCTCATTGCCGGCGACATCATCGACATCAGCGTGCGACCGCTCATCGAGGAGGACATGGCTGCCGAGCTGCGCCGCCTGCAGGCACCCGTCTACGCCTGTTTGGGCAACCACGAGTACTACAGCGGCGAGCCCCGTGCCGAGCAGTTCTACCGCGACGCCGGCATCCACCTGCTGTGCGACTCGGCCACGATGATCGACAGCGCGCTGGTCGTCGTGGGACGCGATGACCGCACGAACGCCCGCCGCAAGAACCTGAAAGAGGTGATGGCAGGCGTTGACAAGTCGAAATACACCATCGTGCTCGACCACCAGCCCTACGCCCTGACGTGGGCTGCGGCCTCCGGCGTGGACTTCCAGCTGAGCGGACATACCCACCGCGGACAGGTGTGGCCCATCTCGTGGATTACCGATGCCATCTACGAGTGCTCGTGGGGTAGCCACCGGGTGGGCGACACACGGTTCTACGTTTCCTCCGGTCTGGGCATCTGGGGCGGCAAGTTCCGCATCGGCACGCAGTCGGAGTATGTGGTGGCCACACTGGAAAACTAAACAGACATGTACAAAACGCTATTCCTCTGTTTCTTCTTCACCCTGACGGCCCACGTGGCAGCCGCGCAGACCGACGATGCCATTGTCATCAGCAACGCCACCGAACAGTACTGGGCGCAGCAGGCGGCCGACGGCACCGTCAGCTTCAAGAACAAGATGCAGACCACCTACCTGGGCGAGCGCATGGGCGGATGGGTGCAGGCCGGCACCTACTATGGCGGCAACATCACGCTCGACGCCAACTCCGCCGGCCTCATGAACGCCGCGTCGTACAAGAACATGGAGCCGCGAGGCGTGTTCTTCGACGACATGAAGGTGTGCTTCTACAACCTGCAGATACCCCGCAAGGGCAAGACGGTGTCGGCCCGCTTCGAGCGCACGTTCACCGATGCCCGTTTCTTCGACCTCATCTTCCTGAGCGACGACTACCTGACCCGCCACAAGGAAGTGGAAATCACCCTGCCCGAAGGCTACCGCCTATTGGAGCACCACCTCAACGAGCACATCGGCAAGAGCCAGTACCAGAACAAGCAGGGCATCACCGTGCACCGCTACACTGTCAGCGACCTGCCTGCCGACAAGAAGGAAGCTGGCATGCCGACGTCGCTGCGGAGGCTGCCCTGCCTCGTCGTCGTGGGGGCCTTCAGCGACGTGCAGGCACTCTATCGCTGGAGCCACGAGCTGTCGCTGGTCGACTGCCACGTGGCCAGCCTCGACTCGCTCATAGGCGTCATCACCCAGGGCTGCGCCACCGGGCGTGAGCGGCTGCAGGCCACCTACGCTTGGGTGAGGCGCAACATCCGCTACGTGGCCTTCGAGGCCGGCATGGCCAGCCACCAGCCCGACACACCCGCCGAGGTGCTGCGCAAGCGCTGGGGCGACTGCAAAGGCATGTCGCTGCTGCTCAGGACGCTGCTGCAGGCACAGGGCCTTGACGCCCGGCTCACCTTCATCGGCACCGACGACATCCCCTGGAGGGCCAGCGACGTGCCCGCACTGGCCTCGCTCAACCACGCCATCTGCACCGTCGTTCACCAGGGCGACACGCTCTTCCTCGACCCCACGACGCACTATCTGCCCTTAGACTTCGTGCCCGACCACCTGCAGGGACGCGAGGCCATCGTGGAACAGAGCGACAGCTGCCTGCTGCTCACCACCCCTACCCTGCCCCCCTCGGCATCGACCGACTCGCTGCGCTACGACATCAGCATCGACCGGCAGCAGCTCAGCATCCAGGCCACAGCCTCGTGGAGCGGCATGCTGAAGGAGATGGTGATGCGCACCTACAGCGAACTGGCAGCCAAGGACAAGGCGGAATGGGCGAATCGCAGGCTGACCACCAACTTGCAGCGACGGCAGGTGGAGCGCTGCGAGTGGGCAGCGACGGCCGACAGCACCCAGACTGCCACATGGGCGAGGCTCAGCGGAACGCTCACCGACACGAAGTCGCTCCTCGCCACGGGTAACGAGCTGTTCATCGACATGAATCCCGGCGGCGACCCCATCTGCAACCCCATCGACACGACGAAGCGCGTCAACGATGCCGTGCTGCCCTTCCGCTGCCGCATCGTGCGCGAGGCGTCGCTACAGCTGCCGCAGGGCTGTGGCGTCAGCTGGCTCCCCGACAGCATCGCCATCCGTCTGCCACAGGGCACGCTCAGCTGCAGCTTCACCGTGGCCGACGGACGCGTCGTCTTCAGAAAGGTGGCCGACATCAGCGACAAGCGCATCAGCCGCAGCGACATCGCGCAATGGAACGATGCCCTGCGCCGCTGGAACGACGCCGCCAACCAACAAGTCATACTGGAAACAAAACCACAAAAAGCACCATGAAGAGAAAGCTTATCATGGCCGTCATCATCGCACTGATGCTCGGCACCGTGGCCACCATGGCCGACGACAAGGAGAAATACCAGCAGCTGGCAGAGCAGGTGCGCACCGAGGTGTGGAGCAAGGAGCTGCCCGCCTTCAGCCAGCGCAGTTGTCCCGAACACCTGAAGCACCACTCGGCGGTGGTGCTCGCCGCCTACAGCGAGCTCAGCATCGACCAGCACCGCAAGGCCGACGCCATGCAGCTCATCTTCGGCTGGCAGCTGGCTAACATGGTCACGGCGAACAACTACCTGCGCCAGCTCGTGGCCATCAACGACGAGGCGGCACGAAAGAACTACTCCGAGTTCGACTTCGCCACCACGCAGAAGGGCTGGAACTACGGCTGGCGCGAGAAGCGGCAGACGGTGGTGGGCGTGCGCGTCATCAAGCCCAGCGGCGAGGTGCGCGAGGTGAGCACCGACGACTACGTCTCCGTGAACGAAGGCCGGCGCGACCGCCAGCAGCGGCAGAAGCTGGCCGTGCCCGACCTGCAGGTGGGCGACCTCATCGACTTCTTCGTCTACACCATCGAGGACCTGCAGGAGCGCAACGTGGCGCCCTACGAGTTTGCCTTCATGAGCGATATTCCCATGCTCTCCTACCAGGTGCACTGCGTCATCGACCACGATATGTGCACGCAATACCGCACGCTGAACGGGGCACCCGACTTCCGCAGCACCACCGACGAGCAACAGAACGTGGTGCTCGACGTCGAGGTGAGCAACATGGAACAGACCGAGCCACGGATGTGGTACAACAGCGCCGAGCAGACGCCACGTATCCTGCTCTACATCACGGGAAAGAAGCTGAAAGGACAGTGGGCACCGCCCAGCACCCGCCAGAAAGGACTGCAGGCCAACCCGCCCTTCAGCGCCATCGTCGACGATGACGTGGAGTCGCGCAAAGGCGTGAGGACGAGCGGCCTGCTGAGCAGCGGCTTCACCGGCAAAGACCGCAAGACGTGGCAGCAGTTCTGCCGTGACGTAGCCAGCATGGAGCTGACAGCCGAGGAGCGCGTGGCCCGCCTCTACACTGGACTATACTATCTGCTGCGCTTCAGCAACTCGGGACAGATGGATGCCGGCACCTACTGTTCCTTACTGAAGGAGGCACTGCAGCAGCAGGGCATCACAGCCTTAGACCTCTACACCACCAGCAGCCAGATGGAGCCCATCGACCAGCTCATCAGCTACCGCAACACCACGTGGGGGCTCTACGTCGGCAACATCGACCGCGTGCTGCTGCCTCCCAGCAACAACGACATGCCGCCGTTCGCCATCGTCAGTGACTATCAAGGGCGCACTGCCATCCTCGAAAACGGCGACGGCACCATCATCACCCTGCCGAAGAGCACACAGGAAGAGAACCGGTCGCACTTCACGCTGCACGCCACCATCGACGACACCCGCCTGAGCATCAGCCGCCAGGCGGTCATGGAGGGTGCCGAGCGTGAGCGGCTCAGCCTTAACCTCTACACCCCCGTGCAGCTGATGGAAGACGCCTTTGGCTACCTCGGCATCGAGCGCCACCTGGCCGACCTGTTAGGCAAGAAATACGCTGACGAACTGGACGAAATAACCAGGCAGATGAGCGAGAAGCAGAAAGAGCTGTTCACCATGGAGGCCTGCTCCTATCACCAGACGGAAGCGACGCTGCTCGACGACTACGGCGTGGACAACATCGGCTTCCGCCAGGACAGCGCAGCACTCGTCTATCACACCAGCTACACCGTCGACGGCCTGGTGAAGCGTGCCGGCCCCAACATCGTCCTCTCCATCGGACAGCTCATCCCCAGCCAGCTGAAGATGGAGGGAGCCGACCGCGAGCGCACCGCCGACATCCACTACGGACTGCCTGCCAACGAGTCGGTCTACGACGTCACCATCGCCCTGCCACAGGGCTACGTGGCCGACTCCACCAGTCTTGCCAGCCTGAACACCGAGGTGAACAACAGCTGCGGCGCGTTCTCGGCCCATGCCACAACAAACGGCAGCGAGCTGAAACTCACTGCCGTCAAAAGCTATCATCACACCCAGGAGCCCGCTGAGAAGTGGTCCGAGATTCTGCAATTCATCGATGCTGCCAGCGCCTTCACCGCCGCCCAGGTGGTGCTGCGCCGCGCAGAATAGGCCATGATTATGCCTCGCCGCCCTTCACGTTGAACGGGGCGATGGTGCGGCCCTCGTTGCTGGCCGGCTGCGGCATCTTAATCTGGCCGAAGGTGCGCTCGTAGCGCATGATGTTCTCCTGGAGGGCACCGAGGAGGCGCTTGGCGTGCTCGGGAGCCAGGATGATGCGGCTGCGCACCTGAGCCTTCGGCAGGCCGGGGAGCATGCGGGCGAAGTCGACGATGAACTCGCTGCTGCTGTGGGTGATGATGGCAAAGTTGGCGTACTCGCCCTGAGCCTTGTCAGGGGCAATCTCTATCTGCAGCCCTTGCTGCTTCTGTTCGTTTTCGTTCATGGTTGTTTTGTTGTTGTTTTAATGTAAAATGAATTTGGGGATGCAAAGGTAGCACTTTCCCTTCGCATCCCCAAACATTCCGGCCTAAATAAACTTAAAACTTCATGGGCAGGGGTCGTTGAGGCCCTGAACGCCCCTGGGAAATCATCCGCAGTGGAAGAATGTTGCCACGAGTTTCTTGATTTCCTCGGGATAGTTCTCCACGTTCTTGCGCAGTGTGCGGTCGTCGAAGGCTCGCAGCTGGGCGATGATGCCGTCGATCATGGCAGGCGAGAACACGCCGTACTCCTCGAAGACTGCGCGCTGGTGCTCCAGACAGTCGGCAGAGGCACAGCACGAGTCGGGCAGCTGCGCCAGCGTGGCCAGGCGTCCGGCATTCTCGGCGGCGTGGATATTCACATTGACGTAGGTGCGGTCGGCCACGTCGAGGGCATCTGCCATCTCGAAGCCGTGGCGGCAGGCCACGCATAGTCCGGCCAGCAGCTGGTAGAGGTCGGCAGAGCCGTCGGGCGAGCGCATCTCCACCGTCTGCTTGTTAAGTGAAGAATTCACTCTTAACTCTTCACTCTCCAGCGGGTTGGCGAGGGCAGCCATGTTGACATCAGCCGTCCAGCCGAGGGGCACGCGGACGAGCACGCTGCGGTTGCGGTCGCCCCAGCAGACGTTCGTCGGCGCCTCCTGATGGGGCACCAGGCGGAAGTAGCTCGTGGGATTCTTGTTGCCGAAGGCGGTGATGGCAGGTGCAAGGTCCATCATGCCGGCAATCATGCGGCGGGCACTCTCGCTGAGCACGCCCTTGTCGAGCATCTGGTTCTTGCCGTCCTTCATGATACGCATGTGGATATGCAGGCCCGAGCCGGCCTTGCCCGTGGTGATCTTCGGGGCGAAGGTCACGTCGTAGCCCATCTCGTAGCCCAGGTTGCGGATAATCCACTTCGCCAGCATCAGCTGGTCGGCGGCCTGCTCCACGGCCACGGGCAGGAACTCTATCTCGTTCTGCTCGTAGTTCTTTCCGTCGAGCGTGAAGTTACCCACCTCGGAGTGGCCGTACTTGATGCGTCCGCCGGCCTGGGCGATGTACTGCATGCAGCGGGTGCGGAAGTTGCCGCACTTGGCGTAGGGGGCCGACTCGTGGTAGCCGCGCTGGTCCTGGGCGGGGAAGGCGCCCTCGTCGTCGCTGATGACGTAGTACTCCAGCTCGCCCATGGCCTCGAAGTCCATGCCCGTCACCTGGCGGAAGGCCTCGGCGGCCTTGTGCAGCGTGTGTTCAGGGGCCGACTCTAAGGGGTGGCCGTCTTTGTCGAAGAACGAGCAGAGCATCGTCAGCGTGGGCAGCTCGGCGAAGGGGTCGAGGAAGGCGGTGCGGTAGCGGGGCAGCACGTAGAGGTCGCTCGACCCGGCCTGGATGAACGAGAAGAGGCTGCTGCCGTCGACGCGCTCGCCCTGGGTGAGGATGGTATGAAGATAGTCCAGGTCGTTGATGACGAAGTTGAGCGTCTTCAGCCGTCCGTCGCCGCCGGGATACATGAAGTTCACCATGTGGATGTCGTTCTCCACGATGTAGTTGATGATGTCCTGTCTGGTCAGCTCGGCGGCAGGCTTCTCCAGCGCCTTCACGATGGGGTTTGCATTCAGCATAAGGTGTTCGTTGGTCATAGCTATTTGGATGTTAAAGGGTTAATTTAGACTTAGTTACTTTCACTTCGCGCAGTGGGCACAGATGCCCTTGACGACGTAGTTGGCCGAGGCGGCGACGAAGCCCTCGGGCACGTCGACAGGCGGCACGGGCGTCTGTTCCAGACAGTAGGTGCAGTGGCATCGCTCGCAGAAGAAGTGTACGTGAAGGTCGTCGTCCTCGCCGTCGCCGTGGCTGTGGCACAGCTCATAGCGCACGCCGAGGCCGTCGCTGTCGTCGATGACGTGCACCAGATGGTGGTCGCGGAAGAGCGTCAACGCGCGGAATACCCCCGACTTGTCTATCGACAATATCTGGTATTCCAGCTCCGTCAACGACATCGGCCGTCCTGCCATCGCCAGTGCCCTGAGCACCACGATGCGATTGGCCGTGGGCTTGATGCCGTGCTGCGTCAGCAGGTCGGTGCATTCCTGTTGGTTCATAGCATTCATGATTTATCGGTGCAAAGATAGCGAATATTTCGTAGAACAGCAAAAGAACCCGGAATTATTTTAGCAATGATATAGCAATTGACCTATTCGTGCGTAGCTTCCTCCGGTTCTCAGCAGGGAAGTTAGCGGGCGCTGCCATTGTTTTTTCCGCCCGCTGCCATTATTGGCAGCGGCCGCTGCCAATATCGTCCCCGTCCGCTGCCAACGGAAAAAGCGTGGACTTTTTCCCGCTCCGGCATGGCCTGGTCCCAATTTCTCGCCGCCTTTTTCCTCTCATCCCGGCTGATGTGGAGAAGCGAGAGGGTTTTCGAGCTGCCTGGCTATTCTTTGTGCGCACAAACAGGTCAACTGCAATATCATTGCCATTATTTGTTAAGTAGATGAGCACAAATAATTTATATCAACACAGAGACACAAAGACACAGAGAATAAAGAAAAGCTCTGTACCTCTGTGTCTCTGTGTTTCAAATCACCATATAAGATAATTTGTGAGTAGTTACTTAACAGAAAACGCCACGTCCAGCATTCAAAAAGTCACATAAGTTTGCCCGTTTGTTACATATTTCAAAAATAATGTCGCAAAATGTTGCCGATATGCGAGAAAAAGACTATTTTTGCAACCGAAAAGAACACAAACTGACTTATTTATTCATTTTTTAATTTATAACAGCTTATGAAAAAGTTTACGCTTTCCGTTTTCATTGCCGCGCTGACCGTGTGCTCAGCCTCGGCACAGTCGCTCACCAGCCAGGTCCTGCAGCCGCTGCCGGCCTTCAATCCCCACAAGGTGGCCCAGGTGACCAGCCAGCTGCCCAGCGAGCAGCCGAAGGCCGCCCCGTCGCTCATCTCGCGCGCTGCCGACGCCTCGACGATTATCACCGAGACGCCCGAGGGCACGCTCTACGACCAGGTGATGCTCAGCTACGGCGCCTATGGCCGCAACTGGCTCTACGGCATCATGGACGTGAGCACCGACGGCGGCATGGGTAAGATTGTCGATGGCGCCGACGGCAATGTCTACATCTACAACCTGCCCACCTACCTCAATGCAGGCAGCTGGGTGAAGGCTGAGCGCGCCGAGGGCGACACCATCGTCATCCACCGCCAGCTCATCGACCAGCGCGAGGGCAGCGACGCCGTCTACGACTACTACATCACGAAGATGGTCTGGGAATGGACCGACGAGGCCGCCGGCGAGGGCCGCTTCGTGGAGGCACAGGGCGACACCGACATGAAACTGCTCTACAAGGACGGCGTGCTGAACAGCATCGAGGCCAACACCGACCCCTTCGTGGAGGGCAGCTACGCCCTGGGCGCCGTCTACACCACCGACAACGAGACGTTCACCTGGGAGGGAGCCACCAACTGGAACCTGCACTATGAGCCGCTCACCGACGAGCTGGTGCAGCTGCCCGACGGTGCCGAGCTGGAGACCATCACCGTGAGCTACTCCGACATCAACGGCAACAACTCGGCTGAGCAGGTGAAGATTGCCTTCGTGGGCAACGACGTCTACCTCAACGTCTTCCAGCAGGGCGTCTATGCCAAGGGCACCATCGAGGGCGACAAGCTCATCTTCAAGAGCGGACAGTACCTGGGCAGCTACTACAACACCTACTACATCTTCTTCGTGGGCGAGCGCTTCAAGACCGTCGTCGACCCGTCAACGGGACAGGAGTATCAGACTGCCGAAATCATCGACGAGCTGGTGTTCGACTACAATGCCGACGACCGCTCGTTCAAGACCGACGACGCCCTGGTCATCAATGCCGGAAAGACCAGCCCCCGACTCTATCTGTCGGCACTGCTCGCACCCTCGTTCTATTTCTTCAAGGAGGTGCCCGCCATCCCCGCCAACCCACAGATTACCAACTACAACGCCACCTACAGCCAGTGGGGCTACAACGCCTTGCAGTTCACCCTCTCGGCCACCGACAAGGACGGCAACTTCATCGTGCCCGAGAAGCTCACGTGGATGGCCTACATCGACGACGAGCCGTTCATCTTCAGCCCCGACGACTACGAGGGCCTGACGGAAGACATGGAGGAGATTCCCTATGGCTTCATCGACTCTAACTACGACATCTACACCAGCTACTTCACCATCTTCTTCGAGCCGGCTAAGAACGTGGGAATACAGACCATCTATCGCGGCGGCGACAAGGAGAACCGCTCCGACATCGTCTACTACGACCTGGCCACCAGCGAGACCTACACCGAGCCGTTCGACAACACCACCGTTGGCGTTGCCGGCGTGAGCGCTGCCCAGCCTGCCACCGTGGCCTACCACGACGCACAGGGTCGCCGCGTGGCTGCCAATGCCAAGGGGCTCGTCATCAAGACCGTCACCCAGGCCAATGGTACCAGCCGCAGCATCAAGCGGTTCCAGAAGTAAGATATATGAGGAGTCAAGGGAGTTAAGACTATCGTCCTTTAACTCCCTTTGACTCCCCCTAACTCCCTTTAACTCCCCCAAACATGAAACCATCGAACCACCGTTTCCTCTCCCTCGCCCTCATGGCGCTGCTCAGTGCCACCAGCCTGCAGGCTGCCGAAACGGAAATCATCTACAGCCGTGGCGACAGCACCGCCACCGTGGGCACGGGCAGCCTGAAAGCCGAGACCTACGACGTGGCCCAGCACATCGCCGACCGCGCCCTCGTGGGCCTGAAGGTGAAGGGCCTGCGCATCGCCTTCCCCTTCACCACCGACCTCAGCGCCGGTCAGGCATGGCTCTCGCGCGAGCTGCCCACCATCAAGAGCCAGCGCCGACAGGAGGCCGACATCGCCTCCCAGAACTTCGACCCTAAGAAGGGCTACACGCAGGTGGACTTCGCCGAGCCCTACACCATCACCGAGGAGGGCCTCTACGTGGGCTACACCTTCAAGGTGGCCAAGAGCACCACGGCCCGCAAACCGCTGGTGGTGAGCGGCCAGACCACGCAGGGCGGACTTTTCCTCCACTCCTCCGACGTCTACCGCACGGCCTGGCACGACCTCGCCGCCGACCTCACCGACATCGCCATACAGGTGGTGCTCGAGGGCGACAACATCAGCGACCACGCCGCCGGCGTGGGCTATGTGCAGGAGTTCGACGGGCGCACTGGCGAGCCGAACGTCACCACTGTACAGATTGTGAACCACGGCACGCAGGGCGTCGCCGCCTTCGACTACACCTACGAGCTGGCAGGCCAGACGGGCAGCGGCCACGTGGAGCTGGGCCGTGACAAGCTGCCCGGCATCTTCGGACGCTCCGCTACCTTCCAGCTGCAGCTGCCCGCCGTGGCCAAGAAGGGGGCCTACCCCGTCACCGTCGATATCACTCAGGTGGACGGCTTCGCCAATGACGACGTGGCACACGCCGGACAGGGACTGGCCAACCTCTATCACACACTGCCCATTCACCGCTCCGTGGTCGAGGAGTACACCGGCACCTGGTGCGGCTACTGCCCCCGTGGCTACGTGGGACTCGAGGAGATGAACCGCCTGCATCCCGACGACTTCATCGGCATCTCCTACCACAACCGCGACCCCATGGAAATCATGAGCTCCGGCCAGTTCCCCAGCAACGTACCGGGCTTCCCCGCTGCCTACATCGACCGTAAGGCGTCCATCGACGCCTTCAGCGGTGCCATGACGGGCAAGGTGTTCGGCATCGACGACTTCTGGCAGCATGCTTGCAACGTGCTCGCACCCGCCGAGGTCGACGTGGAGTCGGCATGGACCGAGGACAGCGTGCTCACTGCCACCGCCCTCGTCACCTTCCCCCTCGACCGTGCCGACTGCCCCTACGAGGTGGGATTCATCCTCCTCAGCGACGGCCTCACGGGCACTGGCAGCAGCTGGGCACAGGCCAACTACTACGCTGGCGAGACGGGATGGCCATCGTCGATGGACACGTTCACCAAGGGCGGCAGCTATGTCAACGGCCTCACGTTCAACTTCGTCATCGTGGCGCGGTCGGGCATCGCAGGCATCGAGAACTCGCTACTCGCCCCCATCGAGGCCGACGTCACACAGACCTACAACTACGCCTTCGACATCCGCGAGGTGAAGAACACCAGCGGCGACCCCGTGGTGCAGGACAAGAACAACCTGCGGGTGGTGGCCCTGCTCTTCGACAAGGAGACGGGCTACATCCTCAATGCCAACAAGGCCGCTGCCGGCACCTCATCGAAGACGCCATCGGCCATCCGCCAGCTGGCCCGCAGCACCGACAAGCGCGTGCGCTCCACCGTGCTCTACGACCTGCAAGGCCACTGCGTCGCCATGCCTGGCCACGGCCTCTACCTGAAGGTCGAAACGCTCGAGGACGGTACCGTGAGAACCGGGAAGGTCCTCCGCTAAAGCCCCTACAGCCCCACCCACCCCCTATCTCAAGAGAGGGCTGGGGGTGGGGCTGCAGGTCTTATCCGTCCTTTCTTGTCCTGGTTTCACACCGTTCTACACAATTTTGGCAGCACCGCGTAAAATCGTACGGCATTTTTGATCTAACCGTTATACTTCAAATTCGAGAAAAACCGGTTAAACCGTGGCCTGCTATTTCTTAAATGCCATGATGGACTCTTTGTCAATATGCAGGTTCTCTGCTATGGCATCCACCGTCTGTCCGCTCTGCAGTAGCATCTTCACTAATATCGCCAGCTGTCCATCCTTCTCCGCCAGCTGAGTGTCCTTCTCCGCCAGCTGTCCATCCTTCTCCGCCAGCTGTCCATCCTTCTCCGCCAGCTGTCCATCCTTCTCCGCCAGCTGTCCATCCTTCTCCGCCAGCTGAGTGTTCTTCTCCGCCAGCTGAGTGTCCTTCTCTGCTATCTCCCCTATCTTCTCCGCCAGGTCACGCTCCAGTCCGTAGACCTTGCCCTCCTGTTCCTTGATGATTGAGTAGTACTCGTCCTCCACGTTCATGTTCTGCCGCATCTCTATGTTCGACGCCGCCATCAGCAGACGGTGGAAGATGGGCTGCATGTCGGCGTCGGCCAGGTCGAAGGCCTTCTCGTCGAGGTTCAGGTAGTGCTGGTTGTCGGTGCACACGTGGCTCTGGTCG
>CACYME010000040.1 GCA_902775475.1 uncultured Prevotellaceae bacterium
AGAGGGGGCCTGTTTTTGAAAATCAAAAGACACTTGCCTATTTATCGGCAGTTTCTGATGGTGATTGAGTCAAATGGAAATTTTATCGGACAGCAATACTTTTTATATATAATTAATGTCTATGAAAAAAAAGATAAGTTTAACTTTACAGTTATCAAGCCTATTAGTTTTTTTATGTAGTTGTCTAAATACTCATAATTCTTCAGAAAAACAAGATATTCTTTATTTTGAAGTTGCTGGTATTTCTTTACATACTCAAATGCCTAAAGATTCTGTTATTTTGTTATTAGGCTCTCCTCAGAATATGCAATCCTTATTAGAAAATGGAATATTAAAAGAAGAATTACAGTACGTTATTCCAAAATCAAAAGAAAATGTAGAGAGAATAAAGAAATTGAATAATGCCCTTGAAGTAGGAATGTTAGAACTAGACATTTACAGATCCCTTTTAAGCTCACTAACAAATCAATTGTCTTTGAAGTTAGAAAATGGTGTGTTAAAGGGCTATAGTATCAATTGAGAGAAACCCTGCCTGCGCCTCATAAGATTTATAGATTGCCAATACTCCCTCACAATTGTGCAAAGCATATTACACATAGGCTTAGCATCTCTCTCAGAGTCGTTGGGAAATACTTATTCTCCAAACAGATGTGGTTTAGATAATAGCCGATGATAACAGGGATAATAGTTACGTTTAGGTTGCTGAGAAACGTACTGCATAAAGTATTCTTGAGATCTTTATGATGGAGAGAATGGAAGAAATGTATGATGGTATAGGGAAACCACGGTGTGAGACCAAGCACAACCAGCACCGACGGTCGTACTGGCACGACTATCACCAGAAGGGCCTCTATATGATTACGATGGTCATCGGTGGACGCCAGCGGCTGTTTGGGGCTCTCGTGGGCCATGCTCACGGACGAACAGGAACCGCCGAAACGCCTCATGTTCTGTTGTCGGAATTAGGGCAGCGCGTGGTTGAGGAGGAAGTGCCGAAGATTCACCGCTTTTATCCCGAGGTGGAGGTGTGGCGAGTGGCTATGATGCCCGACCATATCCACTTGCTGCTGTGGGTGCGCGAGGCGTTGCGCGACGGCAAGCACTTGGGAATGGTGGTGCGCGGGTTCAAGACAGGCTGTTCGCGGGCGTGGTGGCGGTTGCAGGACGAGCAGGGGCTTGGCGGAGAAACGCCAAGCACAGCCGCTGCTGCCGCCGTGCCCAAGGCTTCTCCCTTGGGAAGAGAGCACCTGCGGCCCGTGCTCTTCGAGAAGGGCTACCACGACCGCATCATCAACCGACCGGGCATGCTGGAGAACATCAAGCGCTACATGGCTGAGAACCCCCTCCGTGCCCGCATCCGCGAGGAGTGCCCCCGCCTGATGGAGCGCCAGCTGCATCTGTGGATAGGCGGAAGGGAATATGCGGCCTTCGGCAACCTCTTCCTGCTGAAATATCCCATCAAGGAGCAGGTTTTCTTCCATCGTAGAGACCCAAGGACGGGCCTGCCCACGGAACTCACCGAGGCCTACCAGCAGGAGCGCAACCGCCTGTTGCGTATGGCCGAGGAGGGCACCGTGCTTGTCACGCCAGGCATCTCAAAGGGCGAGAGCCTTGTCGTCAGCGATGCCCTTGACGCCCGCCTCCCTCTGATTCTCCTGCAGAAAGAGCCCATCGGTGAATATTGGAAGCCGCCGCAGCGCCGTTTCTATGCCTGTGCTGCCGGACACCTGCTCATCCTAGCCCCTTGGGGCGTAGACGGGCCGACGGACTACTCCCGCTTCCATCAGCTAAATGACTATGCCCGAGATATTTGCGAATCAACAGAAATGCGAATCCTCGACTATTCAACTATTTGTGCGTAGCTCGCCCTGTTTTCTGTAGGGAAGTCAGCGGGCGCTGCCATTGTTTTTCCCGCCCGCCGCCATTATTGGCAGCGGCCGCTGCCAATAATTTCCCCGTCCGCTGCCAACGGAAAAGGCGAGGCTTTTTTCCCGCTCCGGTGAGGCCTGGTCCCCATTTGTCGCCGCCTTTTTCCTCTCATCCCGCTGCTATGGTGAAGCGAGGGGCCAAGGACGAAAAAGCCGTCGTGGAGGCTGCTTAGGGGCTACGCCTTTGCGTCGGGATAGCTGATGCGTGTGTGGTAGATGGTCTTCAGCTTCTCGATGAGCACGGTCTTGGCGTACTGGATGTCGCGGAAGGTGATGGGGCACTCGCGGAAGAATCCGTCGCTGACCTGCCCGTCGACGATGCGGTTGACGAGCTGGCGGATGGTCTGCTCGGTATAGTCGGGCAGCGAGCGCGAGGCTGCCTCCACGGCATCGGCCATCATCAGGATGGCCTGCTCCTTGGTGAATGGGTTGGGGCCTGGGTAGGTGAAGAGCAGGTTGTCAACAGGCTCGTCGGGGTGTTCGTTGGTGTATTTGATGTAGAAATATTTCGCCTTGCCCTGTCCGTGGTGAGTGGCTATGAGGTCGCGTATCTGCCGGGGCAGGTGGTACTTGTCGGCCAGCTTCAGGCCCTCGGTGACGTGGCCGATGATAATCTGTGCGCTGTCGATGTAGCTCAGGTGCTCGTGGGGCGATATGCCGCCGGCCTGATTCTCGGTAAAGTAGATGGGGTTCTGTATCTTTCCGATGTCGTGGTAGAGGGCGCCAGTGCGCACCAGCTGGGCGTTGGCGTCAATCTTTCGGGCTATCTCAGCGGCCAGGTTGCCCACCTGAATGCTGTGGTTGAAAGTGCCGGGAGCCTCCTCGCTCATGCGGCGCAGCAGCTCCTTGTTCGTGTTCGAGAGCTCCACGAGGGTGATGTCGCTGATGAACCCGAAGGTCTTCTCGATGACATAGAGTAGCGGGTAGGCGCAGAAGACGATGAGGCCGCAGATGAGCAGGTAGTAGTACTCCGAGGGGTCGAAGCTGCTGATGTCGCCTCGGCGGATGAGATAGAGGGCGAAGCGCGTTGCAGTGGCTGCGAGCACGAAGACGGCAGCCGTCCAGAAGAGCTGCGAGCGGCTGCTCAGCTCGCGCAGGCAGAAGATGACAGCGATGCCCGCCACCACCTCAACAGCGATGAATTCGAGCGGATATTGCAGGATGCTGGCGCAGATGAGGATGACGGTGACGTGGGTCATGAAGGCCGTGCGAGAGTCCATGAACACCCGCACGAAGATGGGCACGATGGCAAAGGGGATGAGATAGACGTGGAGCAGCGAGTGGCCCACGAGGAGCGACGTGAGCAGGCAGAAGATGGCGATGAGGGCATAGAGCATCGACGCTGAGCGGATGTGGTCGAAGTAGTCGCTGCGGTAGTTGCTCAGGTAGATGGTGAAGAGGATGATGAAGATGAGGACGTAGAGCGCCTTGCCGGCGAAGCTGAGGCCCGTCTCGGTGGAGTCGTGGCGTGCGTCAATGGCGTTCTTGTACGACTCGAGCATCTGGTAGGTGGCTTCGTCGACGATGTCGCCACGGCTAATGATTTTCTGCCCGCGCACCACCACCTGGCTGCTGGGTGCCACGCTGCGCACCAGCTCCTCGCGGGCGGCCTGGCTGTGGATGCTGTCGTAGATGAGGTTGGGCACGATGAAGTCGTTGAGGTCCAGCTCCTGCAGCGCTTCCTCGTAGCGTCGCACCAGGTCGTCTTGCACCAACTGCTCGTAGGCCTGCTTCGGCGTGAGCACCTGACTGACGGCCAGGGGAGTGGCGTTCTCGCCAGTGACGCGCCAGATGGTCTGGGCGGTGTCGCCGCTCAGCGGTTCGAGGGTGTCGATGATGCCTCGGGCATAGAGCGTGGTGAGGCGGTTGGCGATGATGATTTTCAGCTCGCTGCTGACCAGCGGCAGCACGCTGCCCCAGCGCTGGCGGAAGAGGTTCACCTGTCGGCGCGCCACGTCGTCGTTGAACGTGTAGTAGGGCTTGAACTCCTTGAGCACCTCGGCGCGCTCCTTCTTCAGCGTGTTCTGGCTCTTGTAGACGGGGAAGTCGAACGTAGCCGTCAGGTCGCCGTAGCGCCAGGGGGCATTCACTTCTGCCTTGAAGTTGAAGCGTGAAGCGCGTGGCATAAACCACACGATGGCTGCCACGGTGACTATGATGAAAGCAGTGCGCACGGCCATGTCGCGCCACGTCAGCTGTGTCTTCAGATTGAAATTAATCATGGGCTTTTGTTCTTTTAGCATGCAAAAATAAGCATTTTTACTCTCTTTGCCATAAAAAAACAAAAGAAAATGCACGTACTGAAACATTTTTTTGTATCTTTGCAGCAATAAACATAAAATCTTTGTTAAAACAATGTCAGAAAGAAGAGTAAGGGTGCGTTTTGCACCCAGTCCCACGGGGCCACTTCATATCGGCGGCGTGCGCACCGCCCTGTATAATTACCTGTTTGCCCGCCAGCATGGCGGCGACTTGGTGTTCCGCATCGAGGACACCGACACCACGCGTTTTGTGCCCGAGGCCGAGGCCTATATCATCGAGGCTTTCAAGTGGCTGGGCATCCAGTTCGACGAGGGCGTCAGCTTCGGTGGCCAATATGGCCCCTACCGGCAGAGCGAGCGCCGCGACATCTACAAGAAGTACGTTCAGCAGCTGCTCGACAATGGCCGTGCCTACATCGCCTTCGACACGCCCGAGGAGCTCGAGCAGAAGCGTAAGGAGATAGAGAATTTCCAGTACGACAACCGCACCCGCATGCAGATGCGCAACTCGCTGACGCTGCCTGCCGACGAAGTGCAGCGCCTTATCGGCGAGGGCCAGCAGTATGTGGTCCGCTTTCGCATCGATGCCGGGCAGGAGGTGCTGGTCGACGACATGATTCGCGGCGAGGTGCGCGTGAAGAGCGACATCCTCGACGACAAGGTGCTCTACAAGAGCGCCGACCAGCTGCCCACGTACCATCTGGCCAACATCGTCGACGACCATCTGATGCAGATTACCCACGTCATCCGTGGCGAGGAGTGGCTGCCCTCGGCTCCGCTCCACGTGCTGCTCTACCAGGCCTTCGGCTGGGAGGACACCATGCCCCGCTTCGCCCATCTGCCGCTGCTGTTGAAGCCCGACGGCAAGGGCAAGCTCTCGAAGCGCGACGGCGACCGCCTCGGCTTCCCCGTGTTCCCCCTCGACTGGCACGGCACCGACCAGAAGACCGGCGAGCCTGTCTTCTGCAGTGGCTACCGCGAGCAGGGCTATTTCCCCGAGGCTGTGGTCAACTTCCTGGCGCTGCTGGGATGGAATCCCGGCGGTGAGCAGGAGCTGTTCACACTCGACGAACTGGTGCCGCTGTTCGACATCACGAAGTGCTCGAAGGCAGGTGCCAAGTTCGCCTACGAAAAGGGCATCTGGTTCAACCACGAATATATCCTGAAGAAGACGCCCGAGGAGATTGCCCGCATCTGGGAGCCTGAGTGCCGTGAGCACGGCGTAAAGGACTCGCTGGAGCGCATCACCCAGGTGGTGGCCATGATGAAGGACCGCGTCAGCTTCGTCAAGGAGCTGTGGCCGCTGTGCTCCTTCTTCTTCGAGGCTCCCACGCAGTACGACGAGAAGACGGCGAAGAAGCGCTGGAAAGACGATTCTGCCCAGACGCTCACCGAGCTATGCACCGTGCTGGAAGGTCTCGACGACTTCTCGCTGGAACATCAGGAGCAGGTGGTGCACGCCTGGATAGAGCAGAAGGAGCTGAAGCTGGGCAACGTGATGAACGCCTGGCGTCTGGCCCTCGTCGGCGAGGGCAAAGGCCCCGGCATGTTCGACATCTCTGCCTTCCTGGGCAAGGAGGAAACCATCAGCAGGACAAAGAAGGCGATAGAAGTATTAGGCTAACAGGCTGAATGTATAACCTGATTATATACATGTATCTTCTTGGAGTGGCCGTCTACAGCCGCTTCAACGAGAAGGTGAGGAAGATGTGGCGCGGCGAGCGCGACGCCTTCAGGGTGTTGCGCGAAAAAGTGGAGCCGGGGGCGCGCTACGTCTGGTTCCACGCGGCCTCACTGGGCGAGTTCGAGCAGGGGCGCCCGCTGATGGAGCAGCTGCGCCGCGACCACCCAGAGCTGAAAATCCTGCTCACCTTCTTCTCCCCGTCGGGCTACGAGGTGCGCAAGAACTACGAGGGCGCCGACATCATCTGCTACCTGCCCCTCGACACCATCCGCAACGCCCGTCGTTTTCTCCGCTTGATACGCCCCGAGATGGCCTTCTTCATCAAGTACGAGTTCTGGTACAACTATCTGCACATCCTGAAGCACCGAGGCGTTCCCACCTACAGCGTATCGAGCATCTTCCGCGAAGGCCAGGTGTTCTTCCGCTGGTATGGTCGGCAGTATGGCCGCGTACTGAAGTGCTTCACCCATTTCTACGTTCAGAACGAGAAGAGCCGCGAGCTGCTGGCCAAGATAGGCATCGACTGCGTCACCGTGGTCGGCGACACCCGCTTCGACCGCGTGCTGCAAATCAAGGATGCCGCCCGCCAGCTGGACACCGTAGAGCGCTTCCTCGGCCAAGACCATCCCAAAGTATTCATCGCCGGCAGCAGCTGGCCACCCGATGAAGAAATCTTCATCCGCTATTTCCGTGAGCATCCCGACTGGAAGCTCATCATCGCTCCCCACGTCATCGACGAGAGCCACCTGCAACAGATAGAGAAACTGCTGAAAGGGTGGAATATTGCACGATATACAAAAGCCCAAGCCCCCTCTTCAGCCCCCAATGGGGCTTCTTGCGCTTCCGCCCTCATCATCGACTGCTTCGGCCTGCTCAGCAGTATCTACCGCTATGCCACCGTCACCTACGTGGGCGGCGGCTTTGGTGTCAGCATCCACAACACGCTCGAGGCTGCCGTCTGGGGCAAGCCCGTCATCTTTGGCCCTGAGAACCAGAAGTTCCAGGAGGCGCAGGGGCTGAAGCAGTGTGGTGGCGGCTTCGAGATAAAATACTTCGAAGACTTCGCCCGCCTCATGGACCGTTTCGACGGCGACTGCGACTTCCTGCTCGACGCCAGCCAGAAGGCCGGCGACTATGTGCAGAGCCTTGCCGGTGCCACGCAGAAGATTCTCTCCGACGTGGAGCTATAGGCTCTCTGTCTATTCACATTAACTGTAACAAGACAATGAAAGCGACGCGTCTGCAACTCATCACCCTGACGGCAAGCCTCCTGCTGCTGCTCGTCTGCCTGCTGATGCCGCTGGTGGCCCTGATGAGCTATCGCTGGGGGCTGTGGGAGGTGCTGGCGAAGATTCCGCGGCTGGTGCATAGTGGAGCCGTTCAGGTTGTGGGCTATGTGCTGCTGGCCTTGATGGTGCTGTCGCCGCAGCTGCTGGCCCTGCGTCCGGGGGTCTGCTGTTCTTGGCGGAGAAGCGCCAAGCACCGTGGCCTATGCCCGCTGTGGGCTGGTGTTGTGCGCCTGCTGCCCCTGGTCAGCTCGCTGTTGCTCATCGTTGCGCTGCTCTCAAGCAGCAAGCCCATTTCGCCCGCCGTGGGGCTGTGGGTCTATTGCGCCCTGGCGCTGCTGGTGGCGGTATTGCCAGCCGTCCTGCCAGAAAAGGAAAATGATTAAAATTACTCTTTTTAGTTATCTTTATTTATGCGCTACCCCCTCTTGCTATTGGTGCTGCTGGCTTCGCTTTACGCCAGTGCGCAGTCGTGGCAAGAGACCTATGACAACGTGATGAACGTCGGCGACGATGCCGACGAGACCGGCGAACTGCTCGAAGACAGCTATGAGCTGTTGGAGCAGCTCGCCGGTCATCCGTTAGACCTGAACCGCTGTTCGCGCGAGGACCTGGAGCAGCTGCCCTTCCTCTCGGCTCAGCAGGTGATGGACCTTCAGGAATACCTCTATCGCTATGGCCCCATGCGGTCGCTTGGCGAACTGCGCATGGTGCGCTCGCTCGACCATGCCCAGCTGGCGCTGCTGCCCTTCTTCGTCTACGTGAGCGACATGCCTTCCGAGCCTACCCGTTCTTTCCCCCGCCTCGACACGCTGCTAAGCCGCAGTCGCCACACGCTGAGCGCCTCGCTGCGGGTGCCTTTCTACAAGCGCTTAGGCGATGAGAACGGCTATCTGGGCTACCCCTATCGCCACACCGTGCGCTATGAGCTGACCAGCGGCGACTACCTGCGTGCCGGACTGGTGGCTGCGCAGGATGCCGGTGAGCCTTTTTTTGCTGCCGGCAACCGGTGGGGCTACGACTACTATTCCTTCTATGTGCAGCTGAAGCAGCTGGGACGCCTCAGCCAGCTCGTGGCCGGGCGCTACAAGCTGGCGGCAGGCATGGGACTGGTGCTCGGCCAGAGTTTCCAGTTAGGCAAGCTGGCCTCGCTGCAGAGCCTGGGCCGCACCACGGCGACCATCCGCCCCCACGGTTCGCGCTCCGAGGCCGACTATTTCCAGGGCGTGGCGGCCACCGTCAGCCTCAGTCGGCCACTCTCGCTCTCCGCCTTCCTGTCCTACCGACCCATTGACGCCACGCTGGCCGACAGCATCGCAGCCCGCACCCTCATCACCAGCGGCTATCACCGCACGCCCTTAGAGATGCAGAAGAAGGGCAACACCCACATGGCTGCAGCAGGCTCACGGCTGGCCTTCCGCCAGGGAGCGCTGCGACTGGGGGCCACGGCGGTCTTTACGAGGCTCGACCGTCGGCTGGAGCCGCTGCGCACCACGCTCTACCGTCGCCATTATGCCCACGGCCAGCACTTCGTCAACATGGGCATCGACTATGCCTACACCCACCACCGCCTGGCCCTGAGCGGCGAGACGGCCACCGACGGCCACGGCGCCCTCGCCACCGTCAACAGCGTCAGCATGCAGCCCTCGGCAAGGCTGAGCGTGATGGCCCTGCAGCGCTTCTACAGCTATCGCTACACGTCGCTCTATGGCCACAGCTTCGGCGAAGGCTCGCGCACGCAGAACGAGAGCGGCATCTACCTCGGAGCCACCTGGAACCCGTTGCCCCACCTGCGCCTACAGGGCTATGCCGACTATGCCTATTTCCCCTGGGCCCGCTATCTGGTGTCGTTCTCCTCCCACAGCTATGACTTCCTGCTCCAGGCCACCTGGCAGCGCGGCCACTTCACCGTGCTGGCCCGCCACCGCTCGCGCCTTCGGCAGCGCGACAATGCCGACAAGAGCGCCCTCACCGCCAACGACGAGCACCGCCAGCGCCTCGCCGTGACCTACGACAGTCGCCACGGCTGGACCACCCGCACACAGCTCGACCTGGCTAACACCTTCTATGAGCACGCCGACCGTGGCTGGCTCGTCAGCCAGCACTTCGCCCTCACCGCCAGTCCCGTGCAGCTCAGTCTGATGGCTGCCCTCTTCAACACCGATTCCTACCAGAGCCGCATCTACGTCTATGAACGCCAGCTGCAGCACGAGTTTGCCTTCCCCACCTACTATGGGCAGGGCCTGCGCCTGGCTGCCTACGCCCGCTGCGACCTGTCGAGCCGTCTGCGGCTGGCCCTCCGTCTGGGCTACACCAACTATTTCGACCGTTCCACCATCGGCACCGCGCTGCAAGAGATTGCCCACTCGCACCAGACCGACCTGGACCTGCAGCTGCGCTGGAGGCTGTGATGCAAAAAAAACTGACGAGTGCGGACAAAAAACCAGACGGTTAGTGTACAATTTCTTTCCTCTTCTTTTTTTGAACAATCTTGACAAAACAGCCATTTTTGGCCTCCATATTTCGAAAATTCTCCACGAAAAAACTTTTGGACGAAAATAAGCCCGTTTTTTGAAGGTTTGATAAATGGTTGATTGTCAATGGGTTAATTTGAATTTCGCAAAAAAGGGGCTTCGTTGAGAAAAAAAAGTCAACGACTTTTGAAAATTTGGCGTTGACTTTTGAAAATTTGGCGTGCTTACAGAAACGCGAAAAGCTGCAAAAATTGCGCGAAAAACCTGCACAAAAGCAGGGAGTATGTGCAATTCTTCGTCGTTTGCGGCCCGATTTTTCATCGGGCAACGCTTCCCCAAGGCTCGAAAACGCCCATTTTTCGCTCAAAATTGCTCCGCCGCCGTGAAGTAAATTTTCTGTGAAAGATTTTGACATTTTTGGAACAAAAACCACCCTTCAGCCCCTCCATCGGGTAGGGGATTTTATGGACTTGCCGTTGATAATTTCATCAGCAGAAAATACAAACAACGAATTTAACGAAATGACAGATAGAATTCGTGTAATTCGTTAAATTCGTTGTTAAAAAGACGGCGCTTGTTGTCTTTCACGAGCCGTAGGTGTGCACCGATGCACCCTGTGCTGCGGGCAAATAATTGATGCCCCACCAACACATATTTTTTAAGTATCTGTAAAACAGATAGTTGCAAGCATGAAAAATTTTGAGGTTAAATTTTTGTAGCCTTTTTGTGGCCTTATTAAAAAAACCGCCCCACCTTCGCAGGCAGTAGCGGTCGGCAAATTTCTTCGGGTGCAAAGGTACAAAAAATCTTGCGAAGTAGAAGACTTTTTGATGAAAATTTTATGTAATGGCAGGTGACAAGTCGCCCTAACTCGCGTGCGTGCGTGCGCGAATGTTACGCGACGTGGGGGGTGTAACGTTTCGCTACATCATTGTTTTCTTGGCCGCGCGTGGCAGCGTCAACGGCCATGCAGCGGGGCAGAACCGAAAAATCGCGGGGGTTTGCATGGTGGCCTTTGTGAAAAGTCTGAACATGAAAAAGAGGCGCACCGTCCTCGCGGATAATGCGCCCCACCCATGAAAGTAAAAAAAATAGATTTGAACTACAATTGACAGAAAATTAAGTCTCTTTCGGTCGGCCGTTCTTCACTCCCATCCTTGGTGAGAGCTGCACCTGGCCGTCGCCCATGTCGATGAGATAGCCCTTGCGGATTCCTGTGGCAATGACCCACTCTGCAATCTTCTGCGCGTGCTTCGTAGGCATCCATGCGAGGGCGTCGGGCGCGTGAAGCAGGTAGTAAGTGACCCACTCCGTCGGCTGGGGCTCGGGCGGGTAGCCCTTAAATGCCAGCCGGCAATATCCGTTGAGCCATTTCCAACAGTCGTAGGACGAAAAGCTACACATGAAGCTAATTTCCTCCGACGTGGGGCTGATGTTGTTCTTTCGCAGTATCATCGCAGTAGTGGCTTTACTCGTTCCATGTGCTTAATACGGTTGGCCTCTTCCTCGTTCTTTCGCTGGAGCCATGCCTCAAAGTTTCTATCGTGCTCTTCGTCGGCCAGTCGTTGCGCTTCGATTCTTTCTTTCTCCTGAGTGTGCCATTCTTTGAACTCGTTCAGGGCTGGCAGGGCATCGCATACCTGGCGAAGGACGGGCATCGCGGTTTGCATTAAATTCTTGAATTCATCCATAGTTGCTTAGTTTTTGTGTTGGTTGATTGTTACAAATATTGGTTTTCGCGGTAGGTTCTTGCGGCGAGCACCTGCGGCGTAGCAAAGGTATCATCCCGCAGGATGGCTCCAGTTGCCCACAATTCGGCAAGTTCTTCCTCGTCGAGGTTAAGAAGACTCTCTAAACGCTGCTTCGCTACATTGTGCGCGTTCTCCCACTTGCGCAGGCCATTGATGGCCGTCAGAACGTTGCCGAGGAGCAGGGCGTGGTCGCTGGCCTCGTCGGGAACGTCAACGGTGGCGGCATCGCAGGAAAGGGCGAAGATGTCTGCCGTTGGCGTGATGGTGGCCGTGGCCTCGTCGAACGTCCATTTCAGGGTGGGGTAAGCGTGAATAGTAGAGGTGATGGTTGAGGAGTACATGGCTACCTGTTTGAGCCACGTTTTCCAACTCTTTGACTTCTTGACCTTCTCTTCGTCGGTCATGGTGGGGTCGTCGGCTATAGCCTGTACGGCTCGCTCATTTTTCTCGCGTGCGCAGGCGACGGCGTTCGTCCACTCGTCGATGTCGGCGGTGGCGGGAACGGTGAACCCATTCAGGGAGCGAAGGGCGGTGACGGCATCCTGCACCTGCCGCGTGGCAAAGCGCAGGTCGTTGTCGATGTCTTGTCTCTTTCGCGTGTCAGTGATGCGCGTTGGCATCTTAGTATAATCTATCATGCTGTATTTGAGTTTGTTATGGCGCAAAGATATAAAAAAGGAAATAACCAGCAAAGAAAATTTCGAGAAAATTAGGTGAAACGAAAAAAAATAAAAAAATTCCGAGGAAAAGTGACTAACCCCTCGGCCTTTGCCAAGGGGGGGGTTAGGGGTGTCAGATACGAAAACGCATGGAAATCAGTAAGTTATGCAAATAAAAAGAAAATGGATGAAACATAGTGCGGGTAGGGCAAATAGCCCTTCATTCAGTTGCGGTGGATAAAATAAATAAGTAACTTTGCAGCGATATATTCTATTTATTAATTAAAAAGTAACAAAATGGAAGCATTGAAACGTAACGCAGAGAGAGACGCGAAGAAAATTGTAGACTTCCTGCAAAATGTTGCCACGTTGTCAGACATTTACAACGCGGTGGTAAGGGGGCAGCATCAGGTCATGGAACTTGTGAGGATGTGGGAATCCCATCATGAGGAAGATGAGTGGCAGAAGATTCCTGAACCTTCTGAGGTTGAGCCGATGTTCGGCTTTATCGCCGACCTGCTATATATGCTGGACGGCTTCGATGCCCTTGCCAGCCAACGGCGGTACTTCGAGCACCTTCAATTCAACATGGAAGAAAAGAACGCAGATTATGTTATTCTTGTTCGGCGCAACAAAAGCCGCTGAGGCTCAAATACTTGCGGGGTTGGTAAAGTATAAGGTAAGGGAGAAAAAACCGCTCAGAACGCCCACAAATGGCCTAAATGGCAAAAGAAGCCCCATCTGCGTGAGGTGGGGCTTCGCTCGGTTAGGTCATCATGCGTTCAACTCGCTCAGCTGGCGGCGTATTTCGCTCAACTGGCTGGCGAACATGGCAAGCTGCGCCTCGTCAAATGTAGCAATGAGCGTTCGGGCGTCGTCGCAGTCGGTGATGGCGAGCACAGCTTCATAGGTGGATTCCTCATTGCCACTCTCGTTGATTATAACGGTCGGTGTGACGTTCATTGTCAAGGTGTTGTCTGTGCCATTCTCGATTTGAAAAAAATTGTTCTGTTTCATTTTTTTTTGAGGTTTTAATGGTTACTTAATAGATGATACCGTCTTTGACGGCCTGCACGGCCTCGGTGAGCATTTCGTCGGTGACGATGCCAGCAGTGTACAGATAGCCTTCTTTGAGTTGTTCGGCCGTTTCTCCATCGTAGAGCCTATTTCTTAGCATCATTTTCAAACCCTCTACGCCTGCTGGCTGGGCAGCTTCCTTCACCTGCTGTGGCTGCTCGTTCTCGGCGAGCCGCTGCCGCCAGCGTGGCAAGAACTTCCCGAACTGCCGCAAGATGTCCTGCACATCGTACTGGCAATAGCAGGCCTTGTACTCTGTGAGGTAGTTTCCGAAGTATAGCATCATCGCGTAGAGCGTGCATTCGTTTCCGTACTTGGCTACGAAGAGGTCAGCGGCCATATCGCTTGCCTGCTCGTTTAACGGCTCGCGCGATGTGGTAAGAGAATAAATTCCCGTGAACATTCCCCGCACGATTCGCTGTATAGTGCCCTCTTTGTCGTAGAGAGCATCAACCATTGCCAGCGTTATGCAGGGCTGCGTGGCGCACTCCGTGGCGTGCATAACGCAGTAGCCCCAGCGTGCAGGAGAAAAGAACCGTAGCAATGTTTCAACGGTTGGGAAATGAGTTAAAAACTCATCTGCCGTTTGCCTTTGCCGCACCGATAAACTCGGCAAGGTCTCTGAGGTGAGCCTCCTGCGCGGCTCTGATATTCTCTGTTGGCGTTGGTCGATGATTTGCGTGATTGTCTGCATTGTTCTGTGTGTTTGCGAGTTGCACGATATTTGGGTAGTTTCCACTCATAGCCTGCTCGACGATTTGTTGAGCCTTCGTAGGGTCGCCGCAAGAAAGCTGCGTGAGACGGGTGTAGAAAGCCTTGGCCTGGGCGGGCGTGTATTGCTCGCCACGCTCGCGCTTGTATTGCAGCCACGTCGCAAATACATCTGAAAATGCAGCAGAAACGAAGTTGAACGAGATTTTTTTTGCCTTATCTTCCAAAAAAGAAGATACATTGACATTATCATTATCATTTACATCTTCATTACCATTTACATTATCAGTTACACTTGTTATCCCTTGATAACATTTGTTATTTTTGTTATCAGCCCAACGGGTAGCCATGCCCTTTTTCCCGGCATCGCTTCGCTTCTGCTTTGTGCAGTTCCATTTCTCGTTGTCGCGGTCAAGCTGCGTTCGCATTAAACCAAACATGGAATAGATAACCTCTCGGTCGATCGGCTCTTCGCCATAAAGGACGTACCGCTTTACTGCGTCGTCGATTTTGAGCCGCAAATCGTCGGGGTACTTCAATAACTCCTTCGCCCAGTCGACGTAGTACACAAAACTTGTTCTGTCTGCCATGCTCAGCCCTCCATATACTTCTTGATTGCACTTTCAGAGTAAAGTACCCGCCTGCCTGCGTGTGTGGCTGGTATCTCACCGTTCTTCGTTTTTACCCACAGCGTTGGCTTAGATATGTGCAAAAGTTCACATACCTCTTCCCTGCTATACATCTTCTCGGGCTTCGCCTGCTGGCGGTCTGCCTCCAGCGCGTTAGCCACCTCTTCGCGCACAGCTGTACGCAGCCAGTTCTCCACCACGGGCATCATGCCCGCGAGCAATACACTAATTTCTTCCATCGTTCTTTTCTTTTTGGATGGTTGATAAATTGGGCAGTCCGCGGATGCAGCCGCTCCTGCTTTCGCCCCTTCCGCGAGGTACTGCATATTCCCGCATCAGGTTTGACGCTGCAAAGTTACAACATAATTAATCTCGTTAAACTGGTGAAAAGTGGGGAAAGGCAAAAAAAATTAAACCCGCTAAGTTTCTAAAACTCAACGGGTTAAATTAAATATAAACTGGGGAAAACTGGGGAAAACTGGGGAAATTACAATATTTTCTCTAATCTTAGAGAAAAATTAGGCGAAGCATTATAACTGCATAACGCTTTCTTGGTTATCCCCATGTTTCCAGCTGCCGTTTCGAGGTAGTCTTGCTTGTCTGCCTTGTCTGTCGCGTGGCCTGCTATCTTGTTTACTACCTTCCTGCAATTTGCCTTCTTCGTGCCTTTGTGGTTGTATATCTTCCCCCATTGTGCCCTCTGTGCAGCTGCCACAAAATATTCATACGTAATCTCCGAACTCATCATACCCAATTTCTTGTCCGTCAGGAGATTGAAAAGTTTCCTAAACTCCACATTCTCCAATGTGAACCTTTTGCCGTTCGTGTCTATCTCCCACATCCCAGGGCTGTCTGTGTCCGCTGGCTTCTCCGCTGGCTTCTCCGCTGGCTTCACATCATCCTCTTTCACCTCTAACCCATAGACTTCCGCGAAGTCGTAGACCGCGTTTCTTAGAAGTCCGCATTGTTCCTGGATGGTTTCAAGAATGCCAACTGCATCGCCCACAAGCTCCCCTTCCGTTGATAGATGGTCTTGAATGTACTGGCGTGCTCCCCATAAATCTACATCAGGAACATCTATACTATTGAGTAGTCGCTTGTAATCGTCGAAGCACGTTTGTAGTGGCGAGCTGTTCACCTCCTTTGGCAGTTCGTCCACATTCACTTGCACATATCTGCTGTATCTTTCCATCGCCTGCGCGTGAAAGATTCCGTTTGCTTCGTAGAACTCTTTCTTGAAGATGATGGCCGCGAGAAAGCGGGTGTCATCTACAAATTGGCGCGTCTTGTCGAACATCTTATGCCTCCTTCCTCATCTTTACCTCCTTGGCTTTCTTCGCTCTCACTTTCTCAAAGATTTGGTCTGCACGCTCGCTTACGCCAGTTTTGATATATTTCTCCAAATTTGTTACGCTGCTGTGTCCGCTTATGGCCATTATCTCCCTCTCGGAGAGTATTCCGCTGTTTGATAGGTTAGTGATGGCCGAACGTCGAGCCGTGTGAGAAGTTACCAACTCATACTTATATTTGATGATGTTCCCGCGTCCGTCTCTCCTATATACTGGGTCGCCGTCATGTTCCTTGGCGTACTGCTTCATGCGTCGGTAGTCTGCACGCTCGTTGTTGGTCATTGGCTCGCCCTTCATGGCCTTGGCGCACAGACGCAAATAGGTAGCCTCCGCGTTCTTCTCGCGTCTCGTCATGGCCGTGGTGTACTCAGCTTTCAGCGAGGGCGTTGTTTCAGATAACTGCTTGAAAATCTCCTTCAAAAGCAGATTCACCCGCTGCAAAGGTAATTTTGGCGACACGTAGTTGTATTTCTCCAGTATCTCATAACATCTACTGTCAAGTATCGGGCATTCCACATAATTGCCAGTCTTTTTCTGCGTCAGCCTTATTATGCGCGTGCCCCTCTCCGTGGTGGAAAAATTGTATTTGCTGAACTGACTAAAATCTGAAACGCGCTGGCCGCTGAATACTCCGAGAAAGAATAGGTCTCTCACCGTCTCCCGCTGCCCCTCCAGCTGCATATTGTAAAGTGCATCCAGTTCTTCCTCCGTCAGGTATATCTCCGTCTGCTTCTCGCTCTTCTTCACCGTCTGCGCCTGCCATGCCCGAAGGCTCACGGCGTTCCTGTTCCACCCCTTCATGGCAGCGTAATTGCATAGCTTCTGCCCTGTGCCTATATGCTTGTTGATGGTCGTAGGCATCAGCCCTTTTCGTTCCAAAAACAGACGGAAGCCAGTTATCCAGTCGGGGGTGATGTCGTCGAAGTTCATGCCGTCCTTTGTGTACTCGCGCAGGTAGTTCAGAAAGTGTCGCCAGTTCAGTATCGTGCCGTGGGTGTATCTGCGTGCCGTGCGGGTGTCCTTGATGCTGCCGTCCGTGATGCCCTCAATAAACCTCTCGCAGCAGGGAATAATTTCGCCGAGCTTTTTCTGCTCTTCCTCCTTCTTCCTCTGCCTTATCTCCTGCCGTACCTGTATCGCGTCATGGTTGGCCAGCTCAAAGAGGGCATCGGTAAGTACCTGCTTGTCCGCTGCCGTCCTTATGCGCTTATCGGCGAAGAGTAGATTGATTGTCTCGTCCACCTTATCCATCTTCTTCTTCACCTCTGCCCCTGCGCTGCCCTCCCGCGTGTAGGCATCCCATTTTCGCGCGTCGCCTGCCTCGTAGCTCTCGCGCCATTGACGGACGTCAACCTCGATGCCAGTATTAACCGACGTCCAGTTGATTCCCTGTTTCTGTCTGTGCACCCTCACATAAAGCGTCGTGCGACCTGTTTTCTTTGTTGTCCGAATGAAGAAATTTGCCATTGTATTTTGTATTAAAAAGTTTTACGCTTGCAAAGGTACAAAATTTGTAGCCTTTTTGTAGCCTTTTTGTAGCCTTTTTGTAGCCTTATTAATTAATTTTAACAAATCTCTTTTAATCTCGGTTTTTGTAACTTGTTGATTTTATGAACTATACGAGTGTAAAGAAATTCCGTGAGAACTCGGCAAATAATTGATGCCCCACCAACACATCTGGAGCAGGACGAAGCAGACGATGAGCATCCAGAGCGCGATGCGAGGGTTCTGACGTGGTCCGGCAGCGGGGCCGACTCCTTTGGCCAGTGGCAGCCGACGGTAGTGGATGTAGACCAGATAGCCGAGCCACGTGGCGGCGGCCCAGGTCTCCTTGGGATCCCACGACCAGTAGTGGCCCCATGCCTCCTTGGCCCACAGCGCGCCAAAGAGCATGCCGAAGGTCATGAAGGCCAGGCCGACATAGACCAGGTTGTCGAGAGTGTTGAGTGCGTTCTTTGTTGAGTGTTGAGTGTTAAGTGTTGAGAGACTATAGTTTTCTAAATGCTTATCACTCAACTCAGACGGCTCAGAACTAAAGTCTCTCAACCCTGAACGCTCATCACTCAACTCAGACGGCTCAGAACTAAAGTCTCTCAACCCTGAACGCTTAACACTCAACAAGTAGATGGCCATGAGAAACGATGCGCCGAGCATGGCGTAGGCAAACATATAGACGATGACGTGCGGTGCGAACCAGGGGCTCTGCAGTGCCGGCATGAGAGCCTTGGAGTGGATTTCGGGCTTGAAGAGGTTCACGCAGATGAACACCGTGGCCATGATGGTGCTGAAGGTGAGAATCCAGTTGTAGCGCCATCGGCTGTAGACGAAGAGGCCTGCCAGCGGCAGGAAGAGCGAGTACCACAGTCGCGTCTCGCCCATGGTGCGCAGGGGTGGCCGCTCCAGCGTAATCCATATCGAGAGGATGTAGGCGAAGAATACAAGCAGTCCGGCCACGGTGAGGCCGATGGCCAGGCGCGACCGCCTCTTCCAGGCGAAGAAGGCACCGGCAGCCCAGAGCAACAGGGCGGTGATGGCGAAGTAGATGAAGCTATTCCACATGACTCATTAACAGTTATTTTGGACGAAAACCGCAGAGCAGCAGGAGTGCGCCGGCAAGCATCATGAAGATGCCGGCGTAGACCCAGGGCAGCCAGGGGTCGCTGACGAGCTCGAGGACGCTAATCTGGCAGGCATCGCCGGCCTCGGTGAGGCGGTAGTCCTTCTGATAGATTTTCCAGCCGTCCACCTCCACGGGCTTGTTCACGTCGATGGTGGCGGCGTAGGCGTGGCCGTTGGCCTTCGAGTAGATGACCACCTCAGAGGCGTAGCGCTTGGGCGTGATGCTGTCGTCGTGCATCTCCATGATGAAGCGTTTCAGCTCTACGGCCAGCGGCAGTTCTTTCTTCACACCGTTGGCATCGAGGGCAAAGCGCTCATACTGGTGGAAGGCGTCCGACTCGGAGAGCGCGTTGGCCATGTCGGCGTTGTTCGTCGTCCACATCTGCAGGCGCTGCATGTCGGCGTTGCCCAGCGTGCCGGTGATGAGGGCGATGAACAGGCCCAGGTGGAGCAGAAGCGTGGAGTTGATTCTCTTTTTCAGAATCACCAGTCCCAGGATAACGACGATGTAGGTGTAGATGAGCACGAAAGGCCAGAAGGTGAGCATGTCGTTGAGCCACGTGCCGTTTGGCTGCTGCCGGGTGAGGCCCATGATGACCGTGAGGACGACGGCATAGACCAGCGCTGGCACGGCAGCGGCGTAGGTGCTCAGGAACATGAACGCATAGACGCGGCGGCGCAGCAGGTGCATGGCGACGATGGCCAGTAGCAGCACGACGAGCGTGACGATGTTCACTGGCCAGGCAAACAGCTGCCAGCTAACGGGACCGACGCACAGTTCGAGTATCAATCCCGCCAGGATGAGTCCGCCACCGATGAGGAATCCCTCAGTCAGCTTCCAGGGCTTTTTCCAAATCATGATGTAAGATTCTGTTTAGTGAAGAAAACCCTCCCTTAGCTACCACTTCGCAAAGAGCACGCGGGGGTTGATGTTCACCTGCAGCCAGCCCCAGCCCTGCCACTTGTCGTGGCTGCCGCCCTTGAGGGCGTCCATGGTCTCCGTGCCCAGGAAGGCGGAGTAGCCGCCGGAGAGCGTCACGTCCTTCATCACCTTGGCCGTGAGCTGCAAGTCGAGCTCATGCCCCAGACTCTTGCTGAAGTCGTAGGCCTGCTTGGCGGTGAGGAAGAAGTGGTAGTCCAGGCGTGCGCTGAGCCAGGGCATCAGCAGCGAGGCGGCACCAGCCTGAATGTCATGCAGGCCATAGGCGAAGATGCCGGGGAAGAAGTCCATGGCGCCGTAGAACTTGTGGTGCGTGCCGTAGAGGGCGTTGAAGGCCTTGGCCTTATTGAGCGTGCTTCCGCCGCTGAGGTAGTCGTAGCCTGCGTTGACCTGCAGCAGCGGGTCGATGATGTATTCGCCCTTTGCCGAGGCCAGGAAGGCGCTCACGGTGCGCGAGTAGGAGTCCTTGCCCATCTGGTAGTAGAAGGCGGCGTGAACGTTCCAGTCGAGGGGCTTGAAGGTCACGTCGGTGCCCACGGTCTGCATGTAGTTGGTGCGGCCGTGGCCGTCGACGCCCACCTCTAAGCCGGTGTTGATGGCCATCAGCGAAACGTCGAGGGGCAGCATGTCCGACTGGTAGTGATACCACAGCATCTCCATGTTCTTGTAGGGCATGGGTCCGCCGTAGTAGTCGCCGCGGTTGTTCTCAGCCGTCTGGTTCATCGACAGCACGAGGTGCAGCTGGTTGTTGCCATCCTGGTAGCCCAGCCTCAGGGCGTCGTGCCAGTTGCCGTTCACGTTCCAGTCGAGGGTGCCCAGCAGGCGCTCGTCGTCGTAGGAGAGCTGCTGGCGGCCCAGCTGGGCGAAGAAGCGCCCGTCGTCGAAGGTCATCTTGGCCCACGCCTCGTTCATGGTGGCGCGGCCGTTGGGCTGCTTGATGTCGTCCTGTCCCCACACGCCGGTGTGCTGCACGCCCACCTTCATCTCCAGGTTGTCGCGCTTCCAGTCGACCGACAGGCGGGCACGCTCGTTGATGAAGTTGGCGCTCTGGTCGCCTTTCCTCAGCGGGCTGATGGCACCGTGGTTATGCTCGCCACGGGTGCGCAGCTGGGCGTCGATGCTCACTTCGTTCTCCTGAGCACTGACGGCGGCAGCCATCAGGGCGATGGCTGCCGTCAGCAGTTGTCTTTTGATTGTCATGTTCTTTCTGTTAAGATTATTTCTCGGGCATCATGACCACCTCGACGTGGTTGCCGCTGCTGAGGAGCTGCTCGCGGATGAACTTGCTGAGCGACTCGGGCGTCAGGGCCTCTACGGTCTTCTTGTAGTCGTGATGGATGTCAACGCCGAAGGTGCGCATCTTGTCGATGACGCCCACCCAGTAGCTGTTGGTCTTGGCGTCGAGGTCAATCTGCTTCAGCATGTAGTCCTTCACCTTCTGCACCTGGTCGGCGTCAAGCTGCTTGGCAGCGTTGGCCATTCCCTCGTGGAGCAGGCGCAGGGCAATCTCGCCCTTGTCGGGGTTCATGGGGCAGTAGGCCTGCAGCATCAGCATCGGCTTGCCACCACGCAAATTCAATCCGCCGGAAGCGCCGCAGCTGTAGGCAGCGCTCTCGTCCTCGCGGATGGTCTTCAGGTAGACCATGGAGAGAATCTGTCCCACGGCGTCGATCTTCACAGCGTTCTCCAGCGTGTACTTCGTGTCGGCCATCCAGATTTCCACGGCGGTGGCCTTCGGGCTTTCGCTCTTCATGGTGAAGTGGTTCTTCACCTCGCCCTTGGCCAGCGTCTGCACGTCGCGTCCCTTCTCTGCGGGCTCACCCGTTGAGGGCAGTGCGGCGATGTACTGCTCGATGAACGGACGAATCTGCTGCTCGTCGAACTTGCCGACGATGGTGAAGGTGAAGGCCGAGGCATTGCGATAGCGCTCCTTGGCGATCTGCAGGATGCGGTCGTAGTTCACCGTGGCCAGGTCTTCCACGTGGGGAGTGGTGTAGCGGGGGTTATGGCAGTAGAGCGTGCGGCTGAGCGAGTCGCTGTAGACGGCATCGGGCGAGAGCGAGATGTTCTTCAGGGCCATTTCGAGCTGGCCCATCAGGTTCTGATACTGCTTCTCGTCCTTGCTGACGTTGGTGAAGTAGAGGTAGACCATCTGGAACATCGTCTCCAGGTCCTTCGGCGTGGAGTGGGCGTTGCAGTACTGGCGCAGGTCGGTCAGCGACAGGTCGGCATTGGCCTTCTTGCCGGCCAGGGCCTTTTCCAGCTCGGTGCTGGAGAAGTTACCCAGTCCGCTCATGCCGATAATCTCGTCGAAGAGCTTCAGGCTGTTGTAGTCCTTCTCGCCGTAGAGGCTCTTGCCGCCATCGGCCCAGGCCTGCAGCACCACCTCGTCGTCCTTGTAGTCGGTGGGCATGAGCAGCACGGTAGCACCGTTAGAGAGCTTCAGCTCCTTGTAGCCGAAGGTCTTGTCGGTGGTCTCGCTGACGATGCTGCCCTTCTCAGGCATCTCGGCGATGAGCGGCTCGTCCTTCACGTTGTCCACGTAGGCGGTGAGCTCCTCGGCACGGGCCTTGGCCACGGCGGCGCGCATGTCGTCCTCAGTGGGGTAGGTGAGGCCGTCGGCCTCGCGTGCCAGTTCCATGACGACGAGGTTCTTGTCCTGGTCGGTAATCATCTCGGGCAGCACCCCGTTGATGACCTCGACGGGAATGCTGGGAGCCAGCATCTTCATCGTCTCATAGAGCGTCTCGATGGAGGGGATGGGCTCGTTGGTGAGGAAGTTGTCGCGGCAGTCGTCGCCAAACTGATCGTTGGTGATTTTGGCGCGGTTGGTGTACTGCTTCTCCAGGGAGCTGAGGAAGTTGTCCTTGGCGCGCTCATACTCCGAGGCGGTGAAGCCGAACTGTGCCACGCGGCGTGCCTCGCGCACCATGGCGGTGAGCGTCTCCATGTCGCGGCCCTCCTTGGGCACGCCCATCACCTGGAAGGCATCCTTGGTCGAGGAGAAAAGGTAGTTGTCGTCATCGCCGTCAGCCTGCAGGAAGGGGCAGTCGGGGTCGTTGGTCAGCTCACGCATGCGGGCACCGAACATGTTGGCAATGACAGCCTTCACGTAGACCTCGATGAGATAGTCCATGTTGGCCTTCTCCTCGGGCTTCGTGGCGTCGTGCTTCATGAACAGCATGATCTGGTTCATCTGCATTTCCTTGTCCTTCTCGAAGACGTAGATGGCCTCCTCGTTGTCGGGCACCTGCTCGGGCACCACCTTCGGGGCCTTCGGGTTGACCTTGATGCCGCTGAAGAGCTCCTTCACCTTCTGCTCAAAGTGGTCCACGTCGATGTCGCCAACGATGATGATGGCCTGGTTGTCGGGGCGGTACCATTTCTTGTAGTAGTTCACCAGCTCCTTGCGCTTGAAGTTGTCGATGACGCTCATCAGGCCGATGGGCATGCGCACGCCGTATTTCGAGCCGGGATAGAGCTTGGGCATGGCGCGGGTGATCATGCGCTGTCCGGGGCCTTCACCCAGGCGATACTCGTTGTGCACCACGTCGCGCTCCTTCACAATCTCCTCCTGGGTGAGCAGCAGGCCGTTCGACCAGTCCTTCAGGATGAGCATGCACGAGTCGAGGGCCGACTGGCGCGTGGTGGGCACGTTGCAGACGCGATAGACCGTCTGGTCGATGCCGGTGTAGGCGTTCAGGTCGGAGCCGAACTCCACGCCGAGCGAGCGGGTGAACTCGATGATGTCGTTGCCCTTGAAGTGCTCCGAGCCGTTGAAGGCCATGTGCTCCAGGAAGTGGGCCAGTCCGCGCTGGCTCTCCTCCTCCTGGATGGAGCCCACGCGCTGGGCGATGTAGAAGTTGGCCATGTGCTCGGGCCACTCGTTGTGACGGATGTAGTAGGTCAGTCCGTTGTCGAGCTTGCCGATGCGAATGGCTTCGTCAACGGGAATGGGCGGCATCTGCGTTTGTGCCGTTGCGGCAGCTCCTCCCACGAAGAAGAGGGCTGCTGCCATAATGAACTTTTTCATTTTCATAAATGTATAAAAAATAAAATTAGTAAGTATTTTGTGTGCAAAGTTACACATTTTTCAAGTATTAGACGCAAAAAGTGATGGAAAACTACACGCTTTTACCCTTTTTTGGCTATCTTTGTGCAAACTTTCCGAAAAGAACGAACAGAAAAGCGATTCGTACCCATGATATGAAGCTCACACCGATTGACCGTGCTCCGCTGTTGCCGCTGGCCCTCTGCCTCGTGGCGGGCATCGCCGTGGGCAATCCCTTCGGCACTGGCTGGCCGCTCATGGTGGTGGCGGGGGTGTTGCTGGCCGTGACGCTGCTGGCCGGGCGCTGGCCACTGGTGCAGAGCCTGGGCGTGGGGCTCTGCTTCGTGGTGCTGGGCATGCTGGTGGCTCCTGCCGAAGAGGGTGGGGTGGCCGACGGCGTGTGGACCGAGGCCGTGGTGGCCTCGCCCATCGCTGAGAGGCCGAAGACGGTGATGGCCGACCTGCTGCTGACGCCGTCGGGCGAACGTCGCCGCTGCTATCTCTGGAAGGACGAGCGCAGCCTGCAGCTGAAGCCTGCCGACAACCTGGTGGTGAGCATCCACGACCGCCAGTTCGTCAGCCGCGACGGCTGGCAGCGGGGCGGCAACGGGCTGAGCCACCTCTCGGCCTTTCAGCGGCTACGGCTGAAGGCGCTGCTCTGGCGCGAGTGGGCCTTGCAGCGGCTGCACGCTTCAGCGGCCGATGCCGACGCGCAGGCGGTGGTGGCGGCGATGGTGCTGGGCGACAAGCGGGCGCTGACGCGCGAGCTGCGCGATGTCTACTCCGTCAGCGGGGCCTCGCACGTGCTGGCGCTCAGCGGTCTGCACCTGAGCATCATCTACCTGCTGCTGACCCGTCTGACGCTGGGCCGGCACCGCTTCTGGCTGGGGCAGGTGCTCATCGTGGTGGCTCTCTGGGCCTTCACCCTGCTCACAGGCCTGTCTACCAGTCTGGTGCGAGCCGCCACGATGCTCACCGTCTATGCCCTCTTCGCCCTTGGCGGGCGCCGGCACGCTCCGCTGGGCGTGCTCAGCTTCACTGCCATCGTCATGCTGCTCTTCGACAGCAGCGCCCTCTTCGACGTGGGCTTCCAGCTCTCGTTCATGGCCATGCTTGGCATTATACTTTTTATGCCGCTATTCGATGATAAGTCTCCAGGTCTAAAAAGTGGTATTTATTACAAAGTCACTCATGGTGCAGGGATAAACTATCTCAGCCGTGGATGGTGGGATGGGATTAAAAGGAATTCTTTGGGCTATCTCCTGGTCTCCGTTGCTGCTCAGCTGGGCACGGCGCCGCTCATCGCCTTCTACTTCGGACGGTTCTCCACCTGGTTCCTGCTCACCAATCTGGTGGTCATCCCCCTTGCCACCCTCATCCTCTTTGGGGCCGTGGTGGTGCTGCTCTTCCCTGCCGCAGCGGGACTGTTGCTGATGGTGGTGGGGTGGATGAATGCCTTCCTGTCGTTTGTCAGCCGTCTGCCGCTGGCCAGCATCGACCATCTGCAGCCCTCGGTGCTGCAAGTCGTGCTTATCTACGTCGTCATCGCCGTTATCTACGCCCTGCTCTTCCGTCTCGTCGGCCGAAGGCGGTGACTGGTGAGTATGTAGGTATCATTTTCGAGCTGCGTTTGACCTTACGCCCATCCGTCCCACTGCGGCAACCGTACAGCTCGAAAGTTTTTCAAACGTGTTATAAATCGAAAGAAAAACGGAGAAAAGACGGTGTTGCTGCCCTCACAAGGAGGCGTATAGACACGTTTTTTGTGCTTTTTTAAGAAAACTCAAAAATTGTGCTTACAATTTTTCGTATAAAATAGTTCAACAAAAAAAACGTCACGGCGACGAAGCAAAATAGAATGAAAAATGGCGTTTTCGAGCCGTTTCGAGTGCTCCGAATTCCGTCGGCTTCGAAAAAAATGTCACCAGAAGGCCCCGTTTTTGCACACTCGCCCCCGTTTTGTGCATTCTATTTTGAGAATTTTGCCGTTTTTTTCACTTCCGAACGAACGCTTTTTTGAAAAAAGTCAACGCCAAATTTTTCTGCGGCGTTGACTTTTCTGTTTTTGCCGAAAAGCGTTGTGCGTCAGCCACTTACAAACACCTCTCAAAATTGGCTTATTTTCGGCCGTGAACGCTTTTTTTCAGACGACCCCCTGTTTTTTGGGGGGTAAATCGACCCATTTTTTGAAAACTCGCCCAAAAGTGCTTACAATTTGAAACCTGTCTCAGAACACCACTAGGGAAATGCGCTTTCCCTGTACCACGCTCGCCATACTCTACATCACATTGAGCAACTCTTCAAAGCTGATGCACTCCATCGTTTCTTGCTTCGTCAAAGGCATGAGACAAATCTTTAATTCCTAAAATCCGCAGATAATTTTCAAAGGTCTAATTTTGCCGCCATTTGAGACATGTCTGTCTGTTTTTAGTCATACAAGCGTGTAATCCGACCGACC
>CACYME010000041.1 GCA_902775475.1 uncultured Prevotellaceae bacterium
AGGGGGCCTGTTTTTGAAAATCAAAAGACACTTGCCTATTTATCGGCAGTTTCTGATGGTGATTGAGTCAAATGGAAATTTTATCGGACAGCAATAGTAGAAATTAGTTAAAATTAATAGTCTGTCCCACCTCGCCAGCAGCTTTTACTCGCAAATGAGATGGTAGAGGTGGAGGGCTTTCTGTTGGCGCAGGGTCACAAAGTGGTGTAATCACAGTCGTGGTCGTCGGCCAGCAGCCGCTTGTAGTCGCGTGGGGGCTTCTTCTTTTTCGGCAAAGCCAAAGTTACAACAAAAAACTGGAAAAGCCTGCATGGGTTTCCATTTTTTTCACTAACTTTGCACCCTGAAATGGAAAAAAAACAGATTTTATGCATCGGGCACATCACGCACGACCGCATCATCACCCCTCAGCAGCCCGACGGCGTTGACTGCGCCGGAGGCACCGCCTACTATGTGGCCTGGGCCATGCAACACCTGCCCCACGACGCCAGCTTCGGCGTCATTACTGCCGTCGGCGACGACCTGAAGCACGAGGTGCGACAGCTGCAGGAGGCTGGCATCGACATCACCGACCTGGGCAGCCCCACCAGCGTATTCTTCGAGAACAAATATGGCGAGAACATGAACAACCGCAAGCAGCGGGTGCTCTCGAAGGCTGCGCCCTTCACCGTGGAGCAGCTGCGCGAGGCCGAGGCCGACGTGTTCCACCTGGGAACGCTGCTGCAGGACGACTTCTCGCCCGAAGTAGTGGAATACCTGGCAGGGAAAGGGCGCGTCTGCGTAGACGTGCAGGGCTATCTGCGCGAGGTGCGCGACAACAAGGTCTTTGCCGTCGACTGGCGCGACAAGCTGCGGGTGCTGAAATCGACCGATATTCTGAAGGTGAACGAGCACGAGATTGACGTGCTCACCGACGGCGAGAAAGACCTGTACCGCGCAGCCCGCCTCATCCGCTCATGGGGGGTGCGCGAGGTGCTCATCACGCTGGGCAGCTATGGCTCGGTCATCTATGCCGACGACCAGTTCTACGAGATTCCCGGCTACCCACCCCACCTGGTGGTCGATGCCACCGGCTGCGGCGACACCTACGCCGCAGGCTATCTCTATGCCCGCTCGCACGGTGCCTCCTACGATGAGGCCGGCCGTCTGGCAGCTGCCATGTGTACCCTGAAGCTGGAGCACACGGGGCCCTTCGACGCCACCATCGACGACGTGCGGCATATATTACAAAGGTAGTCAATGGGGGGAAACACGAGTGTTCAAAATTTCCACTATTTTTCTTGTACAAAAAATTCACGATTCGGAAGCATTCTGGAGTGAAAAATGGGCGTTTTGAGCCGTTTTGACCGCGTGACAACCGAAGGGAAAAGTGCTGGAAGGGCCAAAAATTGCACAAAAGGGGTGGTTTTGCGCAGGTTTTTCGGCGTTTTTCAATGATTTTTTGCCCTCCACTGCGAAGTTTTAAGCACGCCAAATTTTCAAAAGTCAACGCCTTTTGAAAATTTGGCGTTGACTTTTGAAAGCGAAAAGGCATCAAATTTTTCAAAATATTGTTTAATCCGTTGCTGCTCAACTATTTAGTAAAGTCTCTCAAAACTCGCTTATTTTCAGCCAAAAGTTTTCTCGCGCGAAATTTTCGCGTATTTTCGAGGTTCGAGTGTTCATTTTTACCACATTTTCGATGCCGTTTTAAACTTTTGTAACATTTCAGCGAAACAGAAATAACCACTCTTCATTCACGGACAAATGCGTAAAAAAGAGAAGACAACTGGAACAACTTTTTTCTTTGTCTGCGGCGCCACATATAATGCTCACGAATGACCCACGAATGATTCATTAATAATTATTCGTGTTCATTCATGGGTTATTCATGGATATTTTTGCGTCCCTTCGGTAGCAAGCGGCAAAGCCGAGCGCATGTTGCGCCGCATGAAAAAAAACTCTTTCCTTTCAGATTGGGGGCTGAGTGGCTACCCGACCACCCACAAAAACATAAAAAAACTTAAATCGGTAAATATTATGCTGCTGCAAGGGGCTCATTCTCAAAGATTTTGAGTAATTTTGCAGCCGTTTTGTGCCCCAAATGGGGCGAAGGAGCCGGAACAGGCGCCGACTCCTCTGAATATTAACCCATAAAAAACGGTCTGATAAACGTCTGTTCAGGCCAACACCCCCGTGAAGGGGGCAAGAAAAAATGTCAGAATTAACAAAGAATGTGCAGCCGTTAGAGAACTTCGACTGGGACGAGTTTCAGAATGGCACCGTGGCCAACGTGAGCAAGGAAGAGCTTGACAAGGCCTACGACGAGACGCTGAACAAGGTGGCCGACCACCAGGTGGTGGATGGCAAGGTCATCTCGGTCGACAAGAAAGAGGTGGTGGTGAACATCGGCTACAAGAGCGATGGCATCATCCCCGCTGCCGAGTTCCGCTACAACCCCGAGCTGAAAGAGGGCGACGTGGTGGAAGTCTACGTGGAGAGCGTTGAGGACCGCAGCGGCAAGCTGCTGCTGAGCCACAAGAAGGCCCGCCTGAGCAAGGCCTGGGACCGTGTCAACGCCGCACTCGACAACGAAGAGATTGTGCAGGGCTACATCAAGTGCCGCACGAAGGGTGGCATGATTGTCGACGTGTTCGGCATCGAGGCATTCCTGCCCGGCTCACAGATCGACGTTCACCCCATACGCGACTACGACCAGTTCGTTGGCAAGACGATGGAGTTCAAGGTGGTGAAGATCAACCAGGAGTTCCGCAACGTCGTCGTTTCGCACAAGGCTCTCATCGAGCAGGAGCTCGAGGCTCAGAAGCAGGAGATTATCTCGAAGCTCGAGAAGGGCCAGATTCTGGAAGGAACCGTGAAGAACATCACCTCGTACGGCGTCTTCGTCGACCTGGGCGGTGTAGACGGACTCATCCACATCACCGACCTCAGCTGGGGCCGCGTTGAGGACCCGAAGAAGGTGGTCACCCTCGACCAGAAGATCAACGTCGTCATCCTCGACTTCGACGAGGAGAAGAAGCGCATCGCCCTCGGTCTGAAGCAGCTCACCCCGCATCCTTGGGACGCTCTCGACCAGAACCTGAAAGTGGGCGACCACATCAAGGGCAAGGTTGTCGTCATCGCCGACTACGGTGCATTCGTTGAGGTGCAGCCCGGCGTTGAGGGCCTGATTCACGTCAGCGAGATGTCGTGGAGCCAGCACCTGCGCAGCGCCCAGGAGTTCCTGAAGGTGGGCGACGAGGTAGAGGCCGTCATCCTGACCCTCGACCGCGACGAGCGCAAGATGTCGCTGGGCATCAAGCAGCTGAAGGAAGACCCATGGGAGACCATCGACGTGAAGTATCCCGTTGGCTCGAAGCACAATGCCAAGGTTCGCAACTTCACCAACTTCGGCGTGTTCGTCGAGCTGGAGGAGGGTGTCGACGGCCTGATTCACATCAGCGACCTGAGCTGGACGAAGAAGGTGAAGCACCCCTCCGAGTTCACCAAGGTGGGCGAGCCTATCGACGTCGTCGTGCTCGACATCGACAAGGAGAACCGTCGTCTCAGCCTCGGCCACAAGCAGCTGGAGGACAACCCCTGGGATGCCTTCGAGGGCAAGTACAGCGTTGGCAGCGTTCATGAGGGCAAGATTACGGAAGTGCTCGAGAAGGGCGCCGTGGTTCAGCTCGAGGAGAACGTCGAGGGCTTTGCCACTCCGAAGCACCTGGTGAAGGAAGACGGCTCGCAGGCTCAGCTTGGCGAGGTGCTCCCCTTCAAGGTCATCGAGTTCAACAAGGACAGCAAGCGCATCATCCTCTCGCACAGCCGCACCTTCGAAGATGCTCAGCGCGACGAGAAGCGTGCCGCTCGCAAGAGCCAGGCTCCGCGTGCCGCCAAGAAGGACGACACCCCGAAGATTGAGAACGTCGCTGCATCGACCTCTCTGGGCGACCTCGACGTGCTGGCTCAGCTGAAGGCTCAGATGGAGAAAGGCGAGTAAGCAACTGGCCTGACAGAATACGAAAAGAGGTGAATGCCGAGTGCATTCACCTCCTTTTTTTCTATTTGCTTTTCGACAAAAAAACTATCAGACTAAGTCGAAGATGCCAGTGGGCATGGTGCGCTTCAGCACATCGAGCTGCAAGTCCTTCCCAGCCACGATGCCATAGCTGCGCAGCACGGCCTCCACCGTCTTACGGGCCAGCTCAGGGTGGTTGTTCTCCTCCGACAGATGGCAGAGCCAGACGTGGCGCAGCCGTTCGGTCATGTTGTTGGCAATGGCCTCGCCGCAGGCCGCGTTGTTCAGATGGCCCGTTCCGCTGGTGATGCGCACCTTCAGGTGCTGGGGGTAAGGTCCGGCCATGAGCATCTCGCTATCGTGGTTGGCCTCGATGACCAGATAGTCGGCCTCGGCAATGCGCTGCCCCATCTCCTCCGTCACGCGACCGGCATCGGTGATGATGCAGAACGTCGTCCCCTGGGCCTCGACCATGTAGCCCACATTGTCGCTGCTGTCATGGGGCACGCTGAAGGGCGTTATCCGAAATTCGCCCACCTGCAGGGGCTGTCCCGGCTCCACCAGGTGGCGGTCGGCAGGGTCTACTTTCCGCGTCACGCAGTAGTTGCGGTCGATGCCCTTATGCACCAGGTCGGTGGCATAGACGGGCAGATGCAGGTCGTGGCTCAGGCTGCCCACGCACTTGATGTGGTCGGCATGGTCGTGAGTGATGAAGAGGGAATGCACCTGCGAGAGCGACAGGCCATAGTCCCTGAAGTGTTTCTTAAGGGTTCTCACACCAACGCCTGCATCAATCATCAGGCCGTCGGTGCCGGTATATATAAAATAGCAGTTTCCGCTACTTCCACTGCCAAAAGAAATGAATCTCAGCATGTCTCTGGTGTTCAATTTGACTGCAAAGATACAAAAAAGTTAGGAGTTAGGGCTTAGGAGTTAGGAGATATTTCCCTAACTTAATAATTTTTATACTATAGTTCTGCGTTGAAGGTTTTATTGTTGAGAGTTGAGCGTTGAGAGTTGAGCGTTGAGAGTTGAGTGTTAAGAGTTGAGTGTTGAGAGACTATAGTTTTGTGTTGAGTGTTAAGAGTTGAGTGTTGAGTGTTGAGTGATTGCTGGCAGGAGTCGTTGGTAAAGTCTCTAAACACTCAACTCTAAACACTCAACAAATATTAGAAGGGCAGGCCGACAGCGAAGTGGAAGGCGTAGTCGCGGCTGAAGCGCGGGTGCAGGATGGGATAGTGCTCCTCCTCGTCCTCCTCGAAGGCTGGGTTCACGGCCTTCATGCCCAGGTCGAAGCGCAGGATGAAATAGCCCATGTTGAAGCGCAGGCCCATGCCATAGCCCACGGCGAGCTGGCTGGGGAAGTCCTTCAGGCGGAACTGTCCTCCAGGCTGTATATCGTATTCGCGCAGTGTCCACACGTTGCCCGCGTCGATGAAGGCCGCCCCGTCGAGTTTCCAGAAGAGGTGGGTGCGGTATTCGGCATTCAGGTCCAGCTTCATGTCGCCCGTCTGGTTGATGAAGTTGATGCGCCCGTCGCGTTCCTTGTATTTTCCTGGGCCTAATGAGCGTACGCTCCACCCTCTGACACTATTGGCACCACCGGCGAAGTAGCGCTTCTCGAAGGGCAACACCCTGCTGTTGCCGTAGGGATAGGCGATGCCCAGCCCCAGGTGGAGCACCACCTGGTTGTTCTGGTCGATGGTGAACGAGCGCGTCAGGTCGAGGTCGCCCTTCACATACTGTGCGAAGGCGATGTTGAACAGGCGGTAGTGGCCCTCGCCGTCCTTGTCGGCCCCGAAGAGGCGGGCCCCTGCCGAGAGCACGTTGCCCGACGTTTCCACGTTGGTCTTCACGGCCAGCGGCCCCTTTGCATAGGTGTAGCCGAAGCCCAGCTTGGTGATGAACAGGTCCTCGTAGTTATAGCGCAGGATGGCGTTGCGTGCCGTCTCGCTTTCCAGGTACTCCCTTCTGAACGTCTGCGAAATCCAGGGCATGAAGACGTAGTTCAGGTCGAGCAGGTCCAGCTGGTAGCGGTCGTGGCGTCCGGGCTTGTTCCAGCGGTATCGCCATGCTGCCGAGAGCACGCGGCGGTGGAACTCCGGCCGGTCCTGCAGGTCGTAGAGCAGCGACAGCTCGCTGGTGGCACTCAGCCGCCTGAGCACGTCGCGCCGGGCAAAGGGCAGGAGGAAGCGGGGGAACTGCAGTCGCGTCTCGAGCGAATACTCAGTGAAGTCCTGGTTGCTGTAGCCCTCCAGGCCCTTGATGGCCTCGTAGGCTCCACGCAACTCCACGCTGAGCACCTCGCTTCCGCGGAACAGGTTGCGGTTCTGGTAGGTGAGAGATGCCGCGGCTCCCAGGTCACCGGCGGTGTTGGTGCCCTCGGGCTGGAAGCTCAGCGTCGACGGCTTGTTCGTCTGCAGCTGGATGTTGCAGTCGAGCATCGGCTCGCCCGCCACGGGCGTCATCTGAATGTTGGTGTACTTCACGGCCTGCAGGCGCCCGAAGTGGTTGTAGGTGTTGCGCAGGCCCTGAGCCGAGTAAGGCTGTCCGGCCGTCAGGTGCGTACACTCCTCGAGCACGTGCTGGCGCAGGTGTATGCGTTCGTCGGCAGGGTCGCCGCTGGCATAGCTGATGTGGCGCATGGTGAAGCGCGAGTGCAGCGTGTCGGCCATGTTGGTGCGGCGGAAGAGGCCCAGACGCAGCGTCAGGTCGATGAGGTGCGAGCCTGGCAGCGTGTCGGCCCTGTAGGTGATGAACTCCTTGTGGAACTGATAGTAGCCGCTGTCGGCCAGTAGCGTGGTGATGCGCTTACGCTCGTCGTCGAGACGGCCCACATCGAAGCGCATGCCCTCGTGGAGCAGGCGGCTGGTGCTGTCGGCGCTCAGCAAGGGCCTGAGCTGAGGGTCGGCGATGTCGTAGTCGAGATGGTGGATGAAATAGGGCTGGCCGGGCTGTAGCCAGTAGGTGATGTCCGTCTTCCGGCCGTGGCGCCTCACCTCGTAGTTCACCTCGGCCTTCAGGAACCCCTCGTTGCGCAGCTGCTGCCGCAGGTCGCTACGCGAGAGCTCGGCCTTCAGCGAGTCGAAGACCACGGGCGCCTCGCCGATGGAGCGCAGCGTGCGGTTCAGCCAGCGGGTGCTATCGGCGCCCGACAGGGAATAGGTGTGCAGGGGCAGACGTATGAGCGAGAACCAGCGGGCATTGGGCATCTGGCGCACGTAGTTGCGCAGCGACGCGGTGTTCACGTCGCGGTATTCGCCCATCGTGCGCACCCTCACGCTGTTGAGCAGCGTCTCGCCCTCGGGCACATAGCGGGTTGTGCTACACGATGCCAAAAACAACACCGCAAGCAGCCATGTAGTTCCTATTTTCGACATTCTGCCCATTTCAGCCGGCAAAGTTACGAAAAAAAAAGCAATTACTGCTTCTTTATTCATTTTTATTTCGTAACTTTGCACCCCTAAAAGATTGTTTTTATGGCATTCGACAAAATCAGAATCAAGGATATTGCTATGCGCGCCGGTGTGTCCGTCGGCACAGTTGACCGTGTTTTGCACAAGCGGCCCAACGTTTCGAAAGCAGCTTTGGAAAAGGTTGAGAAGGCTTTGGATGAAATGGAATACGAACCCAACGTCTATGCCTCCGCGCTGGCCTACAACCGCGACTATACCTTCGTGTGCATCATCCCCCAGCACGAGAGCGAGGCCTACTGGGAAGAGATTGAGGAGGGCGTGCAGGTGGCCACCAGGCGCCGGCGCGACTTCAACGTATCCCTGCAACTGCTCTACTACGAGCGCTTCAACGGCGAGTCGTTCCTCGAGGCCACCCGCCAGTGCTTCGAGCTGAAGCCCGACGGCGTCATCGTCGTGCCGGCCAAGCTCGAGCTCACGCGCGACTTCACCAGCCAGCTCAGCGACCAGCAGGTGCCCTTCATCCTGCTCGACTCCTACCTGCCCGACCTGAAGCCCCTGGCATTCTTCGGCCAGGACTCGTTCCAGAGCGGCTACTTCGCTGCCCGCATGCTCATGCTCATTGCATCGAAGGAAAACGAGATTATGATGATGAAGCAGCTGAAGGACGGCCACATCGGCTCGAAGCAGCAGAACAACCGCGAGACCGGCTTCCGCCACTACATGAGGGACCATTTCCCCGAAGTCGCCATCACCGAGGTGAACCTGCCCCTGGGCGGCACACGCGAGGAGTTCGACGACATCCTCGAGCAATTCTTCACCACCCATCCCCACGTGCACCACGCCATTACCTTCAACTCGAAGGCCCACCTCGTGGGCCAGTTCCTCCTGCGCACCAACCGCCGACAGGTGCAGATTATGGGCTACGACATGGTGCCCAAGAACGCCGAGTGCGTGCGCCAGGGGAGCATCTCCTTTCTCATCGCCCAGCATGCCTACCAGCAGGGCTACTCCTGCATCGAGACCCTCTTCCAGGCCATCGTCCTCAAGAAAGAAGTCACCCCCGTGAACTATATGCCCATAGAGCTTCTCACCCGCGAGAACATCGACTTCTATCGCCGAACCGTCATTGGGTGAATGTACGATGAGGGGGGGAACACACACAATTGTGACAATTGTGACATGTGACATTGTGACATTAAGGTGCTTCCGATTATGAGGAAATGTGAAGACTGGAATTTTATAATAATATTATATATAATATATATAATATTATTATAACTCCTATTCCGAGGAGTTTTTGCAATGTGGAAGATGCTTAATGTCACAATGTCACATGTCACAAACGTCACAATTCTCTGTTTTTTCTTCCTACGTGGGGAGGGGCTAATCATTTCGCCACCGTTCCCTTTCCCCTGCGGCCCATTTCCGGGCGCAAACGGCGGCGTTTCTGCCCCTCTCCCGGCCTTGCCCGCGTGTGGAATAGTCAGCCCCTTTTTGCGGGGCGGCGTCTTGGTCACATCGTTATCAGCACTTTGATGGCGAGGGCGATGAGGATGATGCCTCCGAGCAGTTCGGGGCGCATGCGTCTGGCGATGGCTCTGCCAAAGCGTAGGCCGAGCGCATGACCAGCGAGCGAGAGGAGCAACGAGGCGAGAGCGATAACGGCGAGGGGCAGCGGCAACTGGACGAGCGATGTGTAGCCGGTGACGGCCATAGAGATGCCTACGGCGAGGGCGTCGATGCTGGTTGCCACGGCGAGGAGCAGCTGCACGGAAAGGCGCTCGGGGCGGAAGGTGGTCTGCTGCTGTTCACCAGGGCGCAACGCCTGCCACGTCATGCGGCCTCCGATGTAAAAGAGCAACAAGAAGGCAAGCCAGTGGCCGTAGGCGTCGACGGCGGCGGCAAAGCGATGAGTGGCGAGCCATCCGAGGAGGGGCATGGCGGCCTGGAAGAAGGCGAAGAGGACGGCGGTGGAAAATACGACGGATGGCACGAAGCGCCGCAAGATGGCGCCGCAGGCTATGCTGACGGTGAAGCAGTCCATAGCCAGCGCCACGGCGAGCAGCAGGAGGTCGGTGAGGGACATAGGAGTGAATTTCTTTGTTTAGTGATAAGTGTTAAGAGTTGAGAGACTTTAGTTCTGTGCCGATTGTAAAGTCTCTCAACACTCAACAGTGAACTCTCAACTCAGGTCGATGCCTATAGTACGCAGGGCAGACTGGGCCAGCCGCTGGTGGAGGATGCCCAGCCCAGAGAAGCGAATGACGCTCTGCAGGGCTGCCTTACGCAGCGTGGGGTTAGCGCTCTGAAGGGCCGCAAGGGCCTGGTCGATGAACTCGTTGATGCCCCGTTCGTTGGGTTCCTGGCCGCGGGCAAAGAGACGGCTCAGCACGTGGTAGCCGCAAATCTGGGGCAGGTCAGAGGAGGAAGAGAGCCATTGGTAGGCTTTGTCGGCGGCGTATGGCAGATGCTGATAGAGATTGAAGGCGGCCTGCTCGGCCATCTCTACGGTGGGCGTCTGCTCCATCCAGATGTCAACCACCTCGGGCAGGATTTCGTCGGGAGGCATCAGCATCGTGGCCAGAATCTTACATTCGCGCACATCTTCCTTCCACAGGGCAATGGCGAGCTCGTAGCGCTGCGACGCTGGATCCTTCAGTTCTTCGGCATATTGCCGCAGACGTGGGAGGGTAGCTCCCCAGTTGAGGTGATAGCAGAGCCCCTTCTCCCGCATGGACTGGGCTGTGGCACCGTCCATCATGAGGCGGAACGACTGCTTGATTTCCTTTACACGCTGATTAATGTCCATTTTTTCTTTGTTTAGTGATAAGAGTTTAGTGTTAAGTATTGAGTGTTAAGTGTTGAGAGACTTTAGTTCTGCGCCGAGAAAGGCTCGATTGTGAAGTCTCTCAACACTTAAACTCAACACTCAGCTCTCAACTCTCATCATTTCTCAGATGAGCGTTCCGTATTCCGTGCTGTAGCGCAGCATCTGGTGCTCGTAGCTCTCAAAGTAGTTCACCTGAATGTCGACGATGTTGCCCTGTGCGTCGGTGACGGGCAGTAGCCAGGGATTGATGAATCCCTTGTAGGGTGCCAGGTTGAGCTTCCGGTAGCGGTCGAGCACCTCGTCGTGGAGCACGGGGTCTACTTTGACGGCATATTGCTCCACCAGCAGGCGGGCGGCCTCGTAGTCGCCCTCGCTCTTGATACGCTGAATCTCGGCCAGCAGACGTGCCACGAGGGTGCGGAGCACTGGGTAGTCACTGATGTGCAGATAGGTCTTTCCCTGTCGCTGAACGAGCTGCATGCACTGGCCATGCTCCAGGCACCAGTGGGCGATGAGCGAGCGGTTGCGCATGTGCGCCTCCTCAATCTGTCGGCCAGGTTCTATGCGAACCAGCTGGGTCATCAGTCCGTTCATCATGTAAGTGTAGTACTCCGACTGGTAGGCACTGCCGTCGGGGAGCAAGCCTAGCTCCACGAGCTTGTCATCAGCCAGGTAGTAGAGGGCAAAGAGGTCGGCACGTGCCTCCTCGATGGTGTTTCCGTAGGCTTTCAGCGCATCGGGGTCTACACCGGGCAGTAACTGGCCGCTTCCATGTCCGAGGCACTCATGAAGGTCGGTATGGAGATTGTCGCACGCATCACCATATTTATTTATCAGCGTGAGCGTTGCCTCGTCGATAACAAATTCTTCCTTAAAGCCATTTCCATGAGCGGCTTTGTTGTAGGCATCGGTGATATTGCTGATGGTGATGCTCTTGGAGCCATAGCGTGCACGAATCCAGTCGGCATTGGGCAGGTTGATGCCGATGGCCGTAGAGGGGTACTCATCGCCTCCGAGCATGGCGGCGCAGATGACACGGGCGGTGACGCCCCTGACCGTCGGTTTGCGGAAGCGAGGGTCTACGGGTGAATGGTCCTCGAACCACTGCGCATTCTGGCTGATGAGCTGGGTGCGTCTGGTGGCCTCCTCATCGACATATTCCACTAGGCCCTCCCACGAGCCTTTCAGCCCCAGCGGGTCGCCATACACCTCAATGAAGCCATTGATGAAATCGACCTGGGTGTCGAGCGTCTGCAACCATTGAATGGAATATTCATCGAAGAGGTGCAAATCGCCTGTATGGTAGTATTCTATGAGCAGTTCGATGGTCTTCCGCTGGTTTTCCGTCTCGGCCACTCCAGCGGCCTTCTGAAGCCAGTAGACGATGTGGCGCAGAGCGTTGGCATAGCGCGAAGAGGTGGTCCATCTGACCTCGCTGAGGGTTCCGTCGGCGGCCTTCACCAGCGTGGTGTTCAGGCCCACCGAGGGCGGCTCATCGGTGCTGCTGGCAGCCTTCTGGGCGGCATAGAAGTCTTCGGCCTCCTGCTGGCTGACGCCTTCGTAGAAATGACAGGCCGACGTGAGCAGCAGGTCGGCGCCGTCGGCCTTGTTGACCCGCTTCGGCAGCACATCGGGCTGGAAGATGACGGGGAAGAGCTCCTGGCAAAGCTGGCCCACGGTCTGCCCTTCGGCCAGCGGCAGGCGCGACGGCTCCACGGTGCCGACGGCCCGGCGAAGGAAGTCGGGGGTGAAGCCTGGCACGAATTTCTCGCAACCATAGTGATGGTAGATGCCGCTGGAGAACCAAAGGCGCTTCAGATAGACGGTGAGTGCCCGGAAGTCGTCGGTGTCGGGCTCCACGCGGAGGTCGGTATAGACGGCTTCGAGCATCTTGCGGATGCGGAGATTGTAGCGGCCAAACTGGTCGAAAGTGATGTCGCGCCCGAAGAGGGCAGCTTTCGACAGATAGAAAACGAGCTCTTTCTGCCTCAGCGTGAGCTGCTCGAAGCCGTTGAGGCGATAGCGGAGCAGCTGCAGGTCGGCAAAGCGCTCGTCGGAATAGTGGAATGAATTCATGTGCTGCTTTTATTGTTTAGAGATGAGTGTTTAGTGTTAAGAGACTTTACAAACGAGCCTCAGCACCTAAAAGACGAGCCTCAGCTTGGGACTATCGTCTCTCAACACTCAACTCTCAACACTCATCATTTCTTTGGGAGGCTCGGTAGCAGCCCTGAGGCGGGTAAGGCGGAACTCACGAGGGGTGACGCCCATCCACTTGGAGAATGCGGTGTAGAAAGACTGACGGTTAGAGAATCCCACCATGTCGCTCACCTCCTCAATGCGCAGCTTCCGATAGCGTAAATCAGAAAGAATGGAGACGGCCTCGTTGATGCGATACTTGTTGATGAAGGCTGAGTAGTTCATATTGAAACGCAGGTTGACAACGGCAGAGACATAGCGGGTGTTCGTGCCCAGGTCTTCTGCCAGCTTCCTGGCAGAATAGCCCTTCTCCTTATATTTCTTCTGCGTAAAGACAAGGTCAACAATCTTCTTCGTCAGTTCGTCCATCAGCGCTTTGTTCACCAATGACTGATAGCGATGACCCTTTTCTTTTCTCTTGTTTGATTTTTTAGTTTCCATCACAAAAGTTGATTTCATGGAATATCTTTTCTGCAAAGTTAAGCATTTTTTCTGAATAAAAAACATTTTTTGTAATAAAAATGGGGAAAAAAGGAAAAAAAACACCTGCAATTCGTTATTTATGATGTTTTTTTATAACTTTGCAAGCTGAAAACAACATGACAAAAACAGAATGAAGCCAACAGCGATATTGCTTCTGCACTGCCCTGACCAACAAGGCATCATTTCGGAAGTAACGAAATTTATCACAGACAATCAGGGTAACATTGTTTACCTGGACCAATATGTAGACCGGCAGGACGGCATGTTCTTCATGCGCATCCAATGGGAGCTTGACAATTTTCTGATTCCCCGTGACAAGTTGAAAGACTATATTGAAACGCTCTACGCCCAGCGCTACCACATGGAGTTCAACCTTTACTTCAGCGACCAGCGTCCGCGAATGGCCATCTTCGTATCAAAGATGAGCCATTGCCTCTACGACCTGCTGGCCCGCTGGAAGGCAGGCGAATATGAATGCGACATTCCCTGCATCGTGTCGAACCACGAGGAGCTGCGCTACGTGGCCGAGCAGTTTGGCATACCCTATTACGTGTGGAGCATCAACAAGGACCACTCCAACAAAGCCGAGGTGGAACAGGCCGAAATGGAGCTGCTGAAGAAAGAGCGCATCACCTTCATCGTGCTGGCCCGCTACATGCAGATTATCAGCGACGCGATGATTGCCGCCTACCCCCACCACATCATCAACATACACCACTCGTTCCTTCCGGCATTCATCGGTGCCAAGCCCTATCATCAGGCATGGGAGCGCGGCGTGAAGATCATCGGGGCCACGAGCCACTACGTAACCGCCGAACTGGACGCAGGACCCATCATCGAGCAAGACGTGGCCCGCATCACCCACAAAGACACTCCCGAGAGCCTGGTGCTGAAGGGGAAGGACCTGGAGAAAATCGTGCTCTCGAGGGCCGTCTCGAAGCACATAGAGCGGAAGATTCTCACCTACAAGAACAAAACCATCATTTTCAGCTGATTCTGGCCATGCAGGTAGCAGTCGTAAAATACAACGCAGGAAACATCTTCTCGGTCATGAATGCACTGAGGCGTCTTGGCGTGGAACCTTGTCTGACCGACAATGCCGAACGGCTGAGGAAAGCCGACCGCATCATCTTCCCCGGACAGGGCGAGGCCAGCGGAGCCATGCACTATCTTCGTGAGCACGGGCTCGACCGAGTCATCTGCTCGCTCACACAACCGGTGCTGGGCATCTGCATCGGCCAGCAACTGCTTTGCCGCCACTCGGAAGAAGGCGATGTGGACTGCCTCGGCATCTTCGAGGCCGACGTTCGGCGTTTCCGCCCCCAGCAGCACGAGGACAAGGTGCCGTGCATGGGATGGAACGCCCTCTACGACACGAAGTCGCCCTTAATGGAGAGCATCGAAGGACAATACGTCTACTTCGTGCACAGCTTCTACGTACCACTCTGCGCCGAGACCATCGCCACGGCCAACTACATACATCCCTATAGTGCTGCCTTGCAAAAGGGCAATTTCTACGCCACCCAGTTCCATCCGGAGAAGAGCGGCAGCGTGGGAGAGACCATCATTAAAAACTTCCTGGACTTATGATAGAGCTGATACCCGCTATAGACATCATCGACGGCAAGTGCGTGAGGCTGACCAAGGGCGATTACGCCCAGAAGACCGTCTATGCCGAAGACCCCATTGAGATGGCCCTTCGCTTCGAGGAGCTGGGATTCAGGCGCCTGCACGTGGTAGACCTCGATGGCGCCAAGTCGCGCCACATCGTGAACAGTGTCGTGCTCAACAAGCTGGCTTCGCAAACCCATCTCGCCATAGACTTTGGAGGAGGAATCAAGACTGACGAGGACATCATGGCAGCCTTCGATAATGGGGCACAGATGGTGACCGTGGGCTCCGTAGCCGTCACACACCCCGAACGCTTTGCCCAATGGCTGGAAAAGTATGGTGCCGAAAAGATGATTCTGGGAGCCGACGTAAGAGACGGCCTCATCAGCATCAACGGCTGGAAGGAGGACTCCACAGAGCAGCTGCTCCCCTTCCTGAAGCGCTACGTCGACATGGGGGTGAAGAACGTGCTCTGCACCGACATCTCCAAGGACGGCACGCTGGCGGGGCCTGCCACTCTGCTTTATCAAGAAGTGATGGCCGCCTACCCCACCCTGAACCTCATTGCCAGCGGTGGCGTGAGCAGCATCGGCGACATCGAGGAACTGGAATCGGCAGGCATTCCCTCGGTAGTCTTCGGCAAAGCCATCTACGAGGGCCGAATCGACATGAAGGAACTCATCAACCGGACTAAAAAACAATCATGACTATGGGTTTGGCAAAGCGTATCATACCCTGCTTAGACGTGAAAGACGGCGAAACGGTGAAAGGCGTCAATTTCGTGAGCCTCCGTTCGGCTGGCGACCCCGTGGAACTGGGGAAAGCCTACAGTCTTGCCGGAGCCGACGAACTGGTGTTCCTCGACATCACGGCATCCTTCGAGGGGCGCAAGACCTTCACGGAAATGGTGGGGCGAGTGGCTCAACAAATCAATATCCCCTTCACCGTAGGAGGCGGCGTCAACGAACTGGCCGACGTGGAGCGCCTGCTCTATGCCGGAGCCGACAAGGTGAGCATGAACAGCGCTGCACTCAGGAACCCGCAGCTCATCGAGGAGACGGCACGCCGCTTCGGCTCGCAAGTGTGCGTGGTTGCCATCGATGCTCGCCTTGACGAAGACGGATGGCACTGCTACCTAAAAGGTGGGCGTGAACGCACGGAACGCCGCCTCTTCGAATGGGCCCACGAAGCTCAGGAGCGGGGAGCTGGCGAAATTCTCTTCACCAGCATGAACCACGACGGTGTGAAGCAGGGCTATGCCAACCAGGCACTTGCAATGCTGGCCGACCATCTTTCCATACCCATCATCGCCAGCGGAGGAGCGGGATGCAAGGAGCATTTCCGCGACGCTTTCCTCCTGGGACATGCCGATGCCGCCTTGGCTGCCAGCGTGTTCCACTTCGGCGAAATACCCATCCCAGAACTGAAAGACTATCTGCACGCTGAAGGCATCAACGTGCGCAGATAAACATGTTTTAATAAAGAGACAAGACGATGACAATAGACTTTGAGAAAATGGGGGGACTCGTTCCCGCCATCATACAGGATGCAAGGACGAAAAACGTGCTCATGCTTGGCTTCATGAACGAGGAAGCCTACCAGAAAACGCTCCTGACGAAAATGGTCACCTTCTGGAGCCGTACCCGTCAGACGCTATGGACAAAGGGCGAGACGAGCGGACACTTCCTGGAGCTGCAGAGCATGACGGTCGACTGCGATAATGACACGCTGCTGGTGAAAGTCATTCCCCACGGCCCCACCTGTCACACGGGAACAGACACCTGCTGGGGAGAGACTAACGAGGCCTGTCCGCTGCTGTTCCTTCAGGAACTACAAGACTTCATTGAGCGCCGCCATGAGGAGATGCCTGAAGGCAGCTACACCACGCGTCTCTTCCGCGACGGGGTGAACAAGATGGCGCAGAAAGTGGGCGAGGAAGCCCTTGAAACGGTCATCGAAGCCACCAACGGCACCAACGAGAAACTTATCTACGAGGCCAGCGACATGCTCTACCACCTCCTTGTGCTGCTCACCAGCAAGGGGCTTCGCATCGAAGACATCGCCATCGAGCTGCAAAAGCGCCACGACCCGCAATGGGATGCCCAGCGACGGCAAGCCAAGGCCGCAGCCAAATAAAACCCTCCACGCCAAAGAGACAGCATCACTCAAAATATAAATAGTTGCAGATAACATGCTCATCAACTATCAACACGCCAATATCTATCAGCTGGACGGAACCGCCGTACTCACCGATGTGGATTTCCAGGTAGACGAAGGAGAATTCGTCTACATCATCGGACGTGTGGGCACTGGTAAAAGCTCTCTGCTGAAAACCATCTACCAAGAGCTCTACGTCGACGAGGCCACTCAGGCCGAAGTCTTCGGACAAGACTTGCTCACCCTGAAGCGCAAGCATGTGCCGGCACTACGCCGACAAATGGGCATTGTGTTCCAGGACTTCCAGCTGCTGGCCGACCGCACCGTAAGGAAAAACCTCCACTTCGTGCTGAAAGCTACGGGATGGAAGAAGAAAGACGGCCTGGCCGATCGCATCGACGAGGTGCTCGAGCAGGTAGGCATGGCCGACAAGGCTACCCGCATGCCCCACGAGCTGTCAGGGGGCGAGCAGCAGCGCATAGCCATAGCCCGTGCCATTCTGAACCGTCCAAGGCTAATCATTGCCGACGAGCCTACAGCTAACCTCGACGCAGAAACCGCACGTGGCATCATGGAACTCCTCACGGACATCTCCAGACAGGGCGCAGCCGTCGTCATGTCAACCCACAACACGGCCTTGCTCGAACAATATCCCGGCAAGGTTTACCAATGCCTCGACGGCCATCTGACAAAGGTAAGCGCCGAAGCTGCCTCCTCAACCTTCAGCTCGACGGACATGCCTGAGAATCATCAATAAACAACATCATAAGAATCATGAAAGTAATGAAGTTCGGCGGCACATCAGTGGGCACGCCGCAGAGAATGAAAGAAGTGACCCAACTGGTCACCAAGTCGGGAGAGCCCGTCTTCGTGGTGCTCTCTGCCATGTCGGGAACCACCAACTCGCTCGTAGAAATCTCCGACTACCTCTACAAGAAAAACCCCGACGGCGCCAACGAAGTTATCAACATGCTCGAGCGTAAGTACGAGCGTCACGTCCAGGAGCTCTACGCCACCGAGGAGTACGCCCAGCAGACACGTGATTTCCTGCGCGAGGAGTTCCAGTACCTCCGCTCGTTCACCAAGGAGCTGTTCACCTCGTTTGAGGAGAAGAGCATCGTCGCGCAGGGAGAAATCATCTCCACCAACATGGTGGTGAACTACATGCGCGAGCAAGGCATCAGCGCTGTGCTGCTTAATGCCCTCGATTTCATGCGCACCGACAAGAATGCTGAGCCCGACCCCGTCTACATCAAGGAGAAGCTCGCCTACGTCATGGAGCAGAACGACGAGGCTCAGGTCTACGTCACTCAGGGCTTCATCTGCCGCAATGCCTATGGTGAAATCGACAACCTTCAACGCGGTGGCAGCGACTATACGGCCTCGCTCGTGGGAGCTGCTCTTAACGCTGAGGAGATACAGATTTGGACCGACATCGACGGCATGCACAACAATGACCCACGCATCGTCGACAAGACGCAGCCCGTGCACCAGCTCCAGTTTGAGGAAGCCGCTGAGCTAGCTTATTTCGGAGCCAAGATTCTGCATCCCACCTGCGTGCAGCCCGCCAAGTACGCCGGCATCCCCGTGCGCCTGCTGAACACCATGCAGCCCGATGCCGAGGGCACCACCATCTCGAACCAGACGGAATACGGCAAGATTAAGGCCGTGGCCGCCAAGGACAACATCACCGCCATCAAAATCAAGTCGAGCCGCATGCTCCTCGCCACCGGCTTCCTGCGCAAGGTGTTCGAAATCTTCGAGAGCTACCAGACGCCCATCGACATGGTGTGCACCAGCGAGGTCGGCGTTTCCATGTCTATCGACAACTCCGCCCATCTGGGCGAAATCATGGACGAGCTGAAGAAGTATGGCACCGTCACCGTCGACACTGGCATGTGTATCATCTGCGTCGTCGGCGACCTCGACTGGTCGAACATCGGCTTCGAGACACGCGTCATGGACGCCATGAAAGACGTGCCCGTGCGCATGATTAGCTATGGCGGTTCTAACTATAACATCTCGTTCCTCATCCGCGAGGAAGACAAGCGCCGCGCCTTGCAGAGTCTTAGCGACCACCTGTTCAACTAACTGATTTGAGATTGGAGGTTTGAGATTTGAGATTTAATATCAATAGTTTTTGAATCTGCATACCAATCCCAAACCTCCAATCTCAATGCTCAAATCTCACTATATGACCAAAGGAAAATTCCCCATAGACAGGTTCCTGCAGCTGCGCACGCCTTTCTACTACTACGACATGGAGCTGCTCCGTGCCACACTGGAGGCCATCCGCCTCGAGGCCAGTCGCCACGAGGGCTTCTGCGTGCACTACGCCGTGAAAGCCAATGCCAACCCCAAAGTGTTGCGTGCCATCCGCCAGGCAGGGCTGGGTGCCGACTGCGTCAGCGGGGGCGAGATTGAGGCTTCGCTTCGTGCCGGCTTCCCTGCCTCGAAGATTGTCTATGCCGGCGTTGGTAAGAGCGACTGGGAAATCAACCTGGGCCTCGACCACGACATCTTCTGCTTCAACGTCGAAAGCATTCCGGAACTGGAAGTCATCAACGAGCTGGCCGCCACCAAGGGCCAGGTAGCACGCGTGGCATTCCGCCTGAACCCGAACGTCGGAGCCCATACCCATGCCAACATCACCACGGGGCTGGCCGAGAACAAGTTCGGCATCGCCATGCGCGACATGGAGATGGTCATTGCACGCGCTGCCCAGATGAAGAATGTCAAGTGTGTGGGACTACATTTCCACATTGGCTCGCAAATCCTCGACATGGGTGACTTCCAGGCGCTCTGCAACCGCATCAACGACCTGCAGCTACAGCTGGAGCGCCACCACATCATCCTGGAGCACATCAACGTGGGTGGAGGGCTCGGAGTGGACTACCAGCACCCCAACCGCGTCCCCCTACCCGACTTCAAGGCCTACTTCGACACCTACGCCCGCCAGCTCAAGCTGCGCCCGGGGCAGACGCTCCACTTCGAGCTGGGACGAGCCGTTGTGGCTCAGATGGGGTCGCTCATCACTCGTACATTATATATTAAGGAAGGAGCCGTAAAGAAGTTCTGCATTGTCGACGCCGGATTCACCGACCTTATACGCCCTGCCCTCTATCAGGCCTACCACAAGATTGAGAACATCAGCAGCGACGAAGCGCTGGACACCTACGACGTCGTAGGGCCCATCTGCGAATCGACCGACGTCTTTGCCAAGCAGACTGACTTGAACCGCACCCACCGTGGCGACCTCATTGCCATTCGCTCTGCCGGTGCCTATGGCGAAATCATGGCCTCCTGCTACAACTGCCGACCGCTGCCCCACGGCTACACCAGCGACGAACTGCTATGAACATCCTGCACCTATACGATGAAGATGACCACATGGCCGCACGCTACGTCGCCCTGCTCGTCCAGGCCAGCGACGGGCGGGCAGCCATGCGAAGTGCTACCTCTGCCGATGGCTTCCGCAAGTGCCTCTTGGCACAGTCTGCCGACATCGTTCACGTCCACGGACAACCTAAAGTCACGCTTCCGTCGAACTGTCGCTGCGTACTCACGCCCCATGGCCACCAGCTTCAGCTTTCCAGTCTCCGTCCCCAGCCCTTTGTCGTCATTGCCCGTAGCCGCATGGAGCAGCAGGCACTCGCCTGTCCACGCTGCGAAGTGGTGCCCAACCCCATTATCACTCGTACGACAACCCCCGACGCCTGTGCACGCCAGATGCAGGCCATCTACCAGCGCGTGCTCCAGAGCGACGTGTTGCCGCTCATGAGCAATACTACGCGTCAGGCCCTCACGCTCCTGCTGGCAGCTGCCATCAGCGCCGACCGTCGATGGCTGGGGCACAGCGGCAGCGGGGCAGACGACGTGCTGAGCCAGGCCGACTTCCAGAAGCTCTACATCTATGCCCATCACGAGGGAGTGCTCCCCCTGTTACGAATGGGGCTCGACGTACTGGGCTACGACAAAGCCCCAGCCATGGAACCCTTTGCCAGCTACCTGCCAGATGGATATGTTCAGCCCGCACCCATGCCCGGAGCTGACGTCACCACCCTGCTTGTCGACGTGAAAGCCAACGGTCCTTCACTCCTCCGCCTCTGCGAGCTGGCACAAGCCCTCCGAAGCGACAGACTCGACGAGGACAGGCTACTCAGCACCCTCACCCAGCAGCACCTCGTCGCGTTCATGTCTGCTACGCTCCAGCTTCTGGCAGAACAGACGCTGCTCACCGAGGGGTTCATGCCGTGCCCACCAGCCGACAACGCCCTCACCAGCCAGCTACGCATGCAGTTGCAGCACCGGCAGCACATCTGCTAAGTAAAAAAATGAACAATTATTGGTAAAAATGGAGAATGAGCAGGGAAAAGGCTTAAAAAAAGTGAAAAGACGACACACTTTTCCCTCTCAATCATTGCTTATCACATTTTTTTCGTACTTTTGCAACCGATAAACCTATTAATAACTCACAAATTAAACTTTTATTGCCTATAGACGAAAAATTTACTTCATAACAAAACAAAACAAATATGAAGAAATTTGAAGCGATGACCGACGAAGCGTTGGCCCTCCTTTATGCAAAAGGCAATAACAGTGCTTTCGACGAACTTCTCGACCGCACCCAGGAAAAGCTTTTCACCTATATCATGTTCGTAGTTCACGACCACGATGTAGCTGATGACATCTTCCAGGAAACTTTCGTCAAGGTAATCACCAAGCTCCAGAACCAGCAGTACACCGACTGCGGCAAGTTCCAGTTCTGGGTTACCCGCATTGCCCACAACGCCATCATGGACTGGTACAGGCAGCAGCAGGGTCGTCACATCATGGAGCCCAATGCCGAGAACGACCTGCAGAACCTCAGCGACCCCTCCGTGCTCGACACCTTCCGCGAATCGGAACTCATCAACGAGCAAGTGCTCATCGACGTGAAGCGGATGATGGAGTGTCTGCCAGCTCCCCAGCGGGAAGTGGTCTACATGCGATTCTTTCAGCAGCTCTCCTTCAAGGAGATTGCCCAGCTCACCAATGTCAGCATCAACACCGCACTCGGACGCATGCGCTACGCCCTGCTCAACCTACGCCGCATGGCAAAAGTGCACAACATCGAGCTTGCGCTCCAGGAATAACTCTTCCCTAATCCCATTTCGCCTGATGCCTATAGCATAGATATTTTACGGACAAATCACTTCGTTGCTCTCGTTTTAATATGTTTTAAGATAAAAAGTTCGCTCGTGTCGCAAAAAAATGCTTTCTTTGCGTTTTGTTAGGTTTTGTTCCTCTGTACAAGGCAACACGATAAACGATTGAACAATGTTAGTTAAGACATATAGTGCTGCTGTGATGGGATTAGAGGCATCCACCATCACCATTGAAGTGAATCTGACAAAGGGCGTCATGTTCCATTTGTCGGGAATGGCAGATACTGCGGTAAAGGAAAGTTATGACCGCATCAGTGCAGCCCTGCCCAATATTGGCTTCAGGACCCCTGTCGCCAATCTCACCATTAACCTTTCTCCGGCAGACTTGAAGAAAGAAGGCAGCGGGTTCGACTTACCGATGGCCATAGGCATCCTGGGGGCAGATGGAAAGATCAGCAACGACCATCTGCAAGAGTATATGCTTGTCGGTGAGCTGGGGCTTGACGGCAAGCTGAAGCCCGTGCGTGCCGTGCTCCCCATTGCCATACGTGCCAGGAAGGAGAAGTTCAAGGGGCTTATCGTACCAAAGGACAATGCCCGTGAAGCTGCCATTGTCAACAATCTCGAAGTCTATGGCATGGACAATCTGGCCGATGTCGTTGCTTTCCTGAACGGGTCCAACTCCTATGAGCCCACATTTGTAGATACCCGAAAAGAGTTCTATGAGCATCAATACAGCTACGACCTCGATTTCGCCGAAGTCAAAGGTCAGGAGAGCGTAAAGCGGGCATTGGAAGTTGCCTCTGCGGGTTCCCACAATATCATTCTCATTGGGCCTCCTGGCTCAGGTAAGTCAATGATGGCCAAGCGTTTGCCATCAATTCTCCCCCCGTTGTCACTTGCTGAAAGCTTAGAAACCACACAGATACACTCAGTGGCAGGAAAACTTGGCAGCAATGTGTCACTCATAACCCAGCGACCTTTCAGAAGTCCGCATCATTCTACCTCGCATGTTGCAATGACTGGCGGAACAGCCAAAGCCACTCCTGGTGAGATTTCGCTGGCACATAACGGAATTTTATATCTTGACGAACTCCCTGAGTTTTCGAAGGCCACACTTGAAGTGTTGCGACAGCCGTTGGAAGACCGGAAAATCACCATAGCCAGGGCCAACTATACCGTAGAATATCCATGCTCGTTTATGCTTGTCGCCTCTATGAATCCATGCCCTTGTGGCTATTACGGCGACCCGACGCATCATTGTGTGTGCACTCCTGGACAGATTCAGCGCTACACATCCCGAATCAGTGGCCCTTTGATGGACCGCTTCGACCTGCAGGTTGAGTGCCAGGCTCTGAGCTACAACGACCTAGCGAAGGCTCCTCCTGGCGAGCCGTCATCAGCCATCCGCGAAAGGGTGTTAAAGGCTCGTCAGACTCAAGAACACCGGTTCCAAGGGCAAAAGGGCATACATAGCAATGCCCAGATGACCGAGCGCATGATTCATCAATATGCCGAACCCGACGAAAGTTCTTTGGAACTCCTTCGGATGGCGATGGAGCGATTGAAACTCTCCGCTCGCGCATACAATAGAATATTAAAGGTAGCCCGGACCATAGCAGATTTAGAAGGAAGCGAGAAAGTGCAAAGCCAGCACATCGCCGAGGCAGTGGGATATAGGAACCTTGACCGAGGCGACTGGGCAGAAAGGGGAATTTGATTGCAAGTGAAGTTGACCTTCTTGTGCTCAGCCGGCAGGAGTGGGGGCTGTATTTATTATTGCCACATTTTTAGGCCAAAATGTCAAAATCTTTCACAGAAATTTTTGTTCACGGCGACGAAGCAATTTTGCGTGAAAAATGGCAGTTTTGGAGCCTTGGGGAGGCGTTGCCCGATGAAAAATCGGGCCGCAGAAGGCGAAAATTTGCACATATGACATACTTTTGTGCAGGCTTTTTGCTCAAATTTTGCCCCTTTTCGCGTTTTTGTAAGCACGCCAAATTTTCAAAAGTCAACGCCAAATTTTTCTGCGGCGTTGACTTTTTTTTCTAAACGAAGCCCCAATTTTGCTAAGAATTCTTGAAATATGGAGGCCGAAAATGACCATTTTGTCAATTTTGTTCAAAAAAAAAGAGACATGCAAATCGGTATCATTACCTATTTATTTTCAAGTCCAGAACTCCTGTTCTCCGTAAGCATTCGGCCAAGTACAGGTGGAAAAGCCGAGCGCGTTTGACCCCCGAGGGCAAGCGATGTTGACCCTCACGGGCAAAATATGAATGACCCTCTGCGGCAAAATAAAATTGACC
>CACYME010000042.1 GCA_902775475.1 uncultured Prevotellaceae bacterium
GGGGCTTAGATTTGGACTTACGCCCTTCCAACCGCATAAAATCAGCGGTTGGAAGGGGTGATATGTCCTATACGCAAGTTTAGCGGACAGCAATAATTTTTTTTGTTTTTTTATTTGTATAGCCTTAAAATATGGGCGATGATATAGTAGTTGATCTCTTTGTGCGTAGCTCCCCCCGCTGTTCTCATCAGGGAAGGCAGCGGGCGCTGCCATTGTTTTTCCCGCCCGCCGCCATTATTGGCAGCGGCCGCTGCCAATATCGTCCCCGTCCGCTGCCAACGGAAAAGGCGGGGCCTTTTTCCCACTCCGGTGTGGCCTGGTCCCCATTTGTCGCCGTCTTTTTCCCCGCATCCCTGCTGCTGTGGGGAAGCGAGAGGTCTTTCGAGCTGTTTGGCTTTTCTTTGTGCGCAATAATATAGCAGTTGACCTAAATATGTTCTTATATACACTTTCAGCCCCCTTCCGTTTCCCTTGAAAGGGTGACGGAAGGGGGCTGAAAACAGGGCTGTCCCGTAGGAAATCTCTCCCCGAAGGGAAGCCGTAGGTGGCGTCTTATATGGCTTCGATGAATCTGACGACGGCATCGCGGTCTTCCTTGGAGAGGTTGTAGAACTTCTCGGTGGAGCTGTAGGCGTCGGACTCCTTCGAGTAGCCGTGCCACATGATGGCCTCTACGACGGTGCGTGCACGGCAGTCGTGCAGACGGTCGTCGGCTCCGGTGAGGCGGCGCGAGAGTCCGCGACCCCAGAGTGGGGTGGTGCGGCACCATCCGGTGCGGATGTCGTTCTTCATGAACAGACGATGCTGAACCATGTCGGTGTAGGGCCAGATGGTCTGGTGGGGGTACTTCGGCAGCAGCTTGGAGTAGTCACCGTCTTTGGCCAGTCCGTTGGCATCGGCGTAGGCCTTGGTGGCTGCGTCGACCCACATCTTGTCCTCCCCCGTCTGCCACGACGGACGGTGACACTGGGCGCAACCCATATCGGTGAAGAGCACCTTGCCGCGCTTCACCTGCTCGTTGTCCAGATGGCGGGCAGCGGGGACGGCAAGGCCGCGGTGCCACACCATGAACTGGTAGTACTGCTTGTCGCTCATCTCCTCCAGTCCGTTGTAGGGCCAGCCCTGCAGGAGGTATTTCTCGAAGGTGCCCTTGAAGGCGATGCTCGGGGTGTTGAGCACCTCGTAGACGCGCTGGCTGATGCCCTCGTTGGTGCCGTCGGCATAGTAGGGGTGCAGGATGCTCTTCTCGTCGGCTCCGTGCTGCTTGATGTAGGCAATGACGTCGCGGTCCTCGCTCTGCGCCTTGGCCCAGGCGGTGGTGGTGTAGAGCCAGTGGCGGTCGGAGCGCGTGACGTTGGTGATGTTCCAGATGGCGTTGGCTCCGGCGCCGTCCTGCAGCGAGCCACGCGTCATGGCATAGGTGAAGCGCTTCAGCGGGCCGTGCTGTCCGAAGCGGAAGGTGCCCGTGTCGTTGTAGGGGGCGCTGTAGTAGGCCGATGCCTTGAAGGTGCCGGCCTCCTTGTCCCACATGGCGGGGTTGAGCTCCACATAGGGCGACTCGGCGCGCCACTGTGCCTCGATGTCCTCGTCGGTCAGGGCGTCGAGCAGTCCGGTGCCGTAGACGCCGATGGTGGACTCCAGGCGCACCTCGTAGTTCTCGGGCTTGGGGTTGGTGTTGAAGGCCGACTGGGGGATGTCCACTTCGGGATAGATGAGGGCATACTCCTCGCCGTCCTTGAACTTCATGGGCAGCCCGCTGGGCATCTCCTCGACGGGCAGCCAGTCAATCTTGATCTGGTTCTCGTCGATGGGGGCCTTGAAGGGCGTCATGGCCTGCGTCTGCGGCATGCCGGTGACCTCGCTGATGTAGGCGTTGTTGTCGGGGTGGTAGATGACGAGCAGGTAGCCGTTGCCAATCTGGTTGGCGCGGTACTCCGTCTGGCGCTTGCCGTGGCCGTAGCTGGGGTGACAGTGAATGCAGCTGTTGCGCACCCATGCCGGGCCCAGTCCGCGGCGGGGCTGCTGCTCGAAGGTGTAGAGGTGCTCGAAGAAGTCCTCGCCGGTGTTGAAGTCCTCCTCCATGCCGCTGATGCGCTCCACGGCGGGAGCGGGAGCAGAGTAGCTGGCCTTCTCGGTGGTGCCGAGCTCTCCGCCGGGGTACCACTCGCTGGCCGAGAAGACGTCGTTGGCCTTGCCGAAGACGTTCTCTGCGATGGCCAGCTCGCCGAGGTCCTGCTTGTTGTCATCATCATCAGAGCATGCTGACAGCAATGGTGCTGCCAGCATGGCTATGATGGAAAACTGCGTTAGCTTATTTTTCATTCAACCTTTTAGCTTTTTATCGATTAATCTTTTTTACAATAAAAACCTACTCCCAGACCTCATCGTCCTGGAACTCAATGCCCCAGATGGTGCTGCAGTACTTCACGAAGGGCGACGGCATGGCGCCAATCAGGTTGATGGCATCGTTGATGGCCTTGACAACGCTGTTGTTCACGTTGTCTGCGTCTACGCTCTGGAAGAAGCTGTTGAAGCTGACGCTGGCAGCGTTGCCGTCGGTAGAGCCGTACCACACGTTGCGGATGGAGCGGATGTTGTCCTGGAAGTCCGTGATGGAGTTATAGCTGTAGGGCGACTCCACGTAGGAGATGTCACCGGCAGCAAAGGGGTTGGCAATCTTGGCCGTACCCACCTCGTTGGCAATACCCACGCACGAGCCCTCATCGGCCGACAGCACCTGCGCGATGGCATCCTTAAGGCTGGCGAAGGTGCTCTTGCTGTTCTTGCCGGCCTGGGTCAGGTTGTCGCCATAGTTGAGACCTGCTTCTGTGGTGTAGTCCAGACCGGCAGCCTTGACGACGCTGACGCGGCTGGCATTCTTCTCACCCTCCCAGGCTACCTGTAGCTGGAAGCAGCGCTGCTTCAGCAGGGTGCAGATGGTCTGAGCATACTTCAGTTCCTGGGCGCCAGAAATCTTCCCGAAGTTCTTGTAGGTGTCATTCCCCTGGAACTCGGCCACCTTGCGCGGCTGTCCATTGCGGAAGAGGATGAACTCCAGAGCGTGGAAGCCCAGAATGGTGGCGTCCTCGAGCATCTCGTCGTTCATGCCATTGTTGAAGTAGCTCAGCAGCAGCGAACGGTTCAGGGGCCATGAGTCGATGGTGGGGTCGATGTCGAAGTCAGATGCGGCTCCCATCAGGAAAGCCTCGGAGCGCTCCCAGTTCTCGCGGGCGTCTTTGAAGTCCTCGCAAGCCTTGTTAATCTGTGCCTGGGTGATGCTGTTGACGGTCAGGCCGTTGAGTGTCTTCTCCAGGTCTTCCACGTCGTCAGCCAGCTCGGTGTAGGTCGGTACGATGACGTTGCTCACCAGCCCAGCCAATACGTTGCGCAGATAAGTCTCCTGGTCGGAAGTCAGTTCTGACAGGGCTATCGTAGAGTTGGCAGCCCCGAAGTTGGTGACCACCTCTTCACAGGCGTCGATAGCAGCCTTACCGTAACTGCGGTCTTTGTAGCGGGCATCATCGACAATAGTCGAACTGTTGCTGTTGTTGTTGTTGTCATCGTCGTCGTCGTCGTCATCGCTGCAAGCGGTGAAAGTGAGTGCGCCCAGCACTACGGCAATGGGCAGAAAGAAAAACTTTTTCATCATTTTTGTAATTTTATTAATAAGTTTTGTAGTCTGATAGGAGGGGAGAGAATGGCTTTTCCAGTACATAGCCAGAAGTCACTTAGAACAATGGCTTTAGAGGAAGAAGCCCTCATAGGTCACCCCGATGTTTACTGCAGGTTCATTATTATATATATCCTTGAGGAATCTGTTGGTGAACTCGGCCTTGATGGCTATCTCGGGCACGGGGAAGTAGTTCAGTCCCACGGCCATGCGCTTCACTGCGGTATAGTCGTAGGCTGTGCCCTTGGTGTTGCTGGCGTAGGGATTGTAGGCCTCGTAGCGTCCAAAGACGTAGAGCTTGCGGTCTTGCCGGCGCATGTTCTCTATCTGCGAGAACAGGTCATAGCCAGCTTCGATGCCCACGGCGTAGGCATTCTTCGACACGAAGGCCGAGTGGTGGAAAGGTGACTTCTTGTTTACTCGGTTATAGACATACTTCAGCTGGTCGGCATCGCTCAGGTAACCATAGTCGGCCTGTGCGCGAATTATCCAGTTGTGGGCGTTATATGTCATGTCGAGTGCGCCAATTGCCACGGTGCCCTTGTACTCGGCATCCACGCCATTGGCATTGCGTGGGTAGCTGTTGCCGATGCTGTGGCCATAGTAGCCACTCAGACCGATGCGTAGTCCTGGCATGGCATAATAGTCCAGACGGGCAGCGGCACCATACTTGTTGGCCACGTCGTATTCCAGCGGACTCTTGTGGCCCTTGTGAATCCACCCCGTGTTGGTAAAATGGTCGGCATTCAGACCTGCCAGCAGCTGGGCCTCATAGCGCAGCTTGCCTGCACGGCCGAAGAAGCTGACACCCGTCTGATGCCATGTGGAGGGCAGGATGGTGTTCTCGCCCTCAGGACGGTAGACGGTGAAGAAGTTCAGCGGTTCGTGGTGGGCATTGTTCAGGCCCACGGGAACGACGATGTGACCCATGCGCAGGTTGACGGCACGCGAGAACGTCTTCTGCAGCCAGAACTGCTCCAGCTCCACCTCGCCGCCTTTCTCCACTTCCTGTTCCCATTCGCCGCCTTCCTCGTCTTCCTTCTCGTAGGCCAGGCCGTTGCCGCCATGTTCGAACTCAATCTCCGTGCCTACGCTCCAGCCCTTGCCGAAATTGTAGCCCATGTAGACAACGACGTGTGGCAGGTCGAATCGGCCGTGCGATGGGTCGTCCTTGTGCTCCTCGGGCTGCGAGTAGCGGCTCACGTGGTCACTGTAGAAGTTGCGACCGTAGGCCACCTCGCCATAGCCGCCAATACTGAATCGGGTGGCGCGTTCCTGGTTGAACACGCTGTCTCCGGCATTCACCTGGGCCCTGGCTGCTGTGGCGAGCAGCAGACAGCCTATAGCTGTTGTGATTCTTAATCTCATCTTTTTACCCATTTTTGTAAATTTCGGTGCAAAGGTACGGCGTTCTGCGCTTTCTGGCAATACTCAAAAGTAGTGATTTTACAATTCAACTATTGCGTGTATCAGCAAAAATGACTAATTTTGCACTCGATTTATATATAATTAATGTATATATGAAACAAATGAAGATGTACGAGGGCGAGGACAAGATGATTACCCTCATCCGCGATAACTACGACCTGCTGCAGATGCTCGGCTCCTTTGGCATAAGCCTTGGCTTTGGCGACAAGACGGTCAGCGAGACCTGCCGCGACAACGGCGTGGACACCTACACGTTTCTCGCCGTGGTCAACTTCACTATCAATGGCTTTGGCGACGCCCAGGACGACGAGCAGCTCTCGGTGACAACGCTCATGCACTACCTCGAGGCCAGCCATGCCTACTTTCTCGACTTCCAGCTGCCCTTCATCCGGCGCGAGCTGGAGGAGAGCCTCAACCCCGACGACTCGCTGGGCCAGCTCATCCTGCGCTTCTACGACGAGTATGCCCACGAGATACGCCGCCACATGCACTACGAGCAGCGCGTGCTCTTCCCCTACGTGCGAGGCCTGATTGACGGACAGCCCGGCAACGGCAGCTACACCATCGAGACCTTCTCACGCCAGCACAGCCAGGCCGACAAGAAGTTGCGCGAGCTGAAACTGCTCATCATCAAGTACCTGCCCAGCGACGGTCTGCACAACAACAAGCTCACCGCCACGCTCCACGACATCTACGACAACGAGGAGTGGCTGCGACAGCACGGACAGGTGGAGGACCACATCTTCGTGCCGGCCATCAGGCGCCTGGAGCGCCAGCTGCAGCAGAGCGATGTGACCCGCAACATCACCGAGATGGTATTCAAAAGCGGGGCGGGGCAGAATCAGGATGCGCTCTCCGACCGTGAGAAAGACGTCATCGTTGCACTTGTTCAGGGCATGGCCAACAAGGAAATTGCCGACCACTTGTGCATCTCGGTGAACACCGTCATCACTCACCGCCGCAACATTGCCCGCAAGCTGCAGATTCACTCACCGGCAGGTCTCACCATCTATGCCATCGTCAACGGACTGGTTGACATCTCCAGTGTGAAGCTCTGAGTTGAGACCGACTCTCAACATTTTTCAAGCTGTACAGTTGTCCAAGGTTTTTATGGACTTACCGCTTTGCGGTACAGCGTTGTTTTTCGAACAGCGCGGTTGCGCAGTGACGGATAAGCGTAATCGTACAGCTCGAAATTATTCCCACGCTGGGAGTGAAACATTCCCATGCTGTGAATAATTTCGACCCGTTGTGTTTTGTTCTCGCGCAGAGACGCAGAGGGCGCAGAGTCTCGCAGAGAACATTTTTCTCTGGGAGAGGCGCCTTCGGCGCATGGAGCCAACGGAGAAACAGAGAAAAACAATAAAAACAGGGAAAAGCCAGTCTTTATCTGTTTCTGTTTCAGTTTTTTGCCATTTTGAGACCGATAAGCCTACCAACGAACAATGACCGAGCAGTTAACTTTTGTAGAAGATTTGCAAACTATTGTGAACGTACGGTATATGCAAGCACATTAGAAACCGAAAAATTTGCAAGACTCACATTTTTCCGCTATCTTTGCACCATGAATCTGCTTGCTCAGCACGAGCCACACATGAGGCTCCAGGCAGCAGGAATGTATCATTTTATAAGGTGTTGCATTATGATTGAATATTTAGCAGCCAATCTGTGGCAAGTATGGGCCGTCGTGGCCGTCCTGGGCCTGATTTTCGAACTGTCGTCAGGCGATTTCTTCATCATTTGCTTTGCCATCGGAGCCATCGGGGCAGCAGTGGTGTCGCCCTTTGCCAGCATCTACGTACAGCTGGTAGTGTTCGCCGTGGTGACGCTCCTCAGCATCTTCCTTGTGCGTCCTGTGGCCTTGCGCTATCTGCACCGGGGCGAGGAGAACCGCGTGAGTAATGCCGATGCTCTGCTGGGGCAAACGGGCGTCGTCAGCGAGGCCATCAAGGGCGGTAGCCATGGACGTGTCGTCATCGGTGGCGATAATTGGAAAGCCGTGGCCTCAGGACAGGAAGAAATCCTTCAGGGAACCCGTGTCAGGGTTGTAGGCCGCGAGAGTATCATCATTACTGTAGAACCTATTGAGGAGTGATAGGATAATCCGACGTGGGTGGACAAAATTAAACTAATAATATCAATAAATTATGGAGATTACGTTCTATTTTCTGATAGCCATCGCTCTGCTGGTTATCTACTTCGCCAAGAAGGCACTGGTTATCATCCCGCAGTCGGAGACTAAAATCATCGAGCGTCTGGGCCGCTACCGCGACACGCTCAAGCCGGGCATCAACCTCATCATCCCCTTCATCGACAGGGCCAAGAACATCGTGGCACTGAAGAACGGGCGCTATGTCTACACCAACTGCATCGACTTGCGTGAACAGGTATATGACTTCCCCAAGCAGAATGTCATTACGAAAGACAACATCCAGATGGAAATCAATGCCCTGCTCTATTTCCAGATTATGGACCCCTTCAAGGCTGCCTACGAAATCAACAACCTGCCAAACGCCATTGAGAAGCTCACGCAGACCACGCTGCGCAACATTATAGGTGAGCTGGAGCTCGACGAGACGCTCACCAGCCGCGACACCATCAACACGAAGCTGCGTGTGGTGCTCGACGATGCTACCGACAAGTGGGGCGTGAAAGTAAACCGTGTGGAGCTGCAGGACATCACGCCGCCGTCCACGGTGCTGAACGCCATGGAGAAACAGATGCAGGCTGAGCGCAACAAGCGAGCACAGATACTGACATCGGAGGGTGAGAAGGCTGCAGAGATTCTGGCCTCAGAGGGTGAGAAGACCGCTATGATTAACCGTGCTGAGGCTAACAAGCAGCAGGCCATCCTCGTGGCCGAAGGTGAGGCACAAGCCCGCATCCGTCGTGCCGAGGCTGAGGCGAAGGCCATTGAGCTCATTACCCAGGCTGTGGGCAAGAGCACCAACCCCGCCAACTACCTGCTGGCACAGAAGTATATACAGATGCTCGAAGAACTGGCGCAGGGCGACAAGACGAAGACTGTTTATCTGCCCTACGAGGCGACGAACTTGATGGGTTCTATCGGCGGCATCAAGGAACTCTTCAAGGGCGAATAGAGGGGGGGCAAAGAGGTCACTCTACGGTGACGCTCTTTGCCAGGTTGCGGGGCTGGTCGACATCCTTACCCTTGCAGACGGCCACATGGTAGGCCAGTAGTTGCAGGGGGATGGTGGCCACAAGCGGCTCAAGGCACTCCAGGACATCGGGTAGCTCAATCACCTCGTCGGCCAGCTTGGCAATGGTGGCATCGCCTTTCGATACAAGCGCAATGACGCGGCCTTGCCTGGCCTTGATTTCCTGAATGTTTGAGAGCACCTTCTCGTACATGGCATTGTGAGTAGCAATGACTACCACGGGCATATCGCTATCTATCAAGGCGATAGGCCCGTGCTTCATTTCTGCTGCAGGGTAGCCTTCGGCGTGAATGTAGCTGATTTCTTTCAGCTTCAGAGCCCCCTCCAATGCAACGGGGTATGAGTAGCCTCGGCCAAGATATAGGAAGTTGTGGGCATAGGTGAAGGTGCGAGCCAGGTCTTTTACTCGCTCGTTCGTAGTCAGCACTTCGCGTATCTTCTCAGGGACATCGCTTAGCCCCTTCACCGTCTTCAGGTACTCCTGCCGGTTCACAGTGCCTTTCGCCTCGGCCAGCGCAAGGGCGAACATGGTGAGCACCGTCACCTGCCCTGTGAATGCTTTCGTGGAGGCGACGCCAATCTCGGGCCCCACATGGATATAGGTTCCTGTGTCGGTGGCGCGTGGGATGCTACTGCCGATGGCGTTGCAGATGCCGTAGATGAATGCCCCGCGCTGCTTGGCCAGTTGTACGGCGGCCAGCGTGTCGGCGGTCTCTCCGCTCTGGCTGATGGCTATCACCACGTCGTCCTTAGTTACCACGGGGTTGCGGTAGCGGAACTCTGAGGCGTACTCCACCTCCACCGGCAAACGGCAGAGCGTCTCGATGATTTGCTTGCCTATCAGCCCGGCGTGCCATGAGGTGCCGCAGGCCACGATGATGATGCGCTTGGCGGCAAGCAACTGGCGGCGGTAGTCGATTAGCGCCGAGAGCGTGACGTGGTCACCCTCAACGTTGACACGGCCACGCATACAGTTTGTCAGGCACTCTGGCTGCTCGAATATCTCCTTGAGCATGAAGTGCGGGTAGCCGCCTTTCTCTATCTGGCCCAAGTCGATGTCTACGGTCTTCACCTGCAGTTCCTGCTCTTCGCCGAGGAGACTCACCACATGAAGCTCCTCACCGCGACGCAGCACGGCTATGTTGCCGTCCTCGAGATAGACCACCTTGTCGGTGTACTCCACAATGGGGCTGGCATCGCTGCCCAGGAAGAACTCATCGTCGCCGATACCCACCACCAGCGGGCTCTGCTTGCGTGCAGCAATAATCTGGTTGGGGTCGCGCTTGTCGACGATGGCAATGGCGTAGGCGCCAATCACCTGGTAGAGGGCCACCTGCACGGCCTCGAGAAGCGAGATTTGCTTCTTCACCATGACATACTCAATGAGTTGTACGAGCACTTCGGTGTCGGTGTCACTCTGGAAGTGTATGCCCTTGGCGGAGAGCTTCGCCTTGATGTCGGCATAGTTCTCGATGATGCCATTGTGAATGATGGCCAGGTTGTGACTCTCGGAATAGTGGGGGTGGGCATTGCGGCTTGACGGTTCACCGTGGGTGGCCCATCGCGTGTGGGCAATGGCCACCGTGCCGCTGACGTCCTTGTCGGCACATAGCTCGCAGAGCGCGTCCACCTTTCCTTTCTGTTTGTAGATGTTCAGTTCGCCATTGGCGTTGATGAGGGCCACGCCGGCAGAGTCGTAACCACGGTACTCTAACCGCCGCAGGCCTTTGATGACAATGGGGTAAGCCTCGCGCTTACCCAGATAGCCTACGATTCCACACATAGTCTGTTTCCTTTCTTTTTGTGTTTATGTTTATGATTTGTCGTTATAGGGTATGAATAAGAATGGGCTGCGCACAAATCACGTACACAGCCCATTCTTATTTCTTACTTTTCTGTTTTTTCTTGCAGCTCTTCGACACGCTTCTTCAGCTGGTTCAGCTCGCGGTACATGTCGGGTAGGTGCTTCATGACGGCCTGGGCACGGAAGAATACCTTCGGGTCCATGGCCGGAGAGCCAATGAGCTGTTCGCCCTGTCCACGTGTGTTGCTAATGACGCCACACTGTGCGCCCACGAAGGTGCGGTCGGCCACGTGGATGTGCCCGGCGAAACCGGCCTGTCCCCCCACCATGCACCAGTCGCCAATCTTGGTAGAGCCAGCCAGACCCACCTGGGCGGACATGACGGTGTTCTCGCCAACCTCGCAGTTGTGGGCCACCTGAATAAGATTGTCGAGCTTGGCGCCCTTATGGACGACAGTCTGCCCCATCGTAGAGCGGTCGACGCAGGTGTTGGCGCCAATCTCCACATCGTCCTCGATGACGACGATGCCTATCTGGGGAATCTTGTCATAGCCCTCCTGATTAGGAGCAAAGCCGAAGCCGTCGGCACCGATGATGCTGCCGGCATGGATAGTAACACGGTTGCCAAGGCGACACTGCTGGTAGACAACAACGGAGGGGTACAGGGTGCACTGGCTGCCGACGGTAGCGCCATCTCCAATGACCACATGGGGATAGATTTGCGTTCCGTCGCCGATGACGGCGTGGTCGCCGATGACGGCGAACGGGCCAATGTAGACATTGTTGCCAATGGTGGCTGTAGGGGCGATACTCGCCAGGGGGTCAATACCCGTCTTGCGGGGCTGCATCTGCTGATAGAGTTGCAACAGGTGGGCTACAGCCTCGTAAGCGCTCTTCACGCGGATGAGAGTAGCGCTGACGGGATGTTCAAGTTGCAAATCGTCGTCGACAAGCACAATGGTCGACTGGGTGTCGTAGATGAAATGGGTGTATTTGGGATTCGACAGGAAGGAGATGGCTCCTGGCTTTCCTTCTTCAATTTTGGCGAAGGTGCTGACAGTGGCTTCGTCGCGGCCTTCAACGCGTCCGCCGATCAATTCGGCAATTTGTTTGGCTGTAAACTCCATAAGCTCTTCTATGATTTTATTAGTGGTTGCTAAATCACATTTTTCATTCATCCACAAACCGCTTAGTTGAAGAAATTCCACGATACGCCCAGGTGAAAGACGGAGCGGTTGAGCGGATAGTGTGGGGTAAGGAACGACTGGCGGTCGAGGTCGTTGCCCAGTACATTGCTCATCATCACAAAGAAACGGGCGTGCTTCAGGTGAAGATTGGCATAGGCGTCGACAAAGGGAAAATTTCCTAATTCCATGCGTGCATCAGCGTTTTGCTGCACGGCATAACTGTTCATCTGTGGCACATATTCGGGGGCGTAATAGCGGCTGAACCAGGTGCCCGATGCCCCCAGCTCCACACGAAGTACGTGGGCCACCATGAATTGGAGGTAGAGGTTGGTAAAGACGTTCAGGCGTGGCAGGGGAAGCACCTCCTTGTCGCTGCTGGTCTGAAAAGTCACGATGTTGTCCCAGTGGATTGGTCCGAGGTTAAGCCGCTGGTCGAGCTGTGCGGTGAAGACGGCCAGCGAGGCATCGTGCTGCAGGAAAGAAGCCGTAAGAGCGTTGCGCTGCTCTTGATTGATGGCGAAGCTGGTGGCGAGGTAGGTGTAGTTCTCGATCTCGTCGAGGGCAACGCGCAGGGTGGTATGCGTCTTGTCGTAGCTGAGCCGGCCTTCCAGGTGTGTGCGTGTCTCTTTGCTGAAGTGGTCGTTGTCCCACCAAAGGTGCTTCGAGTGGTAGCGACGCTGCAGGAAGGTGGGGTTCAGACGATGCAGGTGGGCTAAGGCATCAAAATGAAGGGTGTCGCCAAACAGGCGCAGGTTCAGGTCGGCGCGTGCGTCAAGTTTCAACTGCCCTGCGTCCTCGCCTGCGAGCCATGCCTCAGCGGTGATGTCGTAGTGGAGCAGCTTGCCCTGAGTCTTCTGCAGCTGACCGCCGATGCTCACGTTGTGCTCCGTCCAGCGGTCCATGATGGCGCTATCGGCAGTGGCCAGCGAGGGCATGTCGAAGCGGCGCAGCTCGTGGGTGGCAAAGGCTTTCAGCCCGGCTGCGGCATACTTGTTGAATCCTTCGAGCAGGGCGATGGCTACGGTGTTGCGCAGACCGAAGTGCTTCGTGGGGTCATAGATGGAGTCGCGGCTATAGCTGCCCGTGTTAGGACGAAAACGATAGAGTGTGTCGGCGTAATAGTTAGCGGGAGAATTGTAGGCTTGATAAATATGCCTGTAGTTGGCAACTTCAGCGGTATGGATGAAGCTGGTGACAGGCACGAACTCGCGCTTGGTGTAAAGTTCGATGCTGTCGTTAGCTGCTTTCTCAGCGGCGATGAGCGAGTCAGCCATTTCTTTCGACGTGACACTGATGCGGCCGTTCTCAGCCATCTCTACATTTCCATTGGCCAGAGAATCGGTCAGCAACGAGTCGGCCACTTCATTAAGGGTAGCTGGAGCAACTTGAGGAGTCGGCGCATCGCCTACAATGCGGGCATCGTCTGGGCGTCCGGAGGGGGCAGGTTCATCGGCCCTACCTTCCTCGTTGGCATTCTTCTGTTCATTCTCCTTGGCGGCAGCTAGGGCAAACTGCTTGGCCTTAATCTCTTCCTCTGTCATGGGAACACGGCGGTAGAAGCCCAGGCTGTAGCGGTGAGTGAGGAAGAACCGCTGGTGGTTGTTGCGATTCCAGTTGGAATTGAGCACGGTGGGTATCTCGTTGTCGGAATAGCTCTCGGTGAACAGCTCGGGGTGGGTCACGTAGTCATCATTGGTGATACCTCCGTTCTCAGCAGCTTTCTGATGCCAGTTCTGATACAACAAATGTAGCTGGTAGCGGTCGCCCAGATGAGATACAAAGAAGGTCGCGCCAAAATGGGAATTATTCTGATTCTGATAATAGCCGCGGGCATAGCGATAGTCGAGGTTGAAGCCTATACCCGTTCTTTTACCGGCATTCACTGCGAAGAGAGCGTTGATGAGGTCCTCACCGTTAGTCTTGTCGCCACAACTACCATAGCTGAGGTTGGTGATGGGTGACAAGGTATTGGTGAAGTGCCACTGGTCTGGCTGGCGGAGCATCTGGTCGTAGGTGTCGAGAAAAAGGAACTGACTGCTCTCTTTGCGGTCGGCAAAGATGCGTGAGAGCCGCGACGTGTAGTTCGACCCAATAGTGTTATAGTCGCCATACATGCCAGTAGCCATCGTAGACTGTGGATAGAGGTGGGGGAGGGTGTCAACATCAACCTTGTGCATGTCGCCAAAACGGCGGTCAACCGTCCAGGTGTAGATACCCTTCGGCACCTCCTTGGCTTTAGTTGTGTCGTTACTGTGTGGATTGAAATTGCCGTTGCGCCCATCGCGCTGGGTGATATTGCCGCTTTCGTCAATTTGGTTGTAGGTCTGACCGCTGGCAAAGGCCGGCAGCAGGAATATGAATAACGCTATGTAGTATCTAATGATTTTCACAATAAATGTCCGTAAAGAGTCCGTGACTTGTCCTGTCTAAATCTTGAAGATGCGGAGGAAAAGCTCTACGAACTTGAAGACGAGCGACACAATGAGAATCCATTTGGCTACCTCATGGTCGGCGTTGAAGTAGACGATAAGTCCTGCTATGGCACCAACCATGAAGATGATGTTAAGCCAGAGTCGCAACGTACGAGTGCGGCTGCTGTCGCGGAACGGTTCCAGGTTGTGGCGGCGAGGCCGGTTTTGCATGGCCTCGTCGACGTTCTTCTCCAGTTCTTCGTCGGTCATTGTGTCAAAGCAGTCTTAAATAGGTTGAACAAGTAGTCTTTGCGGTCGATGGTCTTGCGGCGGAACTTGCCACTGACGCGAGCCAGCTTCGTCATCTTCTTGTTCAGGCCGTAGCGGTCGGTAATCCACTCCTCTGCATAATATGTCTGTGGGTCGCGCTCCTCATCGTAGAGATAGACGATACGTGTCATTGATACCGTGGCCTCGCCATCTTTGCAATCAACAATCAGATGGTACATCAGCCTTGTGCGGTCAAGGTTCAGAGGCTTGTTCTTGAAGACGAGCCACTCCTGGTAGTTGCCCACGAGCTGTAGTTTTGATGGATCTTCCAGCACCATGCGGCTCTGTTCCAACTGCCCTTCCTCCTTAGTGAGGCGCTTCAGCTGGTTCTGCATGATGTCGTAAATCTGCTTGCCGTTCTTCCCTGGCACCTGGATGGTGGTCTTGAAGAGCACTTTTCCGTCAACTACAGGCACGGCTCCAGCAAGATATGCCTGATCGGCATTGGCGGTGTTCTTTACGGGCTGACGCTCCCAGGTGTTGTCCTGAGCAGCGGCAACCAATGGCAGGCTCATCAGCAGGGCTATGAATAATCGTTTCATTGTTTTCTTTTGTTTAATTGATGATTTACGAGTGCAAAATTACAAAATAATTCATAATTCACCATTCATAATTCACAATTATTTCGTAACTTTGCAAAAATTTTCGACCTGTACTTGATAATCCGGCGTGGGCGGACGAAAATCCGCAGCCTTCGGATAAAAATACGGACAGTGCGATTTTCATAAAACGAAGCTGCGCCATGATTCAACCGCGGGCCGGAATGATTGCAATATAGTTTGCTATGGTTGTAAGGAATATTCTGTTTTTTTTACTGTTGATTTGCCCGCTAACCTTAACGGCGCAAGATGTCGGTAAGCATGAGCTACTAGCGGAGCATATCTTCTCGTTGCTTCTTCATAATCAGACCGATAGCCTCTATGCCTTGTTAGCCGAGAATATCAAGGCGCAGCTGCCGCGTGAACAGCTTGAGGGCGGATTGACGAGGGTGGAGCAGATGGCAGGGCCCTACCAGCGCCATGGCGAGTGGAAACATGAGACGTCAGCACATGGCGACGTTTGGTCGTCAACCCTCGAATTCGAACAGGGTCAATTTTCTTTTGTCGTCGTCATCGATGCGAATGGCTGCATTCAGGGCTTGCGCATCATGCCTAATATGAATAAACAGGCTGTTAAGAATATGCCTTTATCCCCTGATGCTGTTGAGGTAGATGATACGGTGCGCACTGGAACTGAAATCGCCTTGCCCTGCTCGGTGGTGATTAGTGGGCGTTCGACCAGTCCGCCCATCGTGGTGATGGTACATGGTTCTGGAGCGCTTGACCGCAATGAGACCGTGATGGCTAACGCTCCATTTCTTGACCTTTCAAGACAGTTGGCGGAGCAGGGCATCAGTTCACTGCGCTATGACAAACGTACTGCTGTCTATCCGGAGACAGTCAGCACGATGGACGACGAGACCATCCTCGATGCTTTATCAGCTATAAGTCTCGCACGCACCTATAGTAATAACGTATTTCTTCTGGGGCACAGTCTGGGTGCCATGCTGGCTCCTGAGATTGCCACGCGAACAAATCTACAAGGCATCATTATGATGGCAGCACCGGCACGCGACCTGTCAGAAGTGATTGACGAGCAACTTTCTTACCTGGTGCCAGCCGATTCTGCCGAAAGTATAAAACAGACAACCATCGAGCAGCTGCGTCAGCAGAGTCCTCACTATCTGCAACCCCAGCATCAGGTAGAGACAGCGCAAAGTCTCTCTTTGCCCATGCTCATCATGCAGGGTGGGCGTGACTATCAAGTTACCATGCGCGATTTTGACCTCTGGCGGGATGCCTTAAAGGAGCATCCACGGGTTCTGTTTGCCGACTATCCGGCGCTGAACCATCTGTTCCTGCCTGGTGAGGGGAAATCCTCCCCGCAGGAGTATGCAACTCCTGGAACCATCCCCGCCGAGGTGACTGATGCCATAGCCAAGTTCATAACCTCTCAACAATAACCACTCAACAACACCCCTTCAACGTCATGCACATTGCCATCGCAGGAAATATTGGCAGCGGGAAGTCAACGCTGACGCAGATGCTGGCCCGCCACTATGGATGGGAGCCACGCTTCGAGGCCGTCGCCAACAACCCCTATCTGGAGGATTACTACCGCGACCTGCACCGGTGGTCGTTCAACCTGGAGGTCTACTTCCTGAAGGAGCGTTTCCGCGACCTCATCGCTATCAGCAACGCTCATCATACCGTTATTCAGGACCGTAGCATCTTCGAAGGCGTCTATGTCTTCATGGCCAACAATAAGGCTATGGGCAACATGAGCGACCGCGACTACGATACTTTCATGGAGCTTTTCGAACAGATGATGACCGTGGTACACGTTCCCGACCTGATGATCTATCTGCGTGCTTCAGTGGCCCATCTTGTCAGCAACATCCAGAAACGCGGGCGAGGCTATGAACAGCAGATACAGCTGGACTATCTGGAGAACCTGAACCGCCGCTACGAGGATTTCATTTTGCACAAATACCCAGGCCGCGTGATGATTATCGAAAAGGACAACCTTGACTTCCAGCACAACCCAAAGGATTTTGCCAAGATTGTCGACCGCATCGACCGCACCCTCTTTGGCCTCTTCCCGGAAGACTAACCAATCAGTAAATCGTAAATTCAAAAATCGTAAGTATATGCACATCGCAGTAGCAGGAAACATTGGCAGCGGAAAGACCACGCTGACCCGCCTCTTAGCCCACCGTTATGGCTGGACGCCCCGTTTCGAACCCGTAGACAACAATCCCTATCTGGCAGATTTCTATGCCGACATGCCGCGCTGGTCGTTCAATTTGCAAATCTATTTCCTGAACAAGCGCTTTAAGGAGGTGGTAGAGATTTCGAAGTCAGAAGAAACCATCATCCAGGACCGCACCATCTTCGAGGATGCCTGCATCTTTGCGCCCAACCTGCATGGGCAGGGCATGATGAGCGACCGTGACTTCGACAACTACACCGACCTTTTCAATCTGATGATGTCGCTCGTGAAACTGCCCGACCTGATGATTTACATCCGTTCCAGCATCCCTACGCTGGTGGCACAGATTCAGAAGCGTGGCCGTGAGTATGAGCAGACCATGCGCCTCGATTATTTACAGGGCCTGGAGCGTCGCTATGAGGAGTGGATTCGTGACTACAAGGGGCAGCTGATTATCGTAGATGGCGACCATTGTAAGTTTGGTGACAACCCCGACCACCTGAAGCAGGTGACCGACATGATTGATGCCAAGCTCTTTGGCCTGTTCCCCATGGACTGAACGGTCCATAGGTCCACATAAAAAGAGAAATGATAGATGATGGCCATTTGGCTTTCATCTATCATTTCTCATTATGAGGCGAATCCTCGCTTAGTTGTTGTATTCCTGCCAGCTCTTAATCTTGATGTCCTGCTCGCCAATGGCAGTGAAAGCCTCAATGAAGGCTTTTGCCAGACGGACGTTGGTGATGAGCGGGATGTTGTGGTCGATGGCACCACGACGGATGCGATAGCCGTTGGTCAGCTCACGCTTCGTGTGGTTCTTCGGCACGTTCACGATGAGTGCGAACTTGTGCTGGGCAATCATGTCCATCACGTTGTTCTCGCCCTCCTCGTCGGGCCAGCTCACGGGCGTAGCCTTCACACCATTGTCGTTGAAGAACTTTGCCGTGCCGCCGGTGGCATACACCTCGAAGCCTTTCTTCACCAGTTGCTGTGCAGGCTCCAGCAGGCTCACCTTTCCCTTGGCGCCGCCACTGCTGATGAGTACGGCCTGATTGGCCTTGGGCAACCGGTAGCCTGTGGCAATCATGGCGTTGAGCAGAGCCTCGTGCAGGTCGTCGCCCAGACAGCCCACCTCGCCGGTAGAGCTCATGTCTACGCCCAGCACGGGGTCGGCATTCTGCAGTCGGGCAAACGAGAACTGGCTGGCCTTCACGCCGATGCGGTCGATGTCGAACTCACTCTTGTCGGCCTTCTCGTAGGGTGCGTCGAGCATAATCTTGGTGGCGGTCTCAATGAAGTTGCGCTTCAGAATCTTCGATACGAAGGGGAAGGAGCGACTGGCGCGCAGGTTGCACTCTATGACCTTCACCTCGCGGTTCTTGGCCAGGAACTGAATGTTGAACGGTCCGCTGATGTTCAGTTCCTTGGCAATGGCGCGGCTGATATGCTTAATCTGTCGGATGGTGCTGTAATAGATGTGCTGTGCTGGGAACACCATCGTGGCATCGCCAGAGTGTACGCCGGCATACTCCACATGCTCGGAGATGGCATACTCGACCACCTCGCCCTTGTCGGCCACGGCGTCAAACTCAATCTCCTTGGTCTCGGTCATGAACTTCGACACCACCACGGGGAACTCCTTCGAGACCTCGGTGGCCATCGAGAGGAATCGGTGCAGCTCCTCGTCGTCATAGCACACGTTCATGGCAGCACCAGAGAGTACATACGAGGGACGCACGAGGACGGGGTAGCCCACCTCGCTGACAAACTCCTTGATGTCGTCGAACGAGGTCAGCGCACGCCAGGCAGGCTGGTCGATGCCCAGCTTGTCGAGCATGGCACTGAACTTGTCGCGGTTCTCTGCGCGGTCGATGTCCACCGGGCTGGTGCCGAGTACGGGCACGCCCTGGCGGTGCAGCTTCATGGCCAGGTTGTTGGGTATCTGTCCACCCACCGAGACGATGACGCCGCGTGGCGACTCCAGGTCGATGACGTCGAGCACGCGCTCCAGCGACAGCTCGTCGAAGTAGAGGCGGTCGCACATGTCGTAGTCAGTCGAGACGGTCTCGGGGTTATAGTTGATCATGATGCTCTTGTAGCCCAGCTTACGCGCCGTGTTGATGGCGTTCACCGAGCACCAGTCGAACTCCACCGACGAGCCGATGCGGTAGGCACCGCTTCCGAGCACCACCACCGACTTCTCATTATTATAATAGTTGATGTCGTGGCGGGTCTTGTAGTTCTCCTGTGTGGTGACAGAGTCGCCACCTACGGTGAAGGAATCCTTGAAGGCTGGGACGTGAGTATAGGTGAAATAGAGGTAGTTAGTCAGTTCCGGGTGTTCGCTGGCCACGGTGGGAATGCGCTTCACCGAGGGCAGGATGCCGCGCTCCTTGCGGTACTGGCGAACGGCCAGGTTCTCCTTTTCCATATTGCCACTCTTGGGCTTCAGCACGAAGCGGGCTATCTGGAAGTCGCTGAAGCCGCAGCGCTTCACCTCGAGCAGGAAGTCATCGGGTATCTCTTCCAGCTTGTCATATTCCTGCAGCTGGTATTTCAGGTCAACGATGTGCTTCAGGCGCTCCAGGAACCAGACGTCAATCTTCGTCAGCTCCTCGATGCGCTCCACGCTGTAGCCCTCCTCCAGCGCCTGAGCGATGGCAAAGATGCGCAGGTCGGTGGGGTTCTGCAGCTCGTCGTCCAGGTTTTCAAAGCGCGTGTGGTCGTTGCCCACGAAGCCGTGCATGCCCTGTCCAATCATGCGCAGGCCCTTCTGAATCATCTCTTCGAAGGAACGGCCAATGGACATGATTTCGCCCACCGACTTCATGCTCGAACCGATGAGACGGCTGACGCCGGCGAACTTCGTCAAATCCCAGCGTGGAATCTTGCAAATCATGTAGTCGAGCTGTGGAGCCACGTAGGCCGATGAGGTAGTGCCCATCTCGCCAATCTGGTCGAGGGTGTAGCCCAGGGCAATCTTGGCGGCTACGAATGCGAGGGGATAACCCGTTGCCTTCGAGGCCAATGCGCTCGAACGGCTCAAGCGGGCGTTGATTTCTATGATGCGGTAGTCGTTGGTCTGAGCGTTGAAGGCAAACTGGATGTTGCACTCGCCGACTATGCCCAGATGGCGCACGCAGCGGATGGTGATGTCCTGCAGCATCGTCACCTGTTCCTGCGTCAGCGAGCAGGTGGGAGCCACCACAATCGACTCGCCGGTATGGATGCCTAAGGGGTCGAAGTTCTCCATCGATGCCACGGTGAAACAGTGGTCGTTGGCATCGCGGATGCACTCGAACTCAATCTCTTTCCAGCCTTTCAGGCTCTCCTCAACCAGAATCTGCGGTGCGAAGGTGAAAGCACTCTCAGCCAGTTCGGTGAAAGCCTTCTCGTCAGGACAGATGCCGCTGCCCAGGCCACCGAGGGCATAGGCCGAGCGAATCATGATGGGGAAGCCAATCTCGCGGGCTGCCTTCAGGGCGTCGTCCATGTTCTCCACGGCGTGGCTCACGGGCACCTTCAGCTCCACCTCGGCCAGTTTCTTCACAAAAAGGTCGCGGTCCTCGGTGTTCATGATGGCTTCCACGCTGGTTCCCAGCACCTTCACGCCATACTTCTCGAGGATGCCCTGCTGATAGAGCTCGGTGCCGCAGTTCAGTGCGGTCTGTCCGCCGAAGGCGAGCAGGATGCCGTCGGGACGCTCTTTCTTGATGATTTCTGTAACGAAATGGGGGGTGACGGGTTGGAAGTACACCGTGTCGGCAATGCCTTCCGAGGTCTGGATGGTAGCGATGTTCGGGTTCACCAGTACGCTCTTGATACCCTCTTCGCGCAGCGCTTTCAGCGCCTGTGATCCTGAATAGTCAAACTCTCCTGCCTGTCCGATTTTCAACGCGCCCGAGCCCAGCACGAGCACCTTCTGCAGTTTCTGCTTAGTCATAATAAATAGGTGTTATGTTGTAAATCGGCTGCAAAGGTACAATTTTTTTTGCTAATGTTGACGAAATTGGCTTGTTTTTTTTTCATTTTTATATGCAAAGACGCTGCATTAACGCAGCGTCTCTACAATTCTTGCCAGTTGGTTGGGTATGCGAATCTGCTGTGGGCATTTCGACAGACATTCCTCGCAGTCCTGACATCGCTTAGCCCAGGCGGCCTCGTCGGGCAGTGCTTTCTTATAGCCATCCTTGAACTGTTGCTTCCGTTCGGCGTAGTTGTCGGCCGTGGGGTCGGGTAGGGGCAGCAGGTGCTCGTTGACGGCCTCGTTGTAGTAGGCGAAGTTACCGGGAATGTTCACACCGTAGGGGCAGGGCATGCAGTAGGCGCAGGTGGTGCAGGGAATGGTGGGGAAGCCCGACATCTGGTCGGCAATATGCTCCAGCAGCTTGTTCTCTTGGTCGGTGCAGGGGTCGATGGGCGAGAAGGTCTTCACGTTCTCTGCCAGATGGTCCATGCGGTTCATGCCGCTCAGCACGGTCAGGATGTTGGGGAACGAGCCCACCCAGCGGAAGGCCCATCGGGCGGTGCTGTCGTCGGGGTGGACGGCACGTAGCTGGTCGCTGAGCTCCTGGGCCATGCGTCCAAATGCTCCGCCACGCAGAGGCTCCATGATGACGCACTGAACGCCCGTCTTCTCGCATTTGTTATAGAGATACTCTGCGTCGGCATCCACCCGTCGCCCCTTCTTCAGCGAGGCATGGCGCCAGTCAAGGAAGTTCATCTGTATCTGGCAGAAATCCCAGTGGTACTCCTCCTGATGGTCGAGCAGCCAGTCGAAGTCGCTCACGTCACCGTGGTACGAGAAGCCCAGATGTCTGATGCGGCCTGCCTCGCGCTCCTTCAGCAGGAAGTCGAGCACGCCATTTTCCAGGAAGCGCTTCTTCAGCGAGTCGCCGCCACCGCCGATGCCATGCAGCAGGTAGTAGTCGATATGGTCAACGCGCAGCTTCTCCATGGACGTCTCGTACATCTGTTTGGCGGCCTCCATGCTGGTGTCGCCCCACATGTTCGAGAGTTTCGTGGCCACGAAGTATTTCTCGCGTGGGTGACGGCTCAGGGCGTTGCCCATCAGCACTTCCGACTGCCCTCCCATGTAGACGGGTGCCGTGTCGAAATAGTTCACGCCGTGCTCGATGGCATAGTCCACCAGCTCGTTCACCTCGTCCTGATTGTTCGGCAGGCGCATCATGCCAAAGCCCAGCAGCGAAATCTGCTCGCCCGAGCCGTGCTGAACCCGGTAGGTCATGCGGTTCTCGTCCTTGTCGTCGGTGGGGCGGGCAAGCCCCTGCAGCGGCTCCAGCGCCATCAGCGCCATGGCCGAGCCGGCACCAAGTCCCAGACGGCGCAGGAATTCGCGCCGGTCCATCTCGTGCCTATTCTTTTCTTGGTCCATCATCATGTTTGGTTTGTTTTAAGTTGAGTCGTCTTGGCTTCTGTCATTATTTCTCGGCAAAGTTAATAAAAAAACTGCAATGCCCCTCTTTCTATTATGTTAAATAAAATCAATTATCATCATTGTACGCGTTGCTTGGCACTATAACCGATTTGCATAGCTCTTTTTTTTTGAACAAAATTGACAAAATGGCCATTTTTGGCCTCCATATTTCGAAAATTCTCCACGAAAAAACTTTTGGACGAAAAAACGCTTGTTTTTTGAGAGTTTGCTAAATGCTTGATTGCCAGATTCTTGAACGGATTTTAGCAAGAAATGGGCTTCGTTGAGAAAAAAAAGTCAACGACTTTTGAAAATTTGGCGTTGACTTTTGAAAATTTGGCGTGCTTACAAAAACGCGAAAAGTAGCAAAATTTGAGCGAAAAACTCTTTTGCGGCCCGATTTTTCATCGGGCAACGCTTCCTAAAGGCTCGAAAACGGCTATTTTTCACTTCAAAATGTTTCGTCGCCGTGAACAAAATTTTCTGTGAAAGATTTTGACATTTTGCATGAAAACTACCCGCCTTTCCCCAACATAAAATGGAGTTTTCAGCGCTAACGGCTGCTATAATTGTAAAGAAATATATGCTTCCATTTTGCACTTCGCTGTTTTTTTTGTACTTTTGCACCAACGAAAAGACAAAGAGCGCAACATGGACGAGAAACAACGCATAGAGCAGCTGCGCCACGAGCTGCATGAACACAACTACCGCTACTACGTGCTGAGCCAGCCCACCATCGGCGACCAGGAGTTCGACATGCTGATGAAGGAGCTGCAGGAGCTGGAAAGCCGCCATCCGGAGCTGTTCGACCCCAACTCACCCACTCAGCGTGTGGGCAGCGACATTTCCACCGAGTTCCGGCAGGTGAAGCACCGTTACCCGATGCTCTCGCTGGCCAACACCTATAGCGAGGCCGACATCCGCCAGTGGTACGACAGCGTGAAGAAAGGTCTCGGCGGCGAGCCCTTCGAGGTGTGCTGCGAGATGAAGTACGACGGGCTGAGCATCTCGCTCATCTATCACGATGGCGAGCTGGTGCAGGCCGTCACGCGTGGCGATGGTGTGCAGGGCGACGACGTGACCCGCAATGTGAGGACCATCAGGAGCATACCGCTGAGGATTCAGCAGCGAACCCTCCCCTGGCCCCTTCCTGCAGGGAGGGGAGTAGATAGTTCTGCTACCTCTATTTCCGCGGATGAGTCTATACCCCGTGACTTCGAGATTCGTGGCGAGATTCTCATGCCGTGGACCTCGTTCGAACGGCTGAACCGTGAGCGCGAGGCAGCCGAGGAGCCGCTCTTTGCCAACCCCCGCAATGCCGCCAGCGGCACGCTGAAAAGCCTCGACTCACGCGTGGTAGCCAGCCGGCAGCTCGATGCCTACCTCTATTACTTATTGGGCGAGGAGCTGCCTGCCGACGGACACTTTGAGAATCTGGAGATAGCCCGCTCGTGGGGGTTCAAGATTAGCGAAGGAATGAAGAAGGTGAAGACGGTGGAGGAAATCATCGACTACATCAACTACTGGGACAAGGAGCGCAAGAACCTGCCCGTGGCCACCGACGGCATCGTGCTGAAGGTGAACTCGCTGCGCCAGCAGCGAGCCCTGGGCTTCACGGCCAAGTCACCACGCTGGGCCATCGCCTACAAGTTCAAGGCTGAGCGGGCATGTACGCGTCTGCTGGAAGTGACCTACCAGGTGGGCCGCACGGGGGCCGTCACCCCCGTGGCCAACATGGAGCCGGTGCAGCTGGCCGGAACGACCGTGCGTCGCGCCACACTGAACAACGAGGACTTCATCAAGAGTTTCGACCTCCATATCGGTGACTATGTCTACGTGGAGAAAGGCGGTGAAATCATTCCCAAGATTGTGGGCGTCGACATCGACCAGCGCCCCGTCATCGCCCAGCCCGTCCAGTTCATCAGGCGTTGTCCAGAGTGCGGCACGCCACTGGTGAAAGAAGCCCCCCTTTCGTTCCCCGAGGGGAAAGCCCCCCTTTCGTCCCCCGAGGGGGACACTATAGACCCTTCCATGAGCAGCAAAACTATAGAAGCCCCCTCGGGGGCCGTAGGGGGGGCTTCGGGGCCTTTTGGGGCTGCCTGGTACTGCCCCAACGATGCTGGCTGTCCACCGCAGATTAAGGGGCGCATTGAGCATTTCATCGCCCGCAAGGCCATGAACATCGACTCGCTGGGCCCTGAGACCGTCGACGAGTACTACCGTCGGGGGCTCATCAAGAACGTGGCCGACCTCTACGATATCGAGGTGCAGCAGATCAATGGCGACGGAAGCCGCACCAAGTCGGCACAGCGCATCGTCAACGGCATCCAGCAGTCGAAGCAGGTGCCCTTCGAGCGTGTGGTCTTTGCCCTGGGCATCCGCTTTGTCGGCGAGACCAGTGCCCGCCTGCTGGCCCGCCACTTCAAGTCGATGGACGCGCTGATGGCTGCTGGCCTGCAGGAGCTGCAGGAGGTGGAAGGCATCGGCGAGGTGATGGCCGCGAGCATCATCAGCTATTTCCACAACCCGGAGAATCGCCGCATCGTGGAGCGCCTGCGTGGCTACGGCCTGCAGTTCGCCCTCTCGGCAGACCAGACGGCAGCCCACAGCGACAAGCTGGCTGGGCAGAGCATCGTCATTAGCGGGGTCTTTCAGCACCACTCACGCGACGAGTATAAGCTCATCATCGAGCAGAACGGTGGCAAGAACGTGGGTAGCATCAGTGGCAAGACCAGCTTCATCCTGGCAGGCGACAACATGGGCCCGTCAAAACTGGAGAAAGCGCAGAAGCTGGGCATCCGCATCATGAACGAGGATGAGTTCCTCCAACTCCTAACTCCTAACCCCTAACTTATCACTTATCACTCATCACTTATCACTCCTCCCTTATCACTCCTCCCTCCTCCATGAATATCATCGTTTCAGAAGAGATAAAAACCGTCTGCCCCGATTTTGTCGGGGCCTGTGTCGAGGCCAATGTTGTGAATACTCCTTACAACGAGCTCCTGTGGACTGAGATTCATGCTGCCGAAGAGCGCTTCCGCCAGGAGCTCACCACGGAGAGCCTCAAGGAACTGCCCTCGATAGCCGCCACGCGTGCGGTTTATAAGAAATGTGGGAAGGATCCCTCGCGCTATCGTCCAGCCTCCGAGCAGCTCATCCGCCGCATGCTGCAGGGCAAGGAGCTCTACCAGATTGACACGCTGGTGGACCTCATCAACCTGGCCTCAATAGCCTTTGGCTACAGCATTGGCGGTTTCGATGCCTCCCGCTTCGTGGGCGACACGCTCAAGCTGGGCGTCGGCCGCAAGGACGAGCCCTACGAAGGCATCGGGCGTGGCATGCTCAACATCGAGGGGCTGCCCGTCTACCGCGACCAGCTGGGTGGGGTGGGGACGCCTACCAGCGACAATGAGCGCACCAAGATTACCCTTGGCACCACCCATCTCGTGGTTCTCATCAATGGCTATGACGGCAATGAGCAGCGCGTCCTCGACAATGGCCGCTTCATCCAGCAGCTGTTGCAGAAGTATGCTGCCAGCGATGGCGGAACAGTAAGCATTTATCGTTAACCAAAACCTATAACCACATGAACAGAAAGTATTTAGTAATGGCCGTGGCCGCCATCTTTACCATGGCCATAATCGGGGCTTGTAGCAACAAGGACAAGAACAACCAGGAATCAGCCGATGTCGAAGACACCGAGGAACTCGACGACGAAGAAGAGGACGAGGACTTAGATGAGAAGCAGGAATACCTCTCGCAGGACCTGGCCACCTTCGACCTCTATGGGCAGGTGCAGTACGCCGTCTATCACAACAGCAACGACGAGAACACGGTGAAGGTGTCTTTCGACCCCAAAGGCCAGGTGGTAGGCATCGTTCGTGTTGACGAAGAGCAGAAGCCAGAGAAGGCCAGCATCATCACCGTGGACAAGAAGAGAATCGATTTCATCGCCTTCGAGTCTGACGACCCCTGGATGACCTCGTTCGATTATGACGAGACGGCCAGCGGCTTCGTTGCTCCACGGATGAGCATGGAGACCAACCAGATGGGCAACAACGATGCCTACACCTATCACCGCGACAAGGACGGGAAACTGAAAAAGGTGGAGCATGAGGAAGTCGTGCATGGAAACGTCGTGGAAGACGAAAGCACGTGCTCGGTGAAAGTGGGCGACTACGACCGGCACAACAACTGGCAGAGCTGCACGTTCTCGCGCGATGAATATAAGTACACTTATACGCGTACCATTAAATATTACAGGAGCGATGACATGGAGGAGGCTGCTGACAAGACCAAGCAGGAGCAGACCATCAAGAACTTCGTCACCGACATGTATGAGAAGCAGCGCTACGAGGACTACGACTTCCTGCGCGAGCACTGCACCCGCAAGATGCTCGAAAAGCTGTCGGAAGAATATGAATACGACGGTGAGGGCTATGCCATCTGGCTTTTCCGCACCAGCTCGCAGGATGGCAAGCCGGGCTCCGAGGGCATGAAGAACAAGGTCACTTCGTTCAGCAAGGACCAAAAGAACGGTGGCGACTGGTTCGTCTACAAGTTCCTCGATGGTGGCTGGCGCGGCGAGAACCGCATCAAGGTATTCATTTACGAGGGCAAATGCTGGATTGACGGCGTGGAGCGCATCTCTGACGAGGCTGCCGCTGCCTACGCTGAGTAATCACGTCGGTTACTTATCTTCTCCGCCTACGGCGTAACGCTAACGGCCGTGAATAGAACGCGGATTCTCCGCAACTATTCACGGTCGTTAGGTATTATTCAATCCAATGGCTTGACAGGCAGAAAAGTGTTAATAATTGAAAATAATTCGGGCGCTCTTTTAACTTTCGCACGAAAGCTGCGTCAAATGTAAAATTTATTATCAACCTAAATTGTTTTATTTATGAAAATACTTATTCTTTCTTTGATGGCTCTCTCTAGCCTCACGGTTTCTGCTCAGTTTGGTGCTCCCAGAGTGAACCCCACGGTCCCTTCTGTAAAAGCCGACGTGGAAGACTTTAAGCCTGCCACCACCAATCAGGACAACAAACAATACCCGATGGTGAACTCGCAGCGCATGGTGCGTGCACAGATCATGGCACCGAAGGCCACCTTCGTCGGACTCGACATCGACGGAAAAATCTATGAGATGACCAAGGACGAGAATGGCCTTTGGACGGGCACGTCGGCCCCGCAGGACGAGGGCTTCCACTACTATCAGCTCAATATCGATGGCGCCTCCGTGCCCGATCCGGGCAGCAAGTACTTCTACGGTGCCAGCCGCTGGGGAAGTGGCATCGACGTTCCCGCCGCTGACGAGGAATTCTACACCGTGAAGAACGTGCCACAGGGCTCGGTCAACGAGGTCTACTACTGGTCGACCGTCACTGAGAAGATGCGCCACGGCTACATCTACCTGCCAGCTGAGTATTACTCGAACCCCACGAAGAAGTTCCCCGTGCTCTACCTGCAGCATGGCATGGGTGAGAACGAGACGGGATGGAGTGCTCAGGGCAAGACGGGCATCATCATGGACAACCTGATTGCAGCCGGTAAGGCCGTTCCGTTCATCATCTTCATGGATAATGGACTCGACGTGCGCCGTCCTGGCGACCCCGCTCCTGGCCAGGGTGGCTTCGGCGGACCTCGCCCGCAGGGTCAGCGCCCGGGTGCTCCCGGGCAGAACGGTCAGCGTCGTGGCGGCTTCGGTGGATTTGGCGGCTTCAATGCCTTCCAGGAAGTGCTCATCAAAGACATCATCCCGATGGTGGAGAAGAACTATCGCGTGATTGCTGACGCCCAGCACCGCGGCATGGCAGGCCTGTCGATGGGTGGCATGCAGACCCACACCATCACGCTGGCTAACCCCACCACGTTTGCTTACGTGGGTATGTTCAGCGGTGGCTCCTTCAATGTCGACGAGGTGAAGGAGAATCCCGACTTCCAGAAGACCAACAAGGTGCTCTTCATGAGCGCCGGTGGACGTGAGACCGGTATGGCCGAGGGCGACCGCAGCGTCGTCAAGGCTGCCGAGAACCTAAAGGCCATGGGCATCAACGCCCACAGCTACATCTCACCGGCTACTGCCCACGAGTGGCAGACTTGGCGTCGCAGCCTCTACCAGTTTGCCCAGTTGATCTTCAAATAAATGGTCGTCATGAAGCTTATCACTTCCATTGCACTCTGTTTGCTGTCGCTGACGGCAACAGCTCAGAGCCTGCCCTACCAGAACCCGAATCTCAGCGCTCGTGAGCGTGCCGTCGACCTGTGTAGCCGTCTCACTTTGGAGGAGAAAGCCCAGCTGATGCTCGATGAGAGCCCAGCCATTCCCCGTCTGGGCATCAAGAAGTTCTTCTGGTGGAGCGAGGCGTTGCACGGTGCCGCCAATCAGGGCAACGTCACCGTGTTCCCCGAACCGATAGCCATGGCAGCGTCGTTCAACCCTGACTTGCTATACAAATGCTTCGACGTGGCTTCGACGGAATTTCGTGCACAATACAACGAGCGCATGCAACGGGGCAGTGGCGAGGACGAGAAGTTCCACAGCCTCTCGGTGTGGACGCCCAACGTGAACATCTTCCGCGACCCACGTTGGGGGCGTGGACAGGAGACCTACGGTGAAGACCCCTACCTGACGAGCGTCATGGGCACCCAGGTGGTGCGTGGCCTGCAGGGCCCAGAGGATGCCAAGTATCGCAAGCTCTGGGCCTGCGCAAAGCACTTTGCCGTGCATAGCGGGCCTGAATACACTCGCCACACGGCCAATCTCACCAACGTCTCTCCACGCGACATGTGGGAGACTTATCTGCCGGCTTTCAAAGCGCTGGTGCAAGATGCCAAGGTGCGTGAGGTGATGTGTGCCTACCAGCGACTCGACGACGACCCCTGTTGCGGGTCCCAGCGGTTGTTGCAGACGATCCTGCGCGACGAGTGGGGCTTCCAGTACCTCGTAGTGAGCGACTGCGGTGCCGTCAGCGATTTCTACGAGTCGCACAAGTCGTCGAGCGATGCCGCCCATGCCTCGGCCAAGGCCACCATCGCCGGCACCGACGTGGAGTGCGGATATGGCTATGCCTACCGCAGCATCCCCGAAGCCGTGCACCGTGGCTTCATGACCGAGGCCGAGGTTGACAAGCACGTCGTCCGTCTGCTTGAAGGCCGCTTCGACCTGGGCGAGATGGACGACCCCTCACTGGTGGAGTGGTCGAAGATTCCCTACTCGGCCATGTCTACGAAGGAGTCGGCACAGATATCCCTCGACATGGCGCGCCAGAGCATCGTGCTCTTGCAAAACAAGAACAACGTGCTGCCACTGCCGAAGGACAAGAACAAGATTGCTGTCATTGGCCCCAATGCCGACAACGCCCCGATGATGTGGGGCAACTACAACGGCATGCCCAATTACACCTACACCATCCTCGACGGCATCTGCAACAAGCTGAAGGTGAGGAAGGCAAAAATCAAGTTTTTTCAGGGCTGCGACCTCACTAACGACCAGGTGATGGACTGCCTCCTTGGCTCGCAGTGCAGCTTTGAAGGCAAGAAGGGCATGAAGGGCACCTTCTGGAACAATCGTCAGATGGAGGGCAAGCCCGTCACCACCGAGTATTACACCACGCCGCTGGCCGTCACCACCGCTGGTATGCACAACTTCGCCCCTGGCGTACAGCTGGAGGACTTCTCGGCTAAGTACGAGACCGTCTTCACCCCGAAAGAGGCTGGCGAATATGTGGTGAACGTGGAAGGCTGTGGCCACTTTGAGCTGTATATCGACGGTCAGCAGAAGTTCCGCCACCACATCTGGCGCACCACGCCCAACCGCGTGCCTATCCAGGCACAGGCAGGGCGTAGCTACAACATTGAAGTGCGCTTCTCGCATATCCACACCTACAACGCCAACCTGAAGATTAACGTGGCCAAGGAGCAGCCCATCAACTACCAGGCCACCATCGACCAGCTCAAAGGCATCGACAAGGTCATCTTCGTGGGTGGCATCTCGCCAGCGCTTGAGGGCGAGGAGATGCCTGTAGACATCGATGGCTTCAAGGGTGGCGACCGCACACACATCGAGCTGCCCAAGGTGCAGCGCGACTTCCTCAAGGCGCTGAAGCAGGCTGGCAAGACGGTCGTCTTCGTCAATTGTTCCGGTTCGTGTATCGCCCTGCAGCCTGAGACGGAGACCTGCGACGCCATCGTGCAGGCTTGGTATCCTGGCCAGATGGGCGGAACAGCCGTGGCCGATATGCTCTTCGGCGACGTGAACCCCAGTGGCAAGCTCCCCGTCACGTTCTACAAGTCAAGCAGCCAGCTGCCCGACTACGAGGACTATTCGATGAAGGGCCGCACCTACCGCTACTTCAACGATGCCCTCTTCCCCTTTGGCTTTGGCTTGAGCTATACGAGTTTCAAGTTGGGCCTGCCCACCATTTCCGGGAACACCAGACTGGTAGGGCAGAAGGAGACCATCAGCAGGACTATCACCATCCCCATTACCAATACGGGTAAGCAGAAAGGTACAGAGACCGTGCAGGTGTACATTCGCAATCTGCAAGACACCGAAGGTCCGCTGAAGTCGCTGCGTGCCTTCCGGAGGGTTGACGTCAAGCCCGGAGAGACCGTCGAGACCACCATTAGTCTTTCGGCTGATGCCTTCGAATTCTGGGACACCGAAACGAACACCATGCGGGTGAAGCCAGGAAAGTATGACATCTTCATAGGCACCAGTTCTAATGATGCCGACCTGCAGAAGGTCACCACTACCTTGTGATGAGTTACAGGCCCTTACCCTCTTTCACTTGGAAAGAAGGGAAGGGCCTCAGGGAATGAGAGGCCAGATGAGAGGCAGAAACGCCGCCGTTTCGCTCCGGAAACGGACCGCTGGCAGGGGGAAACAGCGTCGAAATGATGAACCCCTCACATGTAGGAAAAGTCAGGATTGTGACGCTTGTGACATGTGACATTTTCCCCTTTATAGCGTCGGCCTTGTTACTATTCCTTCTATATAAGTTTTCAGGATGTGAATGCCAGTCTTGTTTTCTCCGCCCCAGGGGATGATGAGGTCGGCAAACTTCTTGGTGGGTTCGATGAACTGCTCGTGCATGGGCTTGAGCACCTTCTCGTAGCGGTCGAGCACCATGTCGACGGTGCGCCCGCGCTCCACCACGTCGCGGCGGATGTTGCGTATGAGGCGCACGTCGCTGTCGGTGTCGACGAATATCTTCAGGTCCATCATGTCGCGCAGGCGCTTGTAGTGAAGCGTCATGATGCCCTCGATGATGATGACGGGCTTGGGCTCCACGTGGATGGTCTCCTTCTGTCGGTTACTCTCTATATAAGAATAGGTGGGCTGCTCGATGGCCTCGCCGTTCTTCAGCATGCGTATCTGCTCGGTGAGCAACTTCCAGTCGAAGGCGTCGGGGTGGTCGAAGTTGATGGCCCGGCGCTCTTCGGGGGTCATGCCGGTGGTGTCGTTATAGTAGGAGTCGAGGGGCACCACGGCCACGCAGTGGGGTGGCAGTGCGCGGGCAATGTGCTTCACGACGGTGGTCTTGCCCGAACCAGTGCCGCCGGCTATTCCTATGATGGTCATGAGGGGGTGAGATTTGAGGTTTATGAGTGCTTATCGGGCTTCCTTGATGAGGTAGACGAGGGTGGGGAGGTGGTCGCTGTAGCCGTCGAGCCAGGCGCCGCCGGCATGGGTGCGCAGGGTGTTGCCCTTGTATTTTCCTTCGCGCTGGAAGAGATAGTCGCGGCGGAAAATCTGGTGGCTGTAGTATTTCAGCGTGGAGCAGTCAATCTTGTTGGTCTCAATCATCTTGCCGTCCTTCATGTTCTTCGGGTCGAGGAGCGAGCGCGAGAGGATAATCTGGTCGAAGAGGTTCCAGCCACCATCATATTGAAGCGTGCCGGAGCCGCTGGCCAGAACGTCCCACCAGGGGTTCCACAGGCCACCGTCCTCCACCTTCTTGATCTTGCGGCGCGCCCCCAGCTCCTTGGCCATCGACTTGTCATGCGGGTCGTCGTTCATGTCGCCCATGATGATGAGCTTCACGCTGGGGTCTTCGCGCATGAGACGTGTCTTCAGTTCGAAGAGCTGGCGTCCGCCCTCCTCGCGGTAGAAGGAGCCGGAGAAGCGGGATGGCAGGTGGTTGACGATGATGGTGACGTGCTCTCCGGCCATCGTGCCGCTGACGGTGAGGAAGCCACGGGTGGCGCGCAGCGAGTCCTCGGGCTTCACATAGACGTAGGGGACGAGCTCGGCATTGCGTACCTGGAAGAGCTGTGGGTTGTAGATCAGGGCACAGTCGACGCCACGCTGGTCGGGGCCTTCGATGTGCACGAACTGCATGTTGCGGGCTTTCAGCGGCTCCTGGTTGCAGAGGTCGGTGAGGCACTTGGCGTTCTCCACCTCGCTGACGCCGATGGCGGCACAGCCCATGGGCAGACGGTCGGTGCCCATCTCGGCCAGCACGCGAGCCATGTTGCGCAGCTTGTGGGTGTACTTCAGCCCCGTCCACTTGTTGCGCCCTTCGGGCAGATACTCATAGTCATTGTGCCCAGCGTCGTGGCAGGTGTCGAACAGATTCTCCAAGTTGTAGAACCCGATGCCGTAGAGCTGGAACTTCTTGTCCTGTGCCTGGGCACCACACACTCCGATGAGGAGCATCAACATGATGAAAGCAATGGTCTTTTTCATTGTAGGTCAGTATTTATGTTGCAAAGATAGTGAAAAGTTAGGAGTTAGGAGTTAGGAGCTAGGAGTTAATTGCTGTGGCTTAACAAATTTTAAGAAGCACATAACCTAAAAACTCCTAACTCCTAACTCCTAACTCCTAACTTTTTTGTACCTTTGCAGCGAAATTAGACAAGCACTATATGGTTTACAATATTTTCAAGGGCCTTGGCATAGCCTTGGTGACTCCTTTCAAGCAGGACGGAGCCGTTGACTATGACGCCCTGTTGCGCCTGGTGGAATATCAGCTGGATAATGGTGCCGACTTTTTCTGCATCCTTGCCACCACAGGCGAGACGCCTACGCTGACTGCCGAGGAGAAGCTGCGCATCAAGAACTTAATCGTGGAGAAAGTGCAGGCTCGCGTGCCCATCCTGATGGGGTGTGGGGGCTATAACACGGCAGCCGTGGTCGATGAGCTGCGCAATGGCGACTTCAAGGGCATCGATGGCGTGCTGAGCGTCTGCCCCTATTACAACAAACCGTCGCAGGAGGGCCTCTACCAGCACTTCAAGGCCATCGCCGCAGCCACTCAACTGCCGGTGGTGCTCTACAACGTGCCTGGCCGGACGGGTGTGAATATGAAGGCCGAGACCACCGTGAGGCTGGCTCGCGACTGCCAGAACATCGTGGCCATCAAGGAGGCCAGCGGAAACCTGGAGCAGGTGGACGAGATTATCAAGAACAAGCCACGCGACTTCGATGTCATCTCTGGCGATGATTCGCTCACCTTCCCGATGGTCAGCTGCGGTGCCGTGGGCGTCATCTCGGTCATAGGCAATGCGCTGCCCAAGGAGTTCTCGAAGATGATTCGCCTGCAGATGCGTGGAGAGTATGAGCCGGCCCGCAAGATTCACCACCGCTTCACCGACCTGTTCTCGCTGCTCTTCGTCGATGGTAATCCTGCCGGTGTGAAGGCGATGCTCCACGAAATGGGGTTCATTGAGAATGTGCTCCGTCTGCCGCTGGTGCCTACGCGTATCTCAACGCTTCAGCGCATGAGCGAAATTATGAAAGAGCTGAAGATATGATTTGAGAAGGGCCTTGGGGCCCTTTTTCTGTGCTGGTGCAGGCTCGTCCTCGAGGTCGTCGTCGCTTAAAGGCGGGTTGATGGTGTTCCAAGGTACGTCTTTATGCGGGTCGTTCAGCGCCTTGTTGCAGTGCCGGGCATAAGCTTCGTCGTTGAGCAGGCGGCCATCGCCTGCTTCATGTTCCACTTTCTTGATATGGATGAGATAGGCTGAATGGTTGTCGCTGTTCTGTGCCGTGCGTGCTGTCAGCTCGCGTGCCTTCTCCTCGTCGCTGACGTGTGTCTGGAGGATGGCTGTCAGCTCGTCGTCGTCCATCGCCTCAAGCATGCCGTCGGAACAAAGGTAGAAATAGTCGTCTGGCTGGATGTCGGCAATGTGTACCACCGTTGCGGTGCTTCGGATTTCCTGTAAAGTGAGCATCGCTTTTATAATGATATTGCGACGGGGCGACGTGCGCATCTCGTAGTAGCTGATTTCCCCCATGTCGTAAAGGTGCTGAACGAGCGAATGGTCGACGGAGCGGTAAAGAATCTCGCCAGTCCGAGGCCTGATGTGATAGATACGGCTGTCGCCCATGTGAGCAGCCAGGCATCCTCCCCGGTGGAAACAGAGAAAAGTGAGTGTCGTTCCCATCCTTGTGTGCTTCCCGTCATCGGCCGTCTCCAGCAGGTCGTATGTGCTATTGACTGCAGCGTGAAGCATGGCGTCGGTCAGGTAGTAGTCGTTGGCGGCCAGCTTTCCCATAACGGCGCGGCTCAACTCATGACAGACGGTAGCGCTGGCCAGCTCGCCTTTCTCCATGCCTCCCAAGCCGTCGCACACCATGAACAGGCGGTTCGCCTCGCTGGCATCTCCCTGGAGGGGGAAGATGCTGTCCTCTTGTTTCTGGCGCTGGCCCTGTTCGTAGATGACCTGCGGACAATATAGCTCTAATTTCATAGATTTATGCTGATTGCTTGCTCTTTTGCAGGGCTTTCTCTATGCGCTCCATGATGCCCTGGCGGTTGAGGAGCCAGTCGATGGTCCACACGCGTAGCAGGTTCCATCGCAGCCCTGTCAGTACGCTTGGCTGAACCACCTCACGGTCGCGTTCGGTCTTCGTGTCGTAGTAGCCCTGCCCGTCGCAGAGAATGCCGAGCAAATACTGCCCCTCGTTGTTGGGGTCAACGACGGCAATGTCTACCTTGAACTTACTACGGCCTACGTTCGTGTCAATCTGGTAGCCCCGGTCTTGTAACTCTTTGGCCAGTGCCTGCACCATGCTATCTACCTGCGTGGCGGCTCTGATTTGCGAGGCTGCTATGGCCATGCGCCCGCTCTTGGCATACTCCAGGAAGCGCTTCAGACCCTCCACGCCACGGGCATTGCTACGGTTCAGGTCAATCTGCTCAGGTTGCAATGTCGAGAACACTACCATCTCCTTTCTGGCACGGCTGACGGCTACGTTCAGGCGGCGCTCGCCTCCGCGGTTGTTCAGAGGACCGAAGTTCATCGACACCTTGCCGCTCTTGTCGGGACCATAGCCAACGGAGAAAAGAATGACATCGCGCTCGTCGCCCTGCACGTTCTCGAGGTTCTTCACGAAGATAGGCTCGGCGACGTCGTAGGCCTTCTTCTCTAGTTCCGGGTTCTTGGCCAGCTTGTCGGTGAGCAAGTCCTCGATGAGGTTCTGCTGGACTTTGCTGAACGCCACAATGCCGATGGAAGCACCTTCAGGAATACGACGTAGCGCTTCCTCGACGATGGCTTCGGCTTCGGCGCGATTGCTTCGGGTCCGGCCGTGGTCATAGACGCCCTCGACGGGAACGAAATGAACGTGCGACTGGCGGTCATCAACCGAGGGGAAGGTAAACAGGCGACCGTCGTAATACTGGGAATTGCTGAAGGCAATGAGGCTCTCGTGGCGTGAGCGGTAATGCCACGACAGATAGTGTTCGGGTAGTGAGAGGGTGATGCAGTCGTCGAGAATGCTCTCCATGTCGTCGATGTCGGCCTCGGAGTCGTCCACGGCGCTCACGTTGAAGAAGCTGGTTGGCGGCATCTGCTTCGGGTCACCCACGACGATGAGATTCCGTCCGCGCGAGATGGCTCCCACAGCCTCGCTGGTAGGCATCTGTGAAGCTTCGTCGAAGATGACGAGGTCGAAGGGCGGCTGGTTTAGGTCGATGTACTGTGCTACGGAGATAGGGCTCATCAGCATGCAGGGGCATAGCTGTGGCAGCAGGGTTGGTAGCTGATCCATGATGCGCCGGATGGTCACTCCGCGGCCACCCGACGATATCCATCGTTTCAGCTGAGCCAGTTCGGCATTCCCAGCCACATCCTCGGCGCGCCAGGGGAGTCGCTTCACAAGTTGCTCGTAGAGCATCTGCTTCGTGAGCTGCTGGAACTCGCTGGCGAGTTTCCGATACTGGCTGATAGCATCGTCGAAGAGTACACCGTTGAACATCGCCAGCTTATGGTCGCTGTCGATGATGTCGAGTGCCATACGCTTATAACTTCCGCGGAGAAGCCTGACGGCCATGTCAGCGCCCGACGTCGTGTTGAGCTTCATTTCTACCAGCACGAAGTCGAGCTTCAGCTTCTTCAGATCGGGCAAACGCATGCACCATTGTGCCCAGTCACGGCTGCGTCCCATGTTCTGCATCCAGCTGCTGATGCGCTCGGCAATGAATGAGAGTAGGGGGTCTTCTCCTAAGTCGAAGCTACAGAGCTGCGGACAGACACGCTCGAAGGTGTCTTCCAGCTCGCGGCAAGCCTTGGCGCAAGCAGGACTCACCGCCTGTTGCTTGTCCTGGCCACACTCGTGGGCGGCGTTGTGGTGCTCCTCCAGCTTCTGGCAGAGTGGTTCCACGTCGTCGGCGTTGAATCCAGGCTTGTATGCCTGCATTTTCTTCAGGAATGCACGCTTGGCGAAAAGTTTCGGCAAGAACCATTTCTGGTTGATTTCTTCCCATTCCGAAGCCATCTGCCGACCTCGTAATTCGAGCACGTCGTCGGTGTATTCGTCTAACAACGTTTCCTGCTTTTTGATAAAGTCGTTCCAAAGCTTCAGTTCGCTGATACTCAGTGCTTCATGGCCTGTCGCTTTCAGTACCTCTTTTATCTGCAGACTCAGACGTGGCAGTTCCTCCGTCAGTTGCTGCCGGGCACGTTCCGAAGGGTCGTTAATCATGAGCCCGAGCAGTGGATGTCCGCAGGGATGACCCGATATTTGCATGACGGCATCGAGTGCTCTTAACCCCTGTACTGCCTCGTCAAGACGTTGCTCCGTCAGTCCTTCCAGGAAATCGTTTGAGGGTGCCAGTGGCTCCACATTGGGAAGGGCCTCGTAGCCTACGATGCAGTCATAGAGCGAAAGGCCGTGACTACGCTTCTGGTGTAGCTGTTCTACATAGCCAATCAACTCCTGTCTGCGAGCCATCAGCTCATCGGCCACCTTTGTATAGTTCTTGCAGGGCTGTGTCTGGGCCAGCTCTAACACACTCTGCAGCTGGTGTAGCAGATGGCTCTTTGTCATCTTGTTAGAGTGCATTTCCAGGCAGAATGGCGCCAGTCCTATCTTCTCCATTCGTGCCTGAACCACCTGCAGGGCAGCCATCTTCTCAGCCACGAAGAGCACACGTTTGCCGTGGTAGAGGGCGTTCGAAATAATATTCGTGATGGTTTGGCTCTTGCCAGTTCCGGGAGGGCCGTAGAGGATGAAACTTCGCTCCTGTCCCGACTCCATGACAGCCTCCAGCTGAGAGGAGTCTACATCGACAGGCAGCGCCAGTGCGGTGGGGTGAAGATTGCGGTCGGCATCGCGCACGTCAATATCGGTATCTTCTTCTGCCTGGCTCTTGAATTGCTTTTGCAGAAGGGCGTCGACAATCTGGTTGCGCCGCATCAGTTCAGAGTTGTTGTGGATGTCGTTCCACATGACGAACTTGCTGAACGAGAACAGACCCAGCATTGCCTCCTCAACCACGTCCCAGCGGGCGAAATCTTTCACGTGAGCCCTGACGATAGAGAAAATGGCACGCATGTCAACCCCGCTGTTGTCCTTCGGTAGTGGTGAGAGACCGCTGAAAACGATGCCAAACTGCTGGCGAAGCATTTCCATGAGCGTTGTGTTGAACGTAGCCTCCTCTTCACGCATACGAAGCACGTAGACACCGGCACTCTTTCTGACCAGTCTCACGGGCAGCATCACCAGAGGCGCATAGCGCGGTACGACGCTCTTCTCAGTCTCATACCATTTTAGCAGACCCATAGCCAGGAAGAGCGTGTCGGCCCCGTTCTCTTCCATCGCCGTGCGCGAGTCGCGGTATAGGGTTTTTATGGCGTGTGTCAGCTCGTCATCGTTCAGGTAGGAATAGAGCTGATGCTGTTTCAGGGCTTGTGTCACGACGCCCTCCAGCTCGTCCCGGTGGAGGCGCGAGATATACTGCGTTCCATCGTCGGGCTGTATCTTCACCTTTGTCGGCGATGACAGCACCTCGTAGCTCTCGCCGGCTTGCAGATGGTCTTCGAGCACGTCGAGGTCGAACGAGATGAAAGGAATAGCCTTCTTCGTCAGTCTCAGGTTTAGCAAGCTGTTCCGCATGCTGAAGTCGAGCAGTTTGCGCTCCCATATCTGTAGACGGTCAGCTGGCGTCTCTTCACCGGTTTCTGGCACGTCGATGGTTGAGCGCTGAACGCTCACCACTTGCGCCTCCATGCGCTTAACACCTTCGAGTATCAGTGTGCCGTCGTCCTTCAAGGGGAGTGGAGTGATGCCGTCGAGCCGGCAGCGGAACACGTCGACGAAGAGCACAAAGTCATCGGGCTTGGCCAGCAGTCTCTTTTCGGCCATAGACACGGCATCCTCGAAACTGGGCGTGTTGCTGTCTGTGAGTGCGGTGGCTTCAATGAGCACCAGCTCGTTGATGCCGTCGGCGGCCGATTTCAGTAGCAGCGAGGCGTCGTCGCCGACGGTGTGAGGATAGAATTTCTTCATCTGCCAGCAGCCTACCATAGCATGACCCTTCAGTAGCAGGACCAGGGGATGAAGGCCGCAGCTCTCCATGACCGATGCCATGAGTAGTGACAGGTCGAGGCAGGTGCCCATCTTCTGGTCGATCACCTTTTGAGCAAGGCGAATGCGCTGGCCCTCTTTCTCGAAGCTGGCCGGCGGTGCACTGTAGACGAGTCCCTCCTGCTGCAATGCGGTATAGATACAGGCCACCTGAGCACGCACGTGGTTGGGGTCCTGCGTCTGGTATTCATCAAGCGCCCCTCCGTTAGTGAGTTTCTCCAGCAATGCCGAGGCACGCACCTTTACTTCCGCCAGTTGCGGGTTGTTAGGCGTGACGAATACCGATAGTAGCTCGGGGGCAATGTTCGCCCCTGGCCACTCGTCGAAGGCAAGCATACGCAGCTCATGGCTCTGCTCGCTAAGCAGCTGTCCGTCAACGGTGAGCGTTACGTTGAACTGGGTGGCAGTACTCTCCGTTAGCTGGCGCAGCGTGTCGCCGTCGGGCACCAGTTGCAGCTGGCTGAGCCTCACCGTTTCCCCATGTGGTATCAGATCGATATGCTCCTGCTGCTCCACCAGCATTTCGCCGCTAAGCGTCACGCACACATTGTGCCAGTCGGAATCCGTCAGGTTTTCCACTTCAACCCCTTTCAACGTCTGCTGGCCATTCAGCCACATGGCATAGTTCAGCCGTGACTGGTAGTCCACCCGCAGCACGTCTTGTCTCGTTGTGTTATCTGTCATTGTCGCTCTTCCTTTGTTGTCGGCAAAGTTAATCATTTTTTACCAAAAAAGAAAATATAAAAAAGAAAAATATAATACTTATCTTGTTTTTCACAAATTATTCGTACCTTTGCACCGTAAAATAGACAAAGAAGCGCATAAACACTAAAAAATATAACACTATAACAGCAAGATGAACATTTCTTATAAGTGGCTGAAAGAATATGTTGATTTCAGCCTTACACCGCAGGAGGTCTGCGACGCACTCACGTCGACAGGCCTTGAAGTGGATGCTCTCGAGGAGGTGCAGTCCATTCGTGGCGGTCTGAAAGGTCTCTATGTTGGCCAGGTGCTGACGTGCGAGCCCCATCCTAACAGCGATCATTTGCATGTGACGACGGTTGACCTGGGAAAGGGTGAGCCGTCGTCTATTGTTTGCGGCGCTCCCAATGTGGCGGCCGGGCAGAAAGTCATCGTGGCCGACCTTGGCTGCGTGCTCTACGACGGCGACAAGGAGTTCGTCATCAAGAAGTCGAAGCTGCGCGGCGTGGAGTCGTGTGGCATGATCTGCGCAGAGGACGAAATCGGCGTGGGAACAAGTCACGATGGTATCATCGTCTTGCCCGACGATGCCGTGGTGGGCACACCTGCTGCCGAGTACTACCATTTTGAGAGCGACTGGCTCATCGAGGTAGACATCACCGCCAACCGTGCCGACGCCCTGAGCCACTGGGGAGTGGCACGCGATCTCTATGCGTGGCTCCGCCAGAATGGCTACGTGACGTCGCTCCACCGTCCTTCTGCTGATGCCTTCGCCGTTGATAATTACGACCTACCCGTCGATGTGGTGATAGAGAACACCGAGGCCTGCCGGCGATATGCCTGCGTGAGCATCACCGACTGCGAGGTGAAGGAGAGCCCTGAGTGGCTGAAGAACAAGCTGACGACTATTGGTCTGAGGCCTATCAATAACATCGTTGACATCACCAACTACGTGATGATGGCCTACGGACAGCCTTTGCACTGCTTCGATGCAGACATGGTGAAGGGTCATAAGATTGTGGTCAAGACCATGCCCCAGGGAACGCCCTTCGTCACGCTCGACGGCGTGGAGCACAAGCTGAGCTACCGCGACCTGGCCATCTGCAATGCCGAGGAGCCCATGTGCATCGCAGGCGTGTTCGGTGGCAAGGGCAGCGGCACCTATGAGACGACGCGTAACGTGGTGCTCGAGAGTGCCTACTTCCATCCCACGTGGATTCGCAAGTCGGCCCGTCGTCATGGGTTGAGCACCGACGCTTCGTTCCGCTTTGAGCGTGGCATCGACCCCAACGGCGTCATCTACGCCCTCCAGCAGGCAGCCCTGCTCTGCAAGGAGCTGGCTGGCGGAAAAATCTCGATGGAGATACGCGACGAGTATCCTGCTCCCATTGAGAATGCAAAGGTGTCGTTGCAGTATGACTATGTGAAGAACCTCATCGGCAAAGAGATTCCCGTTGAGACCATCAAGAGTATCTGTGAGTCGCTGGAGATGAAGGTGCTCGAGGAGACCGCCGACGGACTGAAGCTCGAGGTTCCTGCCTACCGCGTTGATGTGCAGCGTCCCTGCGACGTGGTCGAGGACATTCTGCGCATCTACGGATATAATAATGTGGAGATACCCACTCAGCTGAAGTCGTCGCTCGTCATCAAGGGCGATGAAGACCGCAAGCACAAGCTCCAAAACCTTGTTTCTGAGCAGCTTGTCGGAGAGGGCTTCAACGAGATTCTCAACAACTCACTGAGCAAGTCGGCGTATTACGGCGACAAGCCCGACGTGGTGCGCATCGTGAACCCGTTGTCGCAAGACCTTGGTGTGATGCGCCAGACACTGCTCTACGGTGGCCTGGAGAGCGTGGAGCACAACGTGAAGCGCAAGGTACAGAACCTCCGCTTCTTCGAGTTCGGCAACGTCTACTTCTTCGACCCTGAGCGCCAGAATGACGACAACCCCATGCAGGCTTACAAGGAAGAGAACATGCTCGCCCTCTGGCTGACGGGCAAGCGCGTGGAAGGCTCGTGGGCTCATCCTAACGAGGATTCTACCTACTACGAGCTGTCGGCCTATGTGCAGAACATCATGCAGCGCATCGGCCTGAAGCCAGGCATGGTTGTCACGAAGAAGAGTGAGAACCCCATTTTCTCAGCTGGTCTGCAGCTGGAGAATCGCGGTGGCAAGAAGCTCATCGAGATGGGTGTCCTGTCGAAGCAGCTGCTCAAGCAGTTCGACCTGCAACAGCCTGTCTTCTATGCCGAGCTGAACTGGACGCAGCTGATGAAGGCCACGCGCAAGAACGAGGTCCTCTTCACCGACATACCCAAGCATCCCGCCGTGAGCCGCGACCTGGCCCTGCTGGTCGACAGCACCGTGGAGTTTGCCCAGATTGAGCAGACGGCTCGCCAGAGCGAGAAGAAACTGCTGAGGAGCGTCGAGCTGTTCGATGTCTACGAGGGAAAGAATCTCCCCGCTGGCAAGAAGAGCTACGCCGTGAACTTCATCCTGCAGGACGAGGAGAAGACCATGAACGACAAGCAGATTGACACCATCATGCAGAAGCTCATTCAGAACCTGAAGAAGCAGCTCGGAGCCGAGCTGCGTTAAGGAAACAGCGAAATAACGTCATAACGAAATAACGAAATAACGAAAAAAATAATTAATTATGGGAAGAGCATTTGAATATCGTAAGGCTACAAAGCTGAAGAGATGGGGCCACATGGCCAAGACATTCACCAAAATCGGCAAGCAGATTGCCATCGCCGTGAAGGCTGGCGGCCCCGAGCCTGAGAACAACCCCGGCCTGCGTGCCATCATTGCCAACGCCAAGCGCGAGAACATGCCGAAGGACAACATCGAGCGTGCCATCAAGAACGCCATGGGCAAGGACCAGAGCGACTACAAGGAAGTGAACTACGAGGGCTACGGCCCCCACGGAGTGGCCATCTTCGTTGAGACCCTCACCGACAACACCACCCGCACCGTCGGCGATGTGCGCTCGGTCTTCAACAAGTTCAGCGGAAACCTGGGCACACAGGGCTCGCTCAGTTTCCTCTTCGACCACAAGGCCGTCTTCACCTTCAAGAAGAAAGACGGGCTCGACATGGACGAGATGATTCTCGACCTCATCGACTATGGCGTGGAGGACGAGTTCGACGAAGATGAGGAGACGGGCGAGGTCACCATCTACGGCGACCCCTCCAGCTTCAGCGCCATACAGAAACATCTGGAAGCCGAGGGCTTCGAAGTGACGGGTGCAGAGTTCACACGCATCCCCAACGACCTGAAGGACGTCACCCCCGAGCAGCGCGAGGCCATCGACAAGATGGTGGAGAAGCTCGAGGATTTCGACGATGTGCAGACAGTCTATACCAACATGAAACCAGCTGAAGAGTAATGACAACTCTCAAACACCTATTGGCAGGCATGGCACTTTGCGCCATGTCTGTTCAAGTGTCTGCCCAGCGGCAGGCACTTTTTGATTTCGGATGGCAGTTCATTCAGGACGGTAAGACCATCAGTGTTGACCTTCCCCACGACTGGGACATCTATTGCGCTCCCAACGCCGCAACGGGTGCTACAGGCACTGGCGGAGGATGGTATCCCGGCGGAAAGGGCGAATATCGCAAGACGTTCAAGACACCCGATGCCGAGGTCGTACACCTTCTCTTCGAAGGCGTCTACCAGCATGCCGAGGTCTTCGTCAACGGACAGAAAGCCGGACAGCATGCCTACGGCTACACTCCCTTCACCGTCGATGTCACACCTTATTTATATAAGGACAAGAAGCAGGACAACCATGTGGTGGTCAAGGTCGACAACTCGCAGCAGCCCAACTGCCGCTGGTACTCCGGCTCCGGCATCTACCGCCACGTGTGGCTGCAGACGATGCCCGCGCTGCACCTTGCCGAGAATGGCGTGCGCGTATGCACTCCTGAGGTGAGCAAGGAGAAGGCCAGGGTGGACGTGAACATCTGGATTGAGAACGAATGCAAGGAGGAGCGCACCGTCGATGCCGTTGAGGTGAGCTTCAAGGGCGGAGCCTTCGCAGCCATCAACAAGGTTGAGCACGTTGCCATCAAGTCCGGTCAGACGTCGAACCACGTGCTCAGCTTCACCAACCAGCAGCCCCATCTGTGGTCGCCCGACGACCCCTACCTCTATGACTGCACCGTCAGCTTGAAGTCTGGAGGACAAACCGTTGCCGAGCAGCAGGTGAAGTTTGGCATACGCTCGTTCTCCTTCGATGCCAGCAAGGGATTTGTGCTCAACGGTAAGCCCGTGCTCGTCAATGGCGCTTGTGTGCACCACGACGACGGCGTGCTCGGGGCGATGGCTTTCGATGCCGCCGAGATTCGCAAGGTGAGGCAGATGAAGGATGCCGGATTCAACCTCATTCGCACCTCGCACAACCCCACCACGCGAGCCTTCCTCGACGCCTGCGACTCCATCGGCATGCTCGTCATCGACGAGGCCTTTGACGGATGGCGCACGCAGAAGAATCCCTTCGACTACTCCACCGTCATCGACTCCTGCTACCGCGAGGACATCCACGCCCTGGTGAAGCGCGACATCAACCACCCCTGCGTTATCTCCTGGAGCATCGGCAACGAGGTCATCGAGCGCAAGGAAATCCGTGTCATCACCACCGCCCGCCAGCTGAAGCAGGCCATCCTCGAGATTGACAACACCCGACCCGTCACCGAGGCCCTCTGTGCATGGGACCGCGACTGGGAAATCTACGACCCCCATGCAGAAGTACTCGACGTGGTGGGCTACAACTACATGATTTTCAAGCATAAGACCGACCATGAGCGCGACCCGAAACGCGTGATGTGGCAGACGGAGAGCTATCCGCGCGATGCCTTCCGCAACTGGACCGTGGTCAACGACAATCCCTATGTCGTTGGCGACATGGTGTGGACGGGGCTTGACTATCTGGGTGAGGCTGGCATTGGCCGATACTACTACGAAGGCGACCGGCCCGGAGAGAGTTTTGCACCTGGTGGACAGCCCGAATGGCGAGGCGCCTACTGCGGCGATGTCGACATCACTGGCTGGCGCAAGCCCATCAGCCACTACCGCGACATGCTCTGGAACGACGTCAGGAAGCCCTATATGGCTGTCAAGGAACCCAACGGCTACAAGGGCACCATCAAGGAGACCATGTGGAGCGTATGGCCCACCTGGGAGAGCTGGAGCTGGAAAGGATGGGAAGGCAAGCCCATCGAGGTGGAGGTGTACACCAAGGACCCGTCGGTGGCACTCTATCTCAACAAGACCCTCATCGGCAAGAAAGAGGTGAGCCGTGCGACGCAGTATAAGGCCGTCTTCACGCTGCCCTATCAGCCTGGTCTGCTCGAAGCCATCACCGACAGCGGCAGTGCCATCCTCGAGACGGCGGGCGAGCCTGAACGGCTCCGCCTTACACCCGACCGCTCTGTCATCACCGCCGACGGCCAGGACCTCTCGTTCATCGTCGTCGAGGTGGTCGATGCCAAGGGTAGGGTAGTTCCCGATGCTGCCATTGCCTGCAACGTAGCAGTCAGCGGAGCTGGCCAGCTGATGGCTGCTGCTAGTGCCGACCTGAAGGACTTCGAGCCGTCCACCTCGCCGAAGGTCACCACGTGGAAAGGCCGAGCCCTCATCGCTGTCCGTGGCAGTCAGAAGCCCGGCAGTGCCAAGGTCACCGTCAGCTCCTCGCTGCCAAAGGCCTCCGTCAGCATCCGCAGCAGGAAATAGCCAAGACCCCATAGCTGGTGCTGTGCTTAAGGGCATAGCATAGATATGAGTACCTTCTTTACACTAAGAATAGCTTGACAGTCTTTTCGCCACAAGAAAAGCCTGCCAAGCTATTCTTATATGGGTTCTACAAGATTTCGTGTGGATATACTTGTCTAAAGATATAAA
>CACYME010000043.1 GCA_902775475.1 uncultured Prevotellaceae bacterium
GGAGAAGTCTATAGTAGCCCCCTCGGGGGCAGAAGGGGGGGCTTCTTCCTCGGGGGCAGAAGGGGGGGCTTCTTCCTCGGGGGCAGAAGGGGGGGCTTCTTCCTCGGGGGCAGAAGGGGGGCTTCTTCCTCGGGGGCAGAAGGGGGGGCTTCGGGCTTGTTTTTGCACACTCTGCGGGAGAGTGTGCAGGGGTATACCTTGGGTGTTTTCGGGGTGTGAAATCGCTGGAAACCCCAGTGTTTATACGTGTTGTTACAAAAGTTACAAAAGTTTCATTTCATTTTTGCTAATTACGCGTTGTGCACAAATTTGCAGTCAACAGGAATATTTTTGGCAATAAATTTTGTGGATTCAGAAATAATGTGTAACTTTACACCCAAAATCTACTATACGACTAACAACTTCAATAAAAAAACCCAAAACAATGAAAGCATTAAAAGGACTTTTGCTGGGTACCGGAGCCGTCATGGCACTGGCATTCACAGCATGCACCGGCCAGCAGGCAGCGCCGCTGACCGCATCGGGACTGAACCCTGCACAGTTTGACACCATCGTGGGTGGCGACACCGTGAAGCTCTACACGCTGAAGGGCGACAAGGGCATGGAGGTGTGCATCACCAACTTCGGCGGACGCGTCGTCTCGCTGATGGTGCCCGACAAAAACGACTCGCTCGTCGACGTGGTGCTGGGCTTCGACAACATCGGCGACTACCTCACCCATGCCACCGACTACGGTTCAAGCGTAGGCCGCTATGCCAACCGCATCAACCTGGGACGCTTCACGCTGAACGACTCCACCTATCAGCTGACGCAGAACGACACGCACCCCGGCGACCGCAACCACTGCCTGCACGGCGGAGGCGCCACGGGATGGATGAACAAGGTGTACAAGGTGCTGGAGGCCAGCGACAACACGCTGAAGCTGGAAATCAGCTCGCCCGACGGCGACAACGGGTTCCCCGGCAACGTGGTGGCCGTGACGACCTATAAGATTCTGAACGGCAACACGCTCGACATCACCTGGGAGGCTACCACCGACCAGCCGACCATCATCAACCAGACGAACCACAACTACTACAACCTGAGCGGCGACCTGGAGAACGCTGCCTACGACCAGGTGCTCTACGTGAACGCCGACTCGTTCACCGAGGCCGACGACAGCTACATGCCCACCGGCAGGATTCTCAGCGTGGAGGGCACGCCCATGGACTTCCGCACACCGCATGCCGTCGGCGACAGCATCAAGTCGGAATACTACCAGACGAAGAACGCTCACGGCTACGACCACAACTGGTGCCTGAACACCTATAAGGACGGCAAGGGCGACGACACGCAGGTCTGCGCTTCGCTCTACAGCCCCCGCACCGGCATCTTCATGGAGATGTTTACCAACGAGCCGGGCGTGCAGGTCTACAGCGGCAACTTCCAGGGCGTTGGCGGCGAGGAGAACGTCGCACGCAAGCTGGGCAAGCACTATCCGCAGCACGTCAGCGTCTGCCTGGAGAGCCAGAAGTTCCCCGACAGCCCCAACCATCCCGAATGGGCCAGCCCCGTGGTGACGCCTGAGAAGCCTTACTACAGCCACGCTGCCTACAAGTTCAGCATCAAATAAACTTTTAATAAACGCATAAACTGCAAAAAACAACTATCATCATGAACTGGAGTTCACATGAATTTATCTGGCTTGACTGGGCTGTTCTGGCCTTGGGCCTGTTAGGAGTGGTGGCAGCCGTGTGGTACGCCATCTGGAAAGACAAGAAAGCCCAGCAGGGCGAAGACTCGTCGGCTTATCTCTTCGGTAAGGGTGAGCCGTGGTACGTAATCGGTATGGCCATCTTTGCCGCCAACATCGGCTCGGAGCACCTCGTGGGTCTGGCCGGTACGGGTGCCAAGGACGGCGTGGGCATGGCCCACTGGGAGATGCAGGGCTGGATGATCCTCATCCTCGGCTGGCTGTTCGTCCCCTTCTATCAGCTGCTCATCAACAAGATGGGCAAGATCATCACCATGCCCGACTTCCTGAAGTTCCGCTACACGAAGCGCACGGGTTCCTGGCTCTCCATCATCACGCTCGTGGCCTACGTGCTGACGAAGGTGTCAGTGACGGCATTTACCGGTGGTATCTTCTTCCAGTACCTGCTTGGCATTCCCTTCTGGTACGGTGCCATCGGCCTGATTGCCATCACCGCCGTGTTCACCGTGTTTGGCGGCATGAAGGGCGTGATGACGCTGTCAACCATTCAGACGCCTATCCTCATCATCGGCTCGTTCCTCGTGCTGTTCCTGGGTCTCTCCGCCCTTGGCGGTGGCAGCATCAGCCAGGGATGGACAACCATGATGGACGTATGTAACGCAGCCCACGACGGCTATGGCACTACCCACATGTTCCACACCGACCCGGGCGACCCGATGTATCCGCAGTTCCCGGGCTACGTGGTGTTCCTCGGAGCCTCCATCATCGGTTTCTGGTACTGGTGTACTGACCAGCACATCGTTCAGCGTGTGCTCGGCCAGCGTCCCGGCGAAGACAACAAGGAAGTGATGAAGCGTGCACGCCGTGGCACCATCGCTGCTGGTTTCTTCAAGATTCTGCCTTGCTTCATGTTCCTCATCCCTGGTATGATTGCCTACGCCCTGTCACAGAATCCTGACAGCGGCATCGTCATGGATATTCACGACCACAACTCTACCGACGGTGCTTTCGCCATGATGGTGAAGAACATCCTGCCTGCCGGTATCAAGGGCATCGTGACCATCGGCTTCGTCTGCGCCCTGGTGGCTTCGCTGGCTGCCTTCTTCAACAGCTGCGCAACGCTGTTCACCGAGGACTTCTACAAGCCGATGAAGAAGGGTAAGAGCGAGGCCCACTACGTGTTTGTAGGCCGTACTGCAACGGTCGTTGTTGTGCTGCTGGGTCTGGCCTGGATGCCTATCATGATGAACATGGGCAACCTCTACAGCTACCTGCAGGACATCCAGTCGCTCATCGCTCCGGCCATGGTGGCCGTCTTCACGCTGGGTATCTTCTCGAAGAAGATTACCCCGAAGGCTGGTGAATGGGGCCTCATCGGCGGTTTCGTCATCGGTATGATCCGCCTGCTGACCAACGTGCTGACCGAGTCGGGCCATGCCAACATGACGGGCTGGTTCTGGGAGAACACCACGTGGTTCTGGCAGACCAACTGGCTCATCTTCGAGTGCTGGCTGCTGGTGTTCATCATCCTCCTCATGGTGGTGGTGAGCTACTTCACTCCCGCTCCTTCGAAGGCTCAGGTCGATGCCATCACCTTCAGCAGCGACTTCAAGAAGTCTATCAAGGAGAGCTGGAACGTATGGGACATCGTGGGCACGCTCGTAGTGATTGGACTCTGCGCTTGCTTCTACGCTTACTTCTGGTAAACAATAATGACGTACTACAGCGAACACGCGAAAGTCTGGGTGTCGGTCGACGTCATCATCTTCGGCTTCGATGAAGGCAAGCTGAAGGTGCTCATCGGCCGGCGGCAGATGGACCCCGGACGCGGCGAATGGAGCCTCTACGGAGGCTTCGTCGCCGCCAACGAGGGCATTGACGAGTGCGCCTCAAGGACACTGAAGGAACTCACGGGCCTGCGGAACCTGTACATGCGCCAGGTGGGAGCCTTCGGCAGCGTTGACCGCGACCCCGGAGAGCGTGTCGTATCCATTGCCTACTATGCGCTCATCAACGTCAAGGACTACGATGAGAAGTTGCGGAAGGAGCATCAGGCGGAATGGGTCGACATCAACCAGCTTCCCCCACTCTACTCTGACCACAACGAGATGGTACGCCAGGCTCAGCGGAGGATGCGCCAGAAGATGCGCACCGAGCCCATCGGATTCCGCCTGCTGCCCGACCTGTTCACGCTCACGCAGCTGCAACGGCTCTACGAGGCCGTGGGCGGGCAGGAAATCGACAAGCGCAACTTCCGCAAGCGCATCAAGGAGATGGGTTTCATCGAGAAGACGGAACTCATCGACAAGCTATCGTCAAAACGCGGAGCTGCACTTTATCGTTTCAACAAAAGAGTCTATAACGAAGACCCGAACTTTAAACTATAAGCTATGTTAGAAGAACTGAAACAAAAAGTATTCAAGGCCAATCTCGACCTCGTGAAGCAGGGACTGGTCATCTTCACCTGGGGCAACGTCTCAGGCATCGACCGCGAGAAAGGTCTCGTGGTCATCAAGCCCTCGGGCGTCAGCTACGACGAGATGAAGGCCGAGGACATGGTGGTCGTTGACCTGGAGACAGGCAAGGTGGTAGAAGGCGACCTGAACCCTTCGAGCGACACGCCCACACATCTTATATTATATAAGGCATTCCCCAACATCCAGGGCGTGGTGCACACCCACTCCACCTACGCCACGGCATTCGCTCAGGCCGGCCGCGACATTCCCAACATCGGCACGACGCATGCAGACTACTTCTACAAGGACATTCCCTGCACACGCGACATGACGAAGGAGGAGGTGGAAGGACAGTATGAGCTGGAGACGGGCAACGTCATCGTGGACGAAATCCTGAACATCCGCAAGATCAACCCCGACCACACGCCCGCCGTGCTGGTGAAGAACCACGGCCCGTTCTCGTGGGGAACCTCGCCCGACAACGCCGTCTACAACGCCAAGGTGATGGAGCAGTGCGCCAAGATGGCCTTCGTGGCCCTCTCGGTGAACCCCAACCTGACGATGAACCCGCTGCTCGTCGAGAAGCACTACAGCCGCAAGCACGGCCCCAACGCCTACTACGGCCAGAAAGGTCAGAAACACTAATTATGAGAAAAAGTTTTCACTAATTGTGAGTACCATATCTCTCATAATTAGTGAAAAAAAGTTTCTCCCAATTAGTGAAAAAGAAAACAATAGTATTTATTTACCAATTAATTAAAAAACATTTGTATTATGAAAGCATTTGAGAATTTGGAACTTTGGTGGGTAACTGGTGCACAGCTCCTGTATGGTGGCGACGCCGTGGTTGCAGTTGACGGACACTCGAAGGAGATGGTCGAGGGCTTGAACGCCAGCGGCAACATCCCCGTGAAGATAGTCTATAAGGGTACGGCCAACAGCTCGAAGGAAGTGGAACAGGTGATGCTCGCCGCCAACAACGAGGAGAAGTGTATCGGTATCATCACCTGGATGCACACCTTCTCGCCCGCCAAGATGTGGATCAAGGGTCTGCAGGCACTGAAGAAGCCCATGCTGCACTTCCACACACAGTATAACGCCGAGATTCCCTGGGAGACCATGGACATGGACTTCATGAACCTGAACCAGAGCGCCCACGGCGACATCGAGTTCGGACACATCTGCACCCGCATGCGCGTTCCCCGCAAGGTGGTCTGCGGCTACTGGAAGGACGAGCAGGCTCAGAAGCAGATTGCCGTGTGGGCTCGCGTGGCTGCCGGCGTGGCCGACGCTCACAACGTGCGCTGCCTGATGTTCGGTATGAACATGAACAACGTGGCCGTGACCGACGGCGACCGTGTGGAGTTCGAGCAGCGTCTGGGCTATCACGTGGACTACTACCCCGTCAGCTCGCTGATGGACTATTTCAAGAAGGTAACCGATGCCGAGGCCGACGAGCTGGTGGAGGAGTACAAGAAGCTCTACACCATCAAAATCGACGAGAGCGGCGAGGAGGTCTACTGGCAGAAGGTTCACAACGCCGCCAAGGCCGAGATTGCCCTGCGCCGCGTGCTGAAGGACGAGGGCGCTACCGCCTTCACCACCAACTTCGACGACCTGGGCGATGCCGACATCGACGCTCCCGACTTCTGCGGCTTCGACCAGATTCCCGGTCTGGCTTCGCAGCGCCTCATGGAAGAGGGCTACGGCTTCGGCGCCGAGGGCGACTGGAAGACAGCTTGCCTCTACCGCACGCTGTGGGTCATCTCGCAGGGACTGCCCACGGGTTGCTCGTTCCTCGAGGACTACACGCTGAACTTCGCTGGCGACCGCTCCAGCTGCCTGCAGAGCCACATGCTCGAGGTCTGCCCTCTCATCGCCGTTGATAAACCCAAGCTCGAGGTCCACTTCCTCGGCATCGGCATCCGCAAGCAGCAGACCGCCCGCCTCGTCTTCACCTCGAAGACTGGCCGTGGCATCAAGGCCACCGTCGTTGACCTGGGCAACCGCTTCCGCCTCATCTCGCAGGAAGTGGAGTGCATCGAGCCGAAGCCCATGCCCAACCTGCCCGTGGCCAGCGCCCTCTGGGTGCCACAGCCCACGTTCGAGATTGGTGCCGGAGCATGGATCCTCGCCGGAGGCACGCACCACTCAGCCTTCTCCTACGACATCACCGAGGAGTACTGGGAGGACTTCGCCGAGATGCTGGGCATCGAGTATGTCAAGATCAACAAGGACACGAAGACCTACGACTTCAAGCAGACGCTGCGCAACAACGAGGTCTACTTCATGCTGAACAAGGCTCTCCGCTAATACTAACTCATAATTATAGCAATTATGACTGCCAAGCAAACAATTGAATCAGGCAAAGCCATTCTCGGTATAGAGTTTGGTTCCACCCGCATCAAGGCCGTGCTCATCGACGAGCAGAACAAGCCCATCGCCCAGGGGAGTCACGAGTGGGAGAACCAGCTCGTCGACGGCCTGTGGACCTACTCGACCGAAGCCATCTGGTACGGCCTGCAGGACTGCTACGCCGACCTGCGCAAGGACGTGATGAAGCAGTACGACTGCGAGATTGAGGCACTGGCCGCCATCGGCTTCTCGGCCATGATGCACGGCTACATGGCCTTCAACAAGGAGCAGCAGATTCTGGTACCCTTCCGCACCTGGCGCAACACCAACACGGGCAAGGCCGCCGCTGAACTGTCGAAGCTCTTCAACTACAACATTCCCCTGCGCTGGAGCATCAGCCATCTGTATGAGGCCATCCTCGACAACGAGGAGCACGTCGGCGACATCAAGTATCTGACCACCCTCGCCGGCTATGTTCACTGGCAGGTGACGGGTCAGTTCGTCCTCGGCGTAGGCGACGCCTCGGGCATGATTCCCGTTGACCCCGCCACGAAGACCTACGATGCCGACATGGTGCGCATGTTCGACGAGCTCATCGCTCCCCGTGGCTTCTCGTGGAAGCTGCTCGACATCCTGCCGAAGTCACTGAACGCTGGCGAGAACGCCGGATTCCTGACGCCTGAGGGTGCCAAGAAGCTCGACGTCAGCGGACACCTGAAGGCTGGCATCCCCGTCTGTCCTCCCGAGGGCGACGCCGGCACCGGCATGGTGGCCACCAACGCCGTGAAGCAGCGCACGGGCAACGTCTCTGCCGGCACTTCGTCGTTCTCGATGATTGTGCTCGAGAAGCCCCTGTCGAAGCCCTACGAGCCCATCGACCTGGTCACCACGCCCGACGGTTCGCTCGTGGCTATGGTACACTGCAACAACTGCACCAGCGACATCAACGCCTGGGTAGGACTCTTTAAGGAGTATCAGCAGCTGCTCGGTGTGCCCGTCGACATGAACGAGCTCTATGGCAAGCTGTTTAACAAGGCCCTCGAGGGCGACGCCGACTGCGGTGGTCTGATGGCCTACAACTACGTCAGCGGCGAGCCTGTCACCGGTCTCAGCGAAGGTCGCCCCATGTTTGTCCGCTCGGCTAACGACAAATTCAATCTGGCTAACTTCATGCGTGCTCACCTCTATGGTGCCATCGGCGTACTGAAGATTGGAAACGACATCCTGCTGAAGGAGGAGAACGTCAAGGTGGACCGCATCACAGGCCACGGTGGCTACTTCAAGACCGCCGGCGTGGGCCAGCGCATGCTCGCTGCCGCCCTCAACTCGCCCATCAGCGTCATGGAGACGGCTGGCGAAGGTGGTGCATGGGGCATCGCCCTGCTGGCTGGCTTCATGGTGTGCAACCCACAGAAGCTCTCGCTCGCCGACTATCTGGAGAATGTCGTCTTCGCTGGCAACACCGGCGTCAGCATTGCGCCCACGCCAGAAGATGTGGCTGGCTTCAACCGCTACATCGAGAACTACAAGAGCTGCCTCCCCGTGGAGCAGTGCGCCGTAGACAACAAGAAGTAAACAGATTCCATCTTTTCATCAAAAAGTGGGCTGCACTAATCAGTGAGTGCGGCCCCCTTTTTATTTCGTCTATCGGCCATATCCTTCTGGTCTATCGGCCAAATACAAATCGAAACGAACGCTTTTCCGCAGCAAACCAAGCCTTCATTCGGACAAAGCAAAAGAAAAATGCCCTTTTCCTTTGCTCTTCAAGCGTTTTTTCGTACCTTTGCAGCATGAACGACGCCAAAAAGCCTCTTTTAGGCCTTACCGCAGCCGAGCTGAAAGACATTTCCGTTCAGTTGGGGCTGCCTGCCTTTACTGGTGGGCAGATAGCGAAGTGGATCTACGAGAAGCACGTTGGCAGCATCGACGCAATGACCAACCTCTCGAAAGCCGCCCGCCAGCAGCTCAATGAGCATTACCAGGTGGGAGCCGCTGCCCCTATCCATTGCCAGCGCTCCACCGACGGCACGGTGAAATACCTCTTCCCTGTTCTTGCTAACACCGATGGCCACAGCACGAAGTTCGTTGAGACCGTCTTCATCCCCGATGATGACCGCGCCACGCTGTGCGTGTCGAGTCAGGTGGGCTGCAAGATGAACTGCCTCTTCTGCCAGACGGGCAAGCAGGGCTTCGAGGGCAATCTCAGCGCATGCGACATCCTGAACCAAATCTACTCCCTGCCTGAACGCGACCGGCTGACCAACATCGTGTTCATGGGTCAGGGCGAGCCAATGGACAATCTCGACGCCGTGCTACGCGCCACACAGCTGCTGACCGCCAGCGACGGCTACGCCTGGAGTCCGAAGCGCATCACCGTGAGCAGCGTGGGGCTGAAGCGCCATCTGAAGCGCTTCCTCGACGAGAGCGACTGCCACGTTGCCATCTCCATGCATTCGCCATTCCACGAACAGCGCCTGCAGCTGATGCCCGCTGAGAAGGCCATGCCCCTCAGCGAGACGCTCGACCTGCTGCGCCAGTATGACTTCACGCACCAGCGCCGCTGTTCCTTCGAATACATCTGCTTCGGCGGTCTGAACGACTCGCTGGTCCATGCCCGCGAAATCGTCAAGCTGGTGCAGGGGATAGAATGCCGCGTGAATCTGATTCGTTTCCATCAGATACCCTGTGTCGACCTGCCATCCACCGACCCGCTGCGCATGGAGCAACTGCGCAACCACCTCACCCACCACGGCGTGTATGCCACCATCCGCGCCAGCCGTGGCGAGGACATCCTGGCTGCGTGCGGCCTGCTCTCTACCGCAAAGAAATCCCAAGACGACTCAAACAACATACAGATATAAACAATGGAAGAAAAGAAAATAAAAGTAGCCATTACCCACGGCGACACCAACGGCGTGGGCTACGAAGTGATATTCAAGGCATTTGAAGACCCCGCCATGTTCGAGCTGTGCACGCCCATCGTCTACGGCTCGCCCAAAGCTGCCGCCTACCACGCCAAGGCCATCGGCATTGACCCGCAGTTTACCATCATCAACAATGCCGCTGAGGCCAAGGACGGTCGGCTGAACCTGCTCACCACCTTCGAGGAGGAGGTGAAGATCGACTTGGGCATGCCCACCCCCGAAGCCGGCGAGGCTGCCAAGACCGCCCTCGACCGCGCCCTGAAGGACTGGAGCGAGGGGCTGTTCGACGTGCTCGTCACCGCCCCGATAGCCAAGAACAGCATCCGCAGCTTCGACGGACACACCTCGTACATCACCCAGCACCTTATAACCGGACAGCAGGAGGAAGATGCCTCGCGCCCACATGGCCTTACCATCCTGGTGAGCGACAACCTGCGCGTGGCGCTGGTCACCAACAATGTTTCGCTGAAGGACGTGGCCGAGACCATCACCAAGCAGAAGATTGTGGAAAAAGCCACCATCTTCCATCAGTCGCTGCGCCGCGACATGCGCATCAGCAGTCCGCGCATCGCCGTGCTGGCCCTGAACCCGCGTGGCGGTGAGGACGGCGTGCTGGGCGACGAGGAGCAGGAGTTCATCCGCCCCGCCGTGGAGGAGCTGGCTGCGCAGAGCATCCAGGCCTTCGGTCCCTACCCTGCCGACGACTTCTTCGGCAATGGCTCCTACGCCCAGTTCGACGGCGTGCTGGCCATGTATCACGACCAGGGGCAGACGCCCTTCAAGGCCCTCACCAGCATCAGCGACGACAAGGGCGTGCGCCTCACCGCCGGTCTGCCCCTCGTCCGCACTGCTCCTGCCCACGGCACTTGCTTCAATCTGGCCGGACAGGGCCGCATGGAGGCCGACTCCATGCGCCACGCCATCTTCGAGGCCATCGACATCTGGCGCAACCGCAAGGAATACGACCTGCCCCTCGGCAACCCGCTGCCCAAGCTCTATCACGAGAAGCGCGACGACAGCGAGAAGGTGCGCTTCAACGTGCCACGCGAGAAGCGCCCTGAGCGTCCCAAGGCTCCTGCTGAGGAAGAGGAATAAAAGCTATGTAAAAAGCAGAGGCATCGGTGAAGAAGAAGTATCAGAACGGTTTCCTCATCTTCGGTCTCATCGTGCTGGCGCTCATGGTGAGCCAGCTCGACTTCGATGAGGTGTGGAGCGGCATCCAGCGCGCAGGCTATTGGTTCCTGGCCGTGGTGCTGCTTTGGGCCGTGCTCTATCTCTTCAATACCGGTGCATGGTGGATTATTATCAAGAGCCAAGCCCCCAAAGCCCCCCTCAATCCCCTTATAATGGGGGAGGCGGCCCCCCTTTCGTCCCCCGAGGGGGACACTATAGACCCTTCCATGAGCAGCAAAACTATAGAAGCCCCCTCGGGGGCCGTAGGGGGGGCTGCCTCCCCCCAGTTGGGGGGATTAAGGGGGGACTTTTCCTTCCTCTGGCTCTACAAGATTACGGTGTCGGGCTTCGCGCTCAACTATGCCACGCCCGGCGGACTGATGGGTGGCGAGCCCTACCGCATCATGGCGCTCTCGCCCTACATCGGCACCGAGCGGGCCACGTCGAGCGTCCTGCTCTACGTCATGACCCACATCTTCTCCCACTTCTGGTTCTGGCTGCTGTCGTGCTTCCTTTACGTCTTCACCCAGCCCATGAATGTGCCCATGGCCTTGCTGCTGCTCTGCGTGGCAGCCTTCTGCCTCACGGCCATCTGGTTCTTTCTGAAAGGCTATAAGAAAGGCATCGCCGTGAGCGGCATGCGTGTGCTGAGCCATATTCCATTCTTGAAGAAGTGGGCCAAGCGCTTCTTCGACACGCACGCTGAGCAGCTGCACACCATCGACCAGCAGATAGCAGCCCTGCACGGCCAGAACCCACGCACGTTCTTCGCCGCCGTGTTCCTCGAGCTGTCGTGTCGCGTGGTTTCGGCATTGGAGATTCTCTTCATCCTGCTGGTCATCATGCCTTCGGCCAACTATCTGCAGTGCATTCTCATCCTGGCATTCACGTCGCTGTTTGCCAATATGCTTTTCTTCATCCCCCTGCAGTTAGGCGGACGCGAAGGCGGCTTCCTGCTCTCGGCCAAGGGACTGAGCATCGGAGCGCGCGAAGGCATCTTCGTGGCCCTGCTCGTCCGTCTGCGCGAGCTCATCTGGACAGCCATCGGCCTGCTTCTCATCAAGCTGGAGAAGCGCAACGGCTAAACAGCAAGTTTATTCCTTATTACGCAGGCGTGCTACGTTCTGCCGGGCTACGGGCAGTCCTTGCTGCGCAGCCAGGTCAAACCAGTAGCATGCGGAGTCGGTGTCGCAGGGCAGCCCCATGCCGTGCAGGAACATCGTGCCCAGGTTGTTCTGCGCCGCCGCATGCCCCTTTGCCGCCGCTAAGCGATAGAGCCGCTCGGCCACGGCAAAGTCCTGCTCCACCCCCAGCCCGTTCTGATAGAGCCAGCCCAGGTTCGACTGCGCCAGCGTGTTGCCCTGCCCAGCCGACAGTGCGAACCAGCGAGCGGCCTCGGCATAGTCCTGGCCAACGCCCTGCCCGTCCTTATAGAGCACGCCGAGGTTGTTCTGTGCCCGTGCGTCGCCCTGCTCGGCAGCCTGTCGATACCATCGGGCCGCCTCGTCATAGCGTCCCGCCTTGTCGCAGTCCATCCCTCTGCGCAGCTGGGCCTGCACATCGCCCTGTTCCGCCAACGCCAGCAACGAGTCTGCCGCCAACGATGCCTCCCCTTTCTGCCGTTGCCCCGCTGGTAAGCACGACACCAACGCAAGCCCTAAAACCGCCACACATGCTCTCATCTTTTCAATCCTTTCCTGCACAGAAAAACAGCCCGAAGTCGCAACTGCCGTTCTGCAAAATTGTCTGTTTTTTGCAAAAGTAATCAATAAAATTGTCTCTATCTTACAAACTGACGGGAATTAACGTTTTTTAATAACCAACATGAAAAAAGTGAACAATTAATCCGTAAATTTGCCTCGACACCCTCTTCTGTAAGCACGCCAAATTTTCAAAAGTCAACGCCTTTTGAAAATTTAGCGTTGACTTTTTTCAGCGTTCCGTCGCCTTTTTTCTCCAAAACGAGCATAAACACCTAAGCACCAGCCACTTAGCAAACTCGTTCAAAACTCGCGTTTTTTCAGCCAAAAACTTTCTCGCGCAGAATTTTCAAAATTTGGAGGGGTTCGACTGTTCATTTTGGGAAATAATTAACTAAAAATTATATAAAAGGGGGCGGCTCTCCTTTTTCCAGTTCAGACCGAAACCGTTCAGGCTGAACGGGAAATTCGGCTGAACGGAACGCGAACTACCTCTGGAACAAATCAACGCCTGACGACGAAGACGAAGCCCCCACGCGGTGCACAGCGCACCGACTGGGGCAGGGCAGGCAGCGACCGGATGTCCCAGCATGCAGCCTGGGTGCCCTCGCCAGCTGCGGCGGCATCGAAGAAGGCTTGCACAGCACCCAGTCCGGCAGGGAGCCGCTGGAGGGGAACGGTGAGCGTGGCCTCCTTGTCGGTACCGTTGATGCCCGCCACGTACCAGGTAGTGCCGCTGCGGCGCGCCAGCACGACCTGCTCGCCGGGATAGCCGGACAGGAAGCGCGTCTCGTCCCACGCCACCGGCAGCCGGCTGAGGAACTGCTGCACCCCGGCGGGCTGGGCCAGATAGCTCTCCGGGCGGTCGGCCAGATGCTGGAGGCCGCTCTCGAAGAGCACGGTGAGTGCCAGCTCGTGGGCGCAGGTGGTGATGTGCGGATGCTGCGAGTCGCTGAACGTGCAGGGCGTATAGTCCATGGGGCCGATGACGTTGCGGGTGAAGGGCAGCGTGGCGTTGTGGCGGGCGGCACGGGCGGTGAACGTAGGCACGTTGTTGTACCACTCGGCACCGTAGACGGCCTCAGTGGTCAGCAGGTTGGGCCACGTGCGCTGCCAGCCGCGCGGAATGGTGGCCCCGTGGAAGTTGACCAGCAGGTGGTGGCGGGCAGCGCTCTGCAGCAGGTCGATGCAGTAGTCCATGTTCAGCTGCGTGTCGCCGGAGAAGAAGTCGATCTTCACGCCCACTACGCCGATGCGCTCGCACCAGGCAAACTCGCGCTCCCTGTCCTCGGGCTTGTTCAGCCGATACTTCGGCCCCGGCGCACCGTTCACCCAGCCCACGCTGGAGTTGTACCAGATGAGGGGCTTCACCCCCTGCTGGCGGGCATAGGCCACGGCGTCCTCGATGGTCTTTCCGTCCTTCATCTCGTCCCACTCGGCGTCGATGAGCACGTAGGGCAGGCGCAGCGTGACGGCCATGTCGACGTATTTCCTGATAATCTGATAGTCGTTAGAGCCGTGATTGTAGGCCCAGTAAATCCACGAGACGGCGCCGGGGTGAATCCACGTGTCGTCGTCGAGCTGCGAGGGCTCCGAGACATCGGTGACGAGCGTCGACTCCACCACCTGGGCCAGTGAGCCCACGATGAGCACGCGCCAGGGAGTGTGCCAGCGGCCCGAGGCCGGCATCGTGGCAGCGTCGGGCGTCACGCGGAACAGCTCGCCGTCGTTGTAGAGGCACGAGGCGCTCTGTCCCCGCTCGATGTTCGCCTCGCTGATGAGCACGAACAGGCCGTCGGCGGGCTCCACGAGGGCGGGATAGCCCCAGCGGTTATTGAAGCCGTCGGGCGAGAGCGATGGTGCTGAGAAGCCCCGTTCGGCCTTCACCTTCGCCGTGGTGCTCAGGGGGAAGAAGCCCTCGTAGGCCTCGGTCCACTGCTGCATCCAGCGGCGCGTGCCCTCGGGGATGCGATAGGTGGTGGCCTCTTGCCTCTCGCCACTCTCCTCTACCTCGTAGCGGAAAGCCAGTCCGTCGTTGTAGAGCCGGGCCACGAGGCGACAGCCGCGCTGCAAGGTCGCAGCATACTCGTTGGCCTCGTTGGTGCAGTGCAGGCGCTTGCCCGCCAGCATGTTGTACTCCTCGCTGATGCGGCGCACCAGCTGCAGCGGCCCACGGTGGCCCTGGCCCGACGGCTCGCCCAGCCCCACGGTGGGAATCTCCATCACCAGCTGGTTTCCACTGTAGAGGGCATAGCCCGATTGCTGCGCCTTCAGCGTCAGCCGTCCGTTGGGCGAGGTTGCCTGGGCAGCGTCGCCATGTCCCCACGCCAGCCCCACAGAGGCCAGCATGAGCAGTCCTGTCAACATTAACTGTCTCATCATTCTGTTATCCATTTTGGTTCGTAAATGTCGTGTGTAAGTCATAGAAGCCGACGCTTCCAGCGAAGGAAGCTGCATTCTGCTGCAAAGTTAGGCAAAAATCTCCGAACCGCCAAGCAATTCGGGGATTATTACACGAAGGAAAAAAGGTGGCAAACAATTTTGCGCTCTGCAGAACTATTTGTATCTTTGCAGAAAAAAGGAGCCATGACCGTAAAAGAAGTGTTTGAACTGAGGAAGCAGGGCAGAATAGAGGAGGCCTACGAAGCCATACGCCCCATGTACGCCGTACACCAGGGCAAATATACCACGCTGTGCATGCTCTGGACGGCCAGCGACGTGATGAAGAAGCGCCTCGAGGAGAAGCGCACCGACGAGGCCGCCAAGATATTCGAGGCGCTGCTGCGGGTGCTGCCCCACGTCGACGACCGCGACGGCAAAGCCCACACGGCCATTCTGAACGGGGCACTGCGGCTGAGCGAGGAGGTGAAGGCGTTCAGCATGCTCAACTTCATGGAGCATCACGGCAACGCCCTGCTGACCGACGACGACTGGAAGGCTCCCCTGCCCTCGCCCACTCCGACGGGTGCCACGGCGGGGCATCCGCTGCCCTCAACGGCCCAGCGGCTGCTGACGCGCTGCTTCCACGAACTGCAGGAGCACCCCGACACCGACCACGCGCTGCAAGTGATGCCGCTGCTGCAGGAGGCAGCAAGGCGCAACGGTCGCAACAAGAACACGCTGCGCTACATGGCCGTGGTCTATCGCATCATGGGTGAGCGCGAGAAGGCCATCGGCATCTATCGGCAGCTGCTCACCCGCCATCACGACAGCTATCTCTATGCCGAGCTGGCCGAGCTGACCGACGAGCCCGGCCCCAAAGCCGCCCTGCTCTGCCGCGCCATTCAGAACCAGCGGCAGGAGAAGTTCCGCACGGGCTACCGCCTCGCCCTGGCCCGTCTGCTGGCCGACCGCGACAAGGCTCGTGCCGCCCACGAGCTGCAGAAGTGCATCGCCACCCGCAAGGCCCTGGGCTACACCATCACCCGTGACCTGCTGGCCCTGCAGCAACAGCTCGCCAGCGCACAGCCCACCACCGATGCCGAGCAGCGCGATTTCTACGAGAAGATGGCGGCAAAGTTCCCCGTCTGAACGATGCCTTCAATAGACGAGAGTGCTTTCCGGGTGCAGAAAGCACTCTGATGAGTTGGATATCAGTCATTTCAGGAAAAGACAGCACCAGGAGACCATCAAGGGCTTGAAATCGAAAAACGGGAACGATGCTTGGGCCACGCTTGGCCAATGCCCACTTCTGGGCCTGCTTCTCCAAAACGGTGCAATAAAAGCCAAAGACAAAGTCCTTGTAGAAGCCAGAGACAAGAATTTCCAGTTTCTCCACCTTCACGTTGCTGCCATGAAATATGGTTCCCATTTCTTTCATAGTTGCAAACATAAGAAAAAAGCTCAATGCGCCAAGTTTTCCGAGGATTATTTTAATAGTTCTTGATGATAACTGTAAACCTATGCCACCTTAGCATTTAGAAGTTCATTTTGCAAGAAGGAGTACACATAACCGGCACTTTGATAGTATAGTCCGGTCTCGTCTTCTTGCAACCGTTCAAAGGTCTCCGAAGTGTAAAGCACATCAATGGCTTCTTGTGGCGTAAGTTTGAAATCATCCATCAAGAAGCCCGCCAGTTCTGTGGCCAGTTCATCCTTAAGCAGCTGTATCTGCTCTGCTGTCAGTCTCTTTGTCATAGTCTCTCCAGTTGTTGTAATGCACGTTCTGTTCCAAAGAAATACTGGAATGTGATGCCCTTTGCAAACTTCAGCTCCTCTACTAATCTGGCCAGCGATATAACGCCTCCCTCATAGCGGCGCAACTGGTAGGTGACACCGTCGTCGGCTATTGGGCCATATACGGGCACATCAATTTTCACGTTCGAACCATGATACAACTTTATCATCTCAGACCTCCTCCATTGTTTGCACAGACCTGAGCAATTGCCTCCACAGTATCTGAAAACGACAGCGTGTGCAGAATACCATAATGCCGCTGAAGATGCTCAAGGCCCTTATACCGCTTGAGATAGGCGTAAGCCTGCCGTGGGCGTACTCCGTAATGGTTGGCGAACTCACTGATAAGTGCCACCGTATAACCTATGATATTTTTATCTTCTCGTGACATATTTCGTTTACCATGCAAAAATAAGCATTTTTCCTCAATTTGCAAAAAATATGATGGTAAAAATAAAAAATGTTTGCACATGCGCCACCATTATAGCACTTTTGGAAGTTTACTGACAAACAAAAAGGTAATGATATAGCAGTTGACCTATTTGCCTATAGCCTTCTCCCCCCCCTGTTAATGGAAGCCCATCTCGTGACACCGATTTGCATGGCTTTTTTTTGAACAAAATTGACAAAATGGCCATTTTAGGCCTCCATATTTCAAGAATTCTCCACGAAAACAACTTTTGGACGAAAAAACGCCTATTTTTCGAGGTGCTACTAAATAGTTGACTGTCAGTCCATTGGCTTGATTTTGGCAAAAAAAACGGCTTCGATGAGAAAAAAAGTCAACGCCTTTTGAAAATTTGGCGTTGACTTTTGAAAATTTGGCGTGCTTACAAAAACGCGAAAAGGGGCAAAATTTGAGCAAAAAACGTGTTCACCTCCTGTGCCATGTTTTTTCATCGGACGAGGGCTGGATGAGGGTAGGATAAGGGGGGAAAACGGCCATTTTTCGCTCAAAATTGCTTCGTCGCCGTGAACAAAATTTTCTGTGAAATATTTTGACATTTTTGTAAAAGATTTTTGACATTTTAGGAGGTACACCGCCCCACCTCCTACCCCATTCCCGAGCGGAGTTCCTGCGACGGACAGGGCGGTAGTCGCTCACCTATACATAGGAGGGGCGTGAGAAAACATAAGAGAGAATACAGAAAAGCCGGAAGCACAACACTTCCGGCTTTTCATTAATCGCATGTGAATGTCTGTATCCAACCGTGCCTACATGCCTGCGGCCTGGGCAATCCAGTCATAGACACAGGAGCAGACTCCGAAGAGGACGATGCCCACGGTGCAGATGGCCAGGGCGGCGTTGATGGCACGGCCGTGGCTGAAGGCAGGCAGCGGGTTCTCCTCCTTGGTGATGTACATGGCCTTCACGATGAGCAAGTAGTAGTACAAGCTGATGACCGTGTTGATGAGGGCGATGAACACCACGAAGTAGGGCCAGAACGGAGCCTGGTCCTGTCCGTTGACGCCAGCCATGAACACGAAGAACTTGGAGAACATACCTGCGAACGGCGGAATACCAGCCAGCGAGAAGAGGGCGATGGTCATGATGAACGCCAGCTTCGGGTTGGTCTGATAGAGTCCGTTGTAGGCCGACATCTGCGTACCAGCTCCTGCACGGTGCTCCACGGCGCTGATGACGGAGAACACCGACATGTTGGCCACCACATACACCAGGACGTAGAACGTCAGAGCCGTCTGCGAGGCAGCTGCATTGGCACCGATGACTGCCAGCATGATGTAGCCAGCCTGCGAGATGGACGAGAAGGCCATGAAGCGCTTCAGCTCCGTCTGGCGGATAGCCATCAGGTTACCGATGGTGATGGTGAGCATGATGACCACCCAGAGCATGGGCTGCCACCAGGCAATCATCTGCCAGAACACCTTCGTCAGGATGATGGCCAGCGTGAGCGTGGCGGCACCCTTCGACACAACGGAGAGGTAACCCGTGACGGGCGTGGGAGCACCCTGATAGGTGTCTGCCGTCCAGAAGTGGAAGGGAACGAGCGAAATCTTGAAGCCCAGTCCGCTGAAGAAGAACACCATACCCATGATGCTCAATGGCGAGGCGGTGAGGGTGATGGCCAGGTTATCGAAATAGAGACTACCTGCGTCGGCATAGATGAACGAGATGCCGAAGAGCATCACGCCGCTGCTGAACGTGGCCATGAGCACATACTTGGCAGCTGCCTCAGCCGAATCCTTCTTTTTCTTGTCGAAGGCCACGAGGCATGCCATGGGCACGGAGGCCATCTCCAGTCCGAGGAAGAACATGAGGAACGAGCCGCTGCTGAGCATCATGTACATGCCGAGCAGGGTGGAGAGCAGCAGCATGTAATACTCGCCGGAATAGCGCTTGTTGGTCTCGAGCCATGCCTGCGACATCACCACGACGATGAAGGTTCCTGCGGTGAGGATGGTCTTCATGACGGATACGATGGGCGTAGTGACATAGATGCCCCCAAAGGCCTCGGCAGGCTGAGCCAGGAAACAGGGCACGAGCTGGCAGAGCAGCAGGGCACCCGTGAGCACACCGAGCGTAAAAGTCTTGCGCTGGCTCTTATGCAATGCAAAGTCAGCAAAGAAGACGATAATCAAAGCCAACACCAATGTGGCTTCTGGAATCATGTTTAGAAACTGTGAATAGTTCATGTGATTGTCCTCCTATCTTTACATTACACCAATTGACTGAAGTATATTACCTGCCGACGGCGAGATGACATTGCTCACCCAGAAGGGGAACGTGCCAAGGCCAGCGACGCAGAAAATGAGGCAGATGACGGCGACACGCTCGTCCCAGGTAGCGTCGGTGAGCTCCAGGTAGTGCTTGTTCTCCACCTCGCCGTAGAGAATCTTGCCCACGACGCGCAGGATGTAGACGGCGGTGACGACGATAGACATACAGGCGATGATGGTGGCCACCATGCGGAAGGACGACGAGGGGTCGCCGCTGACGGGGTCGGCGCCGAAGGCTCCCACGAAGATGGTCATCTCGGCAATGAAGCCCGAGAAGCCCGGCAGGCCGAGGTTGGCCAGACCGGCGATGACGTAGCCCACGGCCAGGAACGGCATAATCTTCATCAGACCGGCCAGCTCGCGGATGTCGCGGGTGTGGGTACGGCCGTAGATCATACCGATGAGGGCGAAGAAGAGGGCCGTCATCAGACCGTGCGACAGCATCTGCAGGATGGCACCTGTGCAGGCCGTCTGGTTCATCATCAGGATGGCGAAGAGCACCAGTCCGCAGTGGCTCACCGAGGAGTAGGCATTGATATACTTCAGGTCAGTCTGCACGCAAGCCGACAGAGCACCGTAGACCACGGAGATGGTCGTCAGGATGATGAAAATCCACGACAGCTCCTGAGCAGCCTCGGGCAGCAGATACATAGCCACGCGGAAGCAGCCATAGCCTCCGAGCTTCATCAGCACACCGGCATGGAGCATCGACACGGCGGTAGGTGCCGAAGCATGACCGTCGGGAGACCATGTGTGGAACGGGAACAGGGCTCCCAGCACACCGAAGCCGATGAAGATGAAGGGGAAGAAGGCCTCCTGGATGCCCACGGGGATGAGGTGGGAGCTGCGGGCAATCTCGTTGACGTTCATGGTGAAGTTGCCGCTGTAGACGCCGTTGAAGTAGTAGATGCCCAAGATGCCCAGGATGAGCAGCGCCGAGCCGCCCATGAGCATCAGCGTGAGCTTCATGGCTGAGTACTCCTTGCGGCCCGAGCCCCACACGCCGATGAGCAGGTACATGGGGATGAGGGCCACCTCGTAGAACATGAACATGGTGAACATGTCGGTGCAGATGAAAAAGCCGAACACACCCGTGGAGAGAAGCGTGAACCAGAGGAAGTACTCCTTGGTGAGCGGCTTCAGCTGCCACGAGGCAAAGGTGCCGGTGAAGACGATGATGCTCGACAGCAGGAGCATGACCACGGAGATGCCATCAACACCCACGGCATACTTGATGTGGAGCGGGCGGAACCAGTCGACGCTGGCCGTGAGCAGCATCTCGGCATCGTTGCCGGCGGCACGCTGCTGGATAAACCAGATGGTGAGCCAAACGCTGAGCGCCAACAGGCAGCTGGAGCCCGCCACCATCACGCCACGCACCTGACCCAGATTCTTGGCAAGCCACAATCCCAGCAGCATCAGGGCGGGAATCAAAACGAACAGACTTAATATATTCATTGTCGTTATATCGTTATATCGTTATTACGTTATTACGTTATGTCACTGTTGCATCACAACGCGAGCAGGAACAGCGTCAGTGCCACGGCACCAGTGATGAACCAGATGGCGTAGCGGCGCACGTCGCCACTCTGCCAACAGCGGATGCTCTCGCCGGCCTCGTTGGCACCCCATGCCAGGAAGTTGAACGTGCCGTCGACGATGTGGCGGTCGAACCAGGCAATGGGCGTGGAGACGCAGCGGAAGATGATCTTGTGGGTGACAAACTGCCAGATCTCGTCCTGATAGAAGCGCTTGTAGGCTGCTCGGTGCAGGCGCGGGAACGTCTTGTACAGACGGTCGGCGATGGGCTGCTGCTCACCTTTATATATATAGGTGGCGAGACAGATGCTCAGCAGGGCGATGACGGTAGAGGTGATGGCAATCTGCGTGTCGAAGTGGATGGTGTAGTCCGCGCCGCTGGCCGAGACGAAGCTGCCGAAAGAGCCACCCCAGCCGAGGAAGCCGCCCAGCGTGGTGTAGATGCCCACGCCGAGGGTGATGACCGTGAGCACGATGAGCGGGATGGTCATCGTCAGCGGTGCCTCGTGAGGAGTGTGGTGGGCGTGGGCCTCCTTGTTCTCCGTGCCCCAGAAGATGCCGTAGTACAGGCGGAACATGTAGAAGGCGGTCATGGCGGCGATGCCCGTCATGATCCATCCCACCACGGGGCTGTACTGGAAGCAGGCGGTGATAATCTCGTCCTTCGAGCTGAAGCCCGAGAAGAAGGGGATGCCCGCAATGGCCAGACAGGAGATGAGGAACGTCACGTGGGTGACGGGCATGTACTTGCGCAGACCACCCATGAGGGCCATCTCGTTGGAGTGGACAGCATGGATGATGCAGCCCGCACCCAGGAAGAGACATGCCTTGAACATGGCGTGGGTGAAGAGGTGGAACATGCCGGCCATGTAGCCCAGCTGGGCATGGTTGTCGAGCACGGCCTCGTGGCCGGGCAGGCTCACGCCCAGGGCCACCATCATGAAGGCAATCTGCGAGATGGTGGAGAAGGCCAGCACACGCTTGATGTCGCTCTGGGCGCAGGCCACGGCAGCGGCATAGAAAGCGGTGAACACACCCACGACAACGATGACGGTCATGGCCTCGGGGGCATACTGAATCCACAGGGGGAACATGCGGGCAATCTGGAACACACCGGCCACCACCATCGTGGCAGCGTGGATGAGTGCCGAGACAGGCGTGGGACCCTCCATGGCGTCGGGCAGCCAGATGTGCAGCGGGAACATGGCGCTCTTACCGGCGCCGCCGATGAACATCAGCACCAGGGCCGTGGGGATGATGCAGGCACCGGCAGTGACGGCCTTTGCCACGTTGCCCTCGATGAAGGGCGTCGTGCCCTGGCCCATCACGATGTCGCCGGCAAAGGAGAAGCTGAACGAATCAGTGAAGTAGCCAAAGGTCAGGATGCCGATGAGGAAGAACATGTCGGCGAAGCGCGTCACGATGAATGCCTTCTTCGAAGCGGCGATGGCAGGCTTCAGCGGATAGTAGAATCCGATGAGCAGATAGGAGCTGACGCCCACGAGTTCCCAGAACATGTACATCTGAAAAATGTTCGTTGCCAGCACCAGACCGAGCATCGACATGGTGAACAGCGAAAGGAAAGCGTAGTAGCGCTGGAATCCCTTCTCGCCATGCATGTAGCCGAAAGAATAGATGTGCACCATGAGGCTGACCGTGGAGATGACAATGAGCATCATCACCGAGATGGGATCGAGCAGGATACCCATGTCGAAGTGCAGATTGCCCAGCGGCAGCCAGGTGAAGTTGAAGGGGACAATCGTCTGGAAGATGCCGTTCACGCGGTCAGCAGTGAAATACTGGAAGGCCGTGAGATACGACAGGACGGTGACGAGTCCGAGCGAGCAGGTGCCGATGAGTCCGGCCACCTTATGCTTCATCTTCATGCCTGCCAGGCCGAGCACGAGGAACGACAGCAGCGGCAGGAGAAGAATCCAAATAGTATATCCGTATTGCATAATCTTCTACTAGTTTTTCAGGTTAGTAATACTGTCTACGCTGTCGCTACGGAATTTGCGGTAAACATTGATAATGATGGCAATGGCGACAGCCGACTCGGCGGCAGCCACGCCAATGACAAAGAGCGTCATGAACATGCCTTCCATGCCGTTGGGATAGAGCAGGCGGTTGATGGCGGCAAAGTTGATGTCGACGGCGTTCAGCACCAGCTCCACGGAGATGAGCATGGCGATGAGGTTGCGGCGGGTGACAAAGCCGAAGACGCCAATGAAGAACAGCAGTGCGCTAAGCACGAAGTAACATTCTACTGGTATCATCATAGCTTAATCCTCCTCCTTTCTTGCAACAACAAGTCCACCAATGATACATGCCAGCAGGAACAACGAGATGAACTCGAAGGGCAGCACGTACTGATATTTCTCACTTCCCACGAGAGCGGTACCAATCTCGCTCATGGGCACTTCCACATCGGCCACGCTTTCATTGACGATGAATCCGGCCTTGAGCATGATGAGGCTCACCAGCACCAGTCCGGCCAGCGCTGCCAGTCCGCCACAGATGAGGCGGCTACCTTTCACGTGCTCCACCAGACCCTGCAGCGTGCGCTTGCTCACCAGCTGGATGGCGAAGACGTAGATCATCGTCACGCCACCGGCGTAGATGGCAATCTGAGCAGCACCGAGGAAGGTGTAGTCGAGCAGGAAGTAGATGCCTGCCACACCGAAGAGCACAAACAACATATATGTTGCGGCTCGCATGATTCGCGTTGTCGTCACGCACAGCAGGGCTGAGCCGACGATGACAACGGCGAAGATGATAAACATTACTATATTACCCATAGCTCAGTTACTTCGTTTTAGTGTTAAATGTTCCAGCTTGCCATTCTGCGCCACCTTCGATGAGGTTGGGCAGCGAGCCACCCTGATAGACCTCCTTGTCGAGGTGGAGCACCAGCTTGTTGCGGTCGAAGACGGCGTTCTCGAAGTCGTTGGTGAACTCGATGGCGCCGAAGTTGCAGGCATTGGTGCACAACTGGCAGAACATGCAGTCGCCCAGGTCGTACAGATAGTCATCGAGCACCTTCTTCTTCTTGCCCGTCTCCGGGTCCTCGGCCATGTGGGCCGTAATCTTGATGGTGCCGTTGGGGCAGGCCTTCTCGCACAGCGTGCAGGCGGTGCACTTGTAGGCACCGTTCTCGTCGCGTGTGAAGACCAGCCGGCCGCGATGGCGCTTGGCCACGTGCAGCGTGGTTTTGCGGTTTTCAGGGTACTGCTCTGTCGACTTGTTGGTGAAGAAGTCCTTGAAGTATTCCTTCCAGGTGGTCTTCATGCCCGTGGCGAGCGTCTTCATGCCGTGCCCTATCTCTCCGAAATATGATTGTTCTTTTTCCATTTTCTTTGTAGGTATTGTAGGTGTTGTAGGTATTGTAGGGGGTGTAGGTTACAAATACCATCCCAGGGCCACGCAGACGGTCATCAGCACGAGGTTGATGAGCGAGAGGGGCATGAGGTACTTCCACTCGAGCTTCAGAATCTGGTCGATGCGCAGACGGGGGAACGTCCACTTGATCCACATGAGGAGCCACACCACGCCGAGCGTCTTTCCGAAGAACCAGACAATGCCGGGGATGTAGTTCATCACGGTGTCGAAAGCATCCACACCGATATTAATAGGAGCCCATCCGCCGAGGAACACCATCGTGGCGATACCGGCAATGATGAAGAGGTTAAGGAACTCAGCGAGGTAGAAGAAGCCGAAGCCCATACCCGAATACTCGGTGTGGTGTCCGGCGGTCAGCTCGCTCTCAGCCTCAGCCATGTCGAAGGGGCCACGGTTGGCCTCGGCATTACCAGCGATGAGGAACGTCACGAAGGCGATGATGGCGGGAATATGTCCCTTCACGATAAGCCAGTTCCAGGGACCGGTCTGATACTCCACGATACCACTCACCTGCATGGTGCCGGTGAGGATGACGGCGGTGATGAGGCAGAGGCAGAGCGACATCTCGTAGCTGATTATCTGCACGGCGCCACGCATGGCCGACACCACTGAGTACTTGTTGTTGGATGCCCAACCGGCCAGGAAGATGCCCACCACGCCGATGGACGAGATGGCGGTGATGAGGAACAATCCCACGTTGAAGTCGAGGATGCCCATACCGTTGTTCCACGGCAGGAAGCAGAACGTGCCCACCGAGGCCACAATCACGAGGATAGGAGCGATGGCATAGAGCAGCTTGTCGGCCTTGTCCACGAAGAAGATTTCCTTGATGAGCATCTTCAGCACGTCGGCGAAGATCTGCAGCAAGCCCCAGTAGCCCACGCGCATCGGGCCCAGGCGGCACTGGAAGTAGGCACAGACCTTACGCTCCATGAAGATCATCAAGCATGCAATCAGTGCGTAGGCCGTCAGCACAACGACGCCGACGATGACGCACTCAATCAATATCGACAAGAAGTCTCCCAGCCCCAGCGTCTGGCGCAGAAGATTGTCGAACCATGTTGTTACAATAGAGAAATCAAACATAATTAATTATCTGTCAATGTCAGGAATTACTACATCAATAGCGGCACACGTGGCAATGAGGTCGGCAATCTTCTGGCCGCGCAGCATCGGGTCGAAGGCTCCCACGAGCGAGAGGCCCATGGGGCGCATCTTCATGCGGTAGGGGCTCTTGTCGCCGCGAGAGTCGAGATAGACGCCAAACTCGCCGGCCACACCCTCGACAGCGTAGTACCACTGTCCCTCGGGCACCTTGATGATGGGTTTCTGCTTCACGTAGAAGTCGCCCTCGGGAATGTTGTCTATCAGCTGCTCGATGATGTTCAGGCTCTGGTACATCTCGTTGATGTGCACCAGGTAGCGACCCATCGAGTCGCAGGTGTCGGTGGTGCACTGCTCCCACTCCACCTTGTCGTACAGGTCGTAGGGGTGGTTCTTGCGCACGTCGTTCTTCCAGCCCGAGGCACGTCCGGCAGGACCGGTGACGGCGTAGCTGATGCAATCTTCGAGCGACATCGGGCCGCAGTTCTCCAGGCGGTTGTGGGTGATGACGTTGTCGCCAAACACATCCATGTATTCCTGAATCATCGGGCGCAGATACTTCACAAGGTCCTTCACGTTCTTCACGAAGTTCGGGTCGATGTCGTCCTGCAGTCCGCCGATACGGTAGTAGTTCTGAATGAGGCGCCCGCCGGTGGTCTCCTCCATCACGTTCAGCACGTGCTCGCGGTCGCGCATGCCATAGAGGAAGGCTGTCAGTGCGCCCAGGTCCTGAGCCACGCACGAGGTGAAGAGCAGGTGGCTGTCAAGACGCTGCAGCTCGTCCATGATGGTGCGGATGTACTTGATGCGGTCGGTCAGCTCCACGCCCATGCCTTCCTCAATCACTCCGACAAGCGCATGGCGGTGTTGCATGGCTCCCAGGTAGTTAAGTCGGTCAGTTAAAGCAAGCGTTTGGGGATAGGTCATGCCTTCCCACATCTTCTCGATGCCACGGTGAATGTAGCCGAAGTGGGGATAAATCTTCTTCACCACCTCGCCCTCGAGCACCGTCTGCAGGCGAAGCACGCCGTGGGTGGCGGGATGCTGCGGGCCGATGTTGATGACGTAGTCGTCGGTGGTGAAGAGGCGGTTCTGCTTCGACTGCAGGCATCCGTCCTTGTCGATGTAGTACTCCAGGCCGTAGTCGGGCTCCACGTCATCCTCCAGCGTATAGTCGTCGTTAAACTTCCAGTCCTTGCGGAAGGGATGTCCCTTAAAGTCGGTGCGCAGGAAGAGTCGGCGCATGTCGGGATGTCCGAGGAAGACGATGCCGTAGAAGTCGTAGACCTCACGCTCCAGCAGGTCGGCCACGCGCCAGATGTGCGAGACGGTGGGAATGTACGGAATGAGCTGCCCGTCGGTGTCGCCGGTGCCGTTGGCGGCGCTGCCGTCGCCACATGTCTGCGTCCTGGCCAGCTGCTTCACCGAGCAGCGCTCGTGGGTCTTGGTGTTCTCCAGGATGTAGATGCAGCCGAGGCCCTCTTCAGCGCCGAAGTCCTCGCCTACGATGGTCACCAGGTAGTCGAAACCCTTCTTTTCCTTCAAGTTCTGCATTTCCTTAGCGAACTTGTCGAACTCAAATGATAAGAACTCTAATTTCATGCCTGTGCCTCCTCCTTTAGGGTATGTTGCGACTCTGTAGCAACTGTCTTTAACTCGTTAACAAACTCCTGTGGCACGTCGGTGACCACGATAGGCTCACGGCGATGGTCGCCCAGCTTGCTGCGGAACGTCAGTTCCTCGTTCGAGACGCCCAGCTCGCGCTCCTCAGCGGTCTGCTTGTGGTTGGCGCCACCGAAGAACTTCTCAATCTTCACCTTGCGCTGCAGCTGCATCATGCCATAGAGGATGGCTTCGGGACGCGGGGGACAGCCGGGGATGAACACGTCGACGGGCACGATTTCCTCGATGCCCTTCACCACGTGGTAGCTCGACTTGAAGGGGCCGCCGCTGATGGCGCAGCCACCCACGGCCACCACATACTTCGGCTCGGCCATCTGGTCGTAGAGACGCTTCAGGGCCGGAGCCATCTTGTGGGTGATGGTGCCGGCGCACATGATGAGGTCGGCCTGACGGGGGGAGTTACGCGTGACCTCGAAACCGAAGCGGGCAAAGTCGTAGCGGGCGCAGCCACAGGCCATGAACTCGATGCCGCAGCACGACGTGGCGAAGGTCAGCGACCACAGCGAGTTTGAGCGGCCCCAGTTGATGAGGCGGTCGAGCGAACCGGTGATGACGTTCACGCCACCCTCATGCAGCTCGTCGACAATCTTCTCCAGCGACTCGTTGTCGTTCCATTCCTCGTAGGGAATGCTCTTGATCTTTGGCTTCTTTACTTCCATTCCAGTGCTCCTTTCCGCCAGGCATAGGCCAGGCCAAATACTAATACTAACAGGAAGAAGCCGATGCTGAGCAATGCTGCTGCACCGAACTGCTTCACTACCACTGCCCATGGATACAGAAACACCGTTTCTACATCAAACATGAGGAAAAGGATGGCGAACAGGTAGTAGCCCACATGAATAGGAATCCACGAGGAGCCGCGCGTCGGAATACCGCTCTCATACGGCTCTCCTTTCACCTTTGCATACGAGCGCGGACCAATGAGCTTAGCAATAATGTAAGCCGCCGCCACCAGTGTAATTCCCGTCACGATGACGGTAACTAACAAAGTGAAATTCATAAAATATATAAATGTTATAACAAATTTGTTTTCTCGAATTTGCCTGCAAAGGTACAAAATTATTTGCAAACAAACGACATAATTATGAAAAAAAGGGTGCTGTTCACACGAAAAAGACAATGTTTTATTTCTGTTTCACAATCCTGCTACGTCCACGTCGCTTCTTTTTTGTTAATTTCGCACCTCTTCGGCAATGAAAAAAAGGCAGGAAAGAGAGCCTGCTGAGTGTTCAAAATTTCCAGTAAAGAAGGTTCACGATTGAGACGCATTTTAGCGTGAAAAATGGGCGTTTTGGGCCGTCGAGGTCAGGTGACTACAGCAGAAAAAGGGGTCGGAAAGGTCCAAAATGGCACACAAAGGGTGGTTTTGTGCAGCTTTTTTCGCGTTTTTTTTGCCTTCTTCCTCGCATTTTTAAGCACGCCAAATTTTCAAAAGTCAACGCCTTTTGAAAATTTGGCGTTGACTTTTGAAAGCGAAAAAGCCCCAAATTTTGGCGAATTAAGCATAACCTCCTGCTAATTAACCATTTAGCAAACCCTCTCAAAACTCGCTTATTTTCGGCCAAAATTTTTCTCGCGCAGAATTTTCAAAAATTTGAGGGGGTCGAATGTTCAATTTTTCCTTAAAATTAACTTTCCTTAGTATTTTCAAGGAACGGATACGCCCACTCGGCCTATGGTTAAAGGCATCCCCTCGAAAATGTTTGGCACAGCTTTTGCTGGTATATACGGTGAGACAAAAAAAGGTAAAAAGCAAGACAACAACAAACAGATGACAAGTCAGTTTTCACCCAAGGTTTCCGAAGTCCTCTCCTTCTCACGCGAGGAAGCAGCACGCCTGGCCTCAAGCTCCGTTGGGCCTGAGCATCTGCTGCTGGGACTGCTGCGGATGCAGGACGGCCCCGTCATCGACGTGTTCCGCCGCCTGCGGCTGAACATTCCACAGCTGAAGTACGACCTGGAACAGAAAGTGCGACAAGATGACATCACGCAGCCCATCAACACCCGCGAGCTGGTGCTCAACGAGCGGGCGTCGAACATCCTGAAACTGGCCGTCCTCGAAGCTCGCATACAGCGCCAGCAGCGTGTCGACGAACAGCACCTGCTGCTGGCCATCCTGCACGACCAAGTGAACAACGGAGCCAAACAAATACTGGAACAAAACGACATGAACTACGACGACGTACTCAGCCTGCTCAAGGCTCAGCAATCGCCCATCAGCGGCATCAGCCTCCCCGACGAGGACGAAGAAGACTACGAAGAGGCCTCTTCGTCAGAGAACAGCGCATCGAACGGCGCTTCTGCCTCGAAGACGCAAACCGCTCAGAAGCAGAAGAGTAAGACTCCTGTGCTCGACAATTTCTCCACCGACCTCACCGCTGCCGCCGTGGAGGGGAAGCTCGACCCCATCGTGGGCCGCGAGCGCGAGATACAGCGCGTGCTCGAAATACTGGGCCGCCGCAAGAAGAACAACCCCATCCTCATCGGCGAGCCAGGCGTCGGCAAGAGCGCCATCGTCGAGGGGCTGGCACAGCTCATCGCCCAGCGCAAGTGTTCGCCCATGTTCTTCAACAAGCGCCTCGTCAGCCTCGACATGACGGGCATTGTGGCCGGAACGAAATACCGCGGACAGTTCGAGGAGCGCATCAAGGCGCTGCTGAAGGAGCTGGAGCAGAACCAGGACATCATCGTCTTCATCGACGAAATTCACACCATCATCGGCGCTGGCGGCTCGGCCGGGGCGATGGATGCGGCCAACATCATGAAGCCCGCACTGGCACGCGGCACCATCCAGTGCATCGGTGCCACCACGCTCGACGAATACCGCAACAGCATCGAGAAGGACGGTGCCCTGGAGCGCCGCTTCCAGAAGGTGCTCGTGGAGCCCACCACGGCCGAGGAGACGCTGCACATCCTGCACAACATCAAGGAGCGCTATGAGCGCCACCACCACGTGGAGTTCACCGACGACGCCATCTTGGCATGTGTCAAATTGACAGAGCGCTACATCGCCGACCGTGCCTTCCCCGACAAGGCTATCGATGCCATGGACGAGACCGGCTCGCGCGTACATTTAAAGAATGGTACCATCCCGCCCGAGATTACCGAGAAGGAAAAGGAACTGGAGCGCGTGAAAGACCGCAAGCAGGCCGCCGTTCGCGGACAGAACTTCGAGCTGGCCGCCAGCTACCGCGACCGCCAGACGGAGCTGGAAGCCGAGCTGGCAGCACTGACAGAGCAGTGGCAGAGCGGCAGCAACGACGACCGCCAGACGGTGACCGACGAGGAGGTGGCCAGCGTGGTGTCGATGATGACGGGCGTGCCCGTGCAGCGCATGGCCGAGAGCGAGGGCATCCGCCTGAAGGGCATGGCCAGCGAGCTGAAGCAGGCCGTCATCGCCCAGGACAAGGCCATCGACAAGATGGTGCGCGCCATCCAGCGCAACCGCGTGGGCCTGAAAGACCCCAACCACCCCATCGGTGCCTTCATGTTCCTCGGCCCCACCGGCGTGGGCAAGACCTATCTGGCCAAAAAGCTGGCCGAGTTCATGTTCGGCTCGCCCGATGCCCTCATCCGCGTGGACATGTCGGAGTACACCGAGTCGTTCAACGTCAGCCGCCTCATCGGTGCCCCTCCGGGCTACGTGGGCTATGAGGAGGGCGGACAGCTCACCGAGCGCGTGCGCCGCAAGCCCTACTCCATCGTCCTGCTCGACGAGATTGAGAAGGCCCACGGCAACGTCTTCAACCTGCTGCTGCAAGTGCTCGACGAGGGTCGGCTGACCGACGGCAATGGCCGCTTCGTCGACTTCCGCAACACGGTCATCATCATGACCTCCAACGCCGGCACGCGCCAGCTGAAGGACTTCGGACGTGGCTTAGGCTTCACCGCCGGCAGCGTGGGCCTGGCCATGAACGAGCAAGACCGCGAGCATGCCCGCAGCATCGTGCAGAAGGCGCTCTCGAAGCAGTTCTCGCCCGAGTTCCTCAACCGTCTCGACGAGATTATCACCTTCGACCAGCTCGACCTCGAAGCCATCAAGAAGATTGTGAACGTGGAGCTGAAGCCGCTGCTGAAGCGCATCGGCGACCTCGGCTACCAGGTGGAGCTCACCACCGCCGCCAAGGAGTTTGTGGCATCAAAGGGCTACGACGTGCAGTTTGGCGCCCGCCCGCTGAAACGCGCCCTGCAGAACTACGTCGAGGACGGCATCTGCGAGCTCATCATCAACGAGGAGATGCCTGCGGGAAGCATCGTCCGCATCGACAAGCATCCAGAGAAAGAGGAACTGACGTTCACTCACGAAGTCGCCGCAGCCGAAGCACCAGCGGAAGATGGTCGCTGAAGCCTTCACGCTGATAGCGGAAGCCCTGGAACGTGCGCCTCGGACGCCAGCCACCATAGGTGGGCTCGGCCTCCAACAGGAACGGGGCATCGTTGACGTAGATGCTGTCAACAACGGCTGACAAGCTGCGGCTCAGCAGGATGTGGTCGAGCGAATGCCACTCCCCGCGGTAGCGATAAGTGCCCTTGGCACGCCCCTGACGTCCCTGCGCATGGGCAGAGACATTGACAAGCCCTTCGCCTGCAAGCAACAGCAGCGAGGGGCTTTCTTCGTAGTCGTTGAAGTCGCCAGCCACGATGATCTGTTGCCCAGCCAGCTGGCGAATGGCAGGACAGAGCACGCTCATCACCTGATGGCGGTGGGCACGTGTTTCCAGTTCACCGCCATAGCGGCTGGGGGCATGCACCACGAAGACGTGGAGCGTGTCGCCTGCCAGCGTCTCGCCCTGCACGTAGAGGATGTCGCGCGTGGGGCGCATCTCTTTTAGGGGTGGCACGCTGATGTAGTCGTAGCAGAAGGGGCGGAAGGTGGCAGGCTGATAGAGAAGTGCCACATCAAGGCCACGGACGTCGGGCGAGCAGGTCATCAGATACTCGTAGCCTGCCCCACGCAGCAGCGAGCGCCGCGTCAGGTCGCGCAGCACGGTGTCGTTTTCCACTTCCACCAATGCCACCAGGTCGGGAAGACGCTCGGAGCACGACAGCAGTTCCTGGCCAACGTGGTTCAGCTTGCGCCAATAGCGGCTGCGCGACCAGCGGCGGGTGCCGTCGGGCGTGAACTCCTGGTCCTCCTTGCCCTCGTCGTGCTGGCAGTCGAACAGGTTCTCGCAGTTCAGCTCCACAAAGGTGAAGGTCTGCGCCCCTGCTGGGCTGAATGAGAAATGGAAAATGAGAAGTGACAGCACAAAAACAATAAATGATAAATGGCGCGCCTCAGCTCCCCTCTCCATGCCTGGGAACTGCCTGCGCAGCCATTTATCATTCTGCATGATTATTACCAATTACAGATTCAGCAGACCTTTTCCAGACGTTTCATCATGGCAAACATGAAGACGGCAGCTATCAGGCAGACGGCCAGGAACACGCCCCAACACACCCAGAGGGGAACAGCTCCCCACAGCAAGCCACCAACCACGACGAGCTGGTTGCCAATGGCGGTGGCAACGAACCAGCCACCCATCATCATGCCTTTGTACTTTGGAGGAGCCACCTTCGACACGAACGAGATGCCCATAGGCGAGAGCAACAGCTCGCCGAAGGTCAGGATGAGATAGGTTCCGATGAGCAGGTTGGGCGTCACGTCGGCCACATGCTGAGCCACGGGCTCGCCATTCACCAGTTCCGTCTGCGGCATGGGTAGGCCGAAGGAGAAGAAGGCCATGAGGGCGTAGGCAGCAGCAGCCACAATCATGCCATAGGCAATCTTGCGCGGTGCCGACGGCTCCTTACCCTTGGCTGCCAACGTGCCGAAGATGGCCATAGAAACAGGTGTCAATGCCACCACATAGAAAGGATTGAACTGCTGGAAGATGGGAGCGGTGATGCCCAGCTCGCCCTGCAGCTGATTGTACTTCCACACCAGAATGGCCACCGCAGCCACAATGATGGCTGCGGCTATGCCACGGCCTTTAGAAGTCTTGCTCTGGAAAAGGGCAAAGCCTGCATAGACAATGAAGATGATGAGCACCAGGTTCCACACGTCAAATGCCATGCTCTGGACACCGCTCACAGTGTGATTGGTGAACTCATCGGCAAAGTAGGTCAGGGAAAGGCCGTTCTGATGGAAGGCCATCCAGAAGAAGATGACCACAGCAAAGACAAGGCAGAGAGCCACGATGCGCTGCTTCGTCTCCTCCTTTGTCAGCTCCGGCTCATTGCTGGCCACAGCCTGGGCCTTGCCAGCTTTCTTCTTTCCGCCCTCAGTATGACGGAAAGTGGAGCGAAAGAGATAGTAGATGGCTATGGAGAGCACCAGCGAAGCACACGCCACAGCAAAAGAGAAGTGGTAGGCATCGTTGGAAGAATAGCCCAGCGATGTCTCGGCCCATTCCTTAATCTTGATGGCAGCAGTGGGTGCAAAAAGGGCACCGATGTTGATGGCCATATAGAAAATGGAGAAGCCAGAGTCGCGCTTGTCGGCATATTTCGGGTCGTTGTAAAGGTCGCCCACCATCACCTGTAGGTTGCCCTTGAACAAGCCTGTGCCAAAGCCGATGAGCAGCAGGGCAAGCAGCATCACTATGAGCGCCGTGGTGTCGCCACCGAGGGGAACCGACAGCAGCAGATAGCCGGCAAACATGATGATGATGCCAGTGGTGACCATGCGGCCAAAGCCGAACTTGTCGGCCAACATACCTCCGAACAGGGGGAAGAAATAGACGAACATGAGGAACGAGCTATAGATAGTGCCTGCCATACCAGCCGACAGTCCATAGTTGGCTCTCAAAAACAATGCAAATACGGCAAGCATGGTGTAGTAACCGAATCGCTCGCCAGTGTTGGCCAGTGCCAACGCAAAAAGTCCTTTTGGTTGTCCTTCAAACATAGTTATTTAATTTTAGAGTTTTTGGTTTTCCGAATGTCAAAGAGATAGGTTAGCTTGACCACGATGTTTGAGAAGTTGGAACGACCGAAGTAGTCGCGTTTTGAATTGCCATAGATATCGCCCAGACCATAGTAGTAGCGGCCTTCCAGAAGGAAATGGCCCAGTCGGGGATGGGAGAATTCCAGCCCCAGTCCGCCTGCAATGCCATAGTCTATCCTGTGCTCTACGGCCATCGTGTCCTGTGCCACGACGCTTGAGGTACGCCCAGTACCATCAGAATAGACGGGCGTGCGGTCTTTCCAGTCGAAATTCATCTTTGTGCTCTCGCTGAGGAACGTTCCAAACTGCGGCCCCACTTGGAAGAAGAACTGGAAGCCACGGCGCTCACGCCCCCACCCCAGCCGTGCAAAGACGGGCAACTGGAGGTAAGACATGTCGCGCTGGTACTCTTCCTGGAGACCCGTTGTGCGATTGATGACAGGCTCGTCATCAGGGGTGAGGATGCTTTCCTTCCAGCCTATCTGGGCATAGTTCAGCTCTGCCACGATGGCACAGATGCTGTTGAAATATTTTTCGGATGTATAGCGAACAGAGAGTCCACCGGTAATTCCTCCGTGCTGTCCCTGAGGCACCTTAGGCACGAAACCCACGCTGCTGAGGGCATAGCCACCGTTAACGCCGACGGCCAGTTCGCTGCGGTGCTCGCCCACTTGGGCGGAGGAAGTGACAAACGACAAGTGATAGGCAATGAACAAGGCCATCACTCGCATCATCTTAATAGTTGACCGTCTCAATCTGTCCATCTTTCTTATAATGTACAAACATATAAGCACGGTTCTGATAGCCGCCTCCCTGCAGATGCTCAAACTTCAGGGGAGTCTGAATGGGCTGATAGCCGAAACGCCCGGCAGCACCATCGAAGGTGGCCCCATACTTGTGAAGCCCTCGGAGGAAGAACAAGGCGTGGTCGAAGCCCGTGGCAGCAAGTGGGGGAACAAAGGAAATCATCTCGCGGTGGAAGTTGGCACGGTACTTAGCTGCAAGGTTCTTGAAAAGGATGGGCGACATACCGGCATAGAACGGCGAGGGGATAAAGGTGTCGTATTTATGGAAATTGGCAACGTTGGCATCGCCCATGGACAGCCACTCGGTATAACCGAAGACCGACACTTTGACATCGGGCTGAGCCTCAAGAAGGTCCTTCAGCTTGACGAAGAGCACCTTCATGTCGTCCTGCCTGGCCGAGTTGAGCACCACGACATTCGGGCGCATGGTGCTGAAGGCACTGGCAAACGAGGCATTGGCCGACTTCAGGCTGGTGAGATTGTAGCCGATGCTGCGCGACTCCAGCTGCTGCCGCAAGGCCGTCGTGAATGCGCCCTTGGTACTGTTGGGGTCGTCGCAGTCAACGATGACAGGATGAGCACCCTGGAACCACTCGGCAAAGCGGCGGCTGGTGGTGGCATTAAGCCCATCAGGAGCCTGATAGACCTGGAAAATGTGGGAGTTGGTGGCCAGCTGAGGTGCGGTGATGGAGAAGGGAATGACAAGCATGATGCCGTGCTGCTGGCAGAAGGCAGAAAGGGCTTCCATCTGCTTGGAATAGAGCGGGCCGAAGATGACGTCGCACTGGGCAGCCTCGGGCTTTGCCAGCACCTGCGATATATTGCCGTCGTCAGGCGTGTTCCAGGCAAAGACATCAACGGAGATACCCTCGTGGCGCAGGCTGTCGCAGGCCATGAGCAGGCCACGATAGTACTCTACCATCCGACGGCCGTCGCCATTGATATCGTGCAGAGGAAGCATGACCCCCATGCGAATGGTACGGTTACGTACATCGTCAGCCCTTAGGGGCTGCGTGACTGTTGCCGACGCCGAGGCAACGGGTATAATGATTTTATCCCCCTTCTTCAACACATAGTCGTCGCGCTCCATGCCGGGGTTGGCCTTGCGCAACTCAGCCTCGGTGAGGCCATTGGAATGGGCTATGCCGTAGATGGTCTCGCCCTTCTTCACCTTGTGGGTCTTCACCGACTGGGCAAAAACGGCTACAGCACCGCAAACAAGCAGTGCAAAGACTAAAAAATATCTGAATAAACGCTTCATAATCCTTCTTTTTTCTGTTTTCGCCGACAAAAGTACGAAAAAATTGTGAATTGCGAATGATGAATTATGAATTATTTCGTATCTTTGCACTCTAAAAGGCAAGAAAATGAATAAGAGAACGCTATTTCTGCTTTTCGCGGCCGCATTTTGGTCGCTCACAGCATGGGGGCAGCAGGTCAGACCGCGTGCCTACGTCACCGACAGTTTAGGGTTTGAGACGGAGACGACCGAGATTAAAGATGGCCAGGCTCCGCTCGACGTCATCTTCAAAGCCAACCCCACCGACATGGAAGGCTACTCGCCCTCCTACGAGTGGCACTTCAGAAAGGAGGAGAAAAGTGGTGGACAGCATGAACTGTTTGTGCGATATGAAGAGGACACGCAATACACCTTTCTGGAATCGGGAACATACAACGTTGTGGCGCTGACCCGCTTGGAACAGGGCGGCGACTACATCGACTCGACAGCCATCAGCATATCCATTGCTGAGAGCAGGCTGGAATTCCCCAACGCCATCTCGCCCAATGGGGACGGCAGAAACGACGACCTAAAGCCCAAAGAGGGATGGAAGAGTATTGTGAAATTCCACGCCATCATCCTCAACCGATGGGGTCAGAAAATCTACGAGTGGTTCGACCCCGCAGGCAAATGGGACGGCAAGCACAACGGCCACTACGTGAAAGACGGCGTCTACTTCCTGCTGGTATCAGCAAAGGGTGCCGACGGAAAGGAATATAACATTCGGCAAGACATTAACGTAATCAAAGGTTACTCAGAAGGAGGCAGATCGAGTGGAAATCAATAAGAACGACAAAGGTCTGATTAGCGTCATCGGCGCTCGCGTACATAACCTGAAAAACATCGACGTCGACATTCCCCGCCAGTCACTCACTGTCATCACCGGCCTGAGCGGCTCGGGCAAGTCGTCGCTGGCCTTCGACACCATTTTCGCCGAAGGGCAACGCCGCTACATTGAGACCTTCTCGGCCTACGCCCGCAACTTCCTCGGAGGCATGGAGCGCCCTGACGTTGACAAAATCAGCGGGCTCTCGCCCGTCATCAGCATTGAGCAGAAGACCACCAACAAGAATCCCCGCTCTACAGTAGGCACCACCACCGAAGTCTACGACTACATGCGCCTGCTCTTTGCACGTGCCGGCAAGGCCTACAGCTACATGACTGGTGAGCCGATGGTGAAATACACCGAGGAGAAGGTCATCGACATGATTCAGCACGACTATGCCGACCACAAAATCTTCATCCTCGCCCCGCTGGTACGTTCACGCAAGGGCCACTACCGCGAGCTCTTCGAGCAAATGCGCCGAAAGGGCTATCTCACCATGCGCGTTGATGGCGAAATCACGGAGATTTCCCGCGGCATGAAGGTAGACCGCTATAAGAACCACGACATCGAGGTTGTCATCGACAAGTTCAGGGTGAAGAGTCCAGAATCAGGCGACCCTACCCCACAACATGCCGATGAGCGCCTAAAGAAATCGGTAAGCCTGGCCATGAAGCAGGGCGACGGCCTCATCATGATCCTCGACCAAGACACAGGGGCCGTGAAGCACTTCTCGCGCAGGCTGATGTGCCCCACCAGCGGCATCAGCTACAGCGACCCTGCCCCCAACAATTTCTCGTTCAATTCACCTCAAGGTGCCTGTCCACGCTGTAAGGGTCTGGGCATCATCAACGAAATCGACCTGCAGAAGGTGATTCCCAACCGTCGGCAGAGCATCTACGATGGCGGAATCATCCCTTTAGGAAAATACAAGAACCAACTCATCTTCTGGCAGATAGATGCGCTTTTGCGCAAATACGAATGCACGCTGAAGACGCCCATCGAGGAACTGCCCGAAGAGGCCATGGCCGAAATCCTCTACGGCTCGCTCGAGGATGTCCGCATCGACAAGGACGTGGTACACACCTCAAGCGACTACTTCGTCACCTTCAACGGCATCATCAAGTATCTGCGCGATGTGATGGAGGGCGACGAGACCACGACAGGCCAGAAATGGGCCGACCAGTTCCTGGCCGAATGCGAATGCCCCGAATGCCACGGCCAGCGGCTGAACCGCGAGGCTCTGAGTTACAAAATCTGGGATAAGAACATCGCCGAGCTGGCAGACATGGACATCAGCGAGCTACGCCAGTGGCTCGACCAGGTGGAAGAACACCTCGACCCTCAGCAACGGCAGATAGCCACCGAAATTCTTAAAGAGATACGCACCCGCCTCGACTTCCTGCTCGATGTTGGCCTCGACTATCTGTCGCTCAACCGCCAGTCGGCATCGCTCTCCGGCGGCGAGAGCCAGCGCATCCGCCTCGCCACGCAGATAGGCTCGCAGCTGGTGAACGTGCTCTATATCCTCGACGAGCCCAGCATCGGACTCCACCAGCGCGACAACGAACGGCTCATCCGCTCACTGAAGGAACTGCGCGACCTGGGCAACACCGTCATCGTCGTGGAGCACGACAAGGACATGATGCTGGCTGCCGACTACATCGTTGACATTGGCCCCCGCGCTGGGCGCAAAGGCGGCGAGGTGGTGTTCCAGGGAACGCCCGCCGAAATGCTGAAGACCAGCACGCTCACCGCCCAGTACCTCAATGGCTCAGTATGTTGCGACTCAGTCGCAACAAACAAAGCCCCCCACCCCAACGGTACCCCAAGCATCGTCATCCATGGCGCCTCCGGCAACAACCTGCGCCACATCGATGCCACGTTCCCCCTCGGCAAGCTCATCGTGGTCACCGGCGTCAGCGGAAGCGGAAAGTCAACGCTCATCAACGAGACCCTGCAGCCCATACTCTCACAGCATTTCTATCGCTCGCTGCGCCGACCCATGCCCTACGACTCGATTGAAGGGCTTGACCTGATTGACAAGGTGGTAAGTGTTGACCAGAGCCCCATCGGACGCACACCGCGCTCGAACCCAGCCACCTATACAGGTGTCTTCGCCGACATCCGCACGCTCTTCGTCGGGCTGCCAGAGGCCAAGATTCGCGGCTACAAGGCCGGGCGTTTCTCGTTCAACGTGAAGGGGGGACGCTGCGAGACCTGCGGCGGCAACGGCTACAAGACCATTGAGATGAACTTCCTGCCCAACATCCAGGTGCCCTGCGAGGAGTGCCACGGCAAGCGCTACAACCGCGAGACGCTTGAAGTGCGCTACAAGGGCAAGTCCATCGCCGACGTGCTCGACATGACCATCAACCAGGCCGTGGAGTTCTTCGAGAACGTGCCGGAGATTCTCCGCAAGATCAAGACCATCCAGGACGTCGGCCTCGGCTACATCAAGCTCGGCCAGCCCTCCACCACCCTCTCCGGTGGCGAGAGCCAGCGCGTGAAACTGGCCACGGAGCTGTCGAAGAAGGACACCGGGCGCACGCTCTACATCCTCGACGAGCCCACCACCGGCCTGCACTTCGAGGACATCCGCATCCTCATGCAGGTGCTGCGCCGCCTCGTCGACCGCGGCAACACCGTCATCGTCATCGAGCACAATCTCGACGTCATCTGTCAGGCAGACCACATCATCGACATGGGCCCCGAGGGAGGACGCCGCGGTGGCACCATCCTCAGCACCGGCACGCCCCAGGAAGTGGCCCAGAGCCCTCTTGGCTTCACACCCCGCTACCTGAAGCAGTATCTGGAAGAGAATTCCCCCAAAACAGAGTAAGACAAGAGACCTGCCCCAACGCTATTTGCCTTGGGGCAGGTCTCTTTCTGCGGTTCATTCATCCACTAATCTTCCTCCTCGTCGTCCCACAGCTAGTTGCTAGGGCGCGATGAGGGGTCTTTCGTGCCTTCCACATCCACGTTGTTGCCATTGAGCGACCACGTGGCGCACCCGGATTTTTCCGTGGCAACCCACACAGCCCATGCATGACCGCATAAACTGAGAGGTAGCCCCGTCATCCATAAATCTTGCAGACTCTGTA
>CACYME010000044.1 GCA_902775475.1 uncultured Prevotellaceae bacterium
TACAGAGTCTGCAAGATTTATGGATGACGGGGCTACCTCTCAGTTTATGCGGTCATGCATGGGCTGTGTGGGTTGCCACGGAAAAATCCGGGTGCGCCGAGAGGCCTTTCGAACTGCCTGGCTTTTCTTTGTACGCACAAATAGGTCAACTGCTATATCATTACCAAGAAAAAAAATGGCATTTTCCTTTGCTTTTCGCCCGCTAATTCGTACCTTTGCACAAAAATACATCAACAGGAATACACTATGACAAACTTCAAGGACTTGGCGCAGCTGCGCCGCTCTCACCGCAAATTCACCGACGAGGAGATTGACGCGGAAGACGTGAAACTGATATTGAGGGCAGCCCTCATGGCTCCCACCAGCAAGGGACAGCGGGCCTGGCAGTTCGTGGTGGTCGATGACAAGATGGACCTGGAGAAGCTCTCCGACGCGAAGGACCTGGGCGGACAGTTCATCAAGGGCGCCCCGCTGGCCATCGTCGTGCTGGGCGACCCCGTGCAGAACGACTGCTGGGTGGAGGATGGCTCGATAGCTGCCATCTCCATGCAGTATCAGGCCGAGGAACTGGGTCTGGGCAGCTGCTGGGTGCAGATGCGCGGACGCGGCCTGACCGACGGCACCAGCGCCGACACGGTGATTCGCGGTGTGCTCGACATCCCCGAGAACTACTGCGTGCTCTGCGTCGTTGCCATCGGACACAAGGCCGACGAGCGCAAGCCGCAGAACGAGGACAAGCTGAAGTGGGAGAACGTGCACATCAACAAGTTTTGAACGAAGCTATGGACATCGTCTTCGTAGGAGCAGGACGGCTGGCGACACAGTTGGCGAAGGCGCTGCATCGGAAAGGCGAGCACATCGTGGCGGTGTATAGCCGCACGATGGCCTCGGCCGAGGCGCTGTGCCGCATGGTAGGCGGCAAGCCCTGCGACAGCATCGACGCCCTACCCCACCGGGCCGATGCCTTCATCGTGGCCATCAAGGACTCGGCACTGGCCGGCATCATCCCCCAGCTGACGGCGGGGCGCCAGCAGTGCGCCTTCTTCCACACGGCGGGCTCGGTGCCCATGTCGGTCTTCGGCGAGGTGCCCCAACACGGCGTCATCTATCCCATGCAGACCTTCTCGAAGGAGCGCGACGTAGACTTCTCGCGCGTACATTTATTTATTGAAGGCAGCGACGAGCCGACGCTCAGCCTGGCCAGGGCGATAGCCTCGACGGTGAGCAGCAGCGTGAGCGAGCTGTCCAGCGAGGAGCGACGCTACCTGCATCTGGCAGCCGTCTTTGCCTGCAACTTCGCCAACCACTGCTACACGCTGGCTGCCGACATCCTGGAGCAGCACGGCATGGACTTCAGCGCGATGCTCCCCCTCATTGAGGAGACGGCGCAGAAGGCCAGCACCATGCACCCACGCGATGCACAGACAGGCCCTGCCGTGCGCTACGACGAGAACGTCATCGAGGCCCAGCGGCAGCTGCTGGCCGGCAACCCGCTCATGCAGGAAGTCTACACGCTGATGAGCCGCAGCATCCACCAGCATGCGCAGACAGCCACAACCATTTCCCCACAGAAAGAATCATGATTAACTACGACCTGCAAAAAATACGCGCCATCATCTTCGATGTCGACGGCGTGCTCTCGTGCGAGACCATCCCCATGGCCCCCGACGGCCTGCCGATGCGCACGGTGAACATCAAGGACGGCTATGCCCTGCAGCTGGCCGTGAAGCTGGGCCTGCACATCGCCATCATCACGGGCGCCAACGTGCCGTCGGTGCGCGTGCGCTACGAAGGACTTGGCCTGACCGACGTATTCATTGGCTGCTCGGTGAAGATAAAGACCTACGAGGAGTTCATGCAGAAATACGGCCTGAAGGACGACGAGGTGATGTACATGGGCGACGACGTGCCCGACCTGGAGGTGATGCGCCGCGTGGGGTGCCCCGTATGCCCGAAGGATGCCTGCACGGAGATTAAGGAGTGCAGCATCTACGTGAGCGACCGTCGTGGTGGCCAGGGCTGTGCACGCGACGTCATCGAGCAGACGCTCCGAGCCAAGGGGCTCTGGCAGATGAACGCCACGGCCTTCGGCTGGTAACTGCCGGGCCTTCGGTCGGTAGCGCCTGGCTTTTGGTCTGAAGCGGCCCGGTCTTTCGCCGTTGAGTGTGCTGCGACGCTGTCGCAGCAAAGAAAAACAAGTGAAACCATGTTTGAGAACCTGAAAGATTATCACATCATCCTGGCCAGCAACTCGCCGCGACGCCGCGAGCTGCTGGCGGGTCTGGGGCTGCACTTCGAGGTGCGCGTGCTGCCCGACATAGCAGAGAGCTACCCCGAGGAACTACCCGTGGAACAGATTGCCGAATACATCGCCCGGGAGAAGGCTGACGCCTACCGCCGCACCATGAATGAAGACGAGCTAGTCATCACCGCCGACACCATCGTGGTGGCCGACGGCGAGGTGATGGGCAAGCCCCACGATGCCGCCGACGCCCACCGCATGCTGATGAAGCTGAGCAACCGCACTCACCAGGTCATCACGGGCGTCTGCCTGACCACCGGCAAGGCGCAGCGGGCTTTCTCGGTGAGCACCGACGTCACCTTCAAGCGGCTGAGCCAGGAAGAGGTGGACTACTACATCGAGCACTACCGTCCCTACGACAAGGCCGGGGCCTACGGCATCCAGGAATGGATAGGCTACGTGGGCGTGACAGGGCTTCGCGGCAGCTACTTCAACGTAATGGGCCTGCCAGTGCAGCGAATTTACGAAGAATTGACTAAAGTATAAGGTTTTTCAACATTTTTAAGATAAAAAGTGTAGGATTATTTTGTAAATAGCAGATTTTTTCGTACCTTTGCACTCGATAACTAGTAATTTTAATCTATATTTATCATTTTCCAAAGTTTTTTCAAGGGGAACCCGTTCGTGAGAATCGGTTCCCTGTTTTCTTTTTGCCGCGAACCACGTCTCTGCGTTCAAGGTCGATGACGTTTAGGCACCGAGGGCTTAGATGACAAAAAAGCGGTGCCGTCTTTTGCCTGACCATCAATATCATCAGTGCAAAAGACGGCACCGCTGTTGCGTGTTTCGCCGTGCGGCAGGAAAGAGAGGTCGCCCTTTATGCAAAAGGCGACAGCGGCTGCTACTCGTCTACGTAGTCCGACAGCTCTTCGGCCTCCTCGTCGGGGTCGCCGGCTCCCAGGTCCATCATCGTCGAGTAGTTTTCCTCGTTCAGGTCCTCATCGTTGGGCTCGCCAATCTCCACGTCGTCATCGTCGGGCTTGTTGAAGGTGTCCTCAATCTCAACATCCTCGTCCTCGTTCTCTTCGTCGTCGCTGAAGGAGTTGAACTTCATGCGCGGTTTCTCGGCCTCGGGCTTCACCTTGGCAAAGATGGCCTCCACCCATGTGCCTTTGGCCACCTCGAGCACGTCGAAGCCGTCGGCCACCTTCTTCTCGTAGAGTCCGCCCTTCTTGTGCAGACGGTCCTTGGGCAGCGTGGTCGTGGAGATGTCAAAGCCACTCTCGATGATGTCCTTGATGCTCTGCGACAGCGAGTCCCAGCCACCACCGAAGTTGCGGTCGAGCACCTCGACGAGCTTGGCAGCCGAGATGTGGCGGATGTTCTCGTAGGTGAGGTCGGTGACGCGGCTGATGGGGCGCTTCTTGATGGCCCAGGTCACCTTCTGCTCCTCGTCGAGTTTCACGCTGCCCACCTTGTAGCCCTGCTTCTCAAATTTCTGCTTCATTATCTTTGAGTCGGTGTTCACCTCCTCAACCATGAAAGCCGAACGGATGATGTCGATATAGTGGCGCACGTTCTCTTTCACCTCCGCGTCTTTCTCTGCGCTCTCCCAAAGGCGGAAAATGTCGTTCTCCTGAATGTCCCAGACGCTGCTCTTGGTCAGCGTTTTCAGTGTAAGTGCTTTCTTTTCAGTCTTTTGCTCCATAGATATGCTCTTCGTTGTTTGTTTATGGCTGCAAAAATAAGCACTTTATTTCTTATTTACAAGTTTTTTATCAATTATTTTTTTGTTTATTTATCAAAATAGTGTAACTTTGCCCTTTGAAACTATGTCACAGCCATTAGCAGAAAGATTACGCCCCCGCACGCTCGATGAGTACATTGGGCAGCGGCACCTGGTGGGTGAGGGGGCCGTGCTCCGACGGATGATTGACTCGGGGCGCATTTCGTCGTTCATCCTCTGGGGACCGCCGGGAGTGGGAAAGACCACGCTGGCGCAGATTATCGCGCACAAACTCGACACGCCTTTCTACACGCTCTCTGCGGTCACCAGCGGCGTGAAGGACGTGCGCGATGTCATCGAGAAGGCACAGAAGGGCCGCTTCTTCAACGAGGCGTCGCCCATCCTGTTTATCGACGAGATTCACCGCTTCTCGAAGTCGCAGCAGGACTCGCTGCTGGGTGCCGTGGAACGGGGCATCGTCACCCTCATCGGTGCCACCACGGAGAACCCCTCGTTCGAGGTGATACGGCCACTACTCTCGCGCTGCCAGGTCTACGTGCTGAAGTCGTTAGAGAAGGACGACCTGCTGCAGCTGCTGCATCGCGCCGTCACTACCGACATCATCCTGAAGGAGCGACAGATTGAGCTGAAGGAGACCGACGCCCTGCTGCGCTATAGTGGCGGCGATGCCCGCAAGCTGCTGAACATCCTGGAATTGGTGGTGGAGGCGGCCCCCGATGGTCCCGTCACGGTGAGCGACGACATCGTCGTGGCCCGTCTGCAGCAGAACCCGCTGGCCTACGACAAGGACGGCGAGATGCACTACGACATCATCTCGGCATTCATCAAGAGCATCCGCGGCAGCGACCCCGACGCAGCCCTCTACTGGATGGCCCGCATGATCGAGGGTGGCGAGGACCCGCAGTTCATCGCCCGCCGCATGGTCATCTCGGCCTCTGAGGACATCGGACTGGCCAACCCGAACGCGCTGCTGCTGGCCAACGCGGCCTTCGACACGGTGATGAAGATAGGATGGCCCGAGGCACGCATCGCACTGGCCGAGGCCTGCGTCTATCTGGCGACATCGCCGAAGAGCAACTCGGCCTACCTGGGCATCGACGAGGCGCTGGCCACCGTCAGGCAGACGGGTAACCTGCCCGTGCCGCTGCACTTGCGCAATGCGCCCACTCAGCTGATGAAGCAGCTGGGCTACAGCGACGGCTACCAATATCCGCACGATTTCCCAGGGCACTTCACGCAACAGCAATACCTGCCCGACGCGTTGCAGCAGCAGCGTTTCTGGCACGGACAGCATAATCCTGCCGAGGAAAAGCTCTATCAGCGCATGGTGAGCTACTGGGGGAAGCGGTTCGAGAATTAGCCACGGTTCGACACGGTTATAAACGGGGGAATTGAAATAGCCACGGTTCGACACGGTTATGAATGGAGAACCGAGGCTAACCGTTCAGCTTCGCGTCGTGCAATCTTGCCCGTTGCAGTCATGGGAATGTGGCTGACGGTGATATAGCTGCGGGGCTTCCACAAACGGGGAAGCACTCGCAGGCAAATCTGTTCTATGTTTTCTGTCTGCGATGACTCGGTGAGCAACACCAGGGCTTCGCCGAGTCGTTCGTTATGCCGTTTCGTGATGCAGAACGGGGCCTCAAGATGAGGACGCAGCAGCCGTTCCACCTCTTCTATCTGTATTTTGATGCCGCCAGAGCAGACCACATTGTCGCGCCGCCCGAGGATGCGGAAGCGGGGCCTAGCCCCCACCCCATCCAGTGGCTGTGGCAGGCGCAGCTCGGCCATGTCGTTGGTCACCAGTCTTTCGGCACACACCTGCGGGGCATCAATCACCAGACAGCCATCGTCGTTCAGCGAGAGGTCAACGCCCTCGAAAGGGATGTACCAGTCGGAGGCATCGGGGCCACTGAGGCGGCGCAGGGCGATGTGCGACAGTGTCTCGGTCATGCCGTAGGTGCTCCACACGGCATGGGGGAAATCCTTCAGCGCATCCGCCAACGACTCGTCGATGGCCCCACCGCCGATAATCAGGTGGCGGATGGCCTTCAGCCGCTGGCACTCTTCTTCCGTCTGCAGCGAGTTCCACACCTGCAAAGGCACCATCGCCGCAAAGTCGAGGGATGGAAGGGAGGAAGCAAGAGGATGGCCCGAAGGTTCAACAGATGTCAGTCTGAGGTTGCACGTCAGTGCCCTGACCACCATCATCTTTCCTGCGATATAGTCCAAGGGCAGACAGAGCAGCGCCCTGTCGCCCGCCTGCAGACCCAGAAACCGACAAGTGACACGTGCCGAAGCCTGCATGCGCCGTTTCTCGGCCAACATTGGCTTCGGCTGTCCGGTGGAGCCGCTGGTCTGCACATGGACGTAGGGCGAGGAGTTATTCCACTCCTCCAGGAACTCATCGATGCTCATTGAACCCTCCAGAGTGCGTTTCCCCGAATCTCCAGCGGCATAGGGATGTTGTCGGTGAACAGCAGCCCCGTGCCAAGGCCCTGCGGCATGGTGATGCCCGGCCCGTAGACGTCGCTGCAGAACTGCGCAATGGCGTTCAGCCCCATATTGCTCTCCAAGGCACTGGTCATCCACGAGCCGATGCCCTCCTCGCGTGCCAGACGAATCCACTCACGGCAACCGGCCATGCCTCCATGCAGCGAGGGCTTCAGCACGATGTAGGCCGGCTTGATGATGTGCAGCAGCTGGCGTTTCGCCTCCGGGTCGTTCACGCCGATGAGCTCTTCGTCGAGGGCGATAGGCAGTGGAGCGTCGCGGCACAGCTCGGCCATGTTGGCCCACTGTCCGGCGCGGATAGGCTGTTCGATGGAGTGCAGGGCATACTGCGACAGCAGCTCCAGCTTGTACAGCGCGTCGTCAACGCCACTGGGTGAGGCCGCAAGGCCACCAAAGGCACCATTGGCATCGACGCGCAGCTCCACCTCACGAGGGCCGAAGCGCTCACGTATCCGCCGCAGCAGGTCCAGCTCCTTCTCAAAGTCGATGGCCCCAATCTTCAGCTTCACGCAGCGGAAGCCTTGCTCCAGCTTCTGCTCCATGCGCTGCAGCATCTCCTCGTAGCTGCCCATCCACACCAGTCCGTTGATGGGGATGCCCTCCTCGCCACGGCTGAACGGGGTGTCGAAGAGCAGCGAGGGGTAAGCAGCAAAGGAGCGGAGGGCCGTCTCCAGGCCAAAGAGCATGGAGGGATAAGGGCGCAGCGCCTCGTAGTCGAGCTCGCCCGTCTGTTCCAACTGGTCACAGAAATGGCGAAGCACCTCAGAATAGTTAGGAATGGCATCGCAGCTCAGGTCGGGCAGCGGGGCACATTCGCCGATGCCCGAACGCTCGCCGTCGGTCAGCTCCACAAACCAGCTTTTGCGCGTGGTATAAACGCCGCGAGAAGTGCCGGCGGGCTGCTTGAAATGGAGCACACGCTCCTGTATGGAAATCTTTAGCATTAATCTATTAAGGCCCATCTGTCAGGGAATCTGCGGATACTGGTCGAAGTTCGGCTTACGCTTTTCGATGAAGGCCTTTCCACCCTCCTGCGCCTCGTCAAGGAAATAGTAGAGCATGGTGGCATCGCCCGCCAGCTGCTGGATGCCTGCCTGTCCGTCGAGCTCGGCGTTCAGTCCGGCCTTGATCATGCGCAGGGCCATCGGCGAGCGCTCCATCATGGTCTCCGCCCAGCTGACGCACTCATCCTCGAGCTGCGCCAGGGGCACCACCTTGTTCACCATGCCCATCTGCTCGGCCTCGCGGGCTGAGTACTGACGGCAGAGGAACCAAATCTCACGGGCTTTCTTCTGTCCCACGATGCGGGCCAGATAGCTGCTGCCGAAGCCTGCATCGAAGGAGCCCACCTTCGGTCCTGTCTGCCCGAAGATGGCATTCTCTGAGGCGATAGTCAGGTCGCACACCAGGTGGAGCACATGGCCACCCCCGATGGCATAGCCGTTCACCATGGCGATGACAGGCTTTGGCAGACGCCGAATCTGCATCTGCACGTCGAGCACGCTCAGACGGGGCACGCCCGCCTCGTCGACATAGCCGCCACGTCCCTTCACGTGCATGTCGCCACCCGAACAGAAGGCGTGCTTCACGTCCTCGGGCCGCTGGCCTTCGGGCACCTCGCTCATGGCTCCCGTGAGCAGCACCACGCGGATGCGCTGCAGCTCGCGGCACTCGGCGAAGGCCTGACTCAGCTCCAGCGTGGTGCGGGGGGTGAAGGCATTGCGATAGCGTGGCCGGTTGATGGTAATCTTCGCTATGCCGTTATACTCTTCGAAGAGGATTTCCTCAAACTTCCTGATTTCCTTCCATTGCCTTCCGCCTTGGGAAAGCTGTCCTTGCTCGTTGTTCATACTTAATGTAAATTGATTGTCGTGGTGTCTGCTCACGACTCGGCGTTGGTGAGCTTGTCAAGTTCCACCTCCACCGAGCGCCTCACCATGAAGAAATTAGCCAGCATGGCCATCAGATAGGACTCGGCGTCGGGTATCTGCCTGATGAACAGGAAGTGGCTCTTGCTGTGAACATAGAAGTTGTTTCCCTCCTTGTTGATGGAATAGAACACCATGACATCATAGTTGATGTTGGTGTCGTTGATGACCCGCTTTACGCGCGAAAGCTGGTCGATGTCGTAAAGCTCATATTCGTCCCACTGCAAATACCAGACGGTGATGAAAGGGCTGTCGTTGGTAGCATCGGCAATGAAGAAGCCGCCCTGCCACTTGAACTCTATCCGCCCGTTCTCTTCACCAATCTCATATTTGCACCCCATCTTCGTGAGCATCTTCAACAGGAAGTCACGGGTGTTGGGCTTTTCCCTTTCTTCCTTCTCGTCGGTCGTCTCAGGCGCTTTCTCTGTCTTTTCCTCTTTGCTGGCTACTGCTTCCTGCGGCTTCTCCTCCACCTGCCTGATGTTTTTCTTCCTTTCTGCCAGATAGAGCGAGATGAAGACAGCAAGAACGGGAACCAGTGCAAAAACTAAATAATGCATACCTCTAAAATTACTATATCGTTCATACTATTCTACTGCAAAGTTACTATTTATTCTCTGCGAAGCACCAAAAGCGCCATAACATTTAACGTTTTTTGGGCTATCCGACGATTTCGGTTTCGAGCATCATAATCAACCGCACGAGCTTATAGCTGGACAATTATACCCCACCGGCCATTTGCTAAACGATGTTAAAAACGAGGCGAAAATGAGGAAATATTGAACACTCGACCCTCGAAAATACGCGAAAATTTCGCGCGAGAAAGTTTTTGGCTGAAAAAACGCGAATTTTGAGAGGTTTTACTAAACGATTGATTATCTGGTGTTTATGCTCGTTTTGCCAAAATTTAGCGTTTTTTCGTTTTCAAAAGTCAACGCCTTTTGAAAATTTGGCGTTGACTTTTGAAAATTTGGCGTGCTTAAAACTGAGCGAAACGAGCCAAAAAATAAGAAAAACGAGCTGAAAAAATCGAAAAAAGCTGCACAAAGCACCTCTTTTTGTGCAAAAATCGACATTGGGAAGGCTCTTCTTCCCTTTCATCACCCCCAGTCAACGGTCCAAAACGCCCATTTTTCACTCCAGAATGCTTCCGAATCTTGAACTTTTCGCTGAAGGAAAAATGGAGAAATTTTGAACACTCAGAAATGTGTAAATCTAACCGAAATTGCCCAGATTTGCGGAACAATCACAGCTGACGAGTTGTCGCGGCAGGGTGATGATCTTGAGACGGCGGAACCAGACCCGGCTGGAACCTGCCATGGGCTGCGACGCATGTCCGCTGATGATGTAGTAGCTGGCGGCGTATTCGTCCATGAGCGATAGGAAGACGCTCTTGATGCGCGAGCACTTCTCGTGGATGGCGTTGTCGAGCGGGTTCACCAGGTGGTCGATGCTTTCCACAATCTTGTCCTTGTCCATCAGCCGCGCTGTCTTCATGTAGTAGTCGGTCAGCTCGTCACGATAGTCGGCCAGCCGCTTGAACTCTATGCCTTCGGGGTGGGCCAGGAAGAGCAGGTAGACGGCCTTATGGACGGGCTGCAACTCCACCTCGCGGTTGCCCATGTCGACCAGCAGGAAGCGGTAATCGCGGGTGATGTGCAGGCGGCTCAGCGTTCTGCGCGCTGCCTCCACCTTCAGCTGCTCCAGCATGGGCACGCCGATGGCTTGCAGCAGCAGGTCGGTTCTTCCGGCCGCCTGTAGCTGTGCCACCAGGGTCTTCAGCTCAGCAGCCATCTGTTCGTGTGTGTGCTCCATTGTCATTCCTCCACTGCGTTCATCAGTCCTCCCAGCCATGTTTTCCAGCGCTCAATGATGCTGGGCTTCACCACAGGCTTGTGGGGCGCTGGGGCGGGGGTCGGCTCAGGTTCTGTCATGGGGTCGGGTTCGGGTTCTGGCGCCGGCTGGGGTGACGGCGTTGGCTCTGGCTCGGCGGGTTCCGGCTCGGGTGCCGGTGTCACCTCGAAGGGGGTGTCGGGAGCTGGCCCCACCACCTCTTTCTTGATGGGCTTATAGAGCTTCGGAATCAGGTCTTCGTAGTAGGCATCGTCGTCATTTCCCTTGTCCTCGCTGACGCCGATGCTGCTCAGCTCGTCCTCCAGCCCCGTAGCCAGGATGGTGACCTTGGCATCCTCGCCCAGCGAGTCGTCGGTGGCCGTGCCCCAGATGACCTCGATGTTGGGGTCGAGCTGGTCGAAGAACTCGTCGATTTCCTGCATCTCGCTTACCCTGATGGGACAGCTCTCGCTGGAGTAGATGTTGAACAGGATGCGCTTGGCACGCTCCACGTCACTGCCATAGAGCAGGGGCGAGTCGAGGGCACTCACGATGGCCTTCTCCACGCGTTTCTCGCCACTGGCACGCCCCATGGCCATGATGGCGCCGCCGCCGTTGCGCACGGTGGTCTCCACGTCGCGGAAGTCGAGGTTGATGCTGCCGTCGCTGTGCACCGTTATCAGTTCCGAGATGCCCTTCACGGCGTCCTTCAGGATGTTGTCGGCCCTGATGAAAGCCTCCTTGACGGAGATTTCGGAGTCGGCATAGACGTCGCACAGACGCTCATTATTTATAATAAGCAGGGCATCGACATTCTTTCGCAGCTCCTCGACGCCCTTCAGCGCCTTGATGATTTTCCGCTTCTTCTCGAAGTAGAAGGGAATGGTCACCACGCCCACGGTGAGGATGCCCATCTCCTTCGCCACGCCAGCCACCACGGGGGCTGCCCCAGTGCCCGTGCCACCGCCCATGCCGGCCGTGACGAACACCATCTTGGTGCCATCGCTGAGCAGGCGGCGGATGTCCTCGATGTTGGTCTCGGCCTCGCGCTTGCCCACCTCTGGCTTGGCACCGGCGCCCAAGCCTTCGCCCAGCTGCAGCTTTACGGGCACCGGCGACTTCGACAGCGCCTGGCTGTCGGTGTTGCAGACGGCCAGCGTCACGCCCTCGATGCCCTCTTCATACATATTCCTAACGGCATTGCAGCCGCCACCGCCCACGCCTACCACCTTGATGATGTTCTGCGACAGGTCTTCCACTCCCACGAAATCTTCCAGTATGTTCATCATGCTATTTGTTTTCATAAAGTTTTCTGCAAAGGTACAAAGTTTTTCCTAAACCAGAAAATTTCCGCAAGGCTTGTGAACAAATCCATGCATGACCGATGAAAGGGGGCCGTCAGCAAAAATCCGCCCACAGCGGACAAAAAACCGACGCCATCGGAGGAAAACCCGACATGGGAGGATTTTTGCGAATCGCTGCCTTGGCGTTCTTTAGGTTTGTTTCACAAATAAAAGCAGTAAAAAGTTTGGCAGGGCGGGAAATAATTAGTAACTTTGCAGCAAAATTTTAAGCTTAAACTTTAAGACATCATGAAAATTTCGCACATTGAGCACCTGGGCATTGCCGTCCAGAGCATTGAAGAGAGCCTGCCGTTCTTCGAGAACGTGCTCGGCCTGAAGTGTTACGCAGTGGAAACTGTGGAGGATCAGAAAGTGAAGACCGCCTTCCTGAAGTGCGGCGAGGTGAAGCTGGAGCTGCTCGAGCCGACAAGCCCTGAGAGCACCATTCAGAAGTGGATTGACAAGGGCAACAAGGGTGTGCACCACGTGGCCTTCTGCATCGAGGACGGTGTGGCCAATGCCCTGGCCGAGGTCAGCGAGAAGGGCGTCCGCCTCATCGACCAGGCTCCGCGCAAGGGCGCCGAGGGCCTGAACATCGCCTTCCTGCACCCGAAGTCAACGGCTGGCGTGCTCACCGAGCTTTGCGAGCATCCCGCTGAGTAATTAAGAAATCAATCGTCATAACGTCATCACGTCATAACGTTATAACGAGATAACGAGATAACGATCTATCGAAATAACGAAAATGAGTAAGCAATTAGACAAGATTAAGAAACTGATTGAGAACCGCGAGAAGGCCCGTCTGGGCGGCGGCGAGAAGGCCATCCAGAAGCAGCACGAGCGCGGGAAGTATACAGCACGCGAGCGCATCGACATGCTCCTCGACGAGGGCTCGTTCGAGGAATACGACATGTTCAAGGAGCACCGCTGCCACAACTTCGGCATGGAGAAGAAGCAGTTCCCTGGCGATGGCGTTGTGGCCGGCAGCGGCACCATCGACGGCCGTCTGGTCTTCGTGTTCGCACAGGACTTCACCGTCCATGCAGGCTCGCTCTCTGAAACCATGAGCCAGAAGATTTGCAAGGTGATGGACATGGCCATGAAGATGGGTGCTCCCGTCATCGGCATCAACGACTCGGGTGGCGCACGCATTCAAGAGGGCATCAACGCCCTGGCTGGCTATGCCGAGATTTTCGAGCGCAACATCCTCGCTTCGGGTGTCATCCCGCAGATTAGCGGCATCTTCGGCCCCTGCGCAGGCGGTGCTGTCTACAGCCCGGCTCTGACCGACTTCACGCTGATGATGGAGAACACCAGCTACATGTTCCTTACCGGCCCGAAGGTGGTGAAGACCGTCACGGGCGAGGACATCGACCAGGAGCACCTGGGCGGTGCCAGCGTGCACGCCACGAAGAGCGGCGTGACCCACTTCACGGCCAAGACCGAGGAGGAGGGCATCCAGATGCTGAAGACGCTGCTGAGCTACATCCCCTCGAACAACATGGAGCTGGCTCCGCGCAAGAAGTGCGACGACCCCATCAACCGTATGGAGGATGCCCTGAACGAGATTATCCCCGAGAACCCCAACGAGGCCTACGACATGTACAAGGTCATCGGCTCGGTGGTCGACAACGGTGAGTTCTTCGAGGTGCAACCTAAGTTTGCCAAGAACATCATCGTGGGCTTCGCCCGCTTCAACGGCCAGAGCGTGGGCATCGTGGCCAACCAGCCTTCGTGCTACGCTGGCGTGCTCGACGTGAACGCCTCGCGCAAGGGTGCCCGCTTCGTCCGTTTCTGCGACGCCTTCAACATCCCCATCGTGTCGCTGGTCGACGTGCCCGGATTCCTGCCCGGAACAGGTCAGGAGTACAACGCCGTCATCCTGCACGGTGCACAGCTGCTCTACGCCTACGGCGAGGCTACCGTGCCCAAGATTACGGTCACGCTGCGCAAGTCGTATGGCGGCTCGCACATCGTCATGGGTTCGAAGCAGCTCCACACCGACCTGAACTACGCATGGCCCTCAGCCGAGATTGCCGTCATGGGCGCCTCGGGTGCTGCCGCCGTGCTCTACGCTAAGGAAGCCAAGGCCAAGAAGGAGGCCGGCGAGGACGTGAAGGCCTTCATCGCTGAGAAGGAGGACGAGTACAACGAGCTTTTCGCCAACCCCTATCAGGCTGCCAAGTACGGCTACATCGACGATGTCATCGAGCCGCGCAACACGCGCTTCCGCATCTGCCGCGGTCTGGCTCAGCTCGCCACCAAGCGCGACGCCCTGCCCGCCAAGAAGCATGGTAACATACCGATGTAAAAATAGTTTTGAGATTTGAGATTTGAGGTTTGAGGTTGATGAAGATAGACCGCAAGACTTCAGAAATCTCAAATCTCAAACCTCAAACCTCAGACAAAATGAACAAAAACGAAGTCTACGCTGCCATTGCCCTTGCACTGCATGAGCACTTAGGCAACAACGTGCACGACGTGGAGCCCGGCATCATCACCATCGCCGAGCACGCCACACAGTGGAACGGTTACGCCCAGACAATGACAGCTCACCCCTAATAAACGTTTTGAGATGAAGGAATACAAGTATACCATCAATGGCAATAAGTACGAGGTAGCCATCGGCGACATCGAAGACTGCCTGGTGACCGTCACTGTCAACGGTGAAGAATACAAAGTGGAGATGGAGAAGCCAGCTGAGCCGGAAAAGAAGAAGCCGGTGCTGGGCAAGCCCGCCGAGAGCGCTGCCGCCAGCGACGATGCTCCCGCTGCCAACAAGGCTGCCGTGAACAAGAACAACGCCGTGAAGGCTCCGCTGCCTGGTGTCATCACCGACATCAAGGTGGCCGTGGGCGACGAGGTGCAGGCTGGCGATACCGTCATCGTGCTCGAAGCCATGAAGATGGCCAATGCCCTGCAGGCTGAGAAGGCCGGCAAGGTGACCGCCATCTGCGTAAAAATTGGCGAGAGCGTCATGGAAGATGACGCCCTCGTGGTCATTGAGTAACAGCATGTAGCAGTTTTTGCCTACGTGCTATTACTGATAATAGTAGTACCAGTACGTGCCGCGGAACTCTTCCTCGGCACGTATTTTTCTTTCTGTCTTACGAGGATAAAGGGAGTCGTAGCGCAGAAAGTCATGCCAGCGGCACAGCATGGAGCTGTCATTATATATTGATAATGTGTCGACACTTTGCTGCCAGAGCACGAGGGCCTCGCGGTAGTGGCGGGGCAGCATATCAGGAGCAAGGGCGTAGTAGCGCGGCAGACGGCTGGCGAACGAGTCAAGCTGGCGGTCGATGAGATAGCCCATGAGCCGATAGTCGCGGTAGGCAGGCGCAAGGAGCGAGTCGTGCTGGCGCTCGAGGGCATCGAGATACTGGCTGACGGTGATTCGACGGTCATAGACGGGACCGAGGCCGAGGGAGTCGGCATGAGCCACGATGGTGTCGGGGCGCTGGCCGAGGAAGTCCCACACCACGGTGTCGGCCAGCAGCTGCAGCTGGCCCTTGCTGCCCAGCAGAGGAAGCATGTCGGCGCTGGTGCCCGCAACGGGGTATTCAAACAGGCGGTCGGCCATCTGGCCTTTCTGGGCGAGGGCCAGCAGGCGGAGCATCGTCAAGCTCTCGTCGGTCTCGAGCGAGCGCTCCCCCACCCTAAGCGCCTCGTCGGCATCGCCATCGCGCAGGGCAATCTCGGCATGGGCCTTGAAGTGGTCCACGGCATTGGTGTTGCTCACCGCTGCCACGCCCAGCATCATGGCGACAAGCTGCAGCAGGTTGACCCACATGCGCTGGGAGAAGAGACCAGTGGGCTCACGGGTGTCATTCTCGAAGGGATAGGCCTTCTTTGCCACCCACACGGCAACGCCCCACAGTACCAGCACCAGCGGTGCCGCCCACGGCCAGGCTCCCCAGCTGAAGGGGTGGCTGACGCTGGAGACGAAGGCGAGCAGGAGGAACGAGGGCAGATAGGTTAGCGCATGGGTGCGGCGCGAGAGGCGCACGACGGCATAGACCACGAGCTGCAGCAGGAAGAGCACGGCGGTGCTGATGACGGCGCCAACGGTGCGGTCGTAGTGGGTCTTTCCTCCGCTGAGCCCGTGCTGGGCTACAGCGAGCATGTCGGCCTGGAACCAGTAGAGCCAGGCAAACGTGAAGACCAGGAAGATGACGGCACACACCAGTCTGGTGGTCGGATATTTCTGTGCCTTAAAAGGAGAGCCGTTTCTTGGCATTACTCTTGATTACTCTTGGAATGATTTATAAAAAGTAATAAGTAATGAGTAATTAGGAACCCATCAGGAACTTTCATTACTCATTACTAATCACTCATTACCTATTTAGGGCTTAGTTCTTCTTCAGCACCACGGCCGAGCGGGCAGGAATGTAGAGCTTGAGCCACTCCTTACGGTCCTTCACGTAGAGCGGGTCGTAGTTGGTGAAGTGGGTCAGCGAGTCGTCGGCGAAGCCAAAGCCGCCGAAGTCCTTCGAGTCGGTGTTGAGCACCACGTCGTAGCTGCCCGTGGGCACGAGGAAGCCATAGTCGGTGAACGACTGCGTGGGCGAGAAATTGAACACGAAGAGCAGGTCGCCGCGCATGAAGGCGAGCACCTGGTCGCCGTCGTTGTGCCATATCTCAACCACGGGTTTGTTCTGGAAGTTGCGCACACTCTTGATGGTCTTCAGCATGGCCTGGTCGAAGTCACCCAGCCAGTGATAGCACAGGTCTTTGTTGTCCACCAGGTTCCACTGGCGGCGGGCGTACTTATAGCTCCAGCCGTTGCCCTCGCGGGGGAAGTCAATCCACTCTGGATGCCCGAACTCGTTGCCCATGAAGTTCAGGTAACCGCCATTAATAGCGGCACAGGTGACGAGGCGAATCATCTTGTGCAGGGCGATGCCTCGCTCGGCCACGCCGTTGACGTCTTTCTTGGCGAAATGCCAGTACATGTCGGCATCGATAAGGCGGAAGATGATGGTCTTGTCGCCCACCAGCGCCTGGTCGTGGCTCTCGCAGTAGGAGATGGTCTTCTCGTCGGGGCGGCGGTTCTTCACCTCCCAGAATATCGAGCTGGGCTTCCAGTTCTCGTCGGGCTGCTCCTTGATAGTCTTAATCCAGTAGTCGGGAATGTTCATGGCCATGCGATAGTCGAAGCCGTAGCCGCCATCCTCGAACTTGGCGGCCAGTCCAGGCATGCCGCTCACCTCCTCGGCAATGGTGATGGCGTCGGGGTTCACCTCGTGGATGAGCAGGTTGGCCAGCGTGAGGTAGCAGATGGCCTCGTCATCCTCATGACCGTTGAAGTAGTCGCCATAGCCGCCGAAAGCCTCGCCCAGACCGTGGCTGTAGTAGAGCATGGAAGTGACGCCATCGAAGCGGAAGCCGTCGAAGTGGAACTCCTCAAGCCAGTACTTGCAGTTGGAGAGCAGGAAGTGCTTCACGCTATCATTGCCATAGTCAAAGCAGAGCGAGTCCCAGGCCGGATGCTCGTGACGGTCGCCAGCGCAGAAGAACTGGTTGGGGTCGCCACAGAGGTTGCCCAGTCCCTCCACCTCGTTCTTCACGGCATGAGAGTGTACAATGTCCATGATGACCGAGATGCCCAGGCGGTGTGCCTCGTCGATGAGGGCTTTCAGCTCCTCGGGGGTACCGAAGCGGCTGCTCGGAGCAAAGAAGGAAGAGACGTGATAGCCGAACGAGCCATAGTAGGGGTGTTCCTGAATGGCCATCACCTGAATGGCGTTGTAGCCGTCCTTCGCCACACGGGGCAGGATGTTCTCGCGGAACTCGTTGTAGGTGCCCACCTTCTCGGCGTCCTGGCTCATGCCCACATGGCACTCGTAGATGAGCAGCGGGTTCTTCTTGGGTTTGAAGCCGGCCTTCTTCCACACATAAGGCACCACAGGATTCCACACCTGAGCAGAGAAAATCTTCGTCTGGTCGTCCTGCACCACCCGACGGCACCAGGCGGGAATGCGCTCGCCCTCGCCACCGTTCCACTTCACCTTCATCTTGTAGAGCTGGCCGTGCTGCAGGTCTTTCTCCTTCAGCTTCAGCTCCCAGTTGCCAGTACCTTCGATGCGCTTGCAGCGATATTTCTCATTCTCTTTCCAGTCGTTGAAGTCGCCGATGAGGTAGATGTCGGTGGCGTTGGGTGCCCACTCCCGGAACACCCAGCCACGCGTCAGCTTGTGCAGGCCGTAGTAGAGGTGGCCCGTGGCAAAGTCGCTCAGCTTCTTCTTGCCGTTCTGCGTCAGCTGGTTCAGCTTCCACACGGCATGCTCGTGGCGACCGCGGATGGCCTCCTCAAAGGGTTCCAGCCACGGGTCGTTCTGCACGAGGCCGATGTGATTTGGGGTTTGTGGTTTGAGGCTTGAGGTTTTCTCCTTCACCTTTTTCGTTGTTGCTTTCTTTGTTGCCATAATACTTAATATAGCGAGACCCTTGATTCGCGGCTGAGACTATCTCAAGCCTCAAATTTCAAATCTCCATTCAAAATTTGACTTTGAATATTGCTTTCTTGATTTCGGGCATCATGGTGATGCAGGGAGCATGGCCATCCTGGGGGAAGAAGATAGCAAACATGCCGGGCTGACAGTCCACGAAGCTCTCGGCCATCAGGTCGGGATACTTCGTGATGTCCTTCTCGTCGTTATACTCCAGCTCGGGCAGGCGGCAGAGCGGCGTATAGCCGAAGGTCTCGGGGCCACTGATGGGAATCTGGATGTCAATCATGCGGCGATGGGTCTCCAGCACGGCCTCGTCAGGGGCCTTTCCCTTGGCCACCTGGATATTCACGAAGAGGTCGCCATCCTTGATGGGGTGCTTGCCTGGCTCCATGGCAGCGAGGTTATTATTCTCGATGAATGCCACCACTTCCTTGAACAGTGGGTTCAAGCCAACATACTTGGCCAGATTGTCTAACGTGTCGATTATCATAATCTTTTGATATTTGAAGATTAATGTTTAGGGATTATTTTCAAGTAGAGTCTCCATCAATTGCTCTTACGGATGCCGTTCACGTAGGTGCCCTGGGCCGTGACGCTGCCGTTGCGGTCTTTCTCCACGAACTGGCCGTCGCGTCGGCCGTTGGCATAGTTGCCTTCAAAGCGCTGGCCGTCCTTGGTCTCCTCAATGGCCGGACCGTTGCGCAGCCCGTTCTTGAAGGAGGCCTTGAACTTCGAGCCGTCGGCCATGCGGCCGATGCACTCGCCGTCGGGCTGGCCGTTCTTGAACTGGCCCTCCACCACGTCGCCCTGCTTCGTGGTCAGCTTGCCCTTGCCGTTGGGCTTGTCGCCCTGCCACTGGCCCTGATAGGAAGTGCCGCTGGCAGCCCAGATGACGGTGCCCTGCCCGCTCTTGTCGCCATTGAGGAACTGGCCGGTGTAGCGGTCGCCATTGGCATATTTGATGATGCCCGTGCCCGTGCGCTGTCCTTTCACGTAGTCGCCCTCGTAGATGTCGCCGTTCTCGAAGCGGTAGATGCCCTTGCCGTGCTGCAGGTCGTCCAGCCACTGCCCCACGTAGAGGTCGCCGGTGGCATACTTGAAGGTGCCCTTGCCCGAGCGTTTGTTGTCCTTCCAGTCACCGTCGTAGGTGGCGCCGTCGCTCCAGTAGTAAAAGCCCTTGCCGTTCTTCTCGTCGTTCTTCCACTCGCCATCATAGTAGGCCCCGCCGGCAAAGGTGTACTTTCCCTTGCCCGACCGTTTGTCGGCATACCAGTTGCCATCGTAGACGTCGCCGTTGAAGTAGTACATCACACCGTGGCCCTGCTGGTAATCGCTATACCACAGGCCCTCATAGCGGTTGTTGTTCTGAAACCAGTAGGTGCCCTGTCCGTGCTGGTGGTCGTCGAGCCACTGTCCTTCGTAGCGCTCGCCGTCGGCAAAGACGTATGTGCCCGTGCCTTGGCGCTTGCCCTTCACGTAGTCGCCCTCATACCAGTTGCCGTTCTTCCAGGTGGTCTTCCCCTTTCCGTTGGGCTTGCCCTGCGCCATCTCGCCGTTGTAGTCGCCACCGTCACGGGTGGTGCACGACCCGAGCGTGATGCTCTGTGCCGATGCCAGGCAAGCTAAAAAGAGGAAACATATTGTGAGATATATCTGTCGTTTTTTCATCTTGATTCGCTTTTTGCCCCCCAAAGATACATAAAAAAATGCAGGCAGACAAAGATTTTAAGGTTTTGGGGCAAAGAATTAAGAATTATTTGCATGCGCGAAGCAAAAGGGAGGGGCTCAGGCAACAATCCGTTAAAAGCGGATTTCGGTTCCTTGTCCACGGATTTTTGTCTGTCCATAGCGGATTTTTGCAGAAACACGGCTTTTTGATGGGAAACAGACAGGTTTCCCTGTTTTTTTTCAGCTTATTCGGCAAAAATGTGTAACTTTGCAGCCTACATGCAAAGCAATTGAACGAATATGGAAAACAAGTTTATAGCCATCATCCCAGCGCGCTATGCCTCGACACGCTTCCCGGGCAAGCCGCTGGCCGTACTGGGCGGCAAGCCCGTGATACAGCGAGTGTACGAACAGGTGAGCAGCGTGCTCAGCGATGTATGGGTGGCCACCGACGACGAGCGCATCCGCCAGGCCGTGGAGCTGTTCGGCGGACGCGTGGTGATGACCCGCACCGACCACAAGAGCGGCACCGACCGCATCGAGGAGGCCGCCGAGATAATTGACACCACGGCCGACGTCATCATCAACGTGCAGGGCGACGAGCCTTTCATCCAGCGCTCGCAGGTGGAGACCATCATGCACCTCTTCGACGATGCCGAGACGCAGATAGGCACCATCGGCAAGCCCTTCGACACCATCGAGCAGGCCGAGAACCCGAACTCGCCGAAGATTGTCACCGACGTGCGGGGCTACGCCCTCTATTTCAGCCGCTCCGTCATCCCCTTCATCCGCGGACACGAGCGCCAGCATTGGCTCAACCAGTTCCCGTTCCTAAAGCACCTGGGCCTCTATGCCTACCGCCGCGACGTGCTACGCCAGATAACAAAGCTGCCCCAGAGCTCTCTGGAGAAGGCAGAGAGTCTGGAGCAGCTACGATGGTTGCAGAATGGCTACCGCATCAAGGTCGGCCTGACCGACGTGGAAACCGTGGGCATCGACACCCCCGAGGACCTCGCTCGCGCCGAGGAGTTCCTGTCCGCAACGTCAGGGCTTTAGGCCGCAGGCAAGGAGCCATTTATGGTAGAATATTCGCCTTGATAGTATCAACGATATATCTTACATCATCATCCGAGACATACGGCCCGGCAGGCAGGCACATGCCAACTTTAAACAATGCTTCTGATACGCCATTAACGTAAGCAGGCGCATCCTTATAACAAGGTTGCTTATGCATCGGCTTCCACACTGGGCGTGCCTCGATCTGAGCCTTGTCGAGGGCTACGCGCAAAGCCTCCACGTTATCGTTCGGCTGGCAGTCCGTC
>CACYME010000045.1 GCA_902775475.1 uncultured Prevotellaceae bacterium
AAACGTCGAATTGTACTCTGAAACGTTTGAATCGCTCAAAACACCTGTAGGAATCGGCCTTTGAAGACTGTCGCATCCTGCAAATTGAGCTATAGGTCTCAGATTAGTGAGGACATCAAGTCCGCAATGAAGGCTCGCGACAAAGTGCGTCTGGAGACACTTCGCAACATCAAAAAGGTATTCCTGGAAGCAAAGACGGCTCCTGGAGCCAACGACACATTGGCCGATGCCGATGCGCTGAAGATCATCTCCAAACTGGCCAAGCAGGGCAAGGAGACGGCAGCGACCTACACACAGGCAGGTCGTCAGGACTTGGCCGATGCAGAGTTGGCTCAGGTGGAAGTCTTGGAAAGCTATCTGCCGAAGCAACTCTCTCAGGAGGAGATAGAGGCAGAGGTGAAGAAGATTATCGCTGAAGTAGGAGCCACAAGCATGAAGGATATGGGTAAGGTGATGGGCACCGCCAGCAAGCAGCTGGCGGGAAAGGCCGATGGCCGCGTCATCTCTGAGATTGTGAAGAAGCTTTTGGCATAAGTATCAGCCTTTTGGCGTATTTCAGTGCCAAATAACCTTCACAATAGTCACACCGCAGAGTGTAAACTGTTGGTTCCCAGTCTGGTATTTAAATTTTAACGAGGATGAGTATTAGACACTCGATTTAAGCGTAACTAATTGATTTTTAGCGAGGTGCGAAAATTGAAATTATTTTCACACCTCGTTTTATATGTCCTTTTAGCCCATTTTAGTACCAAATAAGTAGCACAAAAACGTGCTTTTTAGGCTTATTTAGGGGAGGAAAATGGATTATTTTCACAATAAACGCTACCTTTGCAAAATCCTCTTTCTGTGAAAATAATTATTTGAATATGGCACGTCAAACAAGGCAATTCCCTCAAGGTAAGTACGTCCTGCGTACTCCTCATGTAACTCAAGATGGACAGGTTTATGCTGTCTACATGTACTATTATTGGAAAGGTAAGCAGATTCGCCGTTCTGTTGACTTCTTTGTAACCCAAAAGGACTGGAACCAGGGAGCCAATGGCGGTGTCGGTGAGTTCCGGCCATCATACGGCCCGAACTACAAGGAGCGTAATGCTTATCTGAAAAAGTTGATGCACGACATCGAATCCAAGATAATGGACTATCTCAAGAAGAATGAAGAGATAACCGGAGAAGTCATAGAGGCATTCGTGAATGGAGACAAGAGTGTCCTCAGGGCAGACAATGGCATGGACTTCATAGAGTTCGCCAAACAGCGTTTCATAGACCGCTATAATGCCGGGAAGATAGGTGTCAGTTCTAGGGAGAACGGCATCAGTTACATCAACCAGTTCGCAAAGTTCCTCAAACTGGAGCATCGTGGCAGTCATGGTGAAAAGAACGAGTTGCTCTATCTCGGCGAGATAACAGAGCAACTCGTTCTTGACTTCCGGAACTGGCAACTTGGCAATAACAGGAAGGTTGACACAGTGAACAAGGCAGTTCAGGCAATAGCCGGAGTCTGTACTTATAATGACGGACGTACCTTGTCTGGGTGTCTGCAGGGCTCGCCACCAATCCTTGCACATGAAGCAGCGCCACAGTAAGGGCAAGAACCGACGAAGCCATAGCACAGGCCACTCAACGTTTTCTCGGTTTCCAACAGTCTTTCATTCATTTCACTAATCACAGGCTGCATCAAGTCGTTGGCTGCTTCAATAGGAAGAGACTTGTCATTGGGAGTTATCTTCCCCCCCATTATTCGTACTCTGTCATACCCTTCTATTGCAGTAAGAGGATCATCGTCAAATGGAGGGCAGCCATATCGACGGCCATAGTTTTCGCATTGTTGACAGAGCTTTATAAAGTAGTCTGCCCTGCGGAAGTCCTCGATATAGGCTTTGGCATCAATCTCAGCCGTATATCTCTCAACCGCCCGTTTCAATCGCCGCCGCCCATCTTGGCGTAGTTCGATGGTGTTGCCCCGAACTCCTCCTGGAAGCAGCGTGTGAAATAGGACGCATTCTGGAATCCTGTGAGATACATCACCTCCTTGGTGGAGAAGCTCTCTTTGCTGGCGAGCAGGCGTGCCGCCTTCTGCAGCCGCAGGTGGCGTATGTAGGCCACGGCCGTTCTGCCCGTGAGCTGCTTGATTTTGCGATAGAGCTGCTTGGTGCCGATGCCGCTGAGCTGGCTGAGCATGTCGACAGAGAGGTCGGAGTTGTCGATGTTCTCCTCGATGATATGGGTGATGCGCAGGAGCAGCTGGTCGTCTTGCGACAGCTGGGTGTCGTCGCCAGAGGCAGCGAGCATCGAGAGCCTCAGCTCCTGCTCGAGCATGGCCTTGTCTTCGCTGAGCTGCTCCTCCTTGCTTCTGGCGTTCTGCAATATCAGTTCCTTCTCCCGTCGCTCCCTTCGCAGGATGCGACGGCTCCTGACGTATAGGCCTACGAGCGCCAGCAGCACCATCACGAGCAGCACATAGAGCGTCCAAGCCAGTCGCGAGCGGTACCAAGGCGGCGTGATGCGGAAGTGGAGGCTGTAGGCATCATTGTGCTGCCGTGCGTCGCTCAGGTAGAGGGTGTAGCTGCCAGGCTGCAGCCCCGAGAGCAACAGCGTGCTGCTGCCCACGGGCAGCTGCACCCACTCCTCTTGCAGACCCTCCACGCGGAAGGCGAAGTGAGCCGCCTTCTCTGTGCCATATTCATAATCGCTCAGATAGAACAGCAGACAGTTCTGCGCCTCGCTCAGCAGCAGGTGGCGCCGGTGCAGCTGCAGGGCATCGCAATAGCCCTGCCCCATCACCTCGACATTGGTCACCACGGGCGTGGCGGCTTGCTGCTGGCTGCGCAGGGCGTCGGCCCTGACGGCGGCAAACTTGTCGATGCCGCCCAGCCATACGGTCTGGCTCGCTGGATGATAGTAGACGGAGGTGTAGCTGTCGGCGGTGCTGAAGCTTTCGAGCACCTGCTGGCGTGCATCGGTGATGCACAGGCCCTCGTCGGTGACGCGCCACGTGCCGCTGGGTGTCGTGGCCGAGAGCCCCTGCGGCGTATAGGGCTGTGCGTTCTCGCGCTGCAGCACTGCCACAACTCCGTCGGCAGTGATGCGGTCGGGGCTGACGGTATAGGTGGCCTGGTAGGTGGTCACACGCAGCTTGCCGTCGGTCGTCTCCTGTATGTCGTACACCCAGTTGCGACGGTCGCCATCGATGTGCAGCGGCCTGAACTGGTGCGACCTGCGGTCGTAGAGCAGCAGGGCACCGTCGATGCCCACCCACAGCCTGCGCGCCGAGTCCTCGAACATGCAGCGTATGCTGTTGTGGGGGATGGGCCACTGCTTGTCGTTCATCTTGTACCATCGGCAGCTCTGATGGTCGGTGTCCAGACCCTCCACGGCTATAAGCCCATGTATGCCGCCCAGCCATAGCGTAGAGTCGGAGTCCTGGAAGATGAACCGCATCTGGTTGCCCTCACGCGAGGCTGTGATGGCAGGCAGGGGGTAGGTGTGGAGGAAGAGGCTGCGCGGCGACATCGACACGCCGTTGGATGTGCCCACCCAGAGGTTGCCGCCAACATCGCTGCAAAGCGTCCACACCACGTTGCTTGCTATCGTCTTGGCATCGTTGAGCGCATCGTGGCTCAGGTGCCACAGCCGTTGGCGACGGTCCATCACGTACAGCCCGTCGTCGGTGCCCGCCAAGATATTGCCTTCAGCATCGCAAGCCAGACATTTCACAATGGGCAGGTCGAACTGCAGCCTACCCTGCTCCAACTGTTCCAGGGTGCCCAGGCCTACGTCGGTGCCCACCCAGAGGGTGCTGTCGGAGGGTTGCCAGAGCAATGCCGAGATGACCGTCGACGAAGGCCTGGCTCCCTCGTCGGGGAGGAGGGTGTGCAGCACGTGCAGGCGACCGGTGGGTATGGAGTAGCACGACAGGCCGCTCTGCTGACCCACATACAGCAGCGAGTCGCCCACGGCGACCAGCGCGCACACGTTCTCCACTTCTTTCAGACGCACGTAGCGCCCGTTGCAGAAGAGTCCGCGGCTGGTGCCTGCCCATACGTCAGTGCCCACCTGAACCAGACAGCGCACGTCAATGTCATCGTAGAGACTGTCGCGCTGGAAGCTGCGGGTGTTCAGATTGAACTGAAGCAGACCATGCTCGTGGCCCACTAAGATGCTGCCACCGACTACCAAAGCGCAACGGGGCGACCCCATGTCGGACTGCTCAGGATGCGTATAGCGGTGCAGGTTATAGCCATCCCATGCTGAGAGTGCTTTCTTGTCGACGAACCACATCATGCCACTACTGTCCTGAACGATGGCCTTCACGACCAGCGTCTGCGTTTCGCTCTTCAGGTTGCTGAACGACTGATAGCGCAGCGGCGGCAATGTGGCAGCCTTGCCGGTGGTGGCCAATATCAAGAGTAGCACGAAGGCGATTCTGACAAAAGACCTATTTCGCTGTATGTACATTTTCACAGTGCAAAGTTACTTACTTTTTTCTTATACGCGCCAAATTTGCCTTATTTTTTGTCCGATTTGTGACATTTTACCGCCATTTGTCCATTTTGTGTTATGGTTTGGCAATTATGGTCAGGCAGGTATCGCCAAATACCACTAAATTTGCAGCACAAACCAAAACTACCATTTATTAACAATCTAAAAAAACTAAGCATTATGAAAAAAATGAGACTCTTACTGATTGCCCTGTCACTACTGGCAGGTAGTGCTAACATGCGAGCCGACATCGTGGACTTCGGAAGCGATTCGCAAACGGAATGGAACGCCACGGCCGACGATGGCTGCGACATGGGGTCGACCGTCACCCTCGACGGCGTTAAAGTGACGCTGGGCTCGCCCGACGATGCTGGTGTCACTTGGACATGGCATGCAGGCAACGCTGGCTTGCTGCCCTCGCAGATGCCATCGACCGATGGTACCGCCGAGACGCTCATCACCGAATTCTCGGAAGAAGCACCCTTCGGCAACCTGCCGTCTCACGGCGCTTTCCTGAAGATTGAGCCCACCAAGGCAGGCACCATCACCATCAGCGGCAAGGCCTCGGCCAATGCAGCTCAGCCGTTGGTGTTTGTCACGCTGAGCAAGGAAGACCCCACCGTCATCCTCTCGGCACAAATCACACCATGGGACAATAGCGTGACGCAGTGGAGCTACGACGTGGATGCCGACCATGTGTATTGCTTCTTCCAGCTAAGCTATCCCGGCAAGCTCACTGCCTATCGCATCACCCTTCGCGGCATCTCTTTCGCCGATAGCGATGTGTCAACAGGCCTGAACAAGCTTCATGCAGCCCCCGCAGCTGATGATGCCTCCTTCTTCGACCTCAGCGGCCGTCGTGCCAACGACAAGAGCGGCATCCGCATTGTCAACGGCAGAAAGGTCTACTTCAAAAAGTAATTGAAACCCAACAAATCAACACATGCTTATGAGACGCTACAAACTATTACTCATCGCCCTTGCATGGCTCGCTGGCGCTGCCAGCTTGCATGCCGACATCATCCAGTTTGGCAGTCTGGAAGACACCGAATGGGCCGCCACGGCCGACGATGGCTGCAGCAATGGCTCAACCATCGTGCTCGACGGAGTAGTCGTCACCATCGGTTCAGCAGAAGACGCTGAGGTCAATTGGACGTGGAACGCCAAAAACGCTGGTCTGATACCCTCTCAGATGCCTTCCACCGAAGGCACCGTCGAGTCGCTCATCACGTCGTTTTCCGACGTCGAGCCTTTCGGCGAGCTGCCCACCCATGGTGCCTTCTTCAAGATTCAGCCCAGCCGCCCTGGTAACATCACGTTCCGCGGAAAGGCATCGGCCAACGCAGCACAGCCGCTAATCTTCGTTACCTGCTACAAGGACAACCCCACCATTATCGAGGCCAACATCACACCATGGGACAACAATGTCACCGAGTGGACCTACGAAGTGGACACTGAGCACGACTATTACTTCTTCCAACAGTCGTATCCCGGTCAACTCACCGCCTACCGCTTCACGTTCCGTGGCGTGGCCTTCGAGGCTACGGGCGAAGCCCCTCCCCCCGTCGACCAGCGCAACGTGGGCTTCCTCTACAATGGTGACCTGAACGCCGATCTTGCCTACAAAGTGATTACCCGTGACAGAAGCAACAAAGTGACACCCATCGAGGCCAACAAGGCTTTCACCGTCGATGACTTTGCCGACTATGAGGTCATCACCATCAGCTCCACCGTGACTAACGACGAGGCCATAGCCTCGCTGAAGGAGGTGCATCCTTACCTGCCGGTACTCAACCTGAATCCTCATATTTATGAGAAATGGGGTTATGGCGAGGTAATCGACGCAGGCATTCAGTTTGCCACAACCACCAATCCCAACCATCCCCTGTTCAGGAACCTGTCGCTCATCGAGGACCCCGATGCTGAAGAGCCCACCTTCGTGCTGGAACTCAGCGTCTACACATCCTTCCCCGGCCTGCACCTGAGTGGAATCTTTGCCAACGACCCCATCCTGGCAGTAGCCTACGAAAACGAGGATGTGGTGGCCATCCACAGCCATAACCTCTCGCGCAACGGCTATCTCTACATCCCCTACACACAGGAGACACTGGCAGATGCCGTCACTCCCGAGATTATCACCTACGCCATCGCCATGATGAACGGCACGAAGCAACCTGCCATAAAGGCACCGCTGCCCACCTTCTCGCTGGAGTACGACTATCAGCAGACCATCGTCAGCATTGCCGATGCCGCCCCTGAAGCCGAAATCTTCTATACCCTTGACGGTACGACGCCAACGGAGGAGAGCACCCGCTACACAGGCCCCTTCACCGTGAGCGAAGAGACGACCGTGATGGCCGTGGCGCGTGGCGAAGGCTATCTGCTGAGTGATGTGGCTGAGCACTATGTCGACATCCGGCTGGTGTGCCCACCGCCCACGTTCAGCATGGAACGGCGCGACGGGCAGACCGTCGTCACCATCAGTTCCGACCTCGACGATGCCAGCATCTATTACAACTACAAGGGTGACAACACCACGGGGAAGAGCACCCGCTACACGGGGCCCATCACCTTCACCAGCGGCCGCACCATCTATGCCTTCCAGACCTGTCCCGACTATCTCAACTCAAGGGTGGGCTCGGCCGAGGTCGTCGTGACGAATCCGCGAGTGCGCGTCGACATCTTGTCGAAGATGGATGCCAACCAGGAAGAGTACTACAGCCAGACCAATCCTGACACGCAGACTGGCAACGCCGGCTACTACTTCTCGTGGGGAAGCACCGCCATGGACAACGTGGGCCAAGAAGAGGTGGTAGACTTCGGCAATGGCTGGAGCGTCCGCTCACGTGGACAGCGCATCGCCTGGGAGAACGTCACCCCCGCCTTCAACTATGGCGACGATGCCAGCGGTTCGTTCAACCCGATGACCGTCGAGGACGAAGATGCCCGTCTGCCCGTCAGCAGCGGCCTGATCGACCTCCACGACTGGAACACACAGCATCCTGCCAATGCCATGATACAGAGCACGCAGGCCTTTGCCGGTCCCTTCGACGTGGTGGCCTATATGGTCAACGAGAATGGCAACATCGGCTTTGGCGACACGTCGGTGTCGGAATGGGCTGCCACATCGGCCGACGGCTGCAACAACGGCTCCACCATCACCCTCAACGGTGTCGTCGTGACGCTGGGTTCGCCCGACGATGCTGACGTCACATGGTCGTGGCATGCAGGCAACGCTGGATTGCTGCCCACGCAGATGCCATCCACCGACGGCACTGCCGAGACGCTCATCACCGAATTCTCCGAGGAGGAGCCTTTTGGAACCCTTCCCACCCACGGTGCATTCTTCAAGATTGAACCCACGAAGGCGGGCGTCATCACCATCAAGGGCAAGGCCTCGGCCAGCGCCGACCAGCCATTGGTGTTCGTCACGCTCGACAAGAACAACCCGACGAGCATCCTTGCCGCCTCTATCACGCCTTGGGACAACAGCGTCACGGAGTGGAGCTATGAGGTCGATGCCGACCATGCCTACATCTTCTTCCAGCTGGCATATCCCGAAAAGCTCAATGCCTATCGCTTCACCCTTCGTGGCTTTACCTTCGAGGCCATCGAGGGCGGCTCAGGCGAATCAGTCGTCGCGCCCTCGGCCGAACTGGCTGCACGTCTGGTGGTGGAAGTTGCAGCCAGCAATGGCGCTGGTGCTGAGTGGACACAGATAGGCGAGCCTATCGCATTGCCCGACGCGCGCCGACTCTACTGCAAGGTCGTGCGCAGCTACGAAGGTGCCACGCCCGTCTTCGTTCGCACACGCATCGTCAACGACGTTCCCCGTGCCGGCATCTTCAACATCTACCTCGCCTACGAGGGTGAAGAGTCGAAGCGCATCATACAGGAGCAGAGCACCGGCATCACCAACGTACAGCCATCGGTCGTCCTCCCCGCTGGCATCTACAGCATCAGCGGCACTCGCCAGAACGAGATGCGTCGCGGATTGAACATTATCGTGTCGCAAGATGGCAGCGTCAAGAAGGTATATGTGAAATAACCAACACCACCCCCAGCCCCTCCCCCTACCCTCCCTTGGGGGGGGGGCGGAGGTGAGAGGTGAGAAGTGAGAGCAATGAAACCAATCAGACTTTTTCTTTTTGCGCTGTCGGTGCTTGCCAGTTCCACCGCACTGTTTGCTGCCATCGTTCAGTTTGGCAGCACCTCGCAGACAGCGTGGACGGCCACCGCTGCCGATGGCTGCGACATGGGTTCCACCGTCACACTCCACGGGGTTAAGGTGACGCTGGGTGCTGCCTCCGATGTCGGCAACAACTGGACATGGCATGCTGGCAACGCTGGTTTGCTGCCCTCGCAGATGCCATCCACCGGCGGCACGGCAGAAACCCTGATTACCACGTTCGCCGAAGCAGCTCCCTTCGGCACCTTGCCCACCCGAGGCTGTTTTCTGAAGATAGAGCCAAGCGTTGCGGGCACAGTGACCATCAGCGGCAAGCCCTCGGCCAATGTCGCACAGCCGCTGGTCTTCGCAACGGTCAGCAAGGATGCCCCCGAAACCATCCTCGCTGCGAAGGTGGCACCCTACAACGCTTCTGCCACATCGTGGAGCTACGACGTCGATGACGACCACATCTACTATTTCTTCCAGCTCAGCTATCCCGGAAAGCTCAATGGCTACCGCTTCACACTGCGTGCGTTAGCCTTCGAGCAGCCGTCGGCTCCGCTGCCCGCCGTCTATTATGAGCTGCTGGCCGAGATAGAGCAGGCGCAACTGCTGATGGGTCGCTCGCACGAAGCCGTCAGAGCGGCTCAGGCAGCACTCGACGATGAGAACGGAACTGCTGAGAGCTATGCAGCAGCATTGGCCGCCCTGAAGGCAGCCGAGCAAGCCCACATCAGCTACCTGCAATCGCTCCCCATAGGCGAAGGGTTCCCCATCGTGGGTGGCCCCATCGTGGCCGACATCGTGACGGATGCCACCAACGACCATCCCGTGGTGGGTGTGGCTGCCAAGGCCCTGGCAGCCGACATCCGCCTCGTCACCGGGCGCAAGCCAGAAGTGAAGCCAACGGCAGCAGCACTGCGCTACCCCATCATCATCGGCACGCTCGGACGGTCGGCCATCGTCGACCAACTCGCGAATAGCGGAAAAGTGGACTGCTCGGCCATCGAGGGGAAGTGGGAGGCCTACACCCTGCAATATGTCGAGAACATCGGCGACAGCATCCCCCGCGCCCTGGTCGTAGCTGGCAGCACGCCCCGCGGCACGGCCTACGGTGTGTTCCATCTGTCGCGCCTCATCGGTGTGTCGCCTTGGGTGTGGTGGGCCGATGTCGTTCCCGCTCATCACGACCAACTCTACTTCACGGCTGCCGACAACTTTGCGTCGAAGGAGCCTTCTGTTCGCTTCCGCGGAATATTCATCAACGACGAAGACTGGGGGCTGCAGCCCTGGGCCAGCGCCAAGATGGACACCAACATCCACAACATCGGCCCACGCACCTACGAGCGTGTCTTCGAGCTGCTGCTGCGCCTACGTGCCAACATCCTGTGGCCGGCCATGCACAAGGTGAGCCGAGCCTTCTGGACCATCGACGAGAATCCCCAGCTGGCCGCCCAGTACGACATCGTGCTGGGGTCGAGCCACTGCGAGCCGATGCTGCGCAACAACGTGGGCGAGTGGACCGCCAGCGGGTCATCCTACAACTATGCCACCAACAGGACTGCCGTGCAGCAGTACTGGCGCACCAGGGTTGAAGAGTCGAAAGACCAGGACGTGATGTACACCCTGGGCATGCGCGGCGTACACGACGGGGGCATACAGGGCTACAGCGGTGCCGCCAACATCGCCGCCGGACTACAGGAGATCATCGCCTTCCAACGCAGCCTCATCCGCAGCATCGTCAACGAAGACGTGACGCAGGTGCCGCAGACCTTCATCCCCTACAAAGAGGTGCTCGATGCCTACAATACGGGCATGAACGTGCCCGACGACGTCACCCTCACATGGGTCGACGACAATCATGGATTCATCCGACAGATGCCCACCGATGCCGAGCAGCAGCGGGCGGGCAGTCATGGCATCTACTACCATCTGTCCTACTACGGCGCGCCCCAAGACTATCTGTGGCTCTCCAGCATAGGCCCTGCGCAAATCAGCTACGAGCTCACCCGAGGCTACGAGCAGGGCATTCAGCGGCTGTGGATCATCAACGTGGGCGACATCAAGCCTGCCGAGGCAGAGTTGCAGTTCTGCATGGACCTGGCGTGGGACATTGATGCCTGGAACCCCGCGAACGCCAACCAATGGAACCGCCACTGGGCAGCCGAGACCTTTGGCGAAGAGGTGGCCGACGCCCTGGCCGAAGTGAAGAAGGAATACTACAGACTGGCGGCGGGCGGCAAGCCTGAGCACGTGATGTTCGTCGACTACAGCAACGAGGAGATGGAAGCCCGGCTCGCGGCCTACAGCGCCATCGCCAAGCAGGTCGAAGCCTTGAAGCCGAGCATCCGCCCAGAGCTTGGCGATGCCTATTTCCAGCTCATAGAATATCCCGTGAAGGGAGCCTACCTGATGAACGTGAAGCACCTGCGGGCCGTGCAGAGCATGAGCGAGGCACGCCTGGGCCACGCCGCGCTGGCACTGCAGTATGCCGACGAGGCCAAGGAGGCCTACAACGAGATACAACGGCTGACGACCATCTACAACAAGAACATTGCCCACGGCAAATGGGACGGCATCATGAGCGCATCGCCACGCAGCCAACCAGCATTCCAGATGCCCACGGTGGCCACCCAGGCCACCATCAGCCCCGTGGAGAGCATGTCGTCGGCCGACAGCCGGACCACCATTGCCGCCAGTGCCTATGTGGCAGCCAGCAGCACGCTGTGCAAGCTGCGGGGGCTGGGCATGCAGCACGAGGCCGTCGCCGTATGGCCCATGGACATGAAGGCATACGCCCGAGCTGCCGATGCACCCTATGCCGAATACGTGCTGCCCGTGAAGGCTGGCGAGAATGTCATCACCCTGCGCCTGCTGCCCACCTTCCCCGTGCATGCCGGAGGCACGCTGCGCTACGCCACAGAGCTGCTGGGACACGATGCCAATCCCGTGATCAACAGCATCGCCACCAGCGCCAACGCTGCCGACTGGAAACAGAACGTGCTGCGAGGATGGGCAACGGGCAAGAGCATCGCCTACACAGCGGCCGAAGCAGGCGAGGTGAAGCTGCGCATCTACTTCATGGATCCCGGACTGGCTTTGCAGGAGATGACCATCGACCAGCCCAATGGGAACAGCCTCACCGACCAGTACATCGTCAATGCCGACTTTGAGCTGGCCGCAGAGGGCGTAGTAAACACGGGGGGCGGCACGGTGAGAGGCGTGCCATACGGATGGCAGACCAACCAGGAGTTCCCCGGAAACTCGAAGGGCATCAACGGCACGGGGGCCAACATGCACGGCTCCAACTCGTGCTGGTTCTGGAACAAGCCCATGCCTACCGACTTTGAACTCTTCCAGACCATCAAGAACCTCCCTGCTGGCAGCTACAGGCTGACATGCCGACTGGGAGCCAAGAAAGACTGCATAGGCACCCTGAGGCTGTTTGCGGGCAACAATGTGGCGTATTTCGGCGCACAGACCGACTACAAGGCAAGCGTATTCAAAGACAACGAGAACAACAGCTTTGCCGGACATGTGGGGACAAGCGACTACAACACACTGCAGAACATGACGGTAGATTTCACCACGACAACCGACGGTGACGTGAGCATCGGCATACGTACCAGCAACCAGCGCCCTGACGGCTCCTACGACACCAGTGGCGAGACAGGCACATTCCGTGTTGACTATTTCCAGCTCTATGCCTTGGGCACTACCAACATATTATCGGTCTCCACCAGTCAGGACCACAGCCACAACGGCGCGGTCTACGACTTGTCAGGACGCATAACGGCAGCTGACACCCCCGGCCAAATCATCATTCGCAACGGCCGAAAGCTCATCAATAAATTAAGGTAAAATAATATAGTTCCACATGCCTGGAGTGAAAAGGGAGTGAGCCTACTCCTCAACTCCCCAACTCCCCTCAAAAAAAACGACAATGAAACGAATTATTCTCCTGCTGGCTGTCTCCCTGCTGAGCGGCCACAGTCTCCGGGCCCAAGATTCGCTGTGGATGCACGTCACCGCCCAGCGAGCCATCCGCATGCCCATTGAAGGCCTCGACAGCATCACCTTCTGCTCCACCAGCACGAGCAGCGATGCCATCTTCACCAGTGCTGAAGAGCTGGCCCACCTCTCTGGCAAGATTGAAGGATTCACGCAGTCGGTGGGCGACATCACCGCTTCGGCTTATGGCACCGCCGACATGACGGCTGGCAAATGCTATATCACCAAGAACGAAGGGGCTGTGGGCACACCCGTAGAAACCAACAACACGGGCAACTACCTGTCGCTGAAGATTGCCGTCGAGAAAGGCGACGTCATCGAAATCAGCACCGTGGGGGCCGACTGGGGACGGGCTTACTTCGTGACCAATGCTGCCAATCAGATTATCGACGTGGCAGAGAAGCGCACCGACATGGCGCATCCCCAGACCTACGTCTTCCGCATAGCTGATGAGCAGGCTGCCAATCTGATGGTGAACTACAACAAAAGCGAATACACCCTGTCGGAGAACATCTGGGTAAGACAATACCGCGGCATGAGCGACCTTTTCGCATCCATGTTCTTGAGCGGGCACCTCGCAGCCACCACCACCACGCCGACCGTCGCCGCTGCCGACGCCTCGCTGCAAGGGCTGCGCATCTTCAACATCGGCAACTCTGTGGCCTATGGGGCCAACTCATCGCCCAAGGGCTTCGCATACGCCGACATGGTGGCCCAGCTGCTGGGAGGCAGCGTCGTGGACTACAGCCACAGCGGCGACCAGCTGCCCACCATCCTGCAGCAGATGGAGCGGGGCATCAACGACAAGATCGCCTGTGATGTCATCTTCATCGAAGGCGGACTCAACGACATGTGTGGAGCCACCGAGGAGACAGGTGCCAACGGCAGCGTGGCCTACACGCCCGCCCAGTTCGAGACCTACGGCATTGGCCTCGGCACCTTCGACCCCTACGACTATGCTGCCCCATCGGCTGCCAACCGAACGTTTACTGGATACGTTGAACGCATCATGTATCTGGCCAAGACCAAGTTCCCGCAGGCCGTACCCTACTGGATACTCACCCACCGCACGAGCTACAGGAATGCGGAACTACAGGACATCTGCTACAACCGCATCATCGAGTGTGCACGCAAGTGGAACGTCGTCGTCGTCGACCTCTTCCACGAAGGAGTCCTCAATGCTATGACCCGCGAACTGGCTCCGCAGGGTGCTACCGACTTCGACAGCGGGCGGGGTGGCACACATCCGCTGCTGCGCGGCTATCAAGACTACTACATCCCGCCCATCATGGATGCCCTCAACCGCTATTCACGACGCTATTTCTAACCAACTCAACCACTCACCACTCAACTCCTAACTCCTAACTCCTAACTCCTAACTCCTCAATGAAGCATTTCATTCCACTCCTGCTCGCACTGACATTGCTACAGCCGACATGGGCCTACCAAAGCAAGAAAATCTATGTGAACTCCAACGGCAAGCAGCGCAACATGCTGGTCTACACCCCCGACGAGCTGCCCACGGGCAGCCCCCTCTTCATCGTCACCCACGGCATGGGCGGCAGCTCGGAGAACCAGGCCAGCCACGACCGCATGTACGAACTCATCGACACCGCCAAGTTCGTACTGGTCTATCCGCGTGCCGACGGCGACTACTGGGACATCAGTGGCAACAGCGATCGCGCCTTCATCGTCAAGACCATCGACGAGATGGCCGCGCGCTACAACATCAACCGCAACCGCGTCTACTGGTCGGGCTTCTCCATGGGGTCTATGCTCATCTTCCACTGCATGCCCACGATGCTCGACAAGATAGCCGCCTTCGCCCCCACCAGCGGCATACAGTTCAGCGAGGAGCCTTGGAACCACTGCCCAAAGAAAGTGAACGTCATGGAGTGCATCGCCTACAACGACAACGCGTTCAACTACAACAAGTATCACATCCGAGAATACATGGAGCACTTTGCCCAGATGAACCAGTACACGAAGTACGTGAAGCAGACGGGCTATCACACCAAGAACGGCACGTCGTGGTTCGACGGCGACCGCGAGCTATGGCTCAACGAGGCCACGGGCCACGAGGTGGTGCTCTATTCCTACAACTATAGCGGAAAGGGTTCGCATACGCCCGTGGCCGAGAACTCCTACGAGATATGGAACTTCTGCAAGCGCTTCCAGCTGGGCGACCCCATGATTGTGCCGCCGCCCGTGGTCACTGCCCAAGAGTTCTCGCTCTTGATGAGCAATGCCCAATCCATCTACGAGGCTACTGCCGACACCATTTACGCTTCGGCCGAGCCCCTGCGGGCTGCCCTGAAGGCACTGATAGACGAATATGCCCCGCTATTAGCCGACGAGCTCGACGACTATACGGTCTATTCAGAACAGATAGAAGAGGCCACCAAAGCCCTGGCAACGCGCAAGACGAATCTCGACAACTACTTTGCCGCCCGCAAGCGGGTGAAGAAGCTCATCGACGACTATGCCGACAATCCCAACTACAACCAAACGACGCTCTACCTGCGCATGGTGAGCCACTACAGATTCTACGACCTGAATGAAAAGAACATCGTCAAAGACGACAAGCTGGTGACAGCGGCCAAGAACCTGAACGACGTTGCCGACAGTTTCCTGACCGAGGTGGCTTCGGGCATGGAGCCAACGACAGCCAGCACTGCCGCCATGCTGTCGACAGCCTACTACGACCTGCAAGGCCGTCCTATATCCAGACCCACAAGGGGCGGCATCGTCGTGGAGAAGGTCGGCCATGCCGATGGCAAAGTGAAAGTCAGGAAAATTTATCGAAGATAAGAACAGTATCTCCTACTTTTTTCTTATCTTTGCCGCAAACTTGGAAGAAAAAAACTACTTATGACTACAAAACGACTTCTGTTTCTGTTCTGCATCGTAATCATGGCACAGAACGCGCTGGCCCAGCAGCGCATGGATGATGCCTTCCGCCAACCACCCACCGAGGCCAAGCCCATCATGATTTGGCAGTGGATGGACGGGCTGGTGAGCGCCGAAGGCATCACCGCCGACCTGGAGGCCTACCAGCAGGCGGGCATCGGCGGGGTACAGCAGTTTCTGGTGGGAGGCCCCGTGCAGGTGTCGGTATGCGACTCGGCCAACGCCATCGGCACCGACTCGTGGCGACGGCTGATGCAGCACGCCATCAGCGAGTGCAGCCGCCTGGGCCTGTCGTTTGGCACCCACAACTGCCCAGGGTGGTCGTCGAGCGCCTTCCCCACGGTGGCACCGAAGTATTCCATGCAGAAACTGGTATGGACAAAGGAGAGCTTGCCGAGAAATGGGCTGGTAAGGCTGCCAAAGCAGCCTGAGGTGGATGCGCAGTGGAACTACTACGAAGACATTGCCGTGCTGGTGATGCCCAACGACAGCCTTGTCAGTCTGGGCGACATCCACGTGTATCGTCCGAGTGAGCTCCCCACCCGCCTCAGAGGCGTGGGCGATGGCTACTGCGTGGTTCGCTTTGGCCACACCACCAATGGCAAGACCAACTATGCCACGGCTCCTGCCGGCGGCGTGGGCTTGGAGTGCGACAAGATGAGCCGCGAGGCCGTGCGCCGCTACTGGGAGGCCTATCCGCAGCAGCTCCTCGCCTTGGCGGGCAGCGAAGCGGGCAAGACGTTCCAGCGGTTGGAGATTGACAGCTATGAGGCTGGAGGACAGGAGTGGACGCGAAGGATGCCCGAGGAGTTTGAGCAACGGCGCGGCTACGCCCTGCTACCATGGCTGCCCACCCTGACGGGACTGGCCGTGGTAGACAGCCCAGAGGCCACACAGCGAGTGAGGCGCGACTGGCAGGAGACGGTGAGCGACCTCTTTGCCGAGAACTACTATGGCTACATGAGCCAGCTGGCACATGAGCACGGGCTGAAGCTGCTGGTGCAGCCCTACGGCACTGGCTCGGCCAAGCCCTTCAACCCCATCAACACGCAGAAGATAGTGAGGCAGGTGGCACCCGATGACCCCATCTGTGCCGAGTTCTGGGCGAAGCCCGACAACTGGGGGTGGAAGGACGTGCCACGGGTGGCCAGCGCCGCCCACAGCGTGGGCCATGAAGAGGTGTGGGCCGAGGGCTTCACCTGCTGGCCGCTGCACGCCTGGCAGGACGACCCCGCAGCGCTGAAGGCCACCGCCGACCGCGCCTTCTGCTTAGGCGTGAACCGCGTGATGCTGCATGCCGCCGCACAGAACCCGTGGCCACAGGCCAAGCCCGGCATGACCTTCGGGATATGGGGCACGTGGTGGACGCCGGGACAGACGTGGTGGCGCGACGGCGCTACGGCGCTGTTCGCATACATCGCCCGCTGCCAGTCGCTGCTGCAGCGAGGCAGCTATGTAGACAACTTCCAGAGCAGGGAGCGCTCGATGATGACCGACAACGAGCGCGTGCAGTGGATACACCGACGCGACAACGGAGCCGACATCTATTTCATTGCCAACACCAACGACAGTACGCTCGAAGCCACACTGACCATCAACGACGCGGGCGGCAGGGTGCCAGAGACGTGGGATGCCGACACGGGCGAGATGGCGAAGGCTGATGCTTGGACCGCGGCAGACGGAAAGACGAAGGTGAAGCTACGTCTGACAGCACACCAGTCGCTGTTTCTCGTGTTCAGAGAGCGAGCCACCGAGGCCCCCTCCGCTCTGGCCCTGCATGAACCCGTAGTGGCCGAAAGCATACCCGTCAACAAAGCATGGACGGTGAAGTTCTTCGACGCCAAGCAGGTGGAGTGGCAGCAGCTGACTCCGTGGAATGAGTCGGCCGACCACGACATCAAGTATTTCTCGGGCACAGCCCGCTACACGCAGCACCTCTGCCTCAGCGAGGTGGACCGCCACTACCGCTATGTGCTCGACCTGGGCGAGGTGAAGAATATGGCCGTGGTCCGTGTGAACGGGCTGACGGTGGGCACGCTGTGGCACCCGCCCTTCAGCATCGACATCAGCGACGCGCTGCTGGGTGGCGACAACACACTGGAGATCGACGTCACCAACCTATGGGTGAACCGCATGGTGGGCGACGAGCTGGAGCCCGACGACGTGGAGTGGTCGGAGCCCGTCGGCTTCGGCGCTGCCCAGAGCAGCCCAGGCATCGGCCGCGCCATGAAGCGCGTGCCGGAGTGGCTCAGCAAGGGGCTGCCCCGGCCATCAAGGGGCCGCAAAGCCATCGTGTCGTTCAAGTTCTTCAACAAGGACACGCCGCTGCTCCGTTCGGGCATGATGGGTCCCGTGGTGCTGACGAAGCAGCTGCAGGGCGCTGCGTGCAGCTGCCCCTCGGTGGAGCAGGAGCTGCACATCAAGCATGGCGGCAAGGACATCTATGGCGTGCTGAGCACTCCCATCGACGGCAGGAGGCGCCACCCCATCGTCATCTACTCGCATGGCTTCAACGGCACCCATCACCACGGGCGCAGCTATTTCAAGATGCTCCGCGAGATAGGCTATATGTGCTACACCTTCGACTTCCCCTGTGGCAGCACGAAGAGCCGCTCTGACAACAACACCATCAACATGTCGGTGCTCGACGAGCAGAAGGCATTAGAGGCCGTCGTGGGCTACTTCAAGAAGCGCCCTGACGTAGACAAGGACAACATCGTGCTCGTGGGTGGCAGCCAGGGAGGACTCGTCGCCGCCCTCACCGCCGCCAGCATGAAGAGAGACATCAGGCGGATGGTGCTGGAGTTTCCCGCCCTGTGCATCCCCGACAACTGGAGCCACACCTATCCGCAGACAGCATCGATACCCGACACCACAAGGGTGTGGCAGGTGCCCATCGGCCGACGCTTCTTCATGGAGCTGCGCAGCATCGACGTGGCGAAGGCCGTGGAAGCCTACCGCCGACCCGTGCTCATCATTCATGGCGATGCCGACAACGTGGTGCCCATCAGCTACTCGCGCCGCGCAGCAGCGCGTTACAACGACGCCCGGCTGATGGAGATACCGGGGGCTGGGCACGGCTTCAACCAGCGCGACTTCGACAAAGCGCTGCAGCGCATCAGGCAGTTCCTGACGGGCGAAGACATGCGGAAGCGCCAGGCCATCATCAACGGCGTGCCCTGGTACGACCAGAACGGCAACGTGGTGAATGCCCACGGCGCGGGCATCACCTACGACCATGGGCGCTACTGGCTGTTTGGCGAATACAAGGCCGACACCACCAATGCCTTCCCCGGCTTCGCCTGCTACTCGTCGGCCGACCTCACCTCCTGGCAATTTGAGCGCGTGGTGCTGCCAGTGCAGACTGGCGGCATACTGGGTCCCCGCCGCGTGGGAGAGCGGGTGAAGGTGATGAAATGCCCCAAGACGGGCCAATACGTCATGCTGATGCATGCCGACGCCCTGGACTATGGCGACCCCTATATCGGCATTGCCACTTCGCCCACCATCAATGGCGACTATCAGCTCAGGGGGGCGCTCACCTATCAGGGCAAGCCCATCAAGCGCTGGGACATGGGCGTGTTTCAGGACGACGACGGGAAGGGCTATCTGCTCATCCACCATGGGCCCATCTACCGCCTCAGCGACGACTACCTCGCCGTCGACACGCTCGTGGCACAAGTGAAGGGCATGGGCGAGTCGCCAGCCATGTTCAAGAAGGACGGCATCTACTATCTGCTGACATCCAACACCACGAGCTGGGAGCGCAACGACAACTACTATTTCACCGCCCCCTCGCCATCAGGGCCATGGACACGCCAGGGCACATTCTGCCCTGAGGCGACGCTGACATGGAACTCGCAGACCACATTCGTGCTGACGCTGCCCGACGGCACACCGATGTATATGGGCGACCGCTGGAGCTATCCCCACCAGGCCTCGGCTGCCACCTACGTATGGCTACCCATGCAGGCGCAGGGCACACGGCTCGCCATACCCCACTACTGGAATGCCTGGGACGTGCAGACCACAAGCCCCGTAGACCTGCTGGCGAGCGGCAAGAGAGTGGACGTCAACTTCTCGTCGAACACACCAGGCGAGAAAGCCGTGATACCATTCCGGGGCAAAAGAATCATCGTCATTGGCGAGGCCAACGCCCATGGAGGCTATGCCCAGCTCACCATACAGCGACGCGACGGCACAACAGTGCGCCAAGCACTCATCGACTGCTATGCCAAGACATCCGACGTGGGGGTGCGCTATGCCAGCCCCATACTGCCAGAGGGCAGATACCTGCTGCAGATAGAAGTGACGGGCGACAGGGGCAACTGGACCGACAAGCGACACAACCGCTACGGAGCCGACGACTGCTACGTCAACGTGGCAGCAGTCTGTTATGAATGAGATTTCTTTTTCGTAAGTGTTTAGTTGTAATTTGTTAGTTAGTTAAGATGATAGGACGGTTCCTACAGAGTAGAAAGATTGCTTTTCAGGAAAAAGACATTTGCTAAGGAATAAAAGGCGTTGACTGTTTTCGAAAACAGTCAACGCCTTTTTGGAATCTCCCATCAACAAATGGTGGTGGGTGGTGGGCTGAGCCTACAGCTTCGAGATGATGCCGAGCTTGGTGGCTCGGATGAACTCGACGATGTGGCGAATCTGCGGACCGTCGGGCACCTGCTGCTCTATCTGCATCACGGCATCGAAGACGCTGGTCTGGCCCATGAACACCAGGCGGTAGGCATTGGCGATGTGCTTCAGCGTCTTCTCGTCGACGCCGTAGAACTTGCCCATGGTGTAGTTGACGCCGCCATACTCCGAGCGCTTGGTGCAGATGATGTAGGGTGGCACGTCCTTGGAGAAGGTGGTGCCGGCCTGAATCATCGCGCCCTGGCCTACACGGGTCTTGGCGTTCTCGATGACGGAGGAGCTGAAGATGACGCCA
>CACYME010000046.1 GCA_902775475.1 uncultured Prevotellaceae bacterium
ATCTATGCTTCTGCGGCAGCGAGGAGAATCTCAGAGAGGGTGGGGTGGATGTGCACCATGTGGCGCAGCTGCCCCACCATCGTGTTGCGGCACATCAGGGCACTGGCTTCCTGAATGAGGTCGGCGCTGTGGGCACCGAAAGCGTGGCAGCCGAGGATACGTCCAGCCCCTGGCTCGCTGAGCAGTTTCAGCATTCCCTCCGTCTCGTTCATGGCCAGTGCCTTGCCGTTGGCGCGGTGGAAGGCCTTGCGGCATTCGTAGGCTGCGCCCTCAGCCTTCAGCTGGTCCTCGGTCTTACCCACGCAGGCTGCTTCGGGATTGGTAAAGATGGCGGCGGGAACAGGCCATGCCCCATCTGAGGCCCTAGGATGGGCTTCCGTTGATTCATTTATAGGACTCTTGGAGGTATCTGTCAGACGGTCAATCACGACCTTGGCCTGCCACTCTGCGGCGTGGGCCAGCATCTGCCGACCATTGACGTCGCCGATGGCATAGATGCCGGGGACGGTGGTTTGGAAGTTGTCGTCGACGGTGATGCCGCGACGCTCGTCGTACTCGAAACCGGCGTTCTTGAAGTGGTCGAAGACACGAGGTGCCCGGCCGCCTCAGCCTCAACGCGCTGTTCGCGGCCTTTCTTGTCCTGGAAAGTAACCACCTTTGTCTCTGTGGAATCCTCACTCCTCTCAATCCCCGTGACGCCGCACTGAAGGTTAAATTCCACGCCGCGCTTCTCCAGCACCTTGCGCAGTCGCTTGGCGATGTCGCTGTCCAGTGCAGGCAGGCATTCCTTGAGGAACTCCACTACCGTCACCTTTGTGCCGAAGGCAGAGAAGATGCTGGCGAACTCCATGCCGATGACGCCGGCACCGACGATGCAGAGGCTCTCTGGCAGACGGTCCAGTTGCAGCAGGTCGCTGCTGTCGAGTGCCAGCTCAGCCCCTGTCACGCGCAGGCTCTTGGGAACGGAGCCGGTGGCCACGATGATGGCGGGAGCGGTGTAGGTTTCTGTGGCGGCTGCAACGGTGTTGCAGCAAAGGGAACAGGCGTCGAGGAAGCGGGCCTCGCCGTGGACGACCGTGATGTTGGGGTGGGAGAGGAGCGTGTCGATGCCTGCGCGGAGCTGGGCGATGACCTCGTTCTTGCGGGCCAGCACCTGGGCGAAGTCGAAGTTGTAGCGCAGGTCGTTGAGACCGAAGAGTTCGGCTTCCTTCAGCGTTTGAACCAGTTCGGCATTGCGGGCGTAGCTCTTCGTCGGGATGCAGCCCTCGTTGAGGCAAGTGCCACCCACGTTGGCCTGTTCGAAGATTACCACCTTCAGCCCCTTCTGGGCAGCGTATGAAGCGGCGCGGTAGCCTCCTGGCCCCGCGCCGATGATGATAAGGTCGGTCTTCATCATTGACAATTATCGATTTACTATTTACGATTGGGCATCAGCCACGAGTTGACGATAGGTCACGATGGGGTGCTTGGCAGCCAGCACGTCGTCAACGCGCCCGATGGGCGTGTTGTGCGGGGCGCTCTTCACCTCGTCGGGAGTGTTGCGAGCCTCCTCGGCAATCTGTCGCATCACGGCGATGAAGCCGTCAATAGTTTCCTTCGACTCGTTCTCCGTGGGCTCAATCATCAGGCTCTCATGGAACAGCAGGGGGAAGTAGATGGTGGGGGCGTGATAGCCGTAGTCGAGCAGGCGCTTGGCCACGTCCATTGTGGTGACGCCCGTAGACTTGTCCTTCAGTCCGTCGAACACGAACTCGTGCTTGCACAGCCCGTCGATGGGCAGCTCATAGACATCCTTCAGGCACTCCTTGATGTAGTTGGCATTGAGTGTGGCCAGCGGTCCCACCTCCTTGATATGCTCCCGGCCCAGCGAGAGAATATAGGCATAGGCACGGATGGCCACGGCGAAGTTGCCGTGATAGGGCGATACCTCGGGGAAGAACTGCTCCAACCCCTGGCGCACGCCGACGGGTCCGGCACCAGGGCCTCCGCCGCCATGAGGGGTGGAGAACGTCTTGTGCAGGTTGATGTGCATCACGTCGAAGCCCATGTCGCCCGGACGGGCAGCACCCAGCATGGGGTTCAGGTTGGCTCCGTCGTAGTACATCAGTCCGCCGCAGTCGTGGATGAGCTTCTCGATGGCCGGAATCTGGCGCTCGAAGAGGCCAAGCGTGTTGGGGTTCGTCATCATCATGGCGGCGACAGAGTCGCCGCATACGGTTAAGAGTTCACGAAGGGCATCAACGTCGATGGTTCCGTCGGCGAGCGACTTCACCTCCACGATGTCGAGCCCGCAGACGGCGGCTGAGGCAGGGTTGGTGCCGTGGGCGGAGTCGGGGACGATGACCAGGCGGCGCTTGTCGTCGCCTCGGCTCTCGTGGTATTTCTTGATGACCATCAGACCCGTCAGCTCGCCATGAGCCCCGGCGAAGGGCTTCAGCGTGAAGGCGTGCAGGCCCGTCAGTTCGCATAGGGCGCGGCAGAGTAGTGTGCACACAGCCTCGGCTCCGCGTACGGTGTCGGCCGGCTGCAGCGGGTGCAGGTTCTGGAACTGTGGCAGGGCAGCCATCTCCTCGTTGATTTTCGGGTTGTACTTCATGGTGCACGACCCCAGCGGGTAGAAGCCGTTGTCTACGCCGAAGTTGTTGGCCGAGAGGTTCGTATAGTGGCGCACGACGGTCATCTCGTCGCATTCGGGCAGCTGTGCGTCCTGCTGGCGCCTCAGCTCAGCAGGCACGGCGTAGTCGCCGAAGCGGTTCTTGGGGAGGGAATAGCCCTTGCGGCCTTCCTGCGAAAGTTCGAAAATGAGGTTTCCGTATAGTTTGTTGTTCATTGTTTCAGGGTTTGGGGTTGCGATGGCATCGCAACATACTGGACAATAGCAGGGAAGGTTAAATGAGGGAGAGAAAACGGTCGATTTCTTCCTTGGTGCGCTTCTCGGTGACGGCGAGCATCAGCTGGTTGTCGCTGAGCTTGATGCCGGCGAAGATGCCGTTGTCGGCAAGATGCTGCTGCAGGGCATCGACGTCGCCATAGTAGCTGACGACGAACTCGTTGAAGAAGGGCTTATCGGGATAGGCGAGTCGGAAGCGGCCCGTAGCCGTGAGCTGGTCGCAGAGGTAGTGGGCTCCGGCATAGGAGAGCTCGGCGGCCTCCTTCAGTCCCTGCTTGCCCATCAGCGCCATGTATATGGTGACGAAGAGGGCCATGAGGCTCTGGTTGGAGCAGATGTTCGAGGTGGCCTTCTGACGGCGGATGTGCTGCTCGCGTGCCTGCAGGGTGAGCACGAAGGCACGCTGTCCGCGGTTGTCGAGCGTCTTTCCGACGATGCGTCCGGGCATCTTGCGGATGAGCTTCTCCGTGCAGCACATGTAGCCCACGTAGGGGCCTCCCCACTGCATGGGTATGCCCAGGCTCTGCCCGTCGCCCACGGCGATGTCGGCGCCCCACTCGGCGGGTGTCTTCAGCACGGCCAGGTCGGCTGCCACGCAGTTCATGATGAACAGCCCCTTCTCGGCGTGGATGGCCTCGGCGAAGCCCGAATAGTCCTCGACGATGCCGAAGAAGTTGGGCTGCTGCACAAGCACGGCGGCATATTCCCTGGGATGCTGGCTGAGCCGGTCTTGCAAGTCGTTCAGGCTGGTGACGCCATTCTCTGCGGGAATCATCTCCAGTTCGATGCCGTGGAAGTGGGCGTAGGTCTTCACGACGGCCAGCGTCTTCGGGTCAAGCGTTTCGCTCGCCAGCACCTTGTTCTGCTTCTTTCCGGCGGCGACGGCCATCATGATGGCCTCGGCGGTGGCGGTGGTGCCGTCGTACATCGAGGCGTTCGAGATGTCCATGCCCGTGAGCTCGGCCATCATCGACTGGAACTCGAAGATATAGTGCAGTGTTCCCTGCGATATTTCGGCCTGATAGGGCGTATAGCTGGTGAGGAACTCCGAGCGCTGCAGCAGCTGCGGGATGACGCTGGGCGTGTAGTGGTCGTAGACGCCGGCGCCGGCGAAGCACACCAGCTGGCGGTTCTGCGAGCCGAGCTGTTCGAACAGCTGTCGCACCTCTATCTCGCTCATCTCCTCGGGCAGCTGGTAGTCGCCTCGGAAGCGAATCTGCTCGGGCACCTCGGCGTAGAGCGCATCTATGGAGTCGATGCCTATGGTGGAAAGCATCGCCTTCAGGTCGGCCTCGGTGTGAGGGAAGTACTTACTTGCAGAACTGCTCATAGGCGTTGGCGTCCATTAGATTGTCGAGTTCACTCTTGTCGCTCAGCTCCACCTTGATAATCCAGTTCTCAAAGGCATCCTGGTTCAGCAGCTCAGGCTGGTCTTCGAGTGCCTCGTTCACCTCAACGATGGTTCCGCTGACGGGTGAGATGATGTCGCTGGCGGCCTTCACGCTCTCCACGGCGCCGAACTCCTCGCCGGCTTCCACCTCGTCGTCCACCTCGGGCAGGTCCACATAGACCACGTTTCCCAGTGCGTGCTGGGCATAATCGGTGATGCCGATGTAGGCGACGTCACCATCCACTCTCACATACTCGTGCGACTCGCTGTAATAGAGTCCTTCAATTACTTTTGCCATATTTGTTTTGTTGTTTGAGGTTTGGGCACTGAGGATTTCCTTCATTGCCCAGACCGTTGTTTATTTTTTGTAGCTTTTGTTATAGAATTGCTTCTTCACCACCGTGCCGGGGAACACCTTCTTGCGAATCTGCACCTGCAGCGGCGTGCCCAGCTTGGCATAGCGGCTGTCGATGAGGGCCATGCAGACGCTCTTGTCCACCGAGATGCAGTGATAGCCCGTGGTGACCTCGCCGATGGCCTCGCCGTCGGCGTTGAGCACGGTGTAGCCGTGGCGGGGTATGGCCTTGTCGGCCAGTTCGATGCCCACGAGCTTCCGCGTCACGCCCTCAGCCTTCTGCCGGGCCAGGGCCTCCTTGCCCACGAACTCCTCCTTGTCGAGCTTCACGAACATGGAAAGACCGGCCATGACGGGCGAAATGTCGGCCGACAGCTCGTCGCCATAGAGCGGCAGACCCACCTCGAAGCGCAGCGTGTCGCGGCAGCCCAGTCCGCAGGGCTTGCAGCGTCCGCAGGCCATGAGCTTGTCCCAGCACTCGTTGATATATTCGGGCGTGGCATAGATTTCGAAGCCATCCTCGCCGGTGTAGCCCGTGCGGCTGACGATGACGTCGCCGATGGTCTTCACGGTGTAGAACTCCAGCTCCTTGCATGCCAGGCCCAGCACTTCCTCGACCACCTGCTCGGCCTCGGGCCCCTGCACGGCTATCTGGCCATAGTGGTCGGAGCGGTTCTGTAGGTCGATGTCGAAGCCCTCGGCCTGCTGCTGCATCCATGCCCAGTCCTTGTCGATGTTGGCGGCGTTGATGACGAGGAAGAAGTCCTGCTCCGCCATCTTGTAGACCAGCAGGTCGTCGACCGTCCCGCCGTTCTCGTAGCACATCATGCCGTAGAAGATTTTCCCGTCGGGAGCCCCGGCGACGTTGTTCGTGAAGATGTGCTGCACATAGCGCTCGGCGTCGGGGCCTTTCACCGTCACCTCGCCCATGTGGCTCACGTCGAACACACCGCAAGCCGTACGCACGGCCTGGTGCTCGTCGGTGATGTTGCTGTACTGAATGGGCATTTCGAAACCCGCAAAGGGCGACATCAGTGCGCCCAGTGCCACGTGTTTGTCGTAAAGACAAGTGCGTTTGTTTTCCATATTATTATGATGATTAGCTTGTTTCCTTCCGAAGATGAACTCCTCGCGCAGATACGACTGCTCCAGCGCCTCGATGGCCTCCACGTCGGCGTCGCAAAGCAGCAGCTCGTCGTCGCAGAGCGTCTGGCGGGCAAAGTCCTTGAACTCGCTGATGCCCATCGAGAGATGGTCTTTCAACAGGCCGATGCGCTGTCGCACGCTCTTCACGCCGTGTCGCTGCAGCTTTGCCTGTGGCGGCGTGATGGCTTGCAGCATGTTCTCCATCGTGGTGTCGTAGAGCATGGTGCCGTGAACGATGCTGGCTCCCGGCAGGTGGTAGAATGCCGTGCCGCTCACCTTGCGCCCGCCGACGAGCACGTCGTTGCGCTCGCTGGCGGTGGCTTCCAGCCCCAGTCGGCGCAGCACCAGCACCAGCATGTTGATGAAGCGGTGGAACGTCAGGTTCACGTTCTCGTCCTTCGTGATGTAGGAGAACATCACGTTGCCCCGGTCGGCATAGACGCATCCGCCCCCGCTCTTGCGCCGGTACATGCCGATGCCCTGGTAGCGGCAGAAGTCAACGTTCACCTCGTTCCAGATGTCCTGATTGCGGCCGAAGATGACGCTTGGCTCCACCTGCCAGAGGAAGAAAAGGTCCTGCTCGGCGGTGGTGCGGGCCAGGTATTCCTCCATGGCCAGATAGAACGACAGTCGCCGTTCGGCATTCCTCGCGTGTGATGGTAGCGCGATGTACTTCATAGACATTCGATTCTGTGTGCAAATTTAATCATAAAATATGTAACTGCCAAATCATTTCCGAAAAATATTTTCGACCTGTAGGGTGTCAGTATCCGAGTGCTGGGCGTGCGGCGTAAGATAAACTAACGCCCTGCGGCGGCATCAGCGGCGAAAAAAAAGCATCCGGGATTTTGGTTAGTTCCGTTTTTGAACATACTGGTCGATTGCAATTGTCAAAATATTTCACAGAAAATTTTGTTCACGGCAGCGATGAAGTTTTTGGCGAAAAATGGCCGTTTTGGGGCCTTGGGGAATCCATGGAAAGTCTCGACTGCAGAAAAATTGAGTAAAAGAATCTTAATTTTTGCACACAGCCCCTGCTTTTGTGCACGTTTTTTGCGCAATTATTACCCCTTTTCGCGTTTCTGTAAGCATGCCAAAAATTCAAAAGTCAACGCCAAATTTTTCTGCGGCGTTGACTTTTGAAAGCCGTCGAACGCCGTTTTTCGCAAAAATCATTACAAGCGATTGATTGCCAGTCGCTTAGCAAAACTTCTCAAAATGCGCATTTTTTCGCCAAAAAGTTCGTTTGCGCAGAAACTACGAAATATGGAGGCCTAAAATGGCCGTTTTGTCAACATCTTTCAAAAAAACGCATGTCCATTTTGGCAGGTTTCTTCGCTTTTAGTAGCCATTAAAGCCAGTTAACTGTAATGGCATTGCCTCACTATGTTCTCCCATAACTGGCATGGACGGATTTTCCGGCGCATCTGCTCCTTGGCGAAATCCTTGACGAAAAGCGCAAACTTGCGAAAAAATAAGAAATTTGTTGCGATTATTCCCTTTTTTTTCGTACCTTTGCAGCAATTATAAAAACCTTACATCCCCCATGGACGACGAAATAAAGGACGAGATTTTAGAGGAAAGTGAATCCTGGACTGAGAACAACGTGAACGAATCGGCTGAGCAGGCCGAGGGCCACTCCGACTATCACCCCGTGAACCGCTTCGACGCGGCTGCCGTGCACCACCTGAGCGGCATGTACCAGAACTGGTTCCTGGACTATGCCTCCTACGTGATACTGGAGCGCGCCGTGCCCCATATCGAGGACGGCCTGAAGCCCGTGCAGCGACGCATCCTGCACTCGATGAAGCGCATGGACGACGGGCGCTACAACAAGGTGGCCAACATCGTGGGCCACACCATGCAGTTCCACCCCCACGGCGATGCCTCCATCGGCGACGCGCTGGTGCAGCTGGGCCAGAAGGACCTGCTCATCGACACGCAGGGCAACTGGGGCAACATCCTCACCGGCGACCGTGCCGCTGCTCCGCGATACATCGAGGCTCGCCTTTCGAAGTTTGCCCTCGACACCGTCTTCAACCCGAAGACCACCGAGTGGCAGCTCAGCTACGACGGCCGCAACAAGGAGCCCATCACGCTGCCCGTGAAGTTCCCCCTGCTGCTCTCGCAGGGCGCCGAGGGCATCGCCGTGGGCCTCAGCTCGAAGATTCTTCCCCACAACTTCAACGAAATCTGCGACGCTGCCATCAGCTATCTGCATGGCGAGGAGTTCCATCTCTATCCCGACTTCCAGACGGGTGGCTACATCGACGTGTCGAAGTACAACGACGGCCAGCGTGGCGGGCTGCTGAAGGTGCGCGCCAAGATTGAGAAACTCGACCAGAAGACGCTCGTCATCCGCGAGATTCCCTTCACCAAGACCGTATCCTCGCTCTGTGAGAGCATCACCCGTGCCATCGAGAAGGGAAAGATCAAGGTGCGCCGTGTCGACGACCTCACGTCGGCACAGGTGGAGATTCAGGTGCACCTCACGCCGGGCGTGTCGTCCGACAAGACCATCGACGCCCTCTATGCCTTCACCGACTGCGAAATCAACATCTCGCCCAACTGCTGCGTCATCATGGACCAGAAGCCCCAGTTCCTCACCGTCAGCGACGTGCTCCGCCACAGCGCCGACCGCACCAAGGACCTCATCCGCCAGGAGCTGGAAATCAGGCGTAACGAGCTGCTCGAACAGCTGCACTTCCAGTCGCTGGAGAAGATCTTCATTGAGGAGCGCATCTACAAGGACCGCAAGTTTGAGGAGGCCCCCAACGTGGACAAGGTCTGCGAGCACATCGACAACCGTCTGACGCCCTATTATCCGCAGCTGGTGCGCGAGGTGACCAAGGAGGACATCCTGCGACTGCTGGAAATCAAGATGCAGCGCATCCTGAAGTTCAACAAGGATAAGGCCGACGAGCTGATGGCCCGCATCAAGGCCGAGATAGAGCAGGTGGACCAAGATCTGGCCAACCTGACCGAGGTGACGGCTGGCTGGTTCCAGTTCCTGAAGGATAAATACGGCAAGGACCATCCGCGTCTGACCGAGATAAGGAACTTCGACACCATCGAGGCTACGAAGGTGGCCGAGGCCAACCAGAAGCTCTACGTGAACCGCCAGGAGGGTTTCATCGGCACTGGGCTGAAGAAGGACGAGTTCGTGTGCAACTGCTCCGACATCGACGACATCATCATCTTCTACCGCGATGGCAAGTACAAGGTGGTGCGCGTGGCCGAGAAGCTCTTCGTGGGCAAGAACGTGCTCTGGCTCGGCGTGTTCAAGAAGAACGACCAGCGCACGACCTACAACGTGGTCTACCGCGACGGCAAGAGCGGAACCTGCTTCATGAAGCGCTTCAACATCACCGGCATAACGCGTGACCGCGAGTGCGACGTGACGCAGGGTAAGCCCGGTTCGCGCATCATGTACTTCACGGCCAATCCCAACGGCGAGGCCGAGGTCATCAAGGTGACGCTCGAAGCCAGCGTGCAGGCCAAGAACGCTCATGCGAGCATCTTCCTGGAGCGCTCGTTTGCCGACATCGGCATCAAGGGCCGCACGTCGAAGGGAAACATCCTCACCAAGAAACCCGTGCACCGCATCGCCATGAAGAGCCAGGGACACTCCACGCTCGGTGGCCGCAAGGTGTGGTTCGACCCCGACGTGAACCGCCTGAACTACGACGAGCACGGAAGGCTGCTCGGCGAGTTCAACGACAAAGACCAGATTCTCGTCATGCTGCCTAACAACGAGTACTACGTGAGTAACTTCGATGTCAACAACCACTACGAGTCGAACATCGTGCGCATGGAGAAGTACGACCCCGGAAAGGTGTGGACTGCCGTGCTCTTCGATGCCGACAACAAGGGCTATCCCTACATCAAGCGATTCCTGCTCGATGCCAAGAAGACCAAGCAGAACTACCTGGGCGAGAACCCGGCATCGAAGCTGGTGTTCGTGACCGACCAGCCCAATCCTGTCGTCCGCGTCACCTATGGCGGGAAGGATGAATTCCGCGGCACTGAGGACATCGATGCCGAGCAGTTCGTCATCGTGAAGAGTGTGAAGGCCCACGGCAAGCGACTCACGGCCTTCGAGTTTGAGAGCATAGAACTGCTGGAGCCCGAGGTGCCCTCTTCGCCCGACGAGGAAACGACGGACGCTGCCGACAACGAGACACCCGCAGCACCCGCGGAGCCCGAGGAGGAAATCAACCTGGACCCCGATGCCGGCAAGAGCCAGCAGCAGATTATCGACGAGATGACCGGACAACTAAGACTGTTCCCCGATGAATAAAAGAACATGGCGGACAGGACTGCCGCTTATCCTCTCCTTCTTCTCGCTTCTGCCTGCAGTGGCGCAGCAGTCGGCCTATCAGATAGGCTTCGGCTCCACCCGCATCCTCGACACCTATCTGTCGCAGGAGAAATTCAGTGGGCCGGGCATGACCTTCCTCTCGCTGAAGGAATACCGCAAGGTGAAAGAGGTGGCCCAGCAGGACGGAGACGGACAGCCTTTCGTCTATCCCGCCATGTGGTCTACCATCGTGCAGAACCAGCTGAACCTGTCGTCGGGCGACGACCGTGCCGATAATGAGTCGATACTCGAAGGAAGCTACAGCCTCTACGTAGGACGCTATCGCCGGTGGAGCTTCTGCGACGACCACCTGCGCCTGCAAGCTGGCGGACTGGCCAACCTGGGCCTGGGATTCATCTACGACACCCGCAACTCGAACAACCCGGCACAGGCCCGCCTCGCCCTGCAAGTCATGCCATCGGCCATCGCCACCTACGACTTCAAGCTGCTGAAGCGCAGGGCCAGTCTGCGCTACGAGCTCGACCTACCCCTCGTAGGCCTGGCCTTCAGTCCCAACTACGGACAGTCCTACTACGAGATTTTCGCCCTAGGCAACTACGACCACAATGTGGTGCCCACCACCTTCGTCTCGCAGCCTTCCTTCCGCCAGCAGCTGACGCTGGGCTATCAGCTGTGGAAGCGCTCCTCGCTGCAGATAGGCTATCTGGGCGACTACCAGCAGCTGAGCGTGAACAACCTGAAGCAGCATGTGCTCACCAACAGGCTGATGCTGGGCGTGAAGAAATATTTTTAGCACTTTTCCAAAGCCATGAATAAAACGTTTCTTTTCCTGTGTTTCCTGATGTCGCTGCTGGCAACGACGGCCTGCGTGGACGAAGAGGAATTCGACGACACGCCGCAGGGCAACTTCGAGGCGCTGTGGCGAATCATCGACGAGCACTACTGCTTCCTCGACTACAAGCAACACGAGATAGGGCTCGACTGGCAGGCCATATATAATAAATATAAGGTACGCGTGGACGACGGTATGGGCGACCTGCAGCTCTTCGAGGTGCTGACGCAGATGCTCGGCGAACTGCGCGACGGCCACGTGAACCTGACTGCGGCCCACGACTACGGGCGCTACTGGAGGTGGTTCGAGGACTATCCTACGAACTTCAGCGACTCGCTCTGCCGCATCTACATGGGCACTGACTACAAGATTGCCTCGGGCCTGCAATACCGCATCCTCGACGACAACATCGGCTATGTGCGCTACGAGAGCTTCCAGTCGGGCATCGGCGAAGGCAACCTCGACGAGGTGCTGATGTACCTGATGCTCTGCCAGGGGCTTATCATCGACATCCGGGGCAATGGCGGTGGCGACCTGACCAACGCCGAGAAACTCGCGGCACGCTTCTGCAACGAGAAGACGCTCGTGGGCTACATGCAGCACAAGACGGGGCCGGGACATACGGAGTTCTCTGAGATGGAGGCCCGCTATCTGCACCCCTCGTCGAACATCCGATGGCAGAAGCCCGTCGTCGTGCTCACCAACCGTCACGTCTTCTCAGCCGCCAACGAGTTCACCATGTACATGAAGGCCCTGCCGCAGGTGAAGATTGTGGGCGACCATACCGGGGGTGGGGCAGGGATGCCCTTCAGCTCCTCGCTGCCCAACGGATGGAGCGTGCGTTTCTCGGCTGTGCCCACCTACGATGCCAGCCGCCACTCTACCGAGTTCGGCATTGAGCCCGACTACTACGTAGCCCTCACAGCCGACGATTTTGCCAAGGGCCGCGACACCATGATAGAGTTTGCAAGACAGCTGCTCGTTCAATGAGTAGCTTTTTCTTTTTTTTACGGTGTATTTTTTACGCTTTTTTCTTTGCAGGTTAAGAATTATTGCTTAACTTTGCACGCAGTAACAACTAACTATCTTTATTAATAACCTAATAATCAATTTATGGTATGAAGACTACTCATTTAAGAAAGCTGCTCACAGCAGTAGTATGCCTGTTTGCTGCTCTTTCGGCACAGGCTCAGTTCTCCGGTACGGTGAACCAGGTTCCCCGCAATGACTGGGCACCTGAAGCTGCCGCATTCCCCATCGGCGATGTCGCCCAGGCACTTGGCACCGACGCTTCCACCCTGCTGGGAGCGCTCGACTCGTGGATTGCCGAAGGCAGCACCGACCCTAACATGTTCTTCTATGCTGCCCCGTCGGCTCCCGACACGTGGACCGATGCTTACGGAACGGGTGGCGAGAAAGGCTTCTGGATTGGCGAAGACGGTGAGCTGATTGCCTATCCTAACGGTGCCTATTATGCCAACCCCGTTTGGGATGAGGAGGAAGCCGTGTTCGCTATCAACATTGGCATGATGCCCGACGTCTTGAAGTATGGCATCTACAACCGCATGCTGCACTTCGCCTTGAAGTATGGCGAGAAGATGGCTACCTTCGACATCGACCTGACCGTCACCGGCGGTGAGGAGGTAGAAATTCCCGAGCCAGCCACACTGCTGTGGAAGGAGCTGAACATCGTTGACGAACTGACGGTCGACGTGGAGCAGAAGCCTTTCTCGAACTGGGGTGCCAGCGAGGTGCAGGTGGACCTGAGCGAGGTTATTGCCAAGCTGGGCATCACCAATACCTCGGTGCTCACCAACGAGCTGGCCAAGCTGCTCTATGCCACTGAGTATTTCCTGGGCGACGACGTGGCCCTGGGCGCCATGAAGAGCGACACGCTGACCAACGAGGCATCGGCTGGTGGCATCGGCTTCTGGCTTCGTGCCTACGACAACCAGGACGAGGAGGCACCCCTTGAGTGCTGCCGCGCACCCTATGACGGTTCCGACTACTTCTACGTAGAGAATTTTGGCTATGATGCCGAGAGTGGCATGCTCACGTGCAACATGGGCCAGATGCCCAACAAGCTGGAGGGTGGCAAGCAGTATTTCACCGTCCTCTATCTCATCTATGGCGACAAGGCTGTGTCTATCCGCTACAACCTGAACGTTCAGCTCATTGAGCGTGGTAACATCAACGACTTCACCATCGTTGGTGAGACCGAGGCCATCGTTTCGCAGATGCCGACGACGGGCTACGAGGCCAAGTCTGTGCGCGTCAAGATTGCCGACATCGCAGCTGCGCTGGAGTGCGAGGAGGAAGACATCGAACTGGCTGCCCTGAAGGACGAACTGGACTTCGGCGGTTCGACGGCCAACAACGGCGGCTTCTGGTTCAACTCCGAAAGCCTTGTCTGCTCTCATGGCAGCGGCTCATCCATGTATGTCGAGCCGCAGACCGACGGCAACCTGTCGGTGCTGAACGTGGGCCAGTATCCTGGCTACTTCACCGACTTAGGACAGGAGCAGACGGTGAAGCTCTACTTCCTGAACACCGCGAACCATAAGGCCTACGTGCTGAGCATCACTCTGCGTATTGAGGAGGAGACCGTCCCCCAGGGCGAGTTCCGCAGCGTGGCACAGCGTACGCTGTCCTTCCAGCAGGTGCCTGCAGGCTACAGCTGGACGCAGCCGGGCTATGACATCCCGCAGGAGTGGATTGCCGAGAACATCGGAACCGACGACTGGGTGCTCTACGGACAGGACCAGCTCGATGCCGAGGGCAACGAAAAGCCAGGTAACAGCAAGTACACTATCAACTATACGATGGGCGAGAAGCCCGGCTTCTGGTTCGACCGCGATGGCCGTGTCATCGGCTGGGGCGACGGTAACTCAGTATTCGGCATGACGGCTGGTGGCTTCACTGCCGGAAAGATTCAGATGATTCAGATGGATGGCGGCGCCTGCCAGGTGGGCGACGTCTTTACTGCCAAGGTGTTCTTCGTGAACGAGGAGAACGGCCGGATGGTGACCGTGAACCTGATTTACAACATCGTTGAAGAGGTGGTGGAGTACAAGAACGTGGGTACCGAGGACATCATGATTCCTGTGGCCGAGGAGGACCAGGTGATCGACATCGACCTGACGAAGGCTGCCGAGGCCCTGGGTGTGACCACCGAGTACCTGCTCGACATGGACAACACCCCGCTTTGCGGCATGACCGAGGGTGGCATCTTCGGCACTGGACAGAGCTGTGACATGGGTCTGGGCTTCAACAAGGACGGCTACTTCGACCAGGTAGGCGCGCTCGTGCTCTTCTCCATCGACGAGGAGTCGAAGCTCAACGCCTTCAGCACCGAGCCCGTGGCCGACGACTTCACCCTGAGCACGCAGTTCTGCTTCCAGGTAGGCGACAAGCAGTATGTATTCAATGTCAAGTTCGTGTCGACGGCCATCTACAGCGGCATTCAGAACGTGGCTGCAGACCGTCAGGCTGACGGTCGCCTCTTCGACCTCAGCGGTCGTCAGGTGGTGAACCCCGTCCGTGGCATCTACATCCAGAACGGTCGTAAGGTGGTGAAGTAGTTCTCCACTTACAAGATTCATCAACAAAGCAAAGGCTTCGGGCGGATTCCGTCCGAAGCCTTTTACTTGTTCGCCCGACATGGGCATAATCTAACGGGTGCAAGTCCCCAGCGCGGCCTGATAGCGGCAAGCGCACAGCCAACGACAAGGGTGTCCATCGTGAGGTGGAATCTGAAGGAAGTCTGCGGCAAATCACTGGCCTGACGTACAGAAACTTGATACCAAGGCGTTTGCTCGTGGGTGAGACTGCCAAAGAAGTCAAAGCCCTATAGCTATTCGGAACGAGTGGCGTAAATCAAGCAGGTATAAGTGTGAAAGATTATGCTCTTAATCGGGGAGATCTCATGGACGCATGGCGAAGATACAGCTATTCGATGTACCATAGCGGAGTAAAGCTTGCCATGAGAAGTCAGCCGAGGTCAAAGTACCCAAGGTACGTGTACCTACAGGGAAGGACCGAACCGTGCAGCGAATTAGTAATTGAAGGTTACGGCTGCCTAAGAGTCAGTTGCTCCTCAAGGAGGCTGCTTGCCGAAAGTATGACGGAATCAAAGGATAGGCAAGAGCGATGTTTGGCAGCTGATAGCCTAAGACAACAAGACGCACGCCCTCGGAGGTGTCAAAGCACGGAACCGCCGTATGCGGAACCGCTTGTACGGTGGTGTGGGAGGACGCATGGGGAACTAATCCCCATGCTCCTACCCAATTTTGTGACATTGTGACATTGTGACATGTGACGTTTTGGCCTCAAATTAGCTGTTTTTTAACATTTCGCCGATGATTTTGGCATTTGCCCCCGTCAGATGTCTCCTAAACGGAAAAGTCTACGTTTTGTAGTCGGAAAAGGAAGAGAAAATATCTTTTTTTCTCATTTTTTTTGCTGTTTGGAGGATTGTTTGTATCTTTGCGGCAGAAAATGAACCCCATCGCCAATAAAGCAATATAGAATAAATATGAGAAAGATCTTATTACTGGCCGCAGCCGCCATGATGGCTACAATGAGCGTACAGGCGCAGTACTGGACTGAGGTCGATACTAAGGAAGCATTGAACTCAGCCATTGCCGACGGGGCCTACATCCGCCTGACGGGCGACATCACACTGTCGGCCTATCTCCAAATAGGCAACGGCGTTAACCAGACCGTTACCATCGACCTGAACGGCCACAGGCTGAGCCGCAACCTAAATGCCGCCGATCGCAACGGGCATGTCATCGAGGTCTTCAGTAAAGGCACGCTGACCATTCAGGACGGCAGCGCCAACCGCACGGGAAAGCTCACTGGCGGCTGGGCCGTCAACGGTGGCGGCATCTGCAACTACGGTACGCTCTATTTCAAAGGCGGCACCATCACCCACTGTAAAGCAAGCGAGCGCGGCGGCGGCATCATGAACGCAGGTAAGCTGACCGTCACCGACGGCTTTATCGAGGACAACAACTCCGGTGTTGAGGGTGGCGGTCTCTATCTGAAGGCCGGAAGCACAGCTACGCTCCAGTCTGCCATCATACGTTACAATATCTCTGCTGACGGCGGTGGTTTCTATGTGGATCAGTCGGCCAAGGCCAACCTTACGAACAGTGTGATGATGAGCAACATCTCGACCCTGCACGGTGGAGGCGGCATTACTAACCACGGCACCCTCAGTATTGATGTGGCCGTCATCACCAACAACACATGCCTGACCTACGGCGGCGGCATCTGGAGCGGCGGCACTCTGAACATGAAAGGCTTCATTATAGTGAAGGACAACAAGAGCACCAACGGAACGAGCACCAACGTGTTCCTCTTGAGCGGCAATGTTATCAATGTAACGGGGGATATCAGCAGCTCCATCATCGGCATCTGCAAGGATGGCTATGCAGGCGCTGTGACCCATGACCTGCCCAACCTCGGCAATCTCAGTAATTTCACCAACGACTGTGCCGACATTGCCGACATGGGGCTCAACAGCAGTGGCGAGATAGCCTTCACACCGAAGAGCGACCGTGTGTATTACATAGAGCGTAGCTGGGACAGCAGCAATAAAAGGGTAATCGAGACCGCCAAAACCGTGACAAACTATACCGAGCTGACGGGCATGGGCGACGGCTATGGGAATGACCTGCAGCTGGCGAACGGCGGATGGTATGTAGTGAAACGCACCGGCGCAAAATACAATAGGCTGCTGGCACCGTCGGGCGCGCCCGCCCACATCATCGTCTGCGACGGAGCTAGTCTGGAGGGTTGTCTCAGAATCGACAAAGGCGAGAGCATCAAAATCTATGGACAGAGTGCCAATACGGGTACCATCACTGCCCGATCGCCGAAGACCGTTGAAGATTTGGCCACGCGCTATGGCACTCCCATCGGCGCCGGAAGCGAGGCCATGGGTAAACTGGAGGTTCACGGCGGCACCATCGTATCGGTAAGTGACAACGGTCCAGGCATCGGTGGCTGGGGAGACGGTGCGGACAACGGTACTTTCACCATGTATGGTGGCACCGTGACAGCAACTGGAGCGAAAAAAGCTGCCGGCATTGGCGGTGGTTATTCTTGCGACGGTATCACCGTCAACATCTACGGCGGCACGGTGACAGCCACTGGCAACTTTGGCGGTGCAGGCATCGGCAGTGGCTCTAGCAAGGAAAGTGCCACACCCAATGGTGGCCTCATCAGCATCTACGGTGGAACAGTCTTTGCATACGGCAGCGGTCCAGACTGGTCGGAATCGTCACAGAGCGGTGCTGGTATTGGCGGTGGCGGTGATGGCTATGGCGGCACCATCACCATCAGTGGTGGACATGTGGAGGCCCATGGCGGCGACGACGCAGCTGGTATCGGCAGCGGCGAGGAAGGGTGGGCATCCAACAATATCGACGGCGGCACCATCACCATCACCGGCGGTTACATAGAGGCTTGGGGCAACGACGAGGGAGCCGGTATAGGTGGAGGTGAGCGTGCCGCATCGGGCAACATCACCATCGCTGGTGGCACCATCGTGGCCCATGGGGGCGAAAACAGCATGGCCATCTGCGGGCACGACGACTCCGACGGTCTGCGCTCCATCACCCTTGGCAACGAGATGATGGTCACCGCCGAGCGCACCTTCACTGCACCAGAACGTCTGGATGCCATCACATACCGTCGCGACGTGGTGGTGCAGCCCTGCACTCACTCCGATGCCACCTGCACCGTTACTGGCAGCACCCACACCCATAAGTGCAGCTACTGCCTCCATAACGTCTCAGAGCCACACATCTATGTGGACGGCGTATGCACGGTTTGCGGCAAGGAGAGCTACTGGACCGACGAGGGCAACTACAGCACAACGTTCCGCGAAGGCGATCACATCATTTACATCGACAGCGAGGCCGACCTGGCCCGCATGGCGTATAACATCAACAACGGGGTGACGGAATACATTGGATGGACCTTCGTCGTGACACGCGACCTCGACATGAGCGCTCACCTCTGGATGCCCATTGGCACAGAACAAAGGCCGGTCATGGCCAGTTTCGACGGACAGGGGCATACCATCTCTGGCATCCATGTCAACAGGCCCAACGCTATAAATAACGGATTATTCGGAAATGTAGACTGTCCTCAAATACGCGACTTTGTATTGAAGAGCTCCACCATCATTGGTGGTGACTATACTGGCGGTGTGATAGGAAGTGTTTATGGAAAAAAAGGCAAATGCATAATAGACCAGGTAATGTGTTATGCCACCGTCAAGGGAAACAATTGGGCTGGCGGTCTCGTCGGAGTTTATACCTTAGCAAGAATGATTGAAAATATGACCAATTGTCTTTATCTGGGCAACAGTGTCACCGGTTCAGAATATGTAGGGGCTATCTGCAGCAATTGGGTCAATTCTTCTTATTTCTCTAACACCTATTACACCGTAGCTGCCCCATACGCCAACGCCTGCGAAATACGTGCCTACGCGCTTAAGCCAGATGCAAACCCCGAGGGTGTGGTCATCAGCATCTCAGGTGATAACGGTATAGCCTTTGATGGAAACTACTATGCGCCCAACGGCACTACAGTAAACATCAAGGCGGTTTATCATAATGGACTTAACAAAGTTGTTGATGGCTTAGCTGTGAATGGCCAGCAGTTGGATGCCAACGCCGATGGTACTTACAGCTACACCATACATGCCGACGCCTCCGTCCAGGAGTATCTTGTCACCGCCACGCTGGCCGACACTGGCATCACGGGCGATGGTACAGAGGCCAATCCCTACATCATTGCCAGCACCAATCAATGGGACATCTTTGCCCGAAGCGTGTCCTTGGGAGTGTCGTTCAGCGGCAAGCACGTCAAGCTGGCCAGCGACATCGCCGTCACTACCCGCGTGGGTGCCGATGGTCATCCCTTCAGCGGCACCTTTGATGGCAATGGGCACAAGCTGACCATAGACTACCATTCCGACGCCGAATGCTGTGCTCCATTCCGATTTGTCAATGGAGCCACCATCAAGAACTTGCGCATCGACGGCACCATCACATCCCGTCATTACTACACGGGCAGCATCATTGGCCGTGCCGAAGGCAACGTCAGGCTCCTGGCCTGCCATAGCAGCGTTACCATCGAATTGGAATACACGGAGCTGCCCTATAATAGTAGTATGGTGGGTATAGTAACCAACGCCATCACTATCGAGGGTTGCGTCTTCGATGGGAAGCTATTTCAAATGGATGAAAATGCTCGCGTCAGCGGAGGTTTTGTAGGCTACAGGGCAGGCTTGGTTCCCGTCAGCATCAAAGACTGCATTTTCGCGCCTACAGAGATGTACGTTAGAGGCTACGAAACTTTCGTTTACACCAAGAATTATAATCCCGAAAACATCACCATCACCAACAGCTACCACACCAGTCAGATTGGCGGGGAGCAGGGCACAAGGGGCTTCAAACACGCACAGCCCCCCACCGACCTGGGCGCAACGCTGCAGACCTACGGCGCCAGCGGCATCACCGCCTACGAGAACGGACTCGCCTACGACGGCTATTACTACAACAGCTATCCCGACGTGCTCCTCACCGACCTGGCCGATAACAGCGCCATCCTCGCCCAGGCGGCAGGAAAGACGGTGAGCGTGAGCATCAGCAACCGCACGCTGCGTGCCATAGAGAACGGCATAAGGTGGGAAAGCCGCGCCTACACCGTATGCCTGCCCTTCGACCTCGACATATACAAGCAGACGGGCGACAACCGCTACGTGCAGTATTACACGCTCTATTCCGTCGACAACCACTATCGCGAGCTCATCTTCCATGAGGCGCGCTACGAGAACGTCGACGACATCAGCGAGGCACCGAATATCCTCTACGCCGGACACCCCTACGTGGTGGTGGTGAACTATGGAGAACTGCGCCTTGAGGCCAATGATGTGACCATCGCCACCACACCCGTCGACATCCCCGTGGTGCGGGAGTTGGCTGCAGGCGAAGTCTACGACGTGGGCGAGACCCCCGAGGTCATCGGCCAGTGGCGCGGCACCTTCCACAACATCAGCAACGACGGTTGTTTCCGCCGCATCAGCAATGCCCCTGGCTACCAAGGCGCCTACATCGGCACCTTCCGTGCCTTCTTCTCGCCCTACGAGAGCGATGGTTTCTATGCCTATGATCCGATGTATGTCGTCCACACTGAGGGCGAGGACGACGACTTCGGCATCCAGGACTTCCCCGCCGACAGCTTCGAGGGCGACAACGACTATACGGGCGAGACCGTCGGCATCGGAACCATCCATACCGTCGACCGCGACGGCACCCACCGCTACTACGACATGCAGGGACGCCAGCTCCGCCAGCGACCCGGCCGTGGCCTGTATATAGAGAATGGAAAAATAAAGTTTGGCAAATAATACACAACAATGGAAAGCAAGAAGAACAATTACAACAAGCCAGCCACGCTGGTAGTGAAGATTCAGCAGCGGGGACAACTGTTAAATGGCGGTACTGGTGGCGCACAGGGTGATGATGGCCCTGGCAATGCCCGCGAGCATCGTAGCGACTGGGGCAGCGAAGACTAATTAGTAAAAAAGTATGAAGAAACTATTCACTTTGCTGTTGCTGAGCACGATGATGCTCGGCACGGCGTACGCACAGAAACAGCCCGCCGGCATGCGGGTGGAAGTGGCCGAGGCCGAGACCGACAACGGCGAGTACTCTATCTTCACCTATAAGGATTCCGACGAGGACGACAGCTTCGGCTACTATCTCAGCCTCGGGCGCGTCACCGACTTCCTCGGTGCCGACGAAATCCTTGGCATGGAGGTGAAAAACATCCATGAGGTCACCATCCACCTCGGTGCCACCACCGACGAGGCAATGGCAGCTATCGACAGCATCCTCGATCTCTATGACAAGGATGTGGATACCACTGTTGAGTTCAGCGGTCGCGCCGCCACCAACGGTTTTCAGCTTGGCGACACCCTGACCGCCACCTGCACGGTGGTGAAGAAGACATTGGGCGGCAAACGCCTGCAGTTTCTCTTCCCCAGCGGCAAGCGTCAAGCCCGCTGCTACCTGCAAAAGTCGGTGCTCAAGGAACTCCGTACAAACTTTAAGATAGATATAAAACTACATCCAAGACAGCACCGCAAACAATAAAGCGATGCTCTTCACGATGTCGTGACTAAGGGAGGCTGTGATGTGTCAGCCTCCCTTAATTTTGTTCGCCCGACATGGGCATAATCTAACGGGTGCAAGTCCCGAGCGCGGCCTAATAGCGGCAAGCGCACAGCCAAAGACAAGGTGCCAATGGTGACATTGGGTCTGAAGGAAGTCTGCGGCAAAGCACTGGCCTGACGTACAGGAACTTGATACCAAGGCGTTTGCCCGTGGGTGAGACTGCAAAAGAAGTCAAAGCCCTATAGCTATTCGGAACGGGTGGCGTAAATCAAGCAGGTATAAGTGTGAAAGATTATGTTCTTAATCGGGGAGGTCTCACGGACGC
>CACYME010000047.1 GCA_902775475.1 uncultured Prevotellaceae bacterium
CCACACCGGAGCGGGAAAAAGGCCACGCCTTTTCCGTTGGCAGCGGACGGGGACGATATTGGCAGCGGCCGCTGCCAATAATGGCAGCGGGCGGGAAAAGCAATGGCAGCGCCCGCTGACTTCCCTACGGAGAACAGGGGGAGCTGCGCACAAATAGGTCAACTGCGATATATAATTGCTTAAGGTAATGGAGATCATTGAGAGGATGCGCCAACAATAATTTCGTCCGCCCACGCCGGATTGTAGACGAGAAAACGTGAGTACACGAATACTTTTGCGTACTTTTTGTGCTCTTTTTTGCTATTCAGGCAAAAATTGTTGACGGAAAATTTGGCAGAATGAAAAAAACTTCGTACCTTTGCACCCGCATTTGAGAGAAAGTGCTGGTCGGACAATTCCGATGGAAGTTTGGGTGAGTGGCTGAAACCAGCAGTTTGCTAAACTGCCGTACGGGTTCCCGTACCGGGGGTTCGAATCCCCCAGCTTCCGCACAGATGGTCGGTTCATCTAACGGTTAGGATACAAGATTCTCAATCTTGGCATAAGGGTTCGATTCCCTTACCGACTACTCCACCTTTACAAATTAAGATTCTATCAACACCTGGTCGGTTCATCTAACGGTTAGGATACAAGATTCTCAATCTTGGCATAAGGGTTCGATTCCCTTACCGACTACTAAAAGAGTTTACGTTAAAGAGAGTCCATGAGGGGCTCTCTTTGTTTTTCCATCTATTTGTTTCGAAGCAGGCAAGGCCAGAAAGCAATATAGTTCATAAAAATGAGGATTGTGATTTTAGACGGCTTCACGGCAAATCCAGGCGACTTGTCGTGGAGGAAGCTGGAGAAACTTGGCGACGTGACGGTCTATGAGCGCACGAAGGCCGAGGAGACCGTCAGCAGAGCCGCTGGCGCAGAAATCGTGCTGACGAACAAGGTGATTCTTGGCCGGCAGGAGATAGAAGAGCTGCCCCAGCTTGAATACATCGGAGTGCTGGCCACGGGCTACAATGTGGTTGACATAGATGCGGCGCATGAACGCGGCATCACGGTGACGAACGTTCCCGCCTACAGCACTGAGAGCGTCGCCCAGATGGTGTTTGCCCATCTGCTGACGGTGACGAACCGCCCGGAGCACTATGCCCAGCAGGTTCGCAAGGGGCATTGGAACTGCCGTCCCGACTTCTGCTATTGGGACACTCCGCTGACAGAGCTTTCGGGTAAGACGTTTGGCATTGTGGGGCTTGGCAACATTGGGCAACGTGTTGCACAAATTGCGCTTGCCTTTGGCATGAACGTTATTGCCCTTACCAGCAAGGCAACGGCACAGTTGCCGACAGGCATCAGGAAGGCAGAGCTCCAGACGTTGCTATCGGCATCCGACGTCGTGTCACTGCATTGCCCGCTGACCGCCGCCACCCACCACCTCATACATAGGGGAACGCTACAGCTGATGAAGCCATCGGCCATCCTCATCAATACTGGCAGAGGACCACTTGTTGACGATGCGGCCGTTGCGGAAGGGCTGGCAGGGGGTCGTATTGCGGCCTATTGTGCCGATGTGCTTACCGAGGAGCCTCCCAGAGCTGGCAATCCCCTACTCCAGCAGCCCCATGCCTTCATCACGCCTCACATTGCGTGGGCCACGCGTGAAGCCCGCCTCCGCCTGATATGCACTGCGATTGAAAATGTACACGCCTTCTTAGGCCATCGTCCGCAGAATGTCGTCGGTCACTCGCTGATGGCCTCCACATCGTCCAAGTGAGGATGCGAGAGGTCCAGCTGGCGCTCCTGCACCACCTTTCTGAAGGTCATGGCCACATTCTTCTTATGGTCGACGTAGAGGTTGAACTTTTTCTTCTCGTAGTCCTTGTTCCCGATGGGCTCCCAGCGGAGCGCATCGAGGATATTGAAAAGAGAGTCGACATTCGACTCGGGCTGCTGCACCTGGGCGTCAATATCGTTGAGCACCACCTCAAGTTTCTCGAACTGCTCGTCAACGGGGTCTTTCACCGTCTGTGGCGTGGGAACTGGCCGCAAGAGCATATAGGCTGCGGCAGCACCTCCCACGACGACAGCGCCCACGATAGCACCTTTACTTCTATTCGTCATAGGTAATCAATCAAAAATAAAGAATTCTACTTGTTCTCGAAAACAGGCACCAGCCCACACTGCATGACGAACGACGCCAGCACCTCATGTACGTTGGCCATTGCCTTCTCCCTGTTGGCAGGTGTGTCGTACTTGCTCCTAATCTTATGCTCCACGATGCCGATGGCCCGCGAGGCATTATAGTCGGCAGCCTCCACCTCGCAGAAGAGGCGTCCCCCCTGTGCCGTCTGCACGTAGCGCAGCTTTGGCAGCCTGACGCGCACGGTGTCGCCCTGACCTACGGGCATGTAGTCCACGCTGTCGAGGTTCATCACGTAGCTCACCTGCATCCTCATGGTCTGCACGGCCTTGTAGTAGCTGCGTGTAAAGAATCCCACCTTCTCAACATTGTCGATGGTGAAATCCTCTGTGATGGCCGTGAAGGCATAGAGCTCGCCAATGGGCTTGATGCTCTGAATGACCACTGGCGTGGGTGCAATGTTGACGTCGTCGGCATTGTCCTGCGCATCGATGCACCTCACCACGAAATAGACTACAGCCAGCAGGCATGCCAGCTTTGCGATGCTGCCCAGCAGTGGTATGATTTGAGTCATTTTCTTCATGGCCGTATCAGTTTACGAACACTGGCTTCAGTTTCATTTGCATGAGCATGGAGCTGAAGATGGCTCTGGTGTTAGTGATGATTTCTCCGCGCAGGGTGTTGAAGAGGACAGAGTCGGCCAGCACCTCGGCCACCACCTTGTTCTTGATGGTCTGCATGGTCTGCTCGCCCACCTCGTCGCGCAGCCATCCGCTCATGGTGACCACTTCACGCCTGTCGGTCCGCATCTCCACATGATAGTCGATGAGCTCTGGCTCCGGCAGTCTGATGCTGACGGTGCTGGTGCTGTCGATTTTCACGTCGGCCGCTGTCAGCTTCCGCATGTCGATGCCATACTTGATGGTCATGTCAACGGGCATGATGCATGCCCTGCGCCCCAGTTTCCACTGCGCCGGGTTGATGGTTGCCAGGCGTGTCTCTGAGTCGTAGATGCCCATTCGGCGGATGGTGACTTCGGTGGTGGCCAGCTGCGCCTTGCTCTGGAAGAGTCCGACGACGTCGGCCTTGCTGGCTTTTTCCTCCATGAACTGCTCTACGGGGTCTGCCGACTTGAAGAGCAGTGTAGCAGCGACGACAACGGCTACGCAGAGGATGAGCACCCCCACGTAGCCAGCTATCGTCCGTTTCTGCTGAGCGTTCAGCCGTTGCTGCTGTTCAGTCATGTTTTTCTATTTACAGACCAAGGCTTTTCTTCACGGCCTCAATCTTCTCCTCGGCCGCCTTCGTGCAGCGGTCGTAGCAGCCGGCGCACTTGAAGCTGTCGTCCTTCACCTCGGTGTAGAACTTAATCTTCGGCTCGGTGCCGCTGGGGCGGACGCTCACCTTCGTGCCGTCCTCGCAGAACCACTGCAGCACGTTGCTCGTGGCGGGCATCTCGAGCTTCTCCACGCTGCCGTCGGCCTTCTTGGCCTCGAGGGTCTTGTAGTCCTTCCACAGGCACACCTTCGAGCCTCCGAGCTCCTTCGGCGGGTTCTCGCGGAAGTTGGTCATCATCTGCTTGATCTCGTCGGCGCCCGTCTTTCCCGGCCGCACCACGTTGATGGTCACCTCCTTCGAGAAGCCATACTCAGCGTAGATGTCCATCAGCAGGTCGTAGAGCGTCTTGCCGTTGTCCTTGGCCCAGGCGGCAATCTCGCAGATGAGGCAGATGCTGGCTGGTGAGTCCTTGTCGCGCACCTTGTCGAAGGGCAGGAACCCGAAGCTCTCCTCACCGCCGCCGATGTACTTCTTCACGCCTTCCGACTTGCGAATCTCGTTGGCAATCCACTTGAAGCCGGTGTAGCAGTCGCGCAGCTCCACGCCGTTTTTCTTGGCAATCTTGGCGATGACCTCGGTGGTGACGATGGTCTTCACCAGGAACTCGTTGCCCTTCAGCTGCCCGAGCTTCTTCTTGTTGGCGATGATGTACCAGCAGAACATCATGCAGGTCTGGTTGCCGTTCAGGATTTCCCACTCGCCCTTGTCGTTGCGGCACACGATGGCCAGACGGTCGGCGTCAGGGTCGCTGGCGATGACGAGGTCGGCGTTGAGCCTTGTGCCGAGCTTCATGCCGAGCGTCATGGCCTCGGGGTTCTCGGGGTTGGGGCTGACCACCGTGGGGAAGTTGCCGTCGATGACCATCTGCTCCGGCACGACGTGAATGTTCTGGAAGCCCCAGGAGCGGAGTGCCTCGGGGATGATGACGCGACCGGTGCCGTGCATGGGCGAGTAGACGATGTTCAGGTCCTTCTGGCGCAGGATGACATCCTGGTCCACCATGGCCTCGCGAACTGCCTGCAGGTAGTCCCAGTCCATCTCTCCGCCGATGATCTCGATGAGCTCCTTGTTGCCCTCAAACTTCACCTGGTCGATGGTCACCTTGTTCACTTCCTCGATGATACCCACATCGTGCGGCGAGAGCACCTGTGCGCCGTCCTCCCAGTAGGCCTTGTAGCCGTTGTACTCCTTGGGGTTGTGGCTGGCGGTGACGTTCACACCGGCCTGGCATCCCAGCTGGCGTATGGCGAAGGAAATCTCGGGTGTGGGCCGCAGGCTCTCGAAGAGATAGACCTTGATGCCGTTGGCCGAGAAGATGTCGGCTACCGACTCAGCGAACATCCGTCCGTTGTTGCGGCAGTCGTGTCCCACCACCACCGAGCACTGCTTGCCCGGGAATGCCTTTAGGATATAGTTGGCAAAGCCCTGCGTGGCCATGCCCACGATGTACTTGTTCATGCGGTTCGTGCCGGCACCCATGATGCCACGCAGTCCACCCGTTCCGAACTCGAGGTTCTGGTAGAAAGCATCGATGAGTTCGGTCTTGTCCTCATTGTCGAGCATTGCCTGTACGGCGCTGCGTGTCTCCTCGTCGAAGGCCGGGGAGAGCCATTCCTTTGCCCGTGCGGTGCACTCGGCAATCAGCTGAGCGTTATTTTCCATAATTGTTCCAGTTTTTAGTTTATAAATGATAGTTTCTTCTATTATCTTACAAAGATAGGCATTTTTTCCCGAACCCCACTACTCCACCCCGTTTATTTTCATTTTTTTAGCATATCCGCAAATAGTGGCAGCCCCGCTTACGGCTAAGGCATGCGTTTTTGCAACTGTCATCTGTCATGCCTGCCTCGCTTTAGCAATGACAGCCGAAAAGAGGGGATGGAAGCTTCCCCCCTTACAGATGACAGATGACAGTTCGAAAACAGCATGGTCCCTCTGCCAAGGAACAGGCCTTCAAAAATCGTAACTATCTAATATACAATTATATATATTTATAAATAATTATATACATATATAAAAAATACTCTTTTTCGGCCATCAAATCGCCCTTTTTCGTCTTCTTCTACGCAGGAATAGCCCACTTTCCCGTCCTCTCAGAGCGTCTCAGCGACGCCTTGAATCAGTAGTGGGAGCCTCCGCGAAACGCTCTCCCCCCCTTGATTTGGAACTGTCATCTGTCATAACTGTCACGCTCGCTGGTTTTCTTCCAGAAACGAACCGTTTTTCCCTGGAAATAAGTCATTTACGAAAACAAACAGCACCACTCCTGAGCCGTTTCAAGAAAAACGCCCCCTCCCCAAAGGGGAGAGGACGTGAAAATGACTCTGCGCCAGCGGAAAATGCGGGCAGAAAAGTTCTTTTTTACTCCTTGTCGAGCAGAATCTTCATCATTTCGCAGGCAGCCTTTGCCACGCTGGTGCCAGGACCGAAGATGGCGGCGACACCTGCCTTGTAGAGGAAGTCGTAGTCCTGTGCGGGGATGACACCTCCGGCGATGACCATGATGTCCTCGCGGCCCAGCTTCTTCAGCTCCTCGATAAGCTGGGGGATGAGCGTCTTGTGGCCAGCGGCGAGCGACGAGGCACCCACCACGTGGACATCGTTCTCCACAGCCTCGCGAGCAGCCTCCTCGGGGGTCTGGAACAGCGGTCCCATGTCCACGTCGAAGCCACAGTCGGCATAGCCCGTAGCCACCACTTTCGCACCACGGTCGTGACCGTCCTGACCCATCTTGGCGATGAAGATACGCGGACGCCGACCCTCTTTCTCTGCGAACTCGTCGGTCAGCTTGCAAGCCAACTCGAAGTCGCTGTCGTTCTTTGATTCTGAACTATACACGCCTGAAATGGTTCTGATTACTGCTTTATAACGGCCTACAATTTCTTCGCAGGCATCCGAAATCTCGCCAAGGGTACAACGCAGCTGGGCGGCCTTCACGGCCAGGTCGAGCAGGTTGTTCTCGCTCTTGCGGCCTTCCTGGAAGTCACGCACGCAGTCGGTGATGGCCTTCAGGGCAGCCTGGCAGGCAGCCTCGTCGCGGGTGGCACGCACCTGCTTCAGGCTCTCCTCCTGCTGCTTGCGCACGGCGGTGTTGTCCACCTCGAGGATGTCGATGGGGTCTTCGTGCTCCAGACGATACTTGTTGGTGCCAACGATGGTCTGCACGCCAGAGTCGATGCGAGCCTGTGTGCGGGCAGCGGCCTCCTCGATACGCATCTTGGGCAGACCGGTCTCGATGGCCTTGGCCATGCCGCCCAACTTCTCAATCTCCTGGATGTGCTCCCAAGCCTTGTGCACCAGCTCATTGGTCAGCGTCTCCACGTAGTAGGAGCCGGCCCACGGGTCAATCTGCTTGCAGACCTTGGTCTCGTTCTGGATGTAAATCTGCGTGTTGCGGGCGATACGTGCCGAGAAGTCGGTGGGCAGGGCGATGGCCTCGTCGAGGGCGTTGGTGTGCAGGCTCTGGGTGTGACCCAGCACGGCGGCCATAGCCTCGATGCAGGTGCGGCCCACGTTGTTGAAGGGGTCCTGCTCGGTGAGGCTCCAGCCAGAGGTCTGCGAGTGGGTGCGCAGGGCCAGCGACTTCGGGTTCTTGGCACCGAAGCTCTTCACAATCTTGGCCCAGAGCAGACGGCCGGCACGCATCTTGGCAATCTCCATGAAGTGGTTCATGCCGATGGCCCAGAAGAAACTGAGGCGGGGTGCGAAGGCATCGACGTCGATACCGGCGTTGACACCCGTGCGCAAGTAGTCCATACCGTCGGCCAGCGTGTAGGCCAGCTCGATGTCGGCGGTGGCACCGGCCTCCTGCATGTGGTAGCCAGAGATGGAGATGCTGTTGAACTTAGGCATCTTCTGCGAGGTGTACTCGAAGATGTCGGCGATGATCTTCATCGAGAATGCGGGGGGATAGATGTAGGTGTTGCGCACCATGAACTCCTTCAGGATGTCGTTCTGAATGGTTCCGGCCATCTCTTCCAGTTGTGCGCCCTGCTCCAGTCCGGCCACGATGTAGAAGGCCAGGATGGGCAGCACGGCACCGTTCATCGTCATGGAGACTGACATCTTGTTGAGGGGGATGCCGCTGAAGAGCACCTTCATGTTCTCCTCGTTGCAGATGCTCACGCCAGCCTTACCCACGTCGCCAACGACACGGGGGTTGTCGGGGTCGTAACCACGGTGAGTGGGCAGGTCGAAGGCCACAGAGAGACCCTTCTGGCCGCTGGCCAGGTTACGACGATAGAAAGCGTTCGACTCCTCGGCCGTGGAGAAACCTGCATACTGGCGTATGGTCCAGGGACGGAAGGGATACATCATGGAGTACGGGCCGCGGAGATAGGGAGGAATACCGGCAGCGAAGTCGAGGTGCTCCATGCCCTCCAGGTCTTCCTTCGTGTAAACGGGCTGAATGTCTATCTGCTCGGGCGTGCGCCAGTTGGCGCTGATGCCATTCTCCTGCTGCCATTGCTGGCCGTTCTTCTGCTGAATGCCAGCGTAGATGTCTATATCTTTAAAATTCTTGCGTGCCATAATTTAGATTCCGAGTTTAGCATTGTACTCCTTGAGCGTACCGAGCTGGTTAGACTTAACGTGAATGAAATTCTCGATGCCAGCGGCCTTGAGGTCCTCCATGCAAGCAGGAGCACCGGCCACAACAAACATGGCGCGACCGTTGAGATACTGGAAGGCGGGGATGGCGTACTCGGCGTACTCATCGTCGCTCGAGCAGATGACCACGATGTCGGCCTGAGCCTCGAGGGCGGCGTCGACGCCTTCCTCTACGGTCTTGAAGCCGAGGTTGTCCATCACCTTGTAGCCGGCAGCGGCCAGGAAGTTGCACGAGAACTGTGCGCGGGCTTGGCGCATGGCCAGGTTGCCGATGGTGAGCATGAAGGCGATGGGCTGCTTGGCGGCCTTCTCGGTCGAGAGGCGCAGGGCCTCAAACTCGCTGGCCAGGCGCTGCTTGTTCAGCTGCGGCAGCGCTGCCTCCGTCTCGTCTGTTGCTGTATTACAGCAACAAACAGAACCTGCGGGCTGCTTGCCATCGCTCTTCTCGGTGAAGTTGGGGAATTGGTTGGTGCCCAGGATGAACTCGCGGCGGGTGGCGGCAGCGGCGTGGCGCTTGTCGTTGCTGGCGTTCACGGCATTCACGATGTTGCCCTTCAGAGCCTCGGCCAGGAAGCCACCAGCCTCCTCAACGGCGAGGAAGAGCTTCCAGCCTTCTTGAGCCAGGGCGTCGGTGAGATGCTCAATGGTATAGGAGCCGCCCGACACGTCGACCAGCTTGTCGAAGTGGGCCTCCTCCTTCAGCAGCAGCTGCTGGTTGCGGGCGATGCGCTCGGCAAACTCGGTGGGAACCTCGTAGGGCTTGTCGAAAGGCGTGACGACGATGGAGTCGACATTGGCAATGGCGGCCGACATGGTCTCGGTCTGCGAGCGGAGCAGGTTGACATAGCTGTCGAAGAGTGTCTGGTTGTACTCCGACGTGATGGCGCAGACGTGCATCTGGCAAGCGCAGTCGCACTTGGGCTCGTACTGCTTCACAATCTGTGCCCAGAGCAGACGGGCGGCACGGAACTTGGCAATCTCCATGAAGTAGTTCTCCGAGACACCCATGTTGAACTTGATGCGCTTGGCGGCCTCGGTGGCGTCGACGCCAGCCTCGGTGAGCAGGTTCAGGTATTCGGCACCCCAGGCGAGGGCGTAGCCCAACTCCTGGTAGATGTAGGCACCGGCGTTGTTCAGCTCTACGGAGTTCACGTTGATGCACTTGTAGCCTGGCAGCTCCTTCAGTGCCTCGATGAGCGGCTTGGCAGCTTCAAGCGCAGCCGAAGTGTCCTTGCCCTTGCACAGAATCTTGCTGATGGGGTCGAAGTTGATGCTTCCCTTCAGTTCGGCCAGCGGGTAGTTCTTCTCCTTGAAGTAGGCCACCAGCATCTCGGCCAGCTCCACGCAATGGCGCTGACAGGTCTTGAAGTTAAGCTCTACATACTGCGGCAGGATGCCATCGAGCAGCGTAGCCACCAACTCCTTGCTGACCTCATTGCCTGGAATCTGGAAGCCCAGCGAGTCGACGCCCTTGTTCAGGATGTCGAGGGCCTTGGCGTTGGCAGCCTTTGCATCGTCGACCTTGATGTCTTGGCGTACGTACCAAAGGTTGTTGTCTTTCTTGTTGCCGCGCACGAAGGGGAACTCGCCTGGCAGCGAATCTACTGCCTTCAGGTCCTTCAAATCCTCGCGGCGATAGAAAGGCTGAACGTTGAAACCTTCATTTGTCCTCCACACAAGGCGCTTCTGGAAGTCGGCGCCCTTCAAGTCCACCTGAATCTTGTCCAGCCACTCCTGAGTGGTAGGCGCGGTGAACTCGGTGAAGAGTTTCTCTTTAATGTTTGACATAGTTTTGTAGTGTAATTATTATAAAAAGAATGTATTGCTATTATTAGTTCTTTTAGGCCTGCAAAGTTACATAAAAAATCGATTCTTTGCAAAAATATTCGTAATTATTTCCATCATCGTCTGGAAAAACGTCTCTACGTGGCAAAGTCAGTCGATGTGATTGCCCGTGTAGAGCTGGTAATACTGCCCCTTTATGGCCAGCAGCTCGTCGTGAGTGCCGTGCTCGGCTATGCGTCCGTGGTCAAGCACGATAATCTGGTCGGCATTGCGCACGGTGCTCAGACGGTGGGCAATGACGAAGGTGGTGCGTCCTTGCATGATGGTGTCCATGCCCCGCTGCACCAGCTGCTCCGTGCGGGTGTCAATGCTGCTGGTGGCCTCGTCGAGGATGAGCACGGGCGGGTTGGCCACTGCGGCACGGGCGATGGACAGCAGCTGGCGCTCGCCCTGACTGAGGTTGCCTCCGTCGCCCTGCAACATCGTCTGATAGCCGTTGGCCAGACGCAGGATGAAGTCGTGGGCACCCACCAGCTGAGCTGCTTTCACGCAGTCCTCATCTGAGGCATCGAGGCTGCCGTAGCGAATATTGTCGATGACGGTTCCGGTGAAGAGATGCGTCTCTTGCAACACGATGGTCATGGAGCGTCGCAACGACTGCTTGCGGATGTCGGAGATGGGTATTCCGTCGTAGAGAATCTCGCCATGCTGGATGTCATAGAACCGGTTAATCAGGTTGATGATAGTCGTCTTTCCGGCTCCCGTTCCGCCCACAAAGGCGATTTTCTGCCCAGGATTGGTGTTGATGTTGATGCCGAACAACACCTGCTTCTCGGGCACATAGCCGAAGTCGACGTCGTGGAAGTCCACGTCGCCTTTCGGGTCGGTCAGTTCCTGCTGCCCCTCGTCCACCTCGGGCACTGCATCGCCGAGGGCGAAAACCCGCTCGGCACCTACCGATGCATTGAGCACCGAGTTAATCTGCTGCGACACGTGACTGATGGGCTGGGTGAAGCTCTTGTTCAGCTGCAGGAAGGCGACGATGGTACCCAGGGATAGTGATGCATTCAGCGAGAAGAGCGAGAAGTCGGGATGCAGCGCGATGGCGGCTCCCACCACAGCCAGCAGCACGTAGCCCAGATTGCTCAGGTTACCGTTGACGGGCATCACGATGTTGGCAATCTTGTTGGCGTTGTAGGCCGAGGAACGCAGCTGCTCGTTGATGCCCTCGAACTTACTGATGGCCTCATGCTCGTGGCAGAACACTTTTACTACTTTTTGGCCAGTCATCATTTCTTCGATGAAGCCGTTTACGCTGGCCAGGCTCTCTTGCTGGATGCGGAAGAAGCCCCGCGACCACTTGCCCAGCTTCGTCGTGGCAACCATCATCACCACCGCAATGCCGATGCTCACCAGCGTCAGCGGGATGCTCAGCACAATCATCGACGTGAACGTGGCCACGATGGTGATGACGCTCGAGAACACCTGGGCCATCGCCGTAGAAATCATCTGGCGCAGCGAGTCGACGTCGTTGGTATAGACCGACATCAGCTCGCCGTGCGAATGGCTGTCGAAATAGCTCAGCGGCAACTGCTCCATCCGCTCGAAGATTTGCTTGCGCAGCCGCAGCATCGTGCCTTGCGAGACGTTAATCATCAGGCGGTTGTAGGTGTAGCTAGCAACGACGCCCAGCAGCAGGATAAGCCCCAGGCGGAACAGCGTCTGCAACAGCGACGTGTACTCCGGGTTGGCCATTTGCGTCAGCGGGGTAATATAGTCATCGATGAGCGTACGGGTGAACAAGGTGGAGAATAGCGACGTGATGCTGCTCACCACGATGCAGGCAAGCACCGTCAGGATGCTGAACTTATAGTTCTTCAGCACAAAGCCAAAGAGCCGCATCATCACCTGCTTCTGCTGCTTCGTGGCACGCTGGAAGCCCGCATTGTGGCCCTGTGGGCCGCGTGGGCCGCGGTCGAGCGATGGTTGTCTCATGCTGCACCTCCTTTCGTCGCACGTTCCGACATCACGACTCGGCCGCTCTCGCCGTTCCATTCTTTCTTGTCGAAGTCGCCGGAGTCCTTCGTCTGTATGTCATAGATTTCCTTGTAGAGCTCGTTGCTGCGCAGCAGGTTCTCGTGCGTGTCGAACCCCGTCACCACACCATTGTCCATCACCAGGATGCGGTCGCACTGCTGTACCGAACTGATGCGCTGGGCGATGATGATCTTCGTCATTTGTGGCAGTTGCTCGCGGAAGGCTTTCTGTATCAGTGCGTCGGTGCGGGTATCGCAGGCCGACGTGGAGTCGTCGAGCACCAGAATCCTGGGCCGCTTCAGCAGGGCACGGGCAATGCAGAGGCGCTGCTTCTGGCCACCGCTCACGTTGGTACCTCCCTGCTCAATCTTAGTGTCGTAGCCCTGGGGCATCTCGCTGACGAACTCGTCGGCCTGAGCCATGCGGCACGCCTCGCGGCACTCCTCTATAGAAGCGTCGCCCCTACCCCACCGCAGGTTGTCGAGCACCGTTCCGCTGAACAGCGTGTTCTGCTGCAGCACCACGCTGACGGCGTTGCGCAGCGTCTCCAGGTCATAGTCCTTCACATTCCATCCGCCAACGAACACCTCGCCCTGCACGGTGTCGTAAAGCCGGCTGATGAGGTTCACCAGCGTAGACTTTCCGCTACCCGTACCGCCAATGACGCCGATGGTCTGGCCACTATCGACGCGGAACGAAACGTTGAAGAGCGCCGAGCGACGCGAAACGGTGACTTCCGAAGAAGGCTGTCCATAGTCGAACCTCACGCCGCGGAACTCCACGCTGCCATCAGCAACCTCCATCAGCGGCTCTGCGGGGTTCACGATGCTGGCCTGCTGCTCTATGACCTCGCTGACGCGCTTGGCCGAGGCTGCACTCTGCGTGAGCATCACGAAAATCATCGACAGCATCATCAGTGCTTGCAGGATTGACATGACGTAGGTGAACAGGCTGGTCAGCTCGCCAGTCGTCAGCGTGCCGCCCACGATGAAATGGGCGCCCCACCAGGAGAGGGCGATGATGCAGCCGTAGACCACCATGTTCATCACCGGGTGGTTCAGCGCCATCAGGCTCTCGGCCTTGGTGTAGAGCTGGTAGAGGCCGTCGGCAGCGCGTGCAAACTTCTTGTTCTCATAGTCCTCGCGCACGAACGCCTTCACCACGCGAATGCCGGCCACGTTCTCCTGCACGCTCTGGTTCAGCTCGTCGTATTTCACGAACACCTGCTGGAACAGTCGCGCGACGCGCGATATAATAAGGTATAGGGAAACGCCCAGCACCACCATCGCCACGATGAAGATGACGGACAGCCGCGGGTCGATGACCAGGCACATCACGATGCTGAGCAGCAGGCGGAACGGGGCACGCACCGTCACACGCAGAATCTGCTGAAAGGCATTCTGCAGCGAGTTCACGTCGGTGGTCATGCGCGTCACCAGCCCGCTGGTGCTGTACTTGTCGATGTCCTGGAACGAGAAGGTCTGGATGTTGCGGTACATCGCCTTCCTGAGGTTGCTGGCAAAGCCCGTTGAGGCGTAGGCCGACACTCGGGCAGCCATCACCCCGAAAAAGAGCGACAGGAACGCCATGAGCACCATCTGCAGCCCGTACTTATAGACGGCCTGCATGTCACCGGCCATGATGCCGCGGTCGATGAGCATCGCCGTGACATAAGGAATGAGCACGTCCATCACCACTTCGAGCGCCGTCAGCACAGGAGTGGCTACAGAGGCAAGTTTGTATTTCCCAATCTGATTGTATAAAGTTCGCAACATTTGTCTTGTTAGTCTTTTGCGCGACAAAGTTACGAAAAAAGCTTGTAACGAAGAAGCAATTTGGGAAGATTAACGCAGAATAACTGTAAATAAAAGGCGAGGCAACACCTATAGCTGCCTTTCGCCGCGATGCAGTAAGCGGACTGTTCATCACCAGCCCCGCAGCGTCTCGCGGCTCATTATCGCAAACTTCCACCAGATATATGGGCATACCACATCACTCCTATCGTCACAAAGCGCACACTCTCCACCCGTCTCTCGTCAGGCTCTTTCATACCCATCACTGTATCTTGTTTTTCTCGCCCATCGCATCCATCAGCAGCGAGGCATCCTCAAAACGAGATATGCGTCAGCCCCTTCTCAATCTTGCTGATGCTGCTCTTTGGCAGCCCCACGAGCTTCATAATTCTGCCGGATTTTGCGCTAAAGACGATAACATTAACGTACTTTTGCAGCCCAGTATAAGAAAATCAATGTCCCCCATCGTGGTTCTTGTGGAACAATTTGGGAACAATCAACCCGCTGACCTTTAGCATGTTTCTTATAGTCAGCGGGTTTGTATGTTCCGTTGTCAATCTTGATAATATTATTTGTTGGTTATTACTTTACGCACGCTGCCGTCGCTCATGCGCTGGATGAGCAGGCCGCGCTGAGTGCCGGCGGTGCGCTGGCCGCCGAGGGTGTAGGAGGCTGTAACGGTGCTGTTGCCGTCTTTCTGAACCTCAATGCCCATGACGGCAGCATCCTGCTCGTCGATGTTGAAGAAGTCCTGCCAGACGAAGGCGGCCTTGTAGGCTCCCAGACTGCCCGTGGGCACGTGGAGGCGGCCCTCGCTCTTCGTGCCAGAGTAGAACACGCTGGCACCCTCGCAGGTGGGAGGCACGGGGTTGAGGCTATACACCTCAGTCATGTTGTAGCAGGAGGAGAAGGTCTCGTTCTTGATGGCCGTCACGTTAGGCCCTACATAGAGCGTCTTGATGGTGCGGTTGTCGCTGAAAGCTCCGTCGATGTAGCGGTCCATGTAGAGCGTGTCGATAGCCGCGGCGCGCAGCGAGTTGGTGAACTGGCTGGGGCAGGTGTATTTCAGCGGATTATTGCTGTAGGGAATGTTGATGCGCTTCAGCTGAGGACATTCGTCGAGGATGCTGGCCCCGATGCTGTCTACCGAGGCAGGGATGGTAAACACAGGGCCAAGCTCTGTGCATTTTGCGAAGGCGCTGCCGCCGATGAACTGAAGAGATGATGGCAAGGTGATGTCTTTCAGTACGTTACAACGATAGAAAGCCTCTTCGCCAATAGACTCTACGGCTGAGGGGAGACTGATATTAACCAGTGACTCACAGTGGCTGAAAGCCTTTTTGCCTACGCGCTTGACTTTGGAGGGCAGGCTGATGGACTGTAGGGATTCGCAGCCGTAGCAGAGACCGTCGGGCACTTCCTGATAGACGTTACCCAGGGTGACTTTCTTTACGTATTCGTTGCTGTAGATGACGGAAATGGTGTATTGTCCTGCCACTTCAACCCATCCACGCTCCAAATAATCGGAGTAGGTGCGACCAATGTAGACTTCCTCTACGTCCACATCCGTGCCGAACACAGGGCGTATGCCTAAGGGATACACATCCCTGATATGGCAGCGCAGTTTCTTGTCGCTGTCCTCGATGGTAATCTTCTTCAGCTTGGCATCACAGTTCTCAAACGGGCGGCTGCCGATGCTGTCGATGGTGGCGGGGATGGTGAGCGACGTCATCGTGTTGCTGTTCCGAAAAGCATCTTCGCCGATGGTGGTCACGGCATAGCCGTTGGGAGCCTTGGCGGGGATGACCACGTCGCCAGTGTAGGTGCCGCCTTTTGCGCTGCCGTCAGCTGTTTTGTAATAAGTCACGGTTGCTGTTTGGGTGGCATCGTCGTAGACATAGCAGAACATGTCGTCGTCTTGCGCCGCTGCGGTCATGGCCGTCAGCAGGAGCGCTAATGAAAGTACATTTTTCTTCATACGTTTGTTGTTATTTGAGGTTTGTGCTGCAAAGATACAACAAACGTGGAAAGTAGGACTTACAATACCAATAAACCGACTAACAATATAGGTATTGTCAGTCGGTTTGGGCCATCCACTCCCTTGGCGTCATGCCGGTCAGAGCCTTGAAGGCGCGGAAGAACGTGGTCTCGTTGGCAAAGCCCGAGTCGGTGCTGAGGGCAGCAATCTTCATGTCGGGCTGGCGACGGAGCAGCTGCTGGGCGTGGCTGATGCGGTAGCCGTTGACGAACTGGCTGAAGGTGGCGCCCCGTTCGGCGTTGATGCAGCGCGAGACGTAGGTGGCGTTGGTACCTAATGCCTTGGCTACGTCGGCTATCTTCAGGTCGGCATTGAGGTAAAGCTGCTGCTCGTCCATGAGCTGGCCGATGCGCGCCATGAGCTCCTCGTCGGCAGTGGTGGCTGTGGCTTTGCCAGCGTCTTGCTCTTCAGCGTCAGCGGGCAGCGGCTTCTTGCGGCGACGCAGGAGGAGGGTGGCCGCGATGGCTACCAGCAATAATGTCGCCAGAGTGACCCACATCCACGCTGTAGAGCTGACTGTCTGAGTTGTTGCAGCCTTAGGCGTTCCCATGCGTAGCAGGAATACCCGGGCCGACGGCTCGTAGTTGTTATGGTGCTCACTGACGCCGCCCGCCAGCATCAGGTCGCCGTCGCTGGTCAGTATGGGCTGGCAGCGGACGACACTGTCCTGCGGCTCACTATAATATAAGGTGACGGGGGCGGGATGTTTCAAGTAGTCGATGGCGGCGACGTAGAAGCGGTGGTCGCCCTGGTCCTCGCCGTAGCCCTCGATGTAGGCGCGGCCAATGCGCCGGTCGGCCACGATGTGGCTGAACCAGACGATGCGCCCCCACTGGCTCTGCATCGGTATGGGGCTGGTGGTGGGCAGCAGCGCGAACGCCTCGCCCTCCACGCGGACGATGGCCATGAGCGTGTCGCCCTGCACAACCTGTATCAGGTTGGTGTATTCGCCTTTCTTCTCGTCGCCGATGAAGCACGAGCCATGATAGCCTACGGGGTAACAGTAAGGACGCCACGTATTAAACAGAGAATCGGTGAACGGCTCCCCCTTCAGGTGGTCGATGATGATGGTGTCGAAGTCATCGGCGTGGATGTCGTGCGCACTGAAGATGATGGCATTGTCGCGTGCCGTGCGCAGTATGTGGGGCAGGGAGCGGTGCTGGGCCACGGGCTTTACAAACTTGCATTGGCGGCTTCCGTCATACACTTCGATGCAATCGTCGCGATACCAGTTGCCGCTGATGACGATGCTCCCGCTGTCCATGGGCAGCGCATTGGCGAAGCAACGCTTCGTGTCCAGGCTGCCGTAACCCCTGAAGCTGTGGGTGGCGGGCTCGTAGCGTTCCAGGGTAAAGGTCTGGCCGATGCCCAGCTCCTGCTCGTGGCCTCCGAAGAGCAGTACGTCGCCCGCCTCTGAGACCATCATGCCGCCCTGGTCGTGGATATAGGCCATAGGCATGAGGTGCCATGCGCCGTCGCGATAGTATTCGGCTGTCTTTGTGGGTACGAAGCCCGTGGTATGACCTCCGAAGACTGTCGGCTCCCCGTTTACGACCATCACGCTGTGACCGATGCGAGGCACATTCAGGTCGGGCAACCGCTCCACCTGCATCCTGACTATCGGATACGACTGTTTAGCATCTGCGCGAAGCGTTGATGCCCAGCACGGAAGGAGTACGGCTGTCGCAACAATCAATCTCCACCAGCTGTGCATGCGGCCAAGCAGGAGGCAAGAGGTAAAAGCGGAGCTGTATGTATGGTCAGTCGAGATGCGACGGCGCTCCTTCATGCGCTCCTCGAAGCGACGGGCATCCTCACCGTAGAGGATTGGGGTCTCTTTGATGGGTCTTGCCATGATAAATACTTATTCATGTGTTTTAACGAGTGCAAAGATAGACAAAGTATGTGCCTCACTATCTGAAGATTCGCAATCTCATATTATTTTTGTAAGTACCGAATCTATCAGGAAAAGGTATTCACCACTTTTAAGCCAGTTTGATATTTTGGAAGAATTAATCATATTCTATTTTTCAATATAATTATTGCTTACAATCAACTCCTTATCATCTAATTTTAGCAAGTCTGCTATATCGTTTAATGTCTTTAAATCTGGTTGAACGGTATTACTACACCACTTACTTACTGTACAGCTTGATTTACCTAACTGTTCAGCTAACCATTTCCCAGTTTTTTGATTTTCAACAAGAACCACTATTAAACGATTTAAATTTGCCATGTAAGTTTAATGCTTTTAATTTTAATGCAAAGGTATCATTTTTTTGTGATATATACGATTATTCTTTCCAAAAAGTAATGTTTTGCCCTTCAAATTCCTTGGAACAATTATAAAATGTCATGTAAGATGCCCACTTTTCTCCTTCTCAATTCGTAAAAAAGCAATCTTTAATCTTACATTGCCAACTTCTATTCGACAAGCATTTGCACCATTATCATGTGATCTTCAAATGTCAAAATCGGAAAATTACCGTTGTTTTCCACGTTAAGATTTGTTAAGCAGATGTTTTCATTTTGGGGTTTCTGAAATTTTTGTTTCCAGTTTGTTTCTTTCGCCTATTCTGTCAACAAAACCATATTGTGTATCAATTACTTACAAACGACTGACAGGATTTCAAGAAGAAGATAACGATGACTTATTAGATATATTCTCTGAAACAACAAGGATATACGTAATGAGAGGGGTATTCCCCCCTCATTATATAATTGAGAACGAAGGGATAACCTGTAGAAATTTATTGCTGTCCGATAAAAGTGCGAAGTAGTATAGATTCCATAAAAATAGGGGGCCAGACCTGAGCCATTCCCCCAAGATTTTGTAATTTTGCAGCGAC
>CACYME010000048.1 GCA_902775475.1 uncultured Prevotellaceae bacterium
GTCGGCCACTGCTGCCTCTGCGCCTTGGAGAAAGCCCACCGCGAGGGCCGCTGTCCGTTCTGCAAGCCCATCAGCTGCGCCCTCTATCCCATCCGCGAAAAACAGTTCAGCGATGGTAGTATCGGGTTGAACTACCATCGCTGGGATATCTGTGCCTGTGGCCGCGAGAAGGGCCGCCAGCTGCACCTGAAGGTCTATCAGTTCCTGCGCGAGCCGCTCGTCCGCCGCTTCGGGCAGCAGTGGTACGACGAGCTGTGCGACGTGGCGCGTGCCCTACAGGCTTAGTCGCCGCAGAACTGGCCCATGAAGAGGATGGTGCCACTCTGCACCTCGCTCACGAAGTAGACGAAGGGCCGCGTTGCCTTGAACTCCACCTTCGTTTTTTCACCGAAGGAGGAACCCTGCTCCAGCTCGGCGAGCGTGACGGCAGCACCCTCGCAGCCGTTCTCGTCGATGCCGAGGCGCGTCTTCTGCTTCATCTCCGTCACGTAGAGCTGTTCCTTGGTCATTTCCGTCAGTTCGGCATCCTTGTCGAACATGCGCTTCACGCCGATGCTCTTCAGCAGCGTGATGAGGTCGTTGTCGGCCGTGGTCGTGAAGATGGGGATGCTGGCCTCCACCTGCTGCTCGCTGAACGTCAGGCCGCTGAGCTGCCGCGCCGAGAGCGAGCGCACGAAGTCAGAGAACTGCTGGTCGGCCTGTGGCAGCACCACGGTCATGGCGTATGCACCCTTTGCCAGCGGCAGGCGCACGGCCTGCAGCCCGTTCTGCTCGCAGTAGAGCATGCTGCCCGTGCGGCCCATTGCATTGAGGAAGAGCCTCTCTGTGGGGGCAGAGAAGACCAGGGTTGCTGCTTTCTCGAATTTGTCGGCCCAGAGAGCCTTGAAGTAGATGGCGTTCAGCAGGCAGAGCACGTCGTTTTCGCCCAGCTGGTCAGTAATCGAGGGGATGAGTCCGCGTGAGTGCTGGCTGCACCAGCTGTTCACGGCCTTCGTGGCATCGGGGGTAGAGAAGTCGAGCGAGAAGACCGAGGCGTCGTAGCTGCCCTCAACGGCCTTCTTGTAGCTGTCCTTCAGGCTGTACCGCTGGTTCACCGTCACATTGTTGGCGAAGGCCACCGTCGTCTGCTCGTCGACGGACGGGATGGCTGCAATATATTGGGCAAAGAGCCTGTTGACGCTCTCCTTGTCCTTGCCCTGCAGGCCCAGTGCGGCAGAAATCTCGCTGCCCGTCTGGCCCGTGGCACCCTCGTTGAGCATGCCAAGCACGAAGGCGGTGCTCAGGGGCGACATCACCGCGCTGTGGCTGTCGGCCGTGGCGCTCAGCTGCTGGAACAGCTTCACAGAGAAGTCGTTCAGCGGGGCCACCATCGCCTGCTGCTCCTCCGTCAGGCCCAGCACCGACTCCACCTTCGTTCCGTCTACGGTCTTTCCACTCTCGTCGGCAGCGTTCTTGTCATCGTCGCTGCTGCAGCCCACCAGCAGAAGTCCTGCCAGTAGCCAAGTAAATTTCTTTAGTTTCATAGCCATAATTGTTGTTGTTTTACGTTTTGTCTGCAAAAATAGCATATTTATTTTTAATCTCCAAATGATTTGGTTTCTTTTTTTGTTTCTTAATTGTTCGTTTGAGGATAAATTTCGTGGAAAATCCTTATGTAAAAATCGAAATTGTAATTTTCCGTGACCGAGTCTGTCGGTTCTCCCAGATTGTCATCCAGCACCTTGTTTGCAAGTTCAAAGTTGTCTGACAGGAAATAGCCGTTATATTTGCCATCTGCCCCCCAGTTGCAGTGAATCAGCAATTGCTCGTCTGAACGCACCATAACAGTTCCAGTTCCGCAGAGCGGGTAGTGGCAGGGAAAAGGTCGCTGGAGAGCCAAGGCAGCTCATTGGCGTTGTAACGGCTTTCGGCTTCAACAGAAGCAGGGTCTTGCTCTGCTAAGGTTACATCATTCTGGCAGCTGGCAAGCACCATCAATGAAATGCAGAATAATAATGATTTCTTCATAATTTTTTTAGTTTTAAGGGATTGTTGTTATAATAATGAACACTATAGCGAAATGACACCGTAGAAGTAGTAATCGCTGTCTTCGGGATAGAGCAGGATTTCATATTCGCCTGAGAGCCATGAGGGTAACATGACTGAAGATGTACTCTCATCAACGTCTAAAGAATAGACCACGATGCCGTTTTGAACGACATCAATCGCATAGTCTACATGTGTCGCTTGGAAGGTTAGTTCATTGGCCCAGATGTGGTTGACGATGGGTCTAAAATCCCTACTGTCAAGGGAACTGCTGTACTCCCATAGGTGGCAATGCCTGCTGAAAGAAGCAAGGCTGCAATGATAAAAAAGAATCTTTTCATTTCTTACTTTTTTCTTTAAGGTTTACTGAGATAGTACTATCGGATGCAAAAGTACAATCTGATAGAAAAAGAAAAAAGCCTTTTTGGGAAAAAGATTTTACCTAAATTTTACCTCACGTTAAACAATTGTTTCCCAGATGTTTACAAAACCATCCGTGGTACTTAATATCATAAGTTCAACAAAAACCTGCCAATTTCTCTGCCAATTCCTTGCTGTTTCCTGCTTCGTTGAAAAGCTTTTTCATGAGAGACTTACTGAATTTTGTTACTGCAGAGGGTGAGACATTAAGCATGATTCCGATGCTGGAAGCATTCACATGCAGTCGGAACAAAATAGCGGCATCATACTCGTGCTCGTTCAGGGCATAAGCCTTGTCTGATATAAACTGATAGAAGCTTGGTACAAGTTCAATTACCAGCCTATGCAGCTGGCTCAATTCCTCAGAAGAAAGTCCCTTCCCTGCATCGGCCTTCTTGTGTAAGAGTTGATAAAGTGGAGACTCTTTGAGACGTTGTTCTGCACTTTCTTTCGAGGGCAGATACCGCCTTCGCAATTCCGATAGCTCCGTCTGATAACGTTCCACGTCCTGCTCCTTTTGAGCAATCATCCGCAGAAAACCTTCCTCCTGTAGCAGCAGGTTCTCGATTTTATCTTCCTGTACCAAAAGGGTTTGCTCGGCATTAGCAATCACGTCATGCATGCTTTCTGCGTGAGTTCTCAATTTCACCACTTCATTTTCTGCTTTTTCAAGCTCTTCCACCTTTTGCAAAAAAGCCATTTGCCCTGCTTCCATCCTTTTCTGGTTACGCCAATAAGCATATCCGGAAAGCAGCAGAATGACAAAGATTAGGAATAAAAGCCTAATAATGAGACGTTCCTTTTGTTCGGCCCTTCTGTGTTCTTTCTCTGCCAATAGTTTGTTTCGATTATAGTCGTACATGGCCTTTGCCTTCTTCACCTCTTGCATAGACATTTGAGCATGAATTGAATCGTTCATCCTATAGCTGTATACTGCAGACTTTGCAGCCGAGTCAAACTGATTAGTTTGTAAAAACAATAAAGCCAAGCCATAAGCTGCCATGTTTTGATTCATCAAATCCTTGCCATACTTCATTTCCTTGTTGAAATAAAAACGGGCAGAATCGTATTGATGCGCGTGAAGATAATAGTCTCCTTTATAATAATAGAATGCTTCCCTTCCGTTTTCGATATTATGTAAAGAATCGAAGAAACCAGACTGTGTTTCGTAAAAATTTAGGTAGAACTTAGCCTTGTCAAGCCTCCCCAATTCCATAAAACTTCTTACAGGTATAATACTATTCTGGGCGAGAATACCATCTACTCCCAATGGATGAAATCGTTTGTATAAACTATCATATAAAGCACAGACGATTTCTTTTTCATCTCGCCTATCATAAGCAAGTACTTTTATAGTAAGTCCCCTGACCGCTTGTAATGTGTCATTTGCTTTCCATGCATAATATATGGAATGAGTGTTAGCTTCTAAAAAGTCCTCCATCAGGTTCTGCTTGTAGAACACATCCGACATCTGCCCGTACACTCGGCTGAGTTTCGCCCAGTCGCAGTCCTGTGCGGTGGTGTCGGCGCAGGCAGCGGCGTCGAGGTAGGCATTGATGGCGGCGGGTGCCTCGCCGAGGTCGGCGTAGGTTCGTCCGAGGATGTAGTGTGCGCGTAGCCGTTCGTTGGACGTGCCGTGTCGGTCGAAGAAGTCGGTGAGGGCCTGGGCGAGCGAGTCGTTGGTCATCAGGCTGTCGGCCACGTTCTGGCGCTCCAGCTCCTCGAGCTGGGCCAGCCGCAGCTGCCTGTCGCCCGAGGTGCAGGCGGCGAGGAGCAGGAGGAACGTCAGCACAAGGGCTGAAAGGCTACGGTTCATGGCATGATGAGAATATGGGCGCAAAGATAGCGAAAAAAGCAGAGAAAGGCGAAGGAAAGCCCTTCTTTTTTTGCTTTTGCAGGATGGAGGCCGTTTTTTTGAGCGTTTTTTTGGCCAAAGGAAAAAAAATGATTATCTTTGCAGTTGTATAAACCAAAGAAGAACAGGAGGTGCTTATGCAAGTGAATAGTCATCTGTCGACGCTGGTGCACGACGTGGCCGCCCGTTTCGGCAACCGCGAGGCGCTCATCTACAAGGAGTTCGGCTCGCAGCAGTGGAAGTCGTATTCATGGAACGAGTTCTCGCAGCAGGTGAAGCTCGTGTCGAACGCGCTGCTCAACATGGGCGTGGGCGTGCAGGAGAACATCGGCGTGTTCTCGCAGAACAGCGTGCAGTACCTCTTCACCGACTTCGGCGCCTGGGGCATCAGGGCGGTCACCATCCCCTTCTATGCCACCAGCTCGGAGCAGCAAATCCAGTTCATGATCAACGACGCCCACATCCGCTTCATCTTCGTGGGCGAGCAGGCGCAGTATGACAAGGCGCGAAGGGTGTTCCCCACCTGCCAAACGCTGGAGAAAATCATCGTCTTCGACCCCGCCGTGAGCATCGCCGAGGGTGACAGCACCGCCATGCGCTTCGACGACTTCCTGCGCCTGGGCAAGGGGCTGCCACGGCAGAGCGAGGTGGACGCGCTGGCCAAGCAGGCCACGATGGACGACACGGCCAACATCCTCTACACCAGCGGCACCACCGGCGACTCGAAGGGCGTCATCCTCACCTGCGGACAGTATCACGCCGCCATGGAGGCCAACCATAAGTGCGTGCCCGTGACCGAGAAGGACCGCGTGCTCAACTTCCTGCCCTTCACGCACATCTTCGAGAAGGGGTGGAAGATTCTGTGCATCACCGTGGGTGCCCGCCTCATCGTGAACACCAACCCCATGGAGGTGCAGCAGTCGATGCGCGAACAGCACCCCACGTGCATGAGCGCCGTGCCCCGTTTCTGGGAGAAGGTGTACCACGGTGTGCTGGAGAAGATTGAGGCCAGCAGCGCCGTGAAGCGCCGCCTCTTCGAGCATGCGCTGAAGGTGGGACGGAGGCACAACATCGAGTTCCTGTCGCATGCCAAGCGCCCGCCGCTGGCCCTGCATCTGGAGTATGAGGCACTGAATAAGACGGTGTTCTCGCTCGTGCGCCATGAGCTGGGACTGGAGAACGCCCACTTCTTCCCCACGGCAGGCGCCGCCGTGTCGCCCCACGTCGAGGAGTTCATCCACTCCATCGGCATCAACATGATCGTGGGCTACGGACTCACCGAGAGCCTGGCCACCGTGAGCTGCGACCACCTGGGCGAGTCTTACACCGTAGGCAGCGTGGGGCAGCCCATCAGCGGCATCAGCATCCGCATCAGCGACGAGGGCGAGGTGCTGCTCAAGGGGCCCACCATCACCAAGGGCTACTACAACCGCGACGACCTGACCCGCAAGAGCTTCACCGACGACGGCTACTTCCGCACTGGCGACGCCGGCTACATGAAGGACGGCGAGCTCTTCCTCACCGAGCGCATCAAGGACCTCTTCAAGACGTCGAACGGCAAGTATATCGCTCCGCAGATGATTGAGTCGAAGCTGCTCGTCGACAAGTACATCGACCAGATTGCCATCATCGCCGACGAGCGCAAGTTCGTCTCGGCACTCATCATTCCCGAATATCGCTTATTAGAAGAGTACGCGCGCGAACATAATATTAATTTTACCGACCGCCGCGACCTCTGCCAGAACCAGCAGATTCACCAGATGCTGGCCGAGCGCATCGACACCTTGCAGCAGCAGCTGGCACAGTATGAGCAGGTGAAGCGATTCACGCTGCTGCCCCAGCCCTTCTCATTAGAGCGTGGCGAGCTGACGAACACGCTGAAGATCAAGCGCCGTGTGCTCAACGAGAACTATAAGCGCGAAATCGACAAGATGTACGAGGAAGCCAAGAGTTAGGAGTTGGGAATTAGGAGTTAGGAGTTGGGAATTAGGAGTTAAAGGAGTTAAAAAAGATTAACAGACGGGCAAAAACTCCTAACTCCTAACTCCTAACTCCTAACTCTTTCGTACCTTTGCACCATGATTACCCAAGACCAACTGAAAGACATACTCGACAGGGCCGATAAGCTGGAGCACTATCTGAAAATCGACGAGAAGCAGGTGGAGCTGGAGGAGGAGGAGCTGCGCACGCAGGCTCCCGACTTCTGGGAAGACCCGAAGCGCGCCGAGGAACAGATGAAGAAAGTGCGCGGCATCAAGAAGTGGATTGACGGCTATAAGGATGTCCGCACGAAAGCCGACGAGCTGCAGCTGGCCTTCGACTTCTACAAGGACGAGATGGTGAGCGAGCAGGAGGTGGACAGCGACTACGCCCAGGCACTGAAGGCCATCGAGGACCTGGAGCTGATGAACATGCTGCGGCAGAAGGAAGACCCGATGGACTGCGTGCTGAAAATCAACAGCGGTGCCGGCGGCACCGAGGCGCAGGACTGGGCACAGATGCTGATGCGCATGTACATGCGCTGGGCTGAGGCCCACGGCTACAAGGTGACCATCGCCAGCCTGCTCGAAGGCGACGATGCTGGCATCAAGAGCGTCACTATGCAGGTGGAGGGCGGCGAATATGCCTACGGCTACCTGAAGAGCGAGAACGGCGTACACCGACTGGTGCGCGTCAGCCCCTTCAACGCGCAGGGCAAGCGCATGACATCCTTCGCCAGCGTCTTCGTCAGCCCGCTCGTCGACGACACCATCGAGGTCTACGTCGACCCCGCCAAGCTCTCGTGGGACACCTTCCGCAGCAGCGGCGCCGGCGGCCAGAACGTGAACAAGGTGGAGAGCGGTGTCAGGTTGCGCTACTGGTACACCGACCCCGACACGGGCGAGCAGGAGGAAATCCTCATAGAGAACACCGAGACCCGCGACCAACCGAAGAACAAGGAACGCGCCCTGAAGCTGCTGAAGAGCCAGCTCTACGACCGTGCCATGAAGAAGCGACTGGAGGCGCAGGCAAAAATAGAGGCCGGGAAGAAGAAGATTGAGTGGGGCTCGCAGATTCGCAGCTACGTCTTCGACGACAAGCGCGTGAAAGACCACCGCACCAACTTCGAGACACGCGACGTGGACAGCGTGATGAACGGCAACCTGGACGGCTTCATCAAGGCCTACCTAATGGAGTTCCCCACCAGCGACGACGAGCAATGAGCCATCGTCGCCCCTCACTCAACAATAAACAATAAACACTCAACAATAAACATAATCATGGCAAAGAAAGAAAAAGAGAAGAAGCTCAACGCTAAGCAGCGCGCTTACGAGAAAAAACAAGAAGAGAACGGCAAGAAGGTAGTGGCATGGATTATCGGCGCATTCATCATACTGGCCGTGTTCTACCTCATCTTCATCGCCAGCAATTTCTGAGCCGCATGAGCGGAATGGAAATAGAGAGGAAATTCCTCGTCAGGGACAGCAGCTACAAGCAGCTGGCCTACAGCAGCAGCCACATCCGCCAGGGTTACATCTGCAGCGGACACGGGCGCACCGTCAGGGTGCGGCTGCGCGACGACGAGGGTTACCTCACCATCAAAGGGCCATCGCTCGACGGCGGTCTGAGCCGCTACGAGTTCGAGAAAGCCATCTCGCGCGAAGAGGCCGAGCAGCTGATGCGTCTCTGCGAGCCGGGCATCATCGACAAGACGCGCTATCTGGTGAGCAGCGGGCAGCACACCTTCGAGGTGGATGAGTTCCACGGCGACAACGACGGGCTGGTGATGGCCGAGGTGGAGCTGAAAGCCCCCGACGAGCCCTACCAGAAGCCGCCCTTCATTGCCGAGGAGGTGACTGGCGACCGGCGCTACTACAACTCGCATCTGAGGATGCACCCCTACTGCCTGTGGAAAGGCCAATGAGCCAACAACCAAGAGAGGGCATACCTGAAACGCCAGGTATGCCCTCTCTTTCAATCACGATAAATTGCTCAGTAGGAATTAAAGAGCGTTAGCGAGCTCAGCACCAGCCTTGAACTTGGCCACCTTCTTTGCAGCAATCGTAATCTTCTCCTTCGTAGCGGGGTTAATGCCCTCACGAGCGGGACGCTCGTTCACTGAGAACGTGCCGAAGCCAACCAGAGCGACCTTGTCGCCTGCAATCAGAGCATCCTTAACGGCTGCCACGGCTGCATCAAGAGCCTTCTTTGCGTCTACCTTGGTGATGTTTGCACCTGCTGCGATTTTCTCTACCAAATCTGTCTTGTTCATAATGGAAATGTTTAAAAATTAATGTTATAAAGTTGGTTTTCTGCTTCTTGGGTTCATAATTCGTTGCAAATATAAGTGAAAGTTTTCAGAAAACAAACAAAAAATCAGAAAAAATCACTTTTTTCATGAAAAAAACTTTGTTTTAGCCTGTTTTTGTGCTGTATAAGAGATATTTTTCGTAATTTTGCGCCCAAATTACAATCATTAAAACGTAAATTCGCAAATCGTAAATAAACAAGATGTTTCGCAACATACCCACCATCACAAAGAACCTGCTGATCATCAATATTATCATCTTTCTGGCCTCATTGGTTCTCAGCGGGCAGTTCAACCTGACCGAATTCGGCAGGCTGCATTTCTTCCTGGCTCCCGATTTCCATTTCTACCAGCTCATCACCTACCAGTTCCTGCATGCCGACATCACCCATATCTTCTTCAACATGTTTGCCCTGTGGATGTTCGGTTGCGTCATCGAGCGTGTGTGGGGACCGCAGAAGTTCCTGTTCTACTATCTCGTCTGCGGCATCGGCGCTGGCCTCTGCCAGGAGCTGGTGCAATACATCGAATACTCGTCGGGCGAGCTCTCGCAGCTGAGCATGAACGACATCATCCCCGTTCAGACTGGGCATGGCGTCATTCAGATGAGCGTCGCCAGCTACCTCAGCACCTGGGGCACCATAGGCGCCTCGGGAGCCGTCTATGGCATCCTGCTGGCCTTCGGCATGACGTTCCCCAACGAGCGCATCTTCATCTTCCCCCTGCCCGTGCCCATCAAGGCCAAGTGGTTCATCTGCATCTATGCTGCCCTCGAGCTGTTCATGGCCTACCAGAGCAGCGGCGACGGCGTGGCCCATGTGGCCCACCTGGGCGGCATGCTCTTCGGACTGCTACTCATCCTCTACTGGCGGCGCCATCCTAGCAGCCTTAACATGAACAGCGGCCGACAGTACTTCGAGAACATGAAGCGCTCGTTCGAAGCACGCAAGGGCAACCAGCAGCAGACTGCCCGGACGCAACAGACCAACACACGACAGGCCGGCTACGGCCCCACCCGCCAGGACGACATGGAATACAACGCCGAGAAGCAGCGCCGCCAGGCTGAGGTGGACGCCATCCTCGACAAGATTCGCAAGAGCGGCTACGACAGCCTGACGAAAGAGGAAAAGCAGCGCCTGTTTGAGGCCAGCCGCGAGCGATAACCTATCACTCAACACCTTTCACTTCCCGGGGGATGGCATTCATCAAGAACATATTCCTGAACGTGCTCAGCGGAGCCAGCTTCACCATAGCGGCCCTGCTGGTGGCCGTGGCCTATAGCGACCGCGTGCACCCAGCCGACCATCCGCTTCTGGCCTGCGCTGGCATGCTCATGCCCGTCTTCCTCATCGCCAACCTCATCATGCTCATGCTCTGGCTCATGGTGAAGTGGCGCCGAGCATGGATTCCCATCGCAGGCTTCATCATCGCCTTCCCCGCCACACGCACCTACCTGCCCCTGCACCTCAGCTCCGACCCTCCTGCCGGAGCCATCAAAGTGATGACTTACAACGTGGCGCACTACAACCGGGGCGGACAGGGCGAGCCGTCCCTCGACACCATTCACGAATACGTCCGCCGACAGAATGCCGACATCGTCTGCATGCAGGAGGACTGGAGCTTCATGAAAGACACCACCCGCTACGCCAGCCTATACCCCTACAACGACACCGTACACGTCAGCCGCCCCCGCTCGAAATACATCAACGCCCTGGGCATTCACACCCGCTACCCCATCGTGGCCAAGGAGCGCATACGCTACGACAGCGAGGCCAACGGCTCGGCGGCCTTCTATCTGCTCATCGACGGCGACACCGTGCTCGTCATCAACAACCACTTAGAGAGCACCCACCTCTCGAAGGACGACCGCGAGCGCTATGCCGACATCATCAACGGCAGCATGGACCGCGAAGCCGCCACCGCCAAGACGCGCATGCTCATCGGAAAGCTCAGCACCGCCATGGCCACCCGCTCACGCCAGGCCGAGGCCGTGCACCACTACATCGAGAGCCATCGCCGCTACCCCATCATCGTCTGCGGCGACTTCAACGACACCCCCATCTCCTACGTGCGCCGGACCATCGCTAACGGACTCACTGACTGCTTTGTAGAGAGTGGCAACGGCCTGGGCATCTCCTACAATCAGCGAGGTTTCGTCTTCCGCATCGACCATATCATGTGCTCCAACCACTACGGGCCCCACGGCTGCTTCGTTGACAGCCACATCACTGCCAGCGACCATTATCCCGTCGTTTGCTGGCTGTTGAAGAGGTAAGTTCACAGTGTGGACGGAAAAAAGAAGCATTCGTTGATGGTTTTTCAACCACACAAGCCGCAATCCTTCGGTCACAGAAACTGTCTGACTGACACGCAAAAAGCATAAAAAAAGAGAAAAACAGCCCCAAAACGGCAACAAAACGTGGAGAAAGCTAAAAAAAATGATGAAAAATGGCTTAAAATTTTTCTAAGTGTGAAAAAATAACTATCTTTGCAGGCCAAATTGTGCAAAGTACACAACAAATATTATAAATTAAAATGCAAAACAAAGGAATTGTAAAGTTTATTGCAATCGCACTCGTGCTCGTTTGCTGCTTCTATCTTTCCTTCTCGTTCGTCACCAAGCACTACGAGAACAAGATAGCCGCCATAGCACAGACGCAGGGCGAGGAGGCTGCCCAGGCCTATCAAGACTCTGTTGAGACGAACAAAGTGTGGCTCTGGTCGTGGAATCTTAAGGAGTGCCGCGAAATGGAGATGGGCCTCGGCCTTGACCTGAAGGGCGGTCTGAACGTCATCATGGAAGTGTCGGTGCCCGACATCGTCGACATGCTCGCTGCTCACAAGCAGGATGCCGACTACCTGAAGGTGCTCGACATGGCCAAGAAGGAAGAGCAGGAGTCGCAGGGCGACTTCGTCGACATCTTCTGCAACACGTGGGAGAAGACCCTGCCCAACCGCCAGCTGCGCGAAATCTTCGCCACCCAGCAGCTGCGTGAGAAAGTAAGCAATCAGTCGAGCAACAGCGACGTGCGCAAGGCCCTGAAGGAAGAAGTGGCCTCGGCCATCGAGAATGCTGAGAACGTGGTGCGCAACCGTGTCGACAAGTTCGGCGTGGTGCAGCCCAACATCCAGCGCCTGGAAGGCCAGTCGCGCATCATGGTCGAGCTGCCTGGCGTGAAAGATAAGAACCGCATTCTGAAGCTCCTCGAGAGCAGCGCCAACCTGGAGTTCTGGGAGACCTTCAGCGCTGCTGAGATTGTTCCCTCCATCCAGTCGCTGATGGCCGCATGGGCCAGCGAGCAGGCACAGGGCGACCAGCCCGCTGCCGAGCAGGCTGCCGACAGCACCGCCGTGAAGGCCGATGCCGCCGCTGAGCAGGTGGCTGCCGCCGAGGAGGACACCACGAAGGCTGCCGAGGGCAAGCTCGCCGCCGAAGTGGCTGCTCAGAAGGAGCAGGCTGCCCTGCCTCAGGCCAACGGCGTGAAGATGCCCCGCCTGAACCTCTATCCCAGCGGAAATGCCGTTGTGGGTCATGCCAGCGTGCACGACACCGCTGCCATCAACAACATCCTGCACTCCGAGCTCGCCGCCAAGATGCTGCGCAAGGACCTGAAGCTCCTCTGGGCTGCCAAGAGCGAAGGCCCCATCTATCAGGGCGAGAAGGGCGAGCAGTTCCAGCTCTATGCCATCAAGGTCACCGACCCCTCGGGTCGTGCTCCGCTGGAGGGTGACGTCATCACCAGCGCCAGCGATGGCTACGACGACCTGGGTAAGCCCGACGTGTCGATGCAGATGAACGCCGAGGGTACCCGCATCTGGGCTGAGCTCACCCGCAAGAACATCGACCACGCCATCGCCATCGTGCTCGACGACGTGGTCTACAGTGCCCCGAACGTGAACGACGAGATCAACGGCGGTAACTCGCAGATTACTGGTCACTTCACCATCGAGGACACCAAGGACCTTGCCAACACGCTGAACTCTGGTAAGATGCCCGCCCCGATGCGTATCCTCTCCAGCCAGATGGTTGGTCCCTCGCTCGGTGCCAAGTCCATCCAGCAGGGTATCATCTCGTTCATCGTGGCCTTCGTGCTGCTGATGTGCGTCATGGTGCTGCTCTACAACTTCATCCCCGGCATGCTGGCCAACATGGCCCTGTTGCTCAACCTGTTCTTCACGCTCGGTATTCTGGCCTCGTTCCAGGCCGCACTGACCATGCCTGGTATCGCCGGTATCGTGCTCACGCTGGGTACTGCCGTTGATGCCAACGTGCTCATCTACGAGCGCATCAAGGAAGAGCTGCGCAGGGGTCTCCACATCCGCGAGGCCGTCGACGCAGGCTATGCTAACGCCTTCTCGGCCATCTTCGACTCTAACCTCACCTCACTCATCACGGGTGTCATCCTCTACGTCTTCGGTACAGGTCCCATCCGCGGTTTCGCCACCACGCTCATCATCGGTATCTGCATTAGCTTCTTCACCGCCGTCTTCATGACCCGCCTCATCTACGACCGCCAGATGAAGAAAGACAAGTGGCAGCACCTCACCTTCACCACCAACTTCTCGAAGAACCTGATGCAGAACACCAAGTTCAACATCATGGGACAGTTCAAGAAGAGCTACACCATCTGGGCCGTAGCCGCCGTGCTGTTCGTCATCAGCTTCGCCGTTCGCGGACTGAGCCGCAGCATCGACTTCACCGGTGGTCGCAACTACGTGGTGGTGCTCGACAAGGAGGTTCCCGTGGAGGATGTCCGTCAGGCTCTCTCTGGCGCCTTCGTCAACACCCTGGGCTCCGCCGAGGGCAAGGAGGCTAACACGAGCGTCATCGCCCTTGAGGGCAGCCGCACCGTGCGCATCTCCACCAACTGGGACTTCGAGAGCAACGACCCGAACATCGACGAGCAGGCCGAGAACATCATCTACGACAAGCTGAAGGCCGCCGGCCTCATCACCAAGGCCGACCTGGAGACCTTCAAGGAGGCTCCCGTCACTGAGGGCGAGAGCGAGATTGGCACCATCGTCAGCGCCACAAAGGTGGGTCCGTCGATTGCCAAGACCATCACCCGCGGCGCCTTCATCAGCGTGCTGCTGGCTCTGATTGCCATCTTCCTCTACATCCTGCTCCGCTTCCGCAACGTGGCCTTCTCCGTGGGTAGCATCGTCGCCCTGGCCTTCGACGCTCTCATCGTCATCGGCTTCTTCTCGGTCCTTCATGGCTGGGTGCCCATGTCGCTCGAGGTCGACCAGACCTTCATCGGTGCCATCCTGACGGTGATCGGTTACTCCATCAACGATAAGGTGGTGGTCTTCGACCGTATCCGTGAGAACCTCGGCCTCTATCCTAAGCGCGACAAGAAGGAGCTGTTCAACGCCTCTATCAACCAGACGCTGGCCCGTACCATCAACACGTCGGTCACCACGCTCGTGGTGCTGCTCACCATCTTCATCCTTGGTGGCGACAGCATCCGTCCGTTCTCCTTCGCCATGATTCTCGGTGTCATCTTCGGTACGCTCTCCTCCATCTTCATCGCTGCTCCCACGGCTTACCTCATCCTGAGCCGCAAGCAGCCGAAGGAAGAGGCTGTCGAGAAAGCTAAATAAGCATATATACCCCGCACTCCATTTTATTTGTCACTCCGGTCTGCAAGTATCCTTTTGCAGGCCGGAGTTTTTTCGTGGGGAAATGCTTCACAAGTTTTTGATAGACGGTTCTACAAGATTTCCTGTGGATAGACTTGTCTAAAGATCTAAAAGAATTGAAAGATTTCTGCCCAAAAGGGCACTCCTACCACCATTAGGAACTCATTGGAAAACGTCAGGTACTCCTGACATTGCAGGTCAATCACTGGCTCCACGGCATTCATGAAGTCCTGCTGCCGTTTCTTCCTTGCTTTCTCCGCCATCGTCTGGCATTCCTCACAGCAGAACTTCTGCATACCGTTCCTTGCCACGAATTCTTTCCCACAAAACCTGCATTTTCTAATCGTCTTCATTTTCAACACTCTTTTGATGGTTTGACATACAATTCGCAATCCCCACCGCCATGTCCATCATGCAACACACTTGTCAACTGGCATCAACAGTGTCCGCATTGTGACTCTCTCCGAATCCGTCCGCCCTTTATTGTCCTCTCTTGCCACTCTTTGTTTCCCTTTGTCAACCGAGTCCGCATAGTGACGAAATCCAGGCCCCGTAAATTCCTCGCGGTAGAAATACGTTGCAAAAATATACTGAAATTTGGATACCACCAAATTCCAGTCATCAAGTGTTAAAAATCAAAAGTGATTGAAAATAAGCGCTTTACAAATAGTTGGTATTAGATATTCATGGTTACTAATGCCCTTTTAGATACAAACGCAGAATGCACGGTGGAGTTCCGCAAGAACCCTTACGTGGACATATTGGAGAAGGGAGAGCCGCTGGTGCTCTATGCCAGGTTGGTGGCTGGTCAGCTGCCTAATGTGCTGACGCTGAAATGTACCGCTAATTACATCTACGGCCAGAGCAATGACACAAAGCAGGGAATTGCCTGGGCTCAAAAAACCTATTGCAGCACTACGCCCGGCAATATTGGCGGCGGACGAGGTGGAAACAATGGAAACAGAGGCAACTAGCCCAGGAAAGAAGAACCCAAGCCCAAACAATATGACCCCAAGGACGACACTCCTACCAGCACTTATCTGAAGGGCAATGACGGCCAGCCCACCACAGCAAAGGTTTCGATTGCCTTCAGCCAGACGCTGACGCTGACCCGTCAGGCCTTCCTCGGCACATTGACCATCAACAACAAGGAGGAGGTAGGCCTTGAGGACATCGTGCTGAACCTGACCATCACCAACACGAAGACGGGTGAAGTAGCCACCGAGGAGATGATCGTCCGCAACCTGGAAACGCTACAGACCTTTGGTCAGCATCAGGTGACTGGCAACATGGTGAACGGCATCGACGTGTCGCATCTGCAGCCAGGCGCCTATATCCTGAAAATTGTCGCTACCGACGGCTTGGTAGCGTCGAAGAAATTCATCAAGGCATAAAAAGCCCTCTCTTTGGTCAAAGCGGTTTTTCGGCAGTCCGAAAGACCGCTTTTTATATTTTTATCATTTCATATTTGCAGGATTCGATAAATCGTCGTAACTTTGCAGAGATGTTGACAGAGAAGACGATGGAACGGCTGCGCATCCTGGCCGAATCGGCGAAGTACGACGTGTCGTGCTCCTCCAGCGGCACTGTGCGCAAAGGGAAGGCCGGCATGGTGGGGAACACCGTGGGCGGCGTGGGCATCTGCCACTCGTTTGCCGACGACGGGCGCTGCATCTCGCTGCTGAAGGTGATGCTGACGAACTACTGCATCTACGACTGCGCCTACTGCGTGAACCGCCGCTCGAACGACATCCGACGGGCCACGCTGAGCGTGTCGGAACTGGAGGAGATCACCATGGAGTTCTACCGCCGCAACTACATCGAGGGGCTGTTCCTCTCGAGCGGCGTCGTCCGCAATCCCGACTACACGATGGAGCGCCTCGTAGCCATCGTACGCGACCTGCGCACGGTGCACCGCTTCAATGGCTACATCCACCTGAAGAGCATCCCCGGTGCCTCGCAGGAGATGCTCAGCGAGGCAGGGCGCTACGCCGACCGCATGAGCGTGAACATTGAGATTCCGCGCGAGGAGAGCCTGAAGCTGCTGGCCCCGGAGAAGGACCACCGCAGCGTGTTCCAGCCCATGGCCCTCATCCAGCAGGGCGTGCTGGAGAACAAGGAAGACCGCCGCAAGTTCCGCCATGCACCCCGCTTCGTGCCCGCCGGACAGTCGACGCAGATGATTGTGGGCGCCACGCAGGACACCGACCGCGACATCCTGCAGATGTCGTCGATGCTCTACGACCAGCCCTCGCTGCGCCGCGTCTACTACTCGGGCTACATCAGCGTGAACACCTACGATCCGCGCCTGCCGCGCCTGAAGCAGCCGCCACTGGTGCGCGAGAACCGCCTCTACCAGGCCGACTGGCTCATGCGCTTCTACCACTTCAGCGTCAACGAGATTGTGGACGACGAGCACGCCCACCTCGACCTCGATATAGACCCGAAGCTGAGCTGGGCCCTGCGCCATCCTGAATACTTCCCCGTAGACATCAACCGCGACGACTACGAGCGCCTGCTGCGCGTTCCCGGACTGGGCACCAGGTCGGCCTGGCTCATCGTGAACTCACGCCGCTTCGGCCGCCTCACCAGCTACGACCTGAAGCGCATGGGCGTGGTGATGAAGAAGGCCCGCTACTTCATCACCTGCGGCGAGCTCACCGACGGCTACTCGCAGCCCCTCGTAGGCATCAACGAGCTGCACCCCGAGCGCCTGCGCCCCCTGCTCATCTCGAAAGCTCAGCAGCGACGGGCCGCACAGGAGCAGCAGCTGCAGTTCAACTTCACCGACGAATAAGCCCACCTCCATGACGGTCTTCACCTTCGACGGAACGCTCGACGGACTGCTCACAGCCGTCTTCGACGCCTACGCCCAGCACCTGCCTCCCGGCGAACTGCTGCGACGGGGCCAGCCGCTGCCGCTGTTCTGCGACGGCGAGCACGCCGTGACCACCGCCGACGACAAGGCCGCCCGCGTGTGGGCAGGGCTAGAGAAGCGCCTCTCGCGCGAAGGGCTGCACCTCGTCACGCTGAGCTGGCTGTCGGAGCTGCCCGAGCTCGACACGCCGCTGTTCCGCTACGTCTACAAGGTGTTCCAGCAGCCGCCTACGGCCAAGAGCATCGAGACCAACTACGCCGACCCCGACGTGCTCGCCGTGAGGAACGTGGCCCGACGCGTGGCCCACGAGCAGCAGCGCATGAAGCAGTTCATCCGCTTCCAGAAAGCGAAAGACGGCACATATCTCGCCGTCGTCAGCCCCGACCACAACGTGCTGCCACTCATCACCGACCACTTCCAGGACCGCTTCCGCGACCAGCCCTGGCTCATCTACGACGCCCACCGCCACTACGGCTACTACTATGCCCCGCCTCAGCCCACCATGCGCATCACCTTCGGCGACGAGGCCAGCGTGCCCTTCAGCTTAGAGGACGGACGGCTGAGCGACGACATCGTCAGCAGCGACGACCGCCTGCTGCAGGACCTCTGGCGCACCTACTTCAAGGCCATCTGCATCCGCGAGCGACTCAACCCCCGCAAGCAGCTCAACGACATGCCCCGCCGCTACTGGAAATACATGACCGAGAAGCACAAATAGCAGGAAAATAGGCATAATATTTGTTACTCTCGGGAAAAAGGCGTAACTTTGTAAGCCCAAAAGGCATTCTGCCATCAATCGAACGCTAACGACTAATTATACGATATGGAAATCATCAAGAATCAACAATTCGGAGGCGAGCGCCCGCTGTTCGCCACCCACGACCTGAGACTGGAGAACATCACCATCACCGACGGCGAGAGCGGCATCAAGCAGTGTCAGCGCATGGAGGCCGAGAACTGCAAGTTCTACGGCAAATACCCCTGGTGGCACGTCGACGGTGCACGCATCAACAACTGCTACTTCGCCCTGGGCTCGCGCTCGGCCATCTGGTACACCAATGACCTGGTGATGACCAACTCGCGCATCGACGGGCCAAAGTTCTTCCGCGAGATGAAGAACGTGGAGCTGGAGAACGTGGAGATAACCGACGCCGACGAGACGTTCTGGCGCGTCGACGGCCTACGGCTGAAGAACGTGAAACTGCACGGAGGCACCTACCCCTTCATGTTCTCAAAGAACATCTTCGTGGACGGGCTGGAGAGCGACTCGAAATATGTGTTCCAGTACTGCCAGAACGTGGAGGTGCACCACGCGAACATCCTGACGAAGGACTCGTTCTGGGAGTGCGAGAACGTCACCGTCTATGACTCCGTGCTCGACGGCGAGTACCTGGCCTGGCACTCGAAGAACGTGCGGCTGGTGAACTGCCACCTGGCGGGCGAGCAGCTGCTTTGCTACACCGAGAACCTGGTCTTGGAGAACTGCACCTTCGACGCCATGTGCGACCGCGTCTTCGAGTACTCTACCGTTGAGGCCGACATCCGCGGACATATCGAGAACATCAAGAACCCCACCAGCGGCCACATCGTAGCCGACAGCATCGGCTCTGTCACCATCGACGAGAACGTGCGCCAGCCCAACAACTGCATCATCGAAACGAGGCAGAAGGCGTGAAGGGGCATCAGGTCACTAATCGTTATAACGGCATAACGATATAACGATATAACGCCATAACGAAATAACGAAAAAAATGAGCAAAAAGATTGATTTCGATAAAGTTGTCGTCCGCCGCGGCACGAACTGCGTGAAATGGGACGAGGCTCCCTTCGACGATGTCATCCCCCTGTGGGTGGCCGACATGGACTTCCGCGTGGCACCCGCCATCCAGGAGGCGCTGCGCCGCCGCGTAGAGCACGGCGTCTTCGGCTACAACATCGTGCCCGACAGCTACTACCAGGCCGTCATCGCCTGGTTCCAGCGCCGCCACGGCTGGACCATCCAGCGCGAGCACATCCTCTACACCACCGCCGTCGTGCCCGCCATGTCGTGCGTCATCAAGGCCCTCACCATGCCCGGCGAGCGGGTGCTCATCCTCTCGCCCGCCTACAACTGCTTCTTCTCCTCCATCCGCAACAACGGCTGCGAGGTGCTGGAGTCGGGCTTGTTGCGTTGCCAACGCAACCACCAGCCCAGCTTCACCCTCGACTGGGACCACTTCGAGGCCTGCTGTGCCGACGAGAAGACAACCCTCTTCCTGCTCTGCAACCCCCACAACCCCACGGGCCGCGTTTGGACCCGCGAGGAACTGCTGCGCATGAGCGACATCTGTCACCGCCACGGTGTCACCATTGTCAGCGACGAGATCCACTGCGAGCTCATCATGCCCGGCTACACCTTCGTGCCCATGGCCACCGTAGCCCCCGACAGCATCGTGATGAACTCACCCTCGAAGAACTTCAACACCGCCGGCCTGCAGATTGCCAACATCATCTGCCCCGACGCAGAACAGCGCCGCCGCATCGACCGCGCCATCAACATCAACGAGGTGTGCGACGTCAACCCCTTCGGCATCGTAGCCCTGGAGGCCGCCTACAACGACAGCGAGCAGTGGCTCGACCAGCTCTGCCAGTATCTCTGGGACAACTACCAGGCGCTCTGCCAGTTCTTCGCTGCCGAGCTGCCGCAGTGCCGCGTCAGCCTGCTTGAAGGCACCTATCTGCCCTGGGTCGACGTCTCCGCCCTGCTCGGCGACGCCACCCCCTACCCCACCGTCGAAGCCCTCTGCGACCGTCTGCTCACCGAGGGCCACGTATGGGTGAACCCCGGCACCATGTACGGCCCGCTGACCGGCCAGCACTACATCCGCCTTAACATCGCCTGCCCCCATTCCCAGCTCATGGAGGGCCTACACCGCATGAAGCAGGTCATCGGATAAACGACAAACCGGAACAATTTTAGTCATCGCTGCGCTCCTTTGTAAAAGCGCTGAGCGATTATGTGCAATTCGTAAAATTCGTGCAATACGTAAAATTCGTTGTTAGCCCAACTTTGACCCCGTCTGTCAAAGTTGGGTTAGCATTGCCGTCGGTTTCCCAAAATACACTTTTCCAATGTGAATATTTCAGTTTTCTTACACTTTTCCAAGTCGATAATGGCATGAAAATAACATTTTTCCAAGAAACGCCTGATTCACACATTTGCGGTGCCCCCTCTTGCCTGGTTTTTTCTTAAAACTGGGTCAAGAGGGGCCACCGTTGGGCCGTTCTGCCGCAGGTCGAAAATTATCAGCCCAATTAGTGAAAGCATCAATGGCAATTGTGAGGACGACTTCCTTAGTTGCAATATTGCAACTATCTTGTCAAGATTTTTCACCGCGACCCCTCTCATATTTTGAAAATTCGTAACTATTGCTGTCCGATAAAATTTCCATTTGACTCAATCACCATCAGAAACTGCCGATAAATAGGCAAGTGTCTTTTGATTTTCAAAAACAGGCCCCCT
>CACYME010000049.1 GCA_902775475.1 uncultured Prevotellaceae bacterium
GTTTTGTTTACCTCGTCAGTAACTTTATGGGCATAGACGGAGTCCATCATGTCATAGCTATATAAAGCATACTTTGCGGCAGAGTCATAGCGGTGCTGCTGAACGAACAAGTTTGCCAGCCCGTAAGCACCAGAGTTCTGATCAAAGAAACTCTGCCCATAATGTAGCTCTTTTCGGAAATAGAATTCTGCTGAATCCAACTGCTGTTTGAGATTGTAGTAATAGCCTTTAATATAATAGTATTGCTCCCTTCCCTTCTGCACATTGCCTGTAGAATCAAAATAGCCAGAACACTGCTCGTATAGATGTATGAGTGATTCAGCTTTCTTCATCTCGTTGCGGTCTAACAGGATTTTCAAAGGAATAAGACTATACTTAGAAGCCAAACTAATGCCAGCATAATGAGTTATTTCATTGAAAATTTCGTCGAACCAGACCACTGCCGAATCCGGCATTCTCATTTTGTCGTAAGCCAGTACCTTGTGTGCCTTTTCCGTGAGAGCTTGAAGCGTGTCGCCCGCCCTCCAGGCGTATTGTATGGAACGGTCGATGTTTTCGATGTAGTCCTTCATTAGGCTCTGCTTGTACATGATGTCGGAAATCCATCCGTAGACACGGCTGAGCTTTGCATAGTCGCAATCGCTGGCTGTCGTGTCGGCACTCTTCACGGCATCCTGATAGCTGGTGAGTGCACGTGGTCGAAGAAGTCGGCGAGGGCCTGGGCGAGCGAGTCGTTGGTCATCAGCGAGTCGGCCACGTTCCGCCGCTCCAGCTCCTCTAATTGGGCCAGTCGCTGCTGCCTGTCGCCCGAGGTGCAGGCGGCGAGGAGCAGAAAAGCTATGAGACGGCAGAGCCAACGAGTCCTTTTCATCATCTTTGCGGCTTACGGTGGCAAAGGTACGAAAAAAAGCCGGAAACACAATGGTTTCCGGCCTAAAAGTTAAAGAGAATGAGCCGTTTATTCGTCGAGGACGGACTCCTGCACGAAGTCGAGCACATTCTTGCGGTTGGCCTGCATGCGCTCGTACTCCTCCTTCGAGCCTACGATGAGCTTCTCGAACTCGCGCAGACCAGTGCCGGCGGGGATGAGGTGACCGCAGATGACGTTCTCCTTCATGCCCTCCAGATAGTCCACCTTGCCACGGATGGCGGCCTCGTTGAGCACCTTCGTGGTCTCCTGGAAGGACGCGGCTGACATGAAGCTCTTCGTCTGCAGGGCTGCGCGGGTGATACCCTGCAGTATCTGCGTCGACGTGGCAGGCACGGCATCGCGCACCTGAACGATGCGGAGGTCACGGCGCTTCAGCGAGGTGTTCTCGTCGCGCAGACGGCGGGCGGTGACGATCTGTCCGGCCTTCAGGTTGTCGCTGTCGCCAGCGTCGGTGACCACCTTCTTGCCCCAGATGCGGTCGTTCTCCTCGGCGAAGTCGAGCTTGTCGACCACCTCCTGCTCGAGGAACGTGGTGTCGCCGGGGTCGTTAATCTGCACCTTGCGCATCATCTGGCGCACGATAATCTCGAAGTGCTTGTCGTTGATCTTGATACCCTGCAGGCGGTAGACGTCCTGCACCTCGTTGACGATGTACTCCTGTACGGCGGTGGGACCCTTGATGGCGAGGATGTCGCTGGGGGTGATGGCACCGTCGGAGAGCGGTGTGCCGGCGCGCACGGCGTCGTGCTCCTGCACCAGAATCTGCTTCGACAGCGAGACGAGGTACTTGCGCTGGTCGCCCGACTTCGAGGTGACGATGATCTCGCGGTTGCCGCGCTTCACCTTGCCCATGGTGACCTCGCCATCGATCTCGCTGACCACGGCGGGGTTCGACGGGTTGCGGGCCTCGAAGAGCTCGGTGACACGGGGCAGACCGGCAGTGATGTCACCACCCTTTGCAGCGGCACGCGGAATCTTGACGAGCGTCTCACCAGTGCGGACGGTCTGGCCGTCCTCCACCACCACGTGGCCTCCCACGGGGAAGTTGTAGGTTCCAATCTTCTCACCATTGGCATCGACGATGTCGCAGGTGGGCACCTTCGTTCTGTCTTTCGACTCGGTGACAATCTTTTCGGTCAGACCTGTGGTCTCATCGGTCTCGGCACGGAAGGTGACACCCTCGATGACGTCGTTGAACTTCAGCGTACCAGCATACTCGGTGACGATGACGGCGTTGAAGGGGTCCCACTGGGCAATCTTGTCGCCCTTCTGCACCACGTCGCCCGTCTTGTAGTAGAGCGAGGCACCGTAGGGCACATTCACCGTGGAGAGGACAATCTTGGTGTTGGGGTCGACAAAGCGGAGCTCGCCCAGACGGCTGACCACCATCTCGCACTCGCGGCCATCCTCGTCGAAGGGCACGGTGCGCACCTCCTCGAACTCGAGGCGGGCGGTCTCGTACTTGTTGACGATGGTAGCGTTGGCGGCGGCGTTGGCAGCCACACCACCAGCGTGGAACGTGCGGAGGGTGAGCTGCGTACCCGGCTCACCGATGGCCTGTGCGGCGATGACGCCGACGGCCTCGCCCTTCTGCACCATGCGACGCGTGGCCAGGTTGCGGCCGTAGCACTTGCGGCAGACGCCCTTCTTCGACTCGCAGGTGAGCACCGAGCGAATTTCAACGCTCTCAATCTCGGCTGCCTCAATCTGCTCGGCAACGGCCTCGGTAATCTCTTCACCAGCGGGAACGATGACGTCGCCTGTCTTGGGATTGATGACATCGTGGACGCTGACGCGGCCCAGGATGCGCTCGGCCAGCGAGCTGATGACCTCGTCGCCGCTCTTCAGGGCGGTGCAGACGAGTCCGCGGAGCGTGCCGCAGTCTTCCTCGGTGATGATGACATCGTGAGAGACGTCGACGAGTCGGCGGGTGAGATATCCGGCGTCGGCCGTCTTCATGGCGGTGTCGGCCAGACCCTTACGGGCACCGTGGGTGGAGATGAAGTACTCCAGCACGGACATGCCCTCCTTGAAGTTCGACAGGATGGGGTTCTCGATAATCTGGTGTCCCTCGGCACCGGCCTTCTGGGGCTTGGCCATCAGACCTCGGATACCGGAGAGCTGCTTAATCTGGTCCTTAGAACCACGGGCGCCTGAGTCGAGCATCATGAACACAGCGTTGAAGCCCTGGTCGGCCTCGGTCATCTCCTTCATCAGGATGTTACCGATGTCGTTGTTCACATGCGTCCAGGTGTCGATGACCTGGTTGTAGCGCTCGTTGTCAGTGATGAAGCCCATGTTGTAGTTGTCGGTAATCTGTTGCACTTCCTCGTTACCCTTCTTGATAAGTTCGGCCTTCTCCTCGGGGATGATGATGTCGTCGAGGTTGAAGGAAAGACCAGCCAGGTAAGCCATGCGGTAGCCGAGGTTCTTGATACCGTCGAGGAACTCGCAGGCCTCGGCAAAGCCCACGTTCTTGATGACGTCGGCAATGATGTCGCGCAGCGACTTCTTAGAGATGACCTTGTTGACGAAGCCCACCTCGGTGGGGATGATACCGTTGACGATGACGCGGCCCACGGAGGTCTCCACCTGATGGCGCACCTTGTGGCCGTCGACCACATCGTCGACGATGACTTTCACCTGGGCGTGCAGGTCGCACTTGCCCTCGTTGTGGGCGATGATGGCCTCTTCGGGTCCATAGAACGAGAGGCCCTCGCCCTTGGCACCGGGACGAATCTTGGTGATGTAGTAGAGGCCGAGCACCATGTCCTGCGACGGCACGGTGATAGGAGCGCCGTTGGCAGGGTTGAGGATGTTGTGGCTCTGCAGCATCAGCAGCTGGGCCTCGAGGATGGCCTCGTTGCTCAGGGGGAGGTGGACAGCCATCTGGTCGCCGTCGAAGTCGGCGTTGAAGGCGGTACATGCCAGCGGGTGGAGCTGGATGGCCTTACCCTCGATGAGCTTGGGCTGGAAGGCCTGGATGCCCAGACGGTGCAGCGTAGGAGCACGGTTGAGGAGCACGGGATGACCCTTCATGACGTTCTCGAGGATGTCCCAGATGACGGGCTCGCGGCGGTCGACAATCTTCTTGGCCGACTTCACGGTCTTCACGATGCCGCGCTCGATGAGCTTGCGGATGATGAACGGCTTGTAGAGCTCGGCAGCCATCAGCGTGGGCAGACCGCACTCGCCCATCTTCAGCTCAGGACCGACGACGATGACGGAACGGGCAGAATAGTCAACGCGCTTACCGAGCAGGTTCTGACGGAAGCGGCCCTGCTTACCCTTCAGCGAGTCGGAGAGGGACTTCAGTGGACGGTTCGAGTCGCTCTTCACGGCACTGGCCTTGCGGCTGTTGTCGAAGAGGGAGTCGACAGCTTCCTGAAGCATACGCTTCTCGTTGCGCAGGATGACCTCGGGAGCCTTAATCTCCATCAGGCGCTTCAGGCGGTTGTTACGGATGATGACACGACGATAGAGGTCGTTCAGGTCGGAGGTGGCAAAGCGTCCACCATCGAGGGGCACCAGCGGGCGCAACTCGGGAGGTGTGACGGGGAGAATCTTCATGATCATCCACTCGGGCTTGTTGACGCCCTTCTCCACGCTCTGGCGGAAAGCCTCGACGACCTGCAGGCGCTTCAGGGCCTCGTTCTTGCGCTGCTGAGAGCCGTCGGTATTGGCACGGTCGCGCAGCTCATAGCTCAGCGAGTCGAGGTCGAGCTGCTGCAATAGCTCATAGACGGCCTCGGCACCCATCTTGGCCACGAACTTATTGGGGTCATTGTCCTCCAGATAGTAGTTATCCTCAGAGAGCTGGTTGTCGAGGATGTCGTTGTACTCCTCCTCAGAGAGCAAGTCGTACTTCTGCGAACCCAGCAGGGGCTCGCCCTCGGCATTCTTGCGGCCCTCGAGGGGACCGGGCTGGATGACGACGTAGCGCTCGTAGTAGATGATGGCATCGAGCTTCTTGGTGGGAAGGCCCAGCAGATAGCCAATCTTATTGGGCAGCGAACGGAAGTACCAGATGTGGGCCACGGGCACAACGAGGTCGATGTGTCCGCTACGCTCACGACGCACTTTCTTCTCGGTGACCTCCACGCCACAACGGTCACAGACGATGCCCTTATAGCGGATGCGCTTATACTTACCGCAGGCGCACTCATAGTCCTTCGTCGGACCGAAGATGCGCTCACAGAACAGACCGTCGCGCTCGGGTTTATAGGTGCGGTAGTTGATGGTCTCTGGCTTGGTCACCTCGCCAAAAGAGTTCTCGAGGATTTCCTCGGGAGAAGCAAGTCCGATGGTAATTTTGGTGAAATTACTCTTTGTCTTTGTATCTTTCTTGAAAGCCATAATTCAATTTACGATTTACGAATTTTCGATTTTCGGTGGAAGAGCTTTCGCCCTTCACATTTCACTTCGTTTAGTCGAGGGTGACGCTCAGGCCAAGGCCACGCAGCTCATGGAGCAGCACGTTGAGCGACTCAGGAATGCCCGGAGTAGGCATCGGCTCGCCCTTCACGATGGCCTCGTAAGCCTTTGAGCGGCCCACGGTATCATCAGACTTGATTGTAAGTATCTCCTGAAGCACATGGCTGGCACCAAAGGCCTCCAGTGCCCAGACTTCCATCTCACCAAAACGCTGTCCGCCAAACTGTGCCTTACCACCGAGAGGTTGCTGCGTGATGAGACTGTACGGGCCAATGGAACGGGCGTGCATCTTGTCCTCAACCATGTGGCCCAGCTTGAGGAAGTAGGTGATGCCCACGGTAGCCGGCTGGTCGAATTTCTCGCCCGTCTCACCGTCGTAGAGGTGGGTGGAGCAGAGACGCGGCAGGCCTGCCTTGTCGGTCCAGGCAGCGAGGTCCTCGAGCTTGGCACCGTCGAAGATGGGCGTAGCGAACTTCACACCGAGGCGCTTACCGGCAGCACCGAGGATGGCCTCAAAGATCTGGCCGAGGTTCATACGCGAAGGCACGCCCAGCGGGTTCAGCACCAAGTCGACGGGACGACCGTCCTCAAGGAACGGCATATCCTCCTGGCGTACCACCTTCGACACGATGCCCTTATTACCGTGACGACCGGCGAGCTTATCACCCACGCCAATCTTACGCTTCTTGGCCACGTAGACCTTTGCCATCTGCAGGATGCCAGAAGGCAGTTCATCGCCCATGGTGATGGCATACTTCTTGCGCTTCATCTCAGCATCGAGCAGCTTGTATTTCTTCATGTAGTTGATAATCAACTTGGCAATGAGCTCGTTCTTGTGGTCATCGTTGGTCCACTTGCTGGTCTGCACATCGCCATACTCCAGGTTGCGGAGTACCGTCATGGTGAACTTGGCACCCTTGGTAATGATTTCTGCACCAGTGTAGTCCTTCACGCCCTGGGAGGTCTTGCCCTTCGTCAGCTCAGCCAGCTTGTCGACCAGGATATCCTTCAGGTCGTTGACCTTAGCCTCGTATTCTTCGTCAATCTTGGCCATGGTCACCTTGTCCTGCATCTTCGTCTGGCGGGTCTTGATAGCCTTGGCAAAGAGCTTCTTGTCGATAATGACACCTGTCAGCGAAGGATTGGCCTTCAGCGAAGAATCCTTCACATCACCAGCCTTGTCGCCAAAGATGGCCTTGAGCAGCTTCTCCTCGGGCGAGGGATCGCTTTCGCCCTTCGGCGAGATTTTACCGATGAGGATGTCACCAGGCTCAACGCGAGCACCAACTCGGATAACGCCGTTCTCGTCGAGATCTTTGGTAGCCTCTTCACTGACATTGGGAATGTCAGCGGTGAACTCCTCCACGCCACGTTTCGTCTCGCGCACATCGAGCGAATACTCATCCACATGAACGCTGGTGAGGATATCCTCACGGACAATGCGCTCGTTGAGCACAATAGCATCCTCATAGTTATAACCCTTCCAAGGCATGTAGGCCACCAGCAGGTTTCGACCCAGGGCCAGCTCACCATTCTCAGTGGCATAGCCCTCAGTAAGAATGTCGCCCTTCTTCACGCGCTGCCCCTTGTCGCAAATGGGACGCAGGTCGATGGTCATGTTCTGGTTAGTACGGCGGAACTTGGGTATGCGATATTCCTTCAAGGCAGGCTCGAAGCTGACGAACTCCTCGTCCTCAGTACGATCATAAAGAATGCGGATAGTGGTGGCGTCGACATATTCAATGGTACCATCGCCCTCAGCAGTAATCATGGTGCGAGAATCCTCACACACCTGGCGCTCAATACCAGTACCTACGATGGGAGCCTCGTTGTGAAGCAGGGGCACAGCCTGGCGCATCATGTTCGATCCCATAAGTGCGCGGTGGGCATCGTCGTGCTCGAGGAACGGAATCAGCGAAGCAGCAATAGAGGCAATCTGCTGCGGCGAGACGTCCATGAGGTTCACCTCCGAAGGAGGCACCACGGGGAAGTCGGCATCCTGACGGCACTTCACCACGTCGCGGATGAAGGTACCATCATCGTTCAGCGGAGCATTTCCCTGACCGATAATATAATTGGCCTCGTCTTCTGCGGTCAGATAGACGATTTCGTCGTTATTCAAATTGGCCACGCCATTCTCCACCTTGCGATAAGGCGTCTGGATGAATCCGAGCTCGTTAATCTTTGCATAGACACAAAGTGAAGAAATCAGACCGATATTCGGGCCTTCAGGGCTCTCAATAGGACAGAGACGACCGTAATGGGTATAGTGCACGTCGCGCACCTCGAAGCCGGCACGCTCTCGTGACAGACCGCCGGGGCCCAGTGCAGAAAGACGACGCTTGTGGGTCACCTCTGCCAACGGGTTCGTCTGGTCCATGAACTGCGACAGCGGATTGGTGCCAAAGAACGAGTTGATGACACTCGAGATTGTCTTGGCATTAATAAGGTCGGTAGGAGTAAAGACCTCATTGTCGCGGACATTCATTCGCTCGCGAATGGTGCGGCTCATTCGGGCCAGGCCAATAGAGAACTGGTTCGAGAGCTGTTCTCCCACGGTGCGCACACGACGGTTCGACAGGTGGTCGATATCATCGACTGCAGCTTTTGAGTTGATGAGCTGAATGAGATACTTAATGATTTCAATGATATCTTCCTTCGTCAACACACGGACGTCCATCTCCGTATCCAGGCCAAGCTTCTTATTAATACGATAGCGGCCCACATCGCCAAGGTCATAGCGCTTGTCTGAGAAGAACAGGTTCTGAATGACTTCACGTGCACTGGCATCATCAGCAGGATCAGCATTGCGCAACTGACGGTAGATGTAGAGCACAGCCTCCTTCTCGGAGTTACTGGGGTCCTTAGCCAAAGTATTGAAGATAATGGAGTAGTCCTGAGCGACAGCCTCGTCCTTATGCACGAGGATAGTCTGTGCGCCGCTCTCAAGGATATCCAGCATATTATCTTCCGTAATCTCGGTCTCACGGTCCATAATGACCTCATTGCGCTCGATGGATACAACTTCGCCCGTATCTTCGTCAACGAAGTCCTCGTTCCAGCTCTTCAGTACACGAGCAGCGAGCTTCGAGCCAAGCACTTTCTTCAGAGAAGTCTTGTTGACCTTCACCTCCTCTGCCAGGTCGAAAATCTGAAGGATATCCTTATCGGTCTCGAAGCCGATGGCACGCAAAAGTGTGGTAACAGGCAACTTCTTCTTACGGTCAATGTAAGCATACATTACATTGTTGATGTCGGTAGCAAACTCTATCCATGAGCCCTTGAAAGGAATGATGCGGGCAGAATAGAGGAGCGTGCCGTTGGCATGAACACTTTGGCCGAAGAACACGCCAGGCGAGCGATGCAGCTGAGAAACCACCACACGCTCTGCTCCGTTGATGACGAAGGTGCCATTGGCCGTCATGTAGGGAATAGGGCCAAGGAAAACATCCTGAATAGTCACACCGAAGTCCTCGTGGTCAGGGTCTGTGCAATACAGTTTCAACTTGGCCTTCAAGGGTACACTATACGTCAGACCACGCTCAAGACACTCATCAATAGTGTAGCGAGGCGGGTCAATATAGTAATCCAGGAACTCAAGTACGAAGTTATTACGTGTGTCGGTGATAGGGAAATTCTCAGCGAAGACCTTATACAAACCATCGTTCTTGCGTTCCTCAGGCGGAGTGTCTAATTGCAAGAAATCCTGGAAGGACTTTAGCTGTACATCAAGGAAGTCCGGCAGTGGCATGGGATTCTTGACGCTACCAAAGTTTACTCTGTTGTCTATTACTTTTGATGCCATGATGAATAAAAATGTTATTTCCAGATGTTCTAGAAAGTCTAGATAATCTAGAACGCTCTAGAAAATCTAGTATAAGAGAGACAAAAGGTTAGGAACCCTCTACTGGAGAGTCCCTAACCATAAACTATAGTTGTATCTGAATTACTTCAGCTCAACCTCAGCACCAGCGGCCTCGATGGTCTTCTTCAGGTTCTCAGCCTCGTCCTTCGACAGACCTTCCTTGATGGTAGCGGGAGCACCGTCAACCAGATCCTTGGCTTCCTTCAGACCAAGACCACAAGCTTCCTTCACAGCCTTCACGACCTGGAGCTTAGCAGCACCAGCCGACTTCAGGACCACGTCGAAAGAGGTCTTCTCCTCAGCAGCCTCAGCAGCACCACCTGCGGCGGGGCCAGCAGCTACTGCAACGGCTGCAGCAGCAGGCTCAATTCCATACTCGTCCTTCAGGACCGTTGCCAACTCGTTAACTTCCTTCACAGTCAGGTTCACCCGATAGCGTCCAGTAGGCCGTGAATCTTTCCACCAGCATTCAGACCAGACATCACGTTCTTGATAGGCGACTGCAGCAGAGCCATGACATCGGCAATCAGTTCGTTCTTGCTCTTGATAGCCACGAGCTCAGCAAGCTTGTCGGCACCCACAAAGAAGCTTTCCTCAGCAAAAGCACCCTTCAGAGCGGGAACTTCCTGCTTCTTGGTCTTGTACTCCTGAAGTAACTTGGCAGGAGCGTTAGCCACCTGTGTGAACATCAGAGCAGTATTGCCCTTCAAGCAGTCATACAGAGCGGTGTAATCAACGCCCGACTTCTCGAATGCCTTGTGCAGCAGCTTGTTCTTCACAACAAGGAGCTTGATGTCATTCTTGAAGCAGTTGCGGCGAAGCTCACTTGTCTTCTCAGCATTCAAACCCGTCAGGTCAACCAGATAGAAATGAGGATACTCCTTCAGTTTCTCTTCAAGTTCTACGATGATAGTATCTTTTAATTCCTTTTTCATTTGTCTAATCTTTTAACGAGTTATTCAACTGATTTAGGATCAACCTTGATACCCTTACTCATAGTACTTGAAATAAAGATACTCTTCACGTAAGTACCCTTGGCAGCAGCAGGCTTCAGCTTAATAATAGTAGCGATGAACTCCTTGGCATTCTCGAAAATCTTCTCGGCTGAGAAGCTGACCTTGCCAATAGAAGCATGGACGATACCCGTCTTATCAACCTTGAAGTCAATCTTACCCTGCTTCACTTCCTTCACTGCCTTAGCAACATCCATAGTAACAGTGCCGCTCTTCGGGTTAGGCATCAGTCCACGAGGACCGAGAATACGTCCCAAAGGACCCAGCTTACCCATGCACGACGGCATCGTGATGATAACATCAACATCGGTCCAACCGCCCTTGATCTTGTCAATATACTCATCAAGACCAACATAGTCAGCTCCAGCATCTTTAGCGGCAGCTTCCTGATCAGGCGTACAGAGAGCGAGCACTCGCGTCACCTTACCAGTTCCGTTCGGCAGCGAAACAACGCCACGAACCATCTGGTTAGCCTTGCGCGGGTCAACGCCCAAGCGTACATCGATATCAACAGATGCCTCGAACTTGGTCGTGGTAATCACCTTGACCAATTCAGCGGCCTCCTTCAAAGAGTATGCTTTCCCTGCTTCAACCTTATCAGCTACCAACTTTTGATTTTTTGTCAGTTTACTCATTGTCTTTTAAAATTGAACCTTGTACAGTGATACCCATGCTACGTGCCGTTCCGGCAACCACCTTCATCGCAGACTCAATAGTGAAGCAGTTCAGGTCCTGAAGCTTATCCTCAGCGATGGCACGCACCTGATCCCAGGTAACGCTGGCCACCTTCTTACGGTTAGGCTCAGACGACCCGCTCTTCACCTTGGCAGCCTCAAGCAACTGTACAGCAGCAGGAGGTGTCTTGATGACGAAGCTGAATGACTTATCGGCATAGTAAGTGATAACGACAGGAAGAATCTTGCCTGCCTTATCCTGGGTTCTGGCGTTGAACTCCTTGCAGAATCCCATGATATTGATACCCTTCGAACCCAGAGCAGGTCCTACGGGAGGCGAGGGATTTGCAGCGCCACCTTTAATCTGTAATTTGATTAATCCAGCAACTTCTTTAGCCATTTCTGTTTATTATTAATTTGATTGTCATATAAGTCAGGGATTGGAAGCCTCCCTAAACCGTATACTAGAATCAGCGCACCGTAACAAATTGCGCTCTATTCTTTCTCTACCTGATTAAATCCTAATTCAAGCGGTGTCTTACGACCGAAGATTTTCACCATCACCTTCAGCTTACGCTTCTCGGCATTCACCTCTTCGATGATACCACTGAATCCACTGAAAGGACCATCGGTTACTTTTACAGCCTCATCCAGTACATAAGGAATCTCCAGTTCCTCACTATGAATGGCCGTATCTTCAACAGTACCTAAGATGCGGTTAATGTCAGCCTGACGGACCGGACTTGGATTGTCCATGCCACCAAGGAAGCCGAGAACGTTAGGTATGAAGCGCAGCGTGTGGGCAATCTCGCCGTCGAGTCGAGCCTCCACCAGCACATAGCCTGGCAAGAAGAGTTTCTCTTTGATAACCCTCTTACCATTGCGGAGCTGTGCGTATTTCTCAGTAGGCAAAAGAATTTCTCCGACGCTGTCAGCCAGTGCCGGATTATTGCGCATCAATGCTTCCAAGTACTCTTTTACCTTTGCTTCCTTACCGCTAACAGCTTTCAGTACGTACCACTTCTTCCCTGTCTCAGCCATTTTAACCTAAACACTTAGCCTGGATAGACCACGCTCATTACTGACTTGAACACAAAATCCATCACCCACACAACGAGAGCGATAACCAATGATGCTGACAGCACCAGCATCGCGCTGGCTGTCAGCTCTTTGTACGTAGGCCAAGTAACCTTATGTGCTAACTCATCGTAGCAGGTCTGGCAATACTTGATAAATTTCTTAATGATATTCATTTCTTCTTTTCAATCTTAGCACGGGAAGGAGGACTCGAACCCACGACCCTCGGTTTTGGAGACCGATGCTCTACCAACTGAGCTATTCCCGTAGTTAAGCCCCCGCCCGATTGACGGGGGCTTGTTATTGTTTTCCATGTTGGATGCGACTGAGTCGCAACAGACTCTGGATTAGTCTTCGTAGACCTCAGTAATCTGGCCCGAACCGACGGTACGACCACCCTCGCGGATAGCGAAGCGCAGACCCTTGTTCAGAGCAACAGCGTAGATGAGCTCAACAGTGATCTCCACGTTATCACCAGGCATCACCATCTCAACGCCTTCGGGGAGAGAAATCTCACCCGTGCAGTCCATGGTGCGGAGGTAGAACTGAGGACGATACTTGTTGCCGAACGGAGTGTGACGGCCACCCTCTTCCTTCTTCAGGACATAGATAGAAGCCTTAAACTTCTTGAAGGGCTTGATCTGACCCGGATGGCAGAGCACCATACCGCGCTTGATCTCGTTCTTGTCGATACCGCGGAGCAGCAGACCTACGTTATCACCAGCCTGGCCCTCGTCAAGCAGCTTGCGGAACATCTCAACACCAGTCACCACCGAGTTCTTGTCCTCACCGAGACCGAGCAGCTCAACAGCGTCACCAACGTGGATAACACCAGTCTCGATACGGCCGGTAGCCACAGTACCACGACCTGTGATTGAGAACACGTCCTCAACAGGCATCAGGAAGGGCTTGTCAGTAGCGCGAGGAGGCTCCTGAATCCACTCGTCGCAGGTGTTCATCAGCTCCATCACCTTGTCTTCCCACTTCTCTACGCCGTTCAGAGCGCCGAGTGCAGAACCGCGGATAATGGGGGTGTTGTCCTCAAACTCATACTGAGCGAGAATCTCCTGAACCTCCATCTCAACGAGCTCGAGCATTTCTTCGTCGTCGACCATATCGCACTTGTTCAGGAACACGACCAGACGGGGAACGTTTACCTGACGGGCGAGCAGGACGTGCTCACGGGTCTGAGGCATAGGACCGTCGGTAGCAGCGACTACGAGGATAGCACCGTCCATCTGAGCAGCACCGGTAACCATGTTCTTCACATAGTCGGCGTGTCCCGGGCAGTCCACGTGAGCGTAGTGACGCTTCTCGGTCTCGTACTCAACGTGAGCGGTGTTAATGGTGATACCGCGCTCCTTCTCCTCGGGAGCATTGTCGATAGCGTCGAACGACTTCACCTTGTCAGAGTTTCCGGCCACACGCTTCGAGAGCACGAGCGTGATAGCTGCGGTCAGAGTGGTCTTACCGTGGTCAACGTGACCGATAGTACCAATGTTTACGTGCGGTTTGGTGCGCACAAATGTCTCTTTTGCCATTTTGTTTTGTTTTTATTAATTTTATTGATTATACAATTGTTTTTGCTCCTCCTTTTCGTCTCACAGAGAGCTGTAACTGAGAGTTGAACTCAGGACCTCTTCCTTACCAAGGAAGTGCTCTACCACTGAGCTATTACAGCATTGATCGTTTATAGAGCGGAAAACGGGGCTCAAACCCGCGACCCCCAGCTTGGAAGGCTAGTGCTCTATCAACTGAGCTATTTCCGCAAAAACAACTTCTCTTGAGAGTGGGAGGTGATGGATTCGAACCACCGAAGTCGAAAGACAACAGATTTACAGTCTGCCCCATTTGGCCGCTCTGGAAACCTCCCATGTTTTGCTTTTCGCCGAGACCACTTGTCCTGGCTATTTTCCTTTTGAGCCTCTTGTCGGATTCGAACCAACGACCCCGAGATTACAAATCACGTGCTCTGGCCAACTGAGCTAAAGAGGCTTTTTCAAGCAGCCGCTCTCGTTTCAGATTTACGACCTGTTGGAAAACGGCTGCAAAGTTACGACTATTTTTTGAATTACCAAAATTTTTCGGAACTTTTTTTAGTAATTTCTCGATTTTTCTTTAATTTTCTGCAGTTGAACCCTCAAAGAGTCGACACAGAGGTCGATTCCTTCCTCAAAAGTGTCGTTCACTTTCTCTACGTGCAGCGGAGCATTTCCTGGCATGGTAACCGTGATGCTGGTCTCCTTGTTTTGTGCTGTAGCGGGTTTTACAACCTTCAATTGCACCTCTACTTTCTGTATATCTTCGTACGATTTTTCTAACTTGGCGACTTTCTTCTCGATGAACGCCTCTAATTTTTCGGTAGCGTCGAAGTGAATCGACTGAATCTTAATTTCCATAGTTACCTCCTATTTTTAATTAGTTAAACTATAAAGTCAGCCCCTTGGATGGGCATCTTTGTAAACTCGTTTCAGTTGTTCGAACGTGGTGTGCGTATAGATCTGGGTTGTCTCCAGGCTTTCATGCCCGAGCAGTTGCCTGACGCTTTCCAGTCCGGCGTCGTGGTTGAGCATAGCGGTGGCAAACGAGTGCCGCAGCACGTGTGGTGAGCGTTTTTTCATCGAAGTGACCTTCGTGAGGTTCCGCTTGACCACTTTGTAGACTTGCATCCCTGTCATCCGCCTGCCGTGTCGGTCCACGAACAGCGCACCATCAGTCCGCGTTATTTCCTTGTCGCGCAGCTCTACATAGCGTTGCAACTGCTCAGCCACCTCCTGTCCGAAAGGCACGATGCGCTGCTTGTTCCGTTTGCCAGTCACTTTCAGCTGTCCTGCGACGAAATCCACATCGCCGTCGTCCAGCCCCGTCAGTTCACTGCGTCGCAGTCCAGCTTCGTATAATAATATAATAATAGTACGCGCACGTACATCATCTATGTCATCTCCCCACTGTTCCTTGTCGAGCAGTTCGTCCATCTGGCTCTCTCTCACAAACTGCGGCAGAGGTTTGCGTTTCTTCGGCCCCGTGATGGCGTGCGCCGGGTCGCGGTCAACCAGTTTCCTGGCGAGTGCGAACCTGTAGAACGAGCGCAGTGCCGAAAGCCCCGTGTCAACGGTTGAAGCACAGTTACCTCTATCCATCATGCTCATCATCCAGCCCCGAATGACATCGGCATCCACTGATGCCCAGTCGAGATCGGCGTCGAGCGCATGAAAATAAGCCTCAAAGTCGCGGAGACTGGTCTCATAGCGCCTCACGGTCTGCTCACTGCGGTTCCGTTCATGGCGCAAATAGACGAGAAACAGGTCAACCACGCTTTTCGGCAACGAATTTACGGAAATTATTTGAAACTACCAAATTTTCCGAGAACTTTTTTTAATTTTCCTCGGCTGTACGGAGCTGCTGTACGTAGATGGCGTGCTCCATCTTCAGGCGCTTCAGGACAGAGGGCTTGTTGAACTGCTGACGGCGACGGAGTTCTTTCACCACGCCTGTCTTCTCAAACTTTCTCTTAAACTTCTTGAGGGCCTTCTCGATGTTCTCGCCTTCTTTTACCGGTACAATAATCATACTGTTTTTTGACTTTAATTGTTTAATTGTTAGACATTAGTGCATACTTCGGGCATAGTGCCACGAATTGCGGGTGCAAAGGTACAACTATTTTGCGAAACTGCCAAGTTTTTCGTCACTTTTATTTATTTGTTCGCATAAAAAGGGCCTGAGAGCTACTGAGAGCTACAGGCTTCTGCTGTCAAGATCCATCACGACCATGAAATAGAAGTCTTTATGGGCACGCACAGCCACGCCCAGCCACTCATAGTTGCCGTTGAGCAGAATACGCCGATGCCCCAGCGCGGCATTATTCTCGCCCGAATCAATGAGAAGTTCCATCACCACTGATAAGCCAGTCACATAGCCGCCGAAAGCTGCACATTCGGCCAGCCCAGGATTTTCGCTACATCCAGTGTCTGTTCGGTCATGACCGGTAACGCCCATGTTTCCACCATTGGTAGCATAACAGTCGGCAGAGCCGAATAGCACCTCATTGGGCGAGAGGACAGGCAGCGGCGACATTTTCTGCAACTCGGCAATCAGCGACTGCTTTCGCTCGTCAAAGGCGTAGCCGTTGTTCCACCCCAGGATGCCGCTGTAACTGCGTGCATAAGTCTCGGCGAAAAGCGAAGGATTCATGCGGGCAAGGTTCAGATAGAAGAACACCTCTTTCTCCACCTTTGACAGATAAGTGGCCGAAGCAGCTGTATTGGCCTTGCTCAGCTCTTCGGCCGACCAGCGCCCAGCAAACTCAGCATCAAGTGAAGCCTGATAAGCCACGTTTCTCTCTTCGGGGGTAAGTGCCTTCCTCCCATCGTTGTCATTATCACTGCCACAGCTTGTTGCTACTACGATAGCTACAAAGAGTAGCAACCATTTCCTAATTCTTTTCCTCATTTCTACAATTCTTAAGGCAATTATATAATAGTTGACCTATTTGTGCGTAGCCCCTCCCATGCAGGGAGGGGACGTGCTATCGCCAGGAGTGAGATGTCAAGAGCTACATGAATAGCCAGTCTGGGAAGAGCCCCCTGCTCTCAGCAGGGAAGTCAGCGGGCGCTGCCATTGTTTTTCCCGCCCGCTGCCATTATTGGCAGCGGCCGCTGCCAATATCGTCCCCGTCCGCTGCCAACGGAAAAGGCTTTTTCCTCTCATCCCTGCTACTATGGTGAAGCGAGAGGTCTTTCGAGGCAGGGTTCAAGAGGGGAGTCCCTTGCAGATAGCTGCTATATCATTACCATTCTTAAATCGTCACTTCAGGTTGCCCAGGATATCGCGCGTCAGTTCCTTGGTGATGGTTCGTGTGGCCGCAGACGTAGCGTTCTTCACCACGCGCCCCGTGGTCGAGGTGGTGCTCTTGGTCTTCTTGCCTGTCACTTTATTGCTCACCCAGGTGCCCAGAATGGTAGCGAAGGTGGAAGTGACAGCTGTCAGAATAGCTTTCCACACTTTCGAGAGGATGCCCGCCTTGGCCTTGCCCTTAGCTTTTTCCTCCTTGGAGGCAGCCTTCTCGGCGGCTTCGGCCTCTTCCTGGGCGGCAGCTTCCTCGCTCTCCTTCATCAGCAGTTCATAGGCACTCTCGCGGTCCACCATCGTGTCGTATTTGCCATAGATGCGGCTACCCTTGATGATGTCAAGGCGCTGCCCCTCGCTGACGGCGCCAATCTGGCTGAGCGGGAACAGGATCTTGGCCCGCTGCACGATGCTGGGAGCGCCCTTGGCGTCAAGGAAGCTGACGAGGGCCTCGCCGGTCTCCAGGTTCATGATGGCCTCGTCGGTCTTGAAGAAGGGGTTGGCGCGGAAGGTGTCGGCAGCCGTCTTCACGGCCTTCTGGTCTTTCGGCGTATAGGCTCTGAGGGCATGCTGCACGCGGTTGCCCAGCTGTCCGAGGATGACTTCGGGAATGTCGGTCGGGCTCTGCGTGATGAAATAGATGCCTACGCCCTTCGAGCGGATGAGGCGGATGACCTGTTCAATCTTGTCGAGCAGGGCCTTCGACGTGCCGTCGAAGAGCATGTGGGCCTCGTCGAAGAAGAAGACGAGCTTCGGCAGCTCCTGGTCGCCCACCTCGGGCAGCTTCGAATACAGCTCTGAGAGAAGCCACAGCAGGAAGGTGCTGTAGAGCTTGGGCTGCATCATCAGCTTGTCGGCTGCCAGCACGTTCATCACGCCCTTGCCGCCCTCGGTCTGCATCAGGTCGTAGATGTCGAACGACGGCTCGCCGAAGAACTGCTCGGCACCCTGGGCCTCCAGCTGCAGCAGCGAGCGCTGGATGGCGCCCACAGTCTGCGCCGATATGTTGCCATATTTGGTGGTGTACTCCTTGCTGTGTTTCGACACGTAGTCGAGCATCGAGCGCAGGTCTTTCAGGTCGAGGATGAGCAGACCACGGTCATCGGCGATGCGGAACACAATGTTCAGCACGCCGTCCTGCGTCTCGTTCAGCTGCAGCAGACGGCTCAGCAGCTGTGGGCCCATCTGGCTGACGGTGGCGCGCATGGGGTGGCCCTGCTCGCCGAAGACGTCGAAGAACCTGACGGGGCAGGCCTGGAACTGCGGGTTCTCGATGCCGAACTCCGGCAGGCGCTTCTCGATGAAGCCGCTCATCTTGCCCACCTGCGAGATGCCGCTCAGGTCGCCCTTCATGTCGGCCATGAAGCAGGGCACGCCAGCCTGGCAGAACGACTCGGCCATCACCTGCAGCGTGACGGTCTTTCCCGTACCCGTGGCTCCCGCAATCAGTCCGTGGCGGTTAGCCATTTTTCCGTTGATACTCAGCGCCCCCTCGGAGCAGTGGGCGATATATAGCCCGTGTTCTTTGTCGTACATAGTCTGTGGGTTTTAGTTTTTATGCAAAGTTAACGATTATGGGCCGAAACGCAAGAAAAACGGCCTAACTTATAATAAAAATTAACGATTTGCCAGAGCGTTGAGTGTTGAGTGTTGAGTGTTGAGTGTTGAGAGACTTTACAACCGAGCCACACATGGCACTCTGGCTAAAGTCTCTAAACAATAAACACTCAACTCTCAACACTCAACTCTCAACATTTCAAAGCTCCTACTGGTCGAGGTCGACGAGCTGGTAGCGCTTCGAGCCGAGGCCAATCTTCTCGGCGTAGTCGGTGATGTAGGTGCCGTGCTGGCGGTTGATGCGCTGGATGAGCGGTTTGTTGTCATCGCCCGGCTTGCCCTGATAGTTGAAGACACGGTCGAGACAGGCCTGGTCCACGGCCACGGGGTCGAGGCTGGCCATGATGCCCATGTCCTTCAGCTCCGGCTTGGCGGGATGGCCGTCGCAGTCGCAGTCTACCGACATGTTGTTCATCACATTAATATAAATGACACGTCCACCGAAATAGTTGTGAACGGCCTGAGCAGCGGCGGCCATCGACTCCAGGAAGTGGTCCTGCGTCTTACCTGCGGCAAGATATTCGGGCGTCCACGTCAGCTTCGGGTCGGTAGTCTTGCCAGCGGAGTGGATGTATGCCTTGCCGTTGGTCGATGCCACGCCTATCGAGGCATTCTTCATCACACCGCCGAAGCCACCCATGGCATGCCCCTTGAAGTGGGCCAGGTTGATCATGAAGTCGTAGCGTGCAAGGTGGTCGCCCACGATGTCGTACTTCAAGTGCTTCTGGTCCTTGATGGGGATGCGCATCTCGCCGAACTCATCCATCAGGTCAACGGCGAAGATGCTGTCAAAACCATGCTCGTGGATGGTCTTCCAGTGGTCTTTCACCTCCTGGCGGCTACCACCGTAGGCCGTGCAGCACTCCACGATGGTGCCGTTCACCTGCTCCACCAGCTGGCGGATGAGCGTAGGCTTCAGGTAGTGGGTGTTGCCGCCCTCGCCAGTAGAGATTTTCACGGCCACGCGACCTGTGGCCTCAACGCCCAGTGCCTTGTAGATTCTGACCAGCGACTCTGGCGTAATGTCCTTGGTGAAGTAAACCTTCGACTGCGCCATTGCCATCGCCGAGACGGCCAGGGCGCAAAGGAACAAACATGCTTTTCTCATTTTTGTCTTGTAGATTAGTAAAAATAGTTATTGATGTAGTCTCTTCACGATGGTGCCGTCAGCCTGGCGCACGATGTAGACCTGACCGCGACGCAACGTGCGGGCTTGACGACCATCCAGCTGATAGCTGACGGTGCCCTCAGCCGAGGGTGCAGCAAGTTCCGAAATGCCATTGAACACACCGTCATAGTTGATGGTATAGACGCTCCTCGACAGCAGGTCGCCAGCGAAGACGGTGATGACGGCACGCTGGCCTTCGTCGCCGCTCTCAAGGCTCTTCAGCACGTAGGCACCCTGACCGTTGGCCTGCGCCACAAGGTTGTCGAGGTCGGGCGTGCCAGCCTGTGTGTAGTCAAACTTGTCAGCCTCAAAGCCTACGACGTTCAGCTCGCTGAGGCGGTTGTTGTAGACCAGCGAGATGTTGTCCACCAGCACCTCGTCGTCGGCACTGCCCTGACCGGCATCGGCATTGGTCGAGACGGTCACCATGATGGCCTTCGGGGTCAGATTGCTCTCTGTATAGACAAACGGCAGCGAAAGGCGGCGCCACTGTCCGCCGGTAGTGGCAATCTCGGCGTTCTTTGCCTTGGCCACCACGTTCGAGTAGTCCTTGTCCTCAGGGTCCTGATAGTAGGTCCCGTCGGTGATGGCGGCACTCACCGTGGCATAGGGATGAGCAGCGCTGGGCGTGCCCTGCTTGAACTGTACCCAGAGCACCAGCGAGTCGGGACGGCTGGTCAGGGGCACGTAGAAGGGATCGCCGTTTCCGTCAACGTCAGTCAGGCTCATGTCCATATAGGCATTGTTGACCGCGTCGGTAGCCACCATCGAGCCGGCGTTCATGCGACCGGTGGTCATGGTGCCGTTGGCCACGATGCCGAAGATCGACGTGGCGAAGATGCGCGCACAGGCCGAACCGCCGATGCCGTTCTCCGACTTGTCGATGTGATGTCCGGCCAAGGGTGCCAGCATGCCGCTGGCGCTCTCGAAGGAGTGCCAGGCGTTGGGCTCCACGTAGCTGTCGGCAGAGGTGTGCCATGCCTCGAAGTCGCCGTTGGGGATATGGTAGCCACGGCCCGTTACCAGGGCGTCGCCAAAGCGCACCTCCACTATTTGCTGCATCAGCGACATCAGGTCGAGGTTGATGAGGGCGCGCAGCCCTCCGTTCTCCAGCACGGCCACGATCTCGACGGGCAGCTCGCCCAGCATGGGACCCATCCAGAAGGCCACGCCCTCGGCATCGCCCTCGGTGACGGTGATGTTCTGTGCAGCACGCAAGAAGATGGCGTTGCCAGCCTGCTCGGGAACGATGTTGGTCAGTTCCACGTTGCCGACGGGCATGGGTGAGTCGCCATTCATCAGGACGAAGTTCTTCAGCTTCAGGTCGTAGACGCCGTCATGCTCATTGACAGAGATGGTTGCAGACTGGTCGCTGCCCTCGCCGTTGACCAGCACGAGCAGCTTGTCGGTGTAATCGGTTGCCTGTGCGGCAAGTGTGCCCACGGCAACCATCAAAAGTGTAAAAAGTTTTCTCATTTTTTTATATTTAGTTAATACGATATGCCAAAGAGATTGTGCCGTAGATGGGATAGAGCGTCTGCTCCACGGTCTTGAACGAGCTGTGCATGATGCCGCCGAGGCCCCACGAGAGGTCGGCGCACAGGCTCAGGCGCTCGCCCATCAGCCACTCGGCACCCACCATCAGGCCCACCTGCCAGCGTCGCATGTTGTCGCTGAAGTCGTAGGTAGCGCGCTCGTCCATGGCGTGGCCCATCTCTATTTTCTGCCCCGTGGGGTTGTCCTTTCGCAGATAGCCGTCGGCCACGTTGCCCTTGAAGTACTTCGACAACAGCAGCGAGGCGTAGGGTCCGGCATGCAGGCGCCACTGCTCACTGAGGTCGAGCGTGGCCATGAGGGGCACGGTCAGCATCCAGGCCTTCGTCTGCTGCTCCACGCGTCCGGTGTAGACGCCCTCCAGCTCTTCCCCACCCTTCACCATGGCCATGTGGTAGCCCTTGGTAGTGACGGCCACGTCCATGCCTTTGTTCTCAAAACACAGACCAGCCTGCACGCCCCAGGGACCTGTCAGTGGCAGGCGGGCATCGAGGCCAACGAGGAAATTGGGTGTCAGCTGGAAGCTGTTCAACTTGCGGATGCTGGCGGGAATACCCAGAGGAGCGGCAGCACCGAGGCTGTAGCCCACGCGCCCTGCCAGCTGCACGTCGCCAAGCGGTTGTCCGGCGTTGGTGCCGATGCAGAGCAGCAGGGTCAGAAGGGATAATATGTTGCGTTTCATGTTATTCATCTCTTGTGCAAATGATTCTGACTTGGTCAATGAATAATGTTGAGCCGATGGCTCCTTCGAAGGTGTCGCCGTGAATACTGGCCGAGAAGACCAGCGCCAGGTTGTAGCCACGGCCAGCGAGCAGTTCCTCGTCGATGATTCCTAATTGCTGGAAGAGAATCTCAAAGGGAGTCCATTCGCCGACGGGCTCCACCCGCTCAATACGGGCCTTGCTGACGATGAGCGGGCTGGTCAGCACGTTGTCGCCATAGAGGACGACGGGCCGCCCCTCGGCGTCGTGGTTACGATAGAGCACGGCGTAGATGTCGGCACTGTCCGTGCGGTTCACCAGGTTCTGCTGCTTGTCCTTGAACTCCGGTCCTGGCTGATATTTGTAATATCCTGTCAGCTTCTGCGGCTGCTGGGTGAAGGGCACGCCCATCTCGGTGGCATGCAGAGCATCCTTGAGGGCGATGGCTGCATTGAAAGTGCCCAGGAACAGATTGCCGGCGGCAATGGGTCGGCCGGTGCTGCGTCCCAGGGGACCGGTGTCGAGCGTCATCAGCTTCACGCACTGGCCACCGTCGACACCGCCGTCAGCGGGCACGGTGGGATAGGCGTCGGCGGGCTTGCTCTGGTTGGCAATGAAGAAACCGCCGTTGCCCGTGGCCCAAAGCTGCTGAGGGCCCTCGGCTGATGGCTCGTACCAGACATAGAACTTCTGATAGTTGGCATCGAGCTGATAGTGCTCGAAGTCGAATTTCACCGTGTCGGTGACCGTGACGGTGATGGGCTGGAACAGCACCTGATAGCGACGGCTCCACTGGCCGTCCTGCGAGGTCACGGTATAGTCGACGGCGCCCTGGCTGAAGTCGTGCACCGAGCCACTTTCAGGGTTGATGGTGGCGCCCTCGGTGATGCGGAAACGAGGAGCCAGACGGGTCAGGTCGGCAGTACGGCGAACGGAAAAGCGGATGGTGCTTTCATCTGAGTTGATGCGAACCAGCGAGTCGCTCTTCTGGAAGAACATCTCTTCGGGATGCTCCACGGCCACCGAGGCTTCCAGGATGTCGCATTCGGCGTTCAGCGGCTCATCCTTGAAGCAGGAAGAGAGCAAAACGGCACTCAACAATAGCAGATAATGAATCTTTGTCATCTTCAGTTTTGTCTGATTTGAGGGTGCAAAATTACAAATTATTGCCGAAATGGCGAAAGAAAATGGGAAGTTTCACACGAGAAATTCCATTTTCAGAACATTCGGCAAGTACTGAAGTCAACGCCAAACTTTCGCAAACTGCCCCCAAATGTTTTTGGCAGAAGAGAAAAAGGACAAATTTTTCTTTCTTTTGCGAAAAAAGCAGTAACTTTGCACCCCAAATCGTAAATCCCTAATATGTAATTAGTAAATAAAAATAGTAAATAGTAAATTCGTAAATCGTAAATAAAAATGATGACCGCAAAAGAAATCCGCGACTCGTTCAAGCAGTTCTTCGAGTCGAAAGGACATGCCATCGTGCCCTCGGCTCCGATGGTGATTAAGGACGACCCGACGCTGATGTTCACCAACGCCGGCATGAACCAGTGGAAAGATATTATATTAGGTACGCGAGACCCGGAGCCGCGTCGCCGAGCCGACACGCAGAAGTGCCTGCGCGTCTCTGGCAAGCACAACGACCTGGAGGAGGTGGGCCACGACACCTACCATCACACCATGTTCGAGATGCTGGGCAACTGGTCCTTCGGCGACTACTTCAAGGAGGGCGCCATCGACATGGCATGGGAGTATCTGGTGGACGTGCTGAAGCTGAAGCCCGAGGACCTCTACGTCACCGTGTTCGAGGGCTCGCCCGAAGAGAACATTCCCCGCGACGACGAGGCTGCCCGCTTCTGGGCCAAGCACGTGCCCGAGGACCACATCATCAACGGCAACAAGCACGATAACTTCTGGGAGATGGGCGACACGGGCCCCTGCGGACCCTGCTCGGAAATTCACGTGGACAGCCGCACGCCGGAACAGAAGGCTGCCAGCGGCAAGACGGGCCGCGAGCTGGTGAACCAGGACGACCCGCAGGTCATCGAAATCTGGAACCTCGTGTTCATGCAGTTCAACCGCAAGGCCGACGGCTCTTTAGAAAAGCTCTCGATGAACGTCATCGACACCGGCATGGGCTTCGAGCGCCTCGTCCGCATGATGCAGGGCAAGCACTCCAACTACGACACCGACGTCTTCCAGCCCATCATCAAGGCTGAGCAGCAGATAACGGGCCTGAAATACACCACCTTTGAAGAGGAGCAGGGCGCTCCCATCTCCAAGGAGCAGGACGACATCAACGTGGCCATGCGCGTCTGCGCCGACCACCTGCGCGCCGTCAGCTTCTCCATTGCCGACGGACAGCTGCCCTCGAACGCCAAGGCTGGCTACGTCATCCGCCGCATCCTGCGCCGTGCCGTGCGCTATGCCTACACGTTCCTCGGGCAGAAAGAGGCCTTCCTCTACAAGCTGCTACCCACCCTCGTTGAGGAGATGGGCGACGCCTTCCCCGAACTGAAGGCCCAGCAGCAGCTCATCGGACGCGTGATGAAGGAGGAGGAAGATGCCTTCCTGCGCACGCTCGACAAGGGCATCTCGCTGCTCGACAAGGCCATGACCACGCTGAAAGCCGAGGGCAAGACCGAACTGGACGGCGTGCAGGCCTTCCGCCTCTTCGACACCTACGGCTTCCCCCTCGACCTCACGGAGCTCATCTGCCGCGAGAACGGATTCACCGTCAACGAGGAGCAGTTCCAGGTGGAGATGCAGAAGCAGAAGGAGCGTGCCCGCAACGCCGCCCAAGTGGAAAACAGCGACTGGGTCGTCGTGCCCGGCGCTTCTCCGTCGGGCGAACAGCAGTTCGTGGGCTATGACTACTCAGAATATACCTGCCACATCCTGCGCTACCGCAAGGTGACGCAGAAGAAGAACGAGTTCTACGAGCTGGTGCTCGACTACACGCCGTTCTACGGCGAGATGGGCGGCCAGGTGGGCGAGCAGGGCGTGCTCGTCTCGGAAAACGAGACCATCGACATCATCGACAGCAAGCGCGAGAACGGACAGACCGTGCACATCGTGAAGAAGCTGCCCGAGGATCCCACGGCGGAATTCATGGCCTGCGTGGACACCGACAAGCGCGACGCCAGCGCCGCCAACCACACCGCCACCCACCTGCTCGACTATGCACTGAAGCAGGTGCTCGGCGACCACGTGGAGCAGAAGGGCTCGTTCGTCAGCCCCGACACGCTGCGCTTCGACTTCTCCCACTTCGAGAAGGTCAGCGACGAGCAGCTGCGCGAGGTGGAGCGCATGGTGAACGACATGATTCGCCAGGACATCGCCCTCGACGAGCACCGCGACACGCCCTTCGAGGAAGCCAAGAAGATGGGGGCCATCGCCCTCTTCGGCGAGAAATACGGCGACAAAGTGCGCGTGGTGCGCTTCGGCCCGTCGTGCGAGTTCTGCGGTGGTATTCACGCCAAGAGCACGGGCCGCATCGGCTTCTTCAAGATTATCAGCGAGAGCAGTGTGGCCGCTGGCATACGCCGCATCGAAGCCAAGACAGGTAAGCAGTGCGAAGAGCTGCTCTACAACATCGAGGACACGCTGAAGGCCGTGAAGGCATTCTTCAACAACGCCAAGGACCTGGAGGGCGTCATCCGCAAGTACATCGATGAGCACGACTCGATGAAGAAGGAGATAGAATCCTATCAGGCTCAGGCTGTGGAGCGCGCCGCCAAGCAGCTGGTGGAGAAAGCCCGCGAGATGGGCGGCGTGAAGGTCATCACCGCCGTACTGCCCATGGAGCCCGCTGCCGCCAAGGACCTGGCCTTCAAGGTGCGTGCCGCCGTCAGCAGTTCGCTGCTCTGCGTGCTGGGCACGCGCCATCAGGACAAGCCGCAGCTGACCATCATGATGAGCGACGACCTGGTGGCCGACCACCAGCTGAACGCCGGGCAGATGGTGCGCGAGGCCGCCAAGCTCATCCAGGGCGGCGGCGGCGGACAGCCCCACTTCGCACAGGCTGGCGGCAAGAACGCCGACGGGCTGAGCGCTGCCGTCGACAAGGTCGTCGAGCTGGCCAACCTCTAAAAGCAGCGATGCCCCGCAGGTTTGCGTGGCATCGCTTTTTCTTGGCAGAAGACAAATAACAAAGCGTACCGAAAGAAATACTCTCGGTACGCTTTTATTGTATCCTTACGGAACTATCGGCTTAGAAGTTGTAGTACAGACCGAAGGTGAGGTTGTTGTTGTCGAGGCTCACACCCACGTTGGTGGAGTTGTCGATACCATCCTGCTTCCAGTTGAACGACTCCATGCCCACGAAGCCCACATGAGCCACGAAGCTAAGGCTCTCCGACAGGTTCACGGCCACACCAGGCTTGAAGCCCAGCAGGAACTGCGTACCCAGGTCCTTATAGCTGCCGATGCCGACACCACCGTCGACAAACAGGTTGATGAGCTTCGACTTCACGAAGGTATAGCGGGCGTAGGGAGCGATGGAGAACACCTCGGTGTCAGTGTCCTGGCCGAAAGCGCCATTACCAAGGTTGCAGGCACCCTTCTGATAGCCCAGCTCAACACCCACGGCCCAGTCGTCGTTCAGGTTGTAGCCAATCTCGGGCACGAACTTGTAGACCGTCTGCGACTCGTTGAGGTTGTCAGTCACGCTGGCCACGCCAACAGAACCGCCCACATACACCTGTGCACTCATGTTCATTGCAACGAAAACAGCTGCGATTGTCATCAAAAACTTTTTCATCTTTTTAATACTTTTAATGTTAAACTTACACCAGCCTGCGGGCTGGCCATTATCCTGCGGCGGTTCCAGCAAGCATGCCTTCATCGCCGATTGCGCTGCAAAAGTAGGAAAAAAAGATGAACCGCCAACTTTTTTGCCCAAATTTTTTCCTCAGGACAGCCACTTCTTTGATTTATGAGAAGAATTCGAGGGCCCTGCAGCAAGCATTTCACTTGTTGCAGGGCTTCTTCGTTTCCCTATGGCTGATGCTTCTGAGTCAGAAATCTACATTGACGCCGGCCATGAACGTGGCAAGGGGCATGGGATAGCCCGCCAACAGTTCGTAGTCGTGGCGCATCAGGTTCTCGCCGCGCACCCACAGCTTCAGATGGTCAGCAGGGCTATAGGTGACGGCGACGTTGACCAGCGTAAAGGTCTGATAAGGCTCGGTGGCACTGCCAGTGAAGAGATTGCTGACGTGCTGGGTGCCGGCGTTGATGTAGAAGCGGCCCTGGTGCCAGCGGATGCCCAAGTAGTCGACGTATTCGGGTGTTCCCGTCTGCTCGTGGCCCTCCTGCTGATGGATATAGCTGCGGTTGGCGTGGACGGCGAAATGGCGGTTGACGCGATAGTGCGCCTGCAGCTCATAGCCCGAATTCTCGAAAGCGCCCGTGTTGATGCGCCCCACGTTGCCATCGGGCTTCACGCCCGTGCCCACCAGGTTGTCGGCCTTCAGGTAGAAGACGTTGGCCTTGTAGGAGAAGCGCCCCAGCGTCTGCTGCCACGACAGCTCGTAGTTCCACATGCGCTCAGCCTTCAGCTCCACGTTGCCGTTGGTGCCATAGAAGTAGAGCTCCATCATCGACGGGTTGCGGAATCCCTTGCTAACCGTGAGCTTCAGCACACCATCGCCGACGGGGCGGGCCACCAGGCCCAGCTGCGGCACCCACTCGCCGCCCGACACGTTCTGCCAGTCGTAGCGCAGACCAGCATCGACGGTGAGCCACTCGGCGAGATCCTGGCGGAAGTCGACGTAGGCCGCCCACTCGTTGCGGTAGCTCTTGCCCGTGCCCGCCCTGTAGTTGGTGGCGATGAGCGAGCCGTCGGCACGGCTGGTGTTGTAGGCATAGCCGTAGATGTGCTGATAGTCGGCACCCACGGTGGTGTGGTTGCCCTCGAGGGGCTGGATGGTCTCGAAGAGCGACACACCCGTCAGGGCATCCTTCGAGCGGAAGAGGTTGGCACGGGGCTGGTTGTTGTTGGCACTGGGGCCATAGCCGTCGTTGATTTTATGGCGCCCGAAGTTGGAGTAGACCATCAGCGTGCCGTCGAGCCCGTCGAAATGATTGCTCACCGAGGCATTCACCACGCCACGGGTGATATACTGGTCGGCCTCCTTGAGCGGGCTGGCCACCGTGCCGGGATGGGAAGCGTTGAAGTGGGTGACGTCGGCCGACAGGCGGGTGGTCCAGTTCTCGCTGAGGTCATAGCCCAGGTTCAGAAAGCCGCCATACTGCTCAAAACCCATGTTGGGCCGATGGTTGTCCGAACGGCTGTATTGCGCTGCCACGGTACTGCTGAAGCGTCCCTGCCGCACCTGGTTCGAGGCTTCGGCCTGCACCGAGCCGTAGCTGCCAGCCCCCACGTTGAGCTGGGTGCGCACACCATCGTGGTGCATCCGTCGCGTCACGATGTTCACCACGCCGCCCATGGCATTCGAGCCATAGAGCACCGAGGCAGGGCCGCTGACCACCTCTACGCGGTCGGCCATCATGGTCTGATAGGCATCGCCGATGGGATGGTCGAAGATGTTGGCATACTGTGGATGGCCATCGATGAGCACCAGCACGCGCGAGCCGCCAGAGAGGCCACGCAGGTTGAGCGAGCCGCTGCCACCGCCACTGACGCCATAGCCCATGACGCCACGGCTGTTGATGAACAGGCCCGGCACCTCCTGCGACAGTGTGGGCAGGATGCTCTGCTGATGGTTCTCAGTCAGTTGCTCACGCGTGACCACGGTCACGTTCATGGGCAAACGGCTCACTGCGGTGGCATGGCGCGACCCCGTCACCACCACTTCTTGCAATGCCAGCGAATCGGTCTGTGCACTGGCGAATGGCACTGTGCCCCACAGGGCCAGTGCCACAATCATTTGTTTTTGCATTGTTTTGTTTTTTTGTATCACACACAACAGGGCCGGACTCTTCGCCTTAAGCCTCCTATCGCTATGGAGGGCATGACCATGAACGTGAGCGATGGTTAGAGAATAAGAGAGAGTATCATCAAGACGATTAGTCTTCAATCTGGTAGCCCGCGATGCGAGCCATGGCGGGCGCAATCTCGTGTAAAGAATTAGCGCTGCAAAGGTAGCATTTTCTGCTGACATTCCTGCATGTTCTTATAAAAAAATAATGATAGTCTGCAATTGAACCACTAAAGCCTCTTTTTTGGGGGTGCAACACCTGCAGCTCACCCTTAAAATAGTGTTCAAAATCACCACTAAAAAAAGTTCGTTCTGAAGAGCGATTCTGGATCGAAAAACGCCCTTTTTTTGCCTTCAAGTAACGATTTCGCCATTCAGACGAGAATTAAAAAAGGTTAATTTTTGCACACCAAACCCCATCCTGCGCAAAATTTTCACATTTTTTTGGTGTTTTTTTGCCTCGAATCTCTCTTCTGTAAGCACGCCAAATTTTCAAAAGTCAACGCCTTTTGAAAATTTGGCGTTGACTTTTTTCAGCCGTCCGCTGACTTTTTTCTCCATAATTGTCATAAGCATCTATTTACCAGCCACTTAGCAAAAGCCCTCAAAATTCGCTTATTTTCAGCCAAAAATTTTCTCGCGCAGAATTTTCAAAAATTCGAGGGGGTCGAGTGTTCATTTTCGGAACAAAACTAACAAATATTTAGATACAATTTGGATGGAATGAAAATTGCTGTAACCGCAAAATCCCCCCCCCAAAAAATCCCCCAGATTTGCCCCACGAGATGAAAGGCAAAAAATAAAAGTGGCTGGAATCCAACCACTTTCTTTCTGTGTCGACACTTGGACTCGAACCAAGGACCCCCACCATGTCAAGGTGATACTCTAACCAGCTGAGCTATGCCGACTTTTCATTTGTGCGCCTGACAGGACTCGAACCTGCACATCGTGAGATACTAGATCCTAAGTCTAGCGCGTCTACCAATTCCGCCACAGGCGCGAAAACGACGAATGCCGAATTCTTTGAGTGCCTCTCAGGAGTTTTGCGGGTGCAAAGTTACTACTTTTCTGCGAAACGGCCAAATTTTTCCACTACTTTTTTCATGAAAACACGCTGAGAGCAAAAAAACAGCTTTGCCACATCACTTTTTCTGCTTTTTTGAACGCTAATTGAGAAAAAAGTGTTTACTTTGCACTCAAATTAACGCTAACTATGACAGAAGGTTCTTTTTTTCGCCCGCTGGCGGTGCTGGCATGCGGTCTGAGCATGGCCACGGCGGGCTTCTCGCAACAGCGTCTGCACGTGCATTCGAGCGTGGCCGACGGGCGATGGGACATGCCCGTGGCGACCGACAGCATCAGCCACATCGACGTGAGCGCCGACCTGAAGCAGCTGCAGCTACACGTCAGCGGCCAGACGACCCTACCCCTTTTGCTCAGCCAGGTGGACAGCCTGACCGTGGAAACCGACCCCATTGAGGAGACGAAAGACAAATACGAGGTGTTCCAGCTGTTCGTCTACACCGACGACGGCAGCGACATCACTTCAAAAGACTACTATACCGACTGCTTCATCAACCTGAACGGCCGCGGCGCCTTCTCTAACTACAGCGCCAACGCCAAAATTCGCGGACGCGGCAACAGCTCGTTCCTCTGGTACGACAAGAAGCCCTATCGCCTGAAGCTGAACGAGAAGCACAAGCTGCTGGGCCTGGACAAGGCCAAGAGCTGGGTGCTGCTGGCCAACTACCGCGACGTGACCGACCTGATGAACACCTTCGTCTTCGAGACGGGCGAGTGGCTGGGCCTGCCCTTCACCAACCATACGCGCTATGTGGAGCTGTTCGTCAACGGCGACTACAAGGGCGTCTACCAGCTGACCGAGCAGGTGCAGCAGGGCAAGAACCGCGTCAACGTGAGCGATGACGGTGGCATCCTCATCGCCCTCGACGTGGACGACGGCCCCAACGAGAGCCCCTACGCCGACGACAACTGCTGGACGAGCGTCTACCGCATGCCGCTCTGCGTAAAATATCCCGACGACGAGCGCTTCACGCCCAACACCGTTGACTCCGTGCGCAACGTCTTCGCCCAGCTGGAGCAGGCCATCAAGGACAAGGACTACGCGGCGGTGAAGCAGCAGCTCGACATCCCCTCGTTCATCAAGTTCCTGCAGCTGCAGGAGTTCATCTACAACGTCGAGCTGTCGGCCCCGCGCTCCATCTATATGCACAAGGACGGCGACGGCCCCTGGGTGATGGGCCCACTGTGGGACTTCGATGCCGGCTACGACTTCGACTGGAGCAACATGTACACCGGCCACACCTTCTTTGCCGACTACCACGAGACGGTGATGGGCACCAACCCCCTGAAGCGCAACGGCGAGTACAGCTACGTGCCGCAGTTCTTCACCGACCTCTTCGGCTGCCCGGAGTTCGTAGAGGACTACAAGGCGCAGTGGCTGGCCGTGAAAGACAGCATCGTCAGCCACGGGTGGGACGAGTGCATGAAATATGTGGCTCAGCTGAGGCAGCAGGGCACCATGCAGCGCGAGGCCGACCGCTGGCCCGTCAGCGGGAAGAGCTTCGACAGCGAGGTGGAGAAGATGCACCGCTGGCTGCAGAACCGCGCCACGTTCATGACCGACCTCATTGCCAACATCCCCGTGCCCGACACCACGCAGGTGACCGGCGGTCGGCTCTGCGGCACGCTGCCAGTCAACGTGACGATGAACTGGGCTGAGGGCTACGACCAGACGAGCAAGGTGCGCATCAGCCGCTCGCAGGTGCTCAGCCTGATGGGCATCGGGCGCTCCCAGCTGAACGAGGCCAACATCGACATCGTGCCGCTCTACGCCGACGGCTCCGAGGGTCCCAACAACACGCAGGGCGTCTACGGCGGATGGTTCGACGAGAACGGCGAGCCCTTCGACTGGGGCCACGGCCACGTATATATAGAGGTGTTCGACGATTTGTGGAACTGGAACTGCGGCCTGCACCAGGAGCACTGCTGGGACGACGAGCACACCGTGACGATGCAGATGCAGTACCCCCACAACGGCGAGCTGCTGAAGGTCAACATCGAGGTGCACTTCACCATCGAAACCGACTGGTGGTAAAAGAGTCCGACGTGGGCGGACAAAAATCCGACAACGGCTGATTCTCGGGAACCGCCACCACAGAAAAAGAAGGCGAAATGAGCAAAGAACGAAGAATAATCCTACAAAACATAACACCAACTATGAAAAAAATCCTGACATTCGCGCTGCTGCTGGCTGCCTACGCCACGGGCGCAAGCGCCCAGAAGTCGGTCTACATCCCCGACGAATGGCGCCAGAACCGCACGGACACGCTGCTCTACAAAGAGAGCGACCCCGACAACAAGTACACCTGGTCGAAGAGCCGCTCGGTAGAGTCGGACAACGTCATCATCTTCTGGGACAAGTACTACACCACCAACCCCAAGAACCTGCCGAAGAGCAACTTCTACTACGTCGACATCGACGACCTGCTGCAGAAGTGCGAGACCTTCTTCGATCTGGAAATCAACCAGCTGGGCTTCGTTGACCCGCAGAACAGCAACCTGAACAAATACAAGGTGATGGTGCTGATGAACCACACCGAGACCTGGACGTGCTACGGCGGCGGCTACGACTTCGAGGTGTCGGCGCTGTGGCTCAACCCCTCCACGTGCAAGCCCGTGGGACACTCCGTGGCGCACGAGGTGGGCCACTCGTTCCACTACATGTGCTACGCCGAGGCCTGCGGCCACAACCACTGGTCGTCGAGCACCATCGGCACGGGCTTCCACCTGCCCGTGGGCAGCGGCCAGGCCATCTGGGAACAGACGGCCCAGTGGCAGGCCAACCAGTCGTATCCCGAACTGATGTTCAGCCAGAGCTACCCCATCTTCAGTAACTCGCACAACTACGCCTTCAGCCATGAGTGGCACCGCTACCAGAGCTACTGGTTCCACTATTTCCTCTGCCAGCACTACAACGACATCCAGACCGTGGCCAAGGTGTGGAACCAGCCGATGACGGGTGCCGTAGACTTCAACCAGTCGCTGATGAAACTGAAGGGTCTCACCGCACGCGACCTCTACAAGCTCTACTTCGAGTATGCCTGCCGCTGCGCCACGTGGGACTTCGACGTCTGCAAGCCCTACCGCAACGCCTATATCGGCAACTTCAACTATCGCTGCTCGCTGACCGACGACGGCCAGTATCAGGTGGCGCTGGCCAGCTGTCCGCAGGGCACGGGCTTCAACGTCATCCCGCTGCAGGTGCCCCAGGCTGGCACCGAGGTGACCACCCACTTCACGGCACTGCACGTGGGCTCTGCACTGGCAGATGCCGACCCGGGCCAGTACTTCAACGGAGAGTCGCAGTTCGTAAAGGCCGCCAAGCGCGCCTACAACGTGGTGTCGCGCTCCTCACGCGGTTTCCGTCTGGGCTACGTGGCGCTGATGCAGGACGGCTCGCGCCAGTATTTCTCTGAGGATAGCGTCTACTGCCAGGGCCAGGCCGTGAAGACCGAGGACTGCTCGTTCACCGTGCCTGAGGGCGTCAGCCGCCTGTGGCTCATCGTCTCGCCGGCACTGAAGACCTATATCCAGCACAAATGGGACGACAAGATCGACGCCGACGACATGTGGCCCTACAAGTTCTCCCTCGAGGGCACTGACCTGGCCAGCAACGCCACCGTCTATGCCAACGCCAACCTGGACGGCCGCGAGGTGAGCGACATCACGCTGACCTACAACGTCAGCTATCCGCGCACCACGGGCAACGAATACTTCGGCACCAACGTCAGCGTCTCCGGACAGGCAGCTGCCATGTTAGGCACCGCCTTCCAGCTGCAGCCCTCCGACATCGCCTCGAAGATGCAGAGCTACAGCTCGTCGGGACCGTCGGCAGGCCGCATCATGTTCTACGCCGTCAACCCCGATGGCTCGCTGGCCAAGAACGGCTCAACGGCCAATGGCTACGGTCACTGGTTCAATGCCGCGGGCAAGGTGATTGCCTACTCCTCGGGCTATGTATTCTCTGAGTTCGATCCTGCCTCGCTCACCTTCAGCCTGGGCCAGTATCCCGGTCGCAGCAGCAACGGCAGCACCTACACCATCCGCCAGGCACTGCGCTACCGCACGGCTGACTCGAAGTATGCCGTGGCCACCTTCGTCTTCAACATCACCATCGGTGGCACTGCCTCGGCCACGCTGCAGAGCATCGACTACAGCGACCCCACCGGCATCGTCGACACACGCATCGACGCAGAGCCCAGCAGCCCCAGCGCCATCTTCGACCTGCAGGGACGCCGCCTCAGCCAGCCGCAGCGGGGCATCAACATCATCAATGGCCGCAAGGTGGTGAAATAAGCCAACGGACTCGCCTTTAATTTTAGGTAATGCTATAGCAGTTGACCTGTTTGTGCGTAGCCATTCCCCTCGCATGTAGGGGATGGACTACGCACAAATAGGTCAACTGCTATATTATTGCGCAAAAAGAATAGCCAAGCAGCTCGAAAGACCTCCCGCTTCCCCACAGCCGCAGGGATGAGAGGAAAAAGGTGGCGACAAATGGGGACCAGGCCATGCCGGAGCGGGAAAAAGTCCACGCCTTTTCCGTTGGCAGCGGACGCCGACGATATTGGCAGCGGGCGGGAAAATTATTGGCAGCGCCCGCCGACTTCCCTGCTGAGAACAGGGGGAGCAAGGCACAAATAGGTCAACTGCCATATCATTGCATAATTCTATTAGCACAAACGAGTAAGAGGTGAACACTAATCAGAGGTGTTCACCTCCTTTCGTGTTCACTTGTCCTCTCACACCACCGTACAAGCGGTTCCGCATACGGCGGTTCCTCAGCCTTCCTATCCAGCTATAGCCAGCCCTATGGAGTGACTCGTCGCCGATTGCTCGGGTGAGTATCCAACTGTCGGCTATACGCCAATAACCCTTGCCAGTATTACCCCATTGGTAGGCGCACCAACTGTCTATGCCGCATCGGATGAGGTTCTTCACCCGTGTCCGTGGTTTCTTCCACGACTTCCAGATGCACATGCGCAGACGACGGCGAAGCCATTGGTCTATATCCTTGACCTTATTGCCCATGTCGGCGTAGTCGAAGTACTCTACCCACCCTCGCAGATAG
>CACYME010000050.1 GCA_902775475.1 uncultured Prevotellaceae bacterium
AGACCACGCCTTTTCCGTTGGCAGCGGACGGGGACGATATTGGCAGCGGGCGGGAAAAACAATGGCAGCGCCCGCTGCCTTCCCTGCTGAGAACAGGGGGAGAAATACGCACAAATAGGTCAACTGCTATATCATTGCCAAAATTTTTTCCTAAAACGATGTCACAAAACGAACTATTCTGCGTATAAAGGGTAGAATGACGCAAGAGGAATACAAAGACGAGGCCCGCCGGCTGCGGCCAAGGCTGCTGGAAGTGGCGCGGCGCTATCTGGGCGATGAGGATGCCGAGGACACGGTGCAGGATGCACTGCTGCGCCTCTGGCAGATGCTCGACCAGCTGCACCTGCCCCTCGACGCGCTGGCCTCGGTGCTCGTCCGCAACCTCTGCGTCGACCGTCTGAGGCGTCGCCAGCCGCTCGCTCCCCTGGACGACCGCGTCAGCGTGGATGGCGTTTCCCAAGCCGACACCGACGAGCGCATCGACCGCATGATGGCCGTCGTCGCCCAGCTGCCGCCGCTGCAGCAGACCATCCTCCGCCTGCGCCACATGGAGGGCATGGACATGGCGCAGATAGCCGCCCTGACGGGCAGCAGCGAGGTGAACTTGCGCAAAGCCCTCAGCCGTGCCCGCCAATCAGTAAGACAACAATACTTGAAGCAATATGAACAATGAACTGAAAATACGCACCCTCATCGACCGCTTCTTCGACGGCGAGACCACCCTCAGCGAGGAGCGCCAGCTCTACGCCTTCTTCAGCCAGGAACCCGCCGACCTGCCCGAGGACCTGCGCCCCCTGCGCCCCCTGTTCCTCGACCTCGCAGCCGTTCAGTCTGTTGCTGTATTACGGCAACAAACGCAACGCCCCCCAGGCAGCGGCCTGCGCCGCTGGGCTGCTGCCGCTGCCGTGGCGGTGCTGGTGGTGGGTGGTGCCCTGCTGCTCTTCCGCAGCACCGAGCCTGCCGCTGCCGACGAGGACCTGGTGGCCATCGTCTACGGTCAGCGAACCACCGACCGCAGCGTCGTCATCGGCGAGATGCAGAAGACCATGACCGCCATGACCGCCGGCGACGGCACCGACGTGGTAGAACAGCAACTGAAGGCCATGTTCAGCAACGAATAAAAAAATCTGACGAGATATGAAACGACTACTATTCATCCTATCATTCCTCATTTGCCAGCTCTCGTTCAGCGAAACGCTGGCGCAGTCGGGACTGAAGATAAACGACCTCTTCGAGGGGCGCGTCATCCCGCAGGAACGCATGGTGGAGACCCGTGTGCGCGGCAAGTCGATAGCGAAGTACCAGCTCAGCTACTACCGCAGCCTGCGCCTCAGCGCCACCGACAAGGAAGCCGGACAGCTGCGACAGCTGCTGGGGCAGGATGCCGAACGGAGCATCGACATGCGCACCAGCCGCAAGAACCCTCACCGCTGGGACACCTGGACCTGCAAGCTGCAGATGCCCTCGGCTGGCAACAAAAACCGCTTCGTCTGTTATCAGGAGCAGTGGGACAAAGCGCACGAACAGTGCGAGGTGACCGTCATCTACATGGAGGGCACCGTCGAAAGTCTTGAACAATTGGAAGAACTGTTAAAATAACCCATAGCATTATGAAACGCATAGCATTATTATTTATTCTTTATTCTTTGTTCTTTAGCCCCGCAGGGGCGCAAACCGACACGCTCGTCATCAACCATCCGCGCAAGGTGACCATCATCAGCAGCGACTCGCTGCAGCGCGTCATCGTCAGCGGGAAGCAGGGCGACGACGACTTCCGCTACCAGAACACCATCCGACTGGTGGATGCCAACTACGAGAGCAACGTCAACATCAGCCGCGACCACTGGGAGCTGATTCCTTCGGTGAAGGTGGGGCGCACGAGGAGCGACACGGCCAGCTACAGCCGCCACACCAACGAGCTGACGGCCCACCTCGGCATCGGCTTCACCTGCCCCACAAGCGTCGACCAGCGGATTGACTTCTCTACGTTCAAGTCGTGGGAAATTTTCGCCACCATCGCGCAGTGGGACCACTTCCTCGACCGACGCGAGCGCAACAAGGTGTCCCTGGGCCTTGGCATCGACTGGCGCAACTACCGCATCACCGACGACCTGTTCTTCACCAAGGCCCCCGACGGCAACGTCACCGTGGATAAATACCCATTAGAGTACGAACCCAAGTTCTCGCGCATAAAAGTGTTCTCGCTGACGGCAACGCTGCGCTATGAGCACGACTTCGGCGACGGCTTCGCCATCGGCTTTGGCCCCGTGTTCAACTTCAACACCTACGCCAGCATCAAGACGCGCTACAAGCTTCTGGGCGACAAAATCAAGCATACGGAGAAGAATATCCGTCAGCGGCCTATTACCATCGACTGGATGCTGAACATGCGCATCGCCGAGGTGCCGTTCTACGTGAAATATTCCAACGACGACGTTTTGAAGGATGGCGGCATCAAGTTCCGCTCGCTCTCCTTCGGACTCTACCTGTGAGAGTGTTGAGAGTTGAGTGTTTAGTGTTGAGAGACTTTAGTTTATAGTGTTGAGAGTTGAGTGTTTAGTGTTGAGAGACTTTAGTTCATTTCATTAGGCAGAAACTAAAGTCTCTCAACACTCAACTCTCAACACTCAACACTTCCCCCCTGCCTTCAGCCCCCTGATGACGGCGGAGGTGAAGCCTGCGTGCTCCATCTCGTTCAGACCGCGGATGGTGACGCCGCCGGGCGTGGTCACCAGGTCGATGGCCTGTTCGGGGTGCATGCCGCTGGCTTCGAGCAGTTCCACGGCGCCGCGCACCGTCTGCATCACAATCTGCTTGGCGTCGTCGGCCTTGAAGCCCAGCTCCACGCCCCCCTCGGAGGCAGCACGGATATAGCGCATGGCGTAGGCGATGCCGCACGAAGCCAGCGTGGTGCCTGCGGCGAGGTGCTGCTCGTCGGTGATGAGCACCTGCCCCATCTCCCCAAGCAGTCCTTTCAGCCGTTCGGTATGGTGCGATGCCATAGCACCACACGGCACGAGGAACGTCATCGACTGTAGCTGCGCAATGGCGATGTTCGGGATGCAGAGAAACAGCGGCGGGCACTGCTCGCCCAGCCACTCGCGGATGCTCTTCGAGGGCATGCCGGCGGCAATCACCACCAGCACCTGGCGCTCGGGCTGCAGCGCATCCTTGATGCCCGTCAGCACCTGCTCCACTAACCACGGTTTTACTACTATCACTACCACGTCGGCCCCACGGGTGGCCTCGGCATTGTCGGTCGTCACGCTGACGCCCATGCCGGCAAACCGCTCAAGCACTACCGGCGACGGGTCGCTCACACAGATGTCCTTTCCCTCATGACCGGCCTTCAGCAGGCCTTCCACAGTGGCGCCACCCATGGCGCCAGCGCCTATCATTGCAATCTTCATACGCAATCTGTTCCGTTGTTTTTTGTGTTACGTTGCAAAAGTACGCATTTTCCGCGACCCAGCCAAGAAAAACACCAACAAAAAAGAGCGGAATCCTTGCAGACTCCGCTCACAGCGTTACTTTTATCTTTATTTACTATTTACTATTTAACTATACTATCCATCTTTTCATAACGCTGTTTTCTGATGCTGACCACCTTGCCCTGGCGGATGTAGAAGCCTGGCCTGGGTCGGCCTTCCACGCGGCGGCCCTGCAGGTCGTAGAGCGGCAGCGCCTCGTCGTCACCGCTGCCGATGGCATCAATGCCCGACGGCACCGTTACCGTCAGCACGCCTGCCTGCAGGTAGATGGGCTGGTCGCTGCTCAGCGTGCCCTTCGCCACCTTGATGGGGTAGGTGCCCGGTGCTGACGTCGTGATGGCAGCGCACGACAGCCTGGGCGCGCCCGTCACCTCGGCACCGCTCACGGTGTAGGTCAGTTCGGGGTTCTTGTGCCAGTACTCGCGCACCTTGTCGTCGGCATAGACAACCGTTCCCTGGCGCAGCAGGGTGAGCTTCTTGATTTGCAGCGTGTGCCAGTTGGTACCTGCCTTCTCGGCAGTCAGCCCGAGGCGCAGCGTGCCGTCGGTGACGTGGGCATAGACGGTATAGATGCCGTTCTCGCTGACCGCTGTGCCCACATGGGCCGTCACATAGCAGCGGCGGCTGTTGGCCGACACGTAGGCTATGTCGGTGGCTCCGTCACGCAGGTCGGAGGCGAAGCCACGTCCGTCGGTGTATTGTGCGTTGGCATAGAGCTCCACGGCATAGTCGCCCGGCTCCAGTCCGCTCACATCCTGGTACATCATCTCGCCAACGGTCTCCACGGTCTCCTCGTAGGTTTCCATCATTTGAGCCGTGCGGCCGTCGCTGGTTGTGATGGCAGGTGCATAGTCAGTGGCGCACACGCCCCAGGCGTGCCAGTCTTCCTGCGACGTGCCTACGCGGGCCGTCAGGTCCTCATCCTGCGGCAGGGGGTTGGCCTCGATGGTCAGCGTGCCGCCGGTGTAGCTCAGCTCGTAGTTCTTGGCCTCGCCGCCGCCCACGATGATGGGGTACTCGCCGGGGGCACTCGCTGCCGTGGCCTCGGTCGTGGCGTGGGGCTTCACGGTGAAGGCCGTGGCCTCGGTGTCGCCGCAGCGGAAACCGTCGTAGGTCAGCGTGAACGCGGGCAGCGCATCGCCCTCGGTGATGGTCGCGTCCTCCACGCCCACCGTCAGCGGGGCCTTGGTGATGGTCAGCGTGCCGTTGACATACGCCACGTTATAGCTTTGCACGCTACCCTTCGTGATGACGATGTCGTAGGTGCCCAAGGAAAACGTAGGTGGTGTCGGCACCGGGGTGCAACCCTCGCATGAACGTGATGCGCAGGTCGTTGGTGCGGGCGGTCAGGTAATAGCCGTCGCGGTTGATCTTCTCCACTAATTGATGCACTTCCTGGGTGCTGTCGCCACTGACAGGCTCCCAATACTCGGTGATGGTCGGCATGAGCTGCAGAGCGTCTCCCTCGTTGTGCCACACGGGGTGCCTATACTGCGGTCCCCAGACGTAGAGGTGCTCCTGTCGGGGAACGGGCTGGAACCAGAGCGTGTCACCGGCATGGATGCCGAACAGGCGCAGATAGTCGTCGGCAGTGGCAAATGTCTGCCCCTTCACCAGTTCATGCTTGCCAGCAGGAGTAGCGGCCTTCGGCAGGAGGCTCCACAGCGCAAGGCCGCCCATAAAAAGAATGATGACGGCACACACCGCCACCGTCACTGCCCGCAGGTGAGAAGGCCGTCTGTTGACCGGTGTGGAAGGTTCCGTGCCGGCATCTTCGCCGGAGGGCTCCTCCGTCGGCTGTGCCTCCTGTCGGCAGAAGTCCTCCCAACTGCCATAGCCTACACTCTGGGCCAGGATGTCGAGCGTGCTCTTGCGCGGTTGCACGCCTTCATCCAGATAGCCCCACAGCCGTTTCAGCGTAGTAGGGCTGATGCGCTGGTTCGTCCTCTCAAAGACATAGTCCGACAGAGCAGCAAAGTGCCGGGAAAACGAGGTTCCATGCCTACGGCGGCTTGGAGCCTCTGCCGCAGCCTCACCACATCCTTATTGTCGATGTCATGGCCTGTCTCTTTCATCCTTTCTGTGTTTTTCCTACACCTTCACCACCTTGTAGCTGTCGATGGTGCGGCGGTCCTGACTGATGTTCAGGCCTACGGCGACGACGGGGCGAGGGTCGGCAGCGAAGCGCACGGCATAGTCCTTGCGCAGCACCTGGTCGGCAGCCTCGTCGGCCGTCTTTCCGTATTTCAGTTCGATGATGTAGATGATGTCCGGGAGCTTCAGGGCAATGTCCATGCGCCCGTCGCTGGTCTGGTCCTCGGCACTCACGTCGGCACCGAAGCCCATCAAGGCGGCATAGATGAGCGACTGGTAGAGCTGCTCGTTCTGGTTGCGGTCGGTGATGCTGTAGGGGATGCCGGCATACCAGCGGCGGACTGCCTCGATGAACTGCTCGATGGTGGTTTCTTTCATGCGCAGGTCGAGGAAGGCATTGCCTAAGGTGTCCTGGCTGCCTACGTAGCCTTCCATGTAATATTTGTATAGCGAATTGCCGAAGCCCTCGCGCACCTCGCCGTTGGGGAACCCCAGGGTGTATTTCTGTGTCAGGGGGTTATAGCCCTTCAGCGTCAGGTAGCCGCTCTGGAACAGCACGGGTATGGGGTCGCTGATGCGCTCCGTGGGAGCGTCGAAGCGGTCGAGACGCGCCTGAAGATGCTCTATCTGCTGAATGCTGACGCCCGTCTGCCGCATCACGTTGATGAGCATCGACGGCGTGCCCGTGGAGAACCAGAAGTTCATGATGTCGCCCATGGCGAAGGCGTTGACCAGGCTCCAAGGGCAATAAATGTCGGTGAAATGGTTGCTGAAGTGGTAGCCGTCGTAGGTCTTTTTCAGCTTGTTCACGATGTCGTCGTAGCTGTAGTGCAGGTTCCAGCGGCTGTAGGTGATGTTCATCTTTTCCTGGAGCAGCTCGATGTCGGGTTTCATCTGCGTCAGCAACTCTTCCTCGCTGATGCCACAGATGGCTTCGTAGTTCTGGTCGAATGTCAGCTGTTGCAGGTTGTTCAGCTCGCTGAAGACGCTCAGCTGCGAGAACTTCGAGATGCCCGTCAGGAAGACGAAGCGCAAGTACTGTGCCTGCGCCTTTAGCGGCGAGAAGAGGTTCCGCACACGGTTGCGGATATAATCCTGTAGCTCCCAGTCGTTGATGCTGTCGAGCATCGGCGCGTCATACTCGTCGATGAGGATAACCACCTTCTCGCCCGTCTGCTCGTAGGCAGTCTCTATCAGCCGGGTCAACCGGGCGTCATAGTTCGTCGGGTCTACTGGGTTGGTGATGCCGAACTTTCTTTCCTGCTGCTCCAGTATGACGTTGATGGTGGGGTTCACCCGCTCCTTCTCGTAGTACTTGCCGTTGCTGAGGTCGAGGCGTATGACGGGATATTTCTTCCACTCCTTCTCCTTATTATATATATACAGCCCCTCGAACAGCTCCTTGCGGCCCTCGAAGTAGCAGCGCAGCGTGTCCACCAGCAGTGACTTGCCGAAACGTCGCGGACGGCTGAGGAAGAAATTGATGGCTGGCATCGTCACCATCTTCCATATATACTCTGTCTTGTCGACATAGACCGCCTGTCGCTCGCGAATCCAGTCGAACTGCTGTACGCCGACGGCGTAGCCTCGCCTTTTCTCTTCTTCTTCCATAGCTACTGATGATTTGTTCTTTCGTTTGCAAAAATACGCAAAAAAGCCGAAAGCGCAAAGCTTTCGGCCCAGAAATTCACAGATTCACTGCCGCAGTCTTGCCAAGTCGTCATGGTCAAGGGGCATGGCGCCTCAATCCTCTTCGGGTTGCACCCTGATGAGCCTCTCGATGAAGTCGTCGGCATTGGCCTTCGTCAGGCACAGCGGCGGCAGCAGGCGCAGCGTGTTCTGCCCGGCGGCGCCGGTGAAGCAGTGCTCGTGGCGGATGAGTGGCTTGCGCACCAGCTTGTGCGGCATGTCGAGTTCGATGCCAATCATCAGTCCGCGACCGCGCACCTCCTTGATGTGCGAGCTGCCGATGCCCCGGATGCCCTCCATCAGGTAGTCGCCCACCTCGCGGGCGTTCTCCACCAGCCCTTCGCCCTCCATCACGTCGAGCGTGGCCAGGGCGGCGGCGCAGGCCAGGTGGTTGCCGCCGAAGGTGGTGCCCAGCTGGCCGTATTCAGGCTGGAAGTCGGGGCTGATGAGCACGGCGCCCATGGGGAAGCCGTTGGCGATGCCCTTCGCCATGGTGATGATGTCGGGCTTGATGCCCAGCCACTGGTGGGCGAAGAACTTGCCGCTACGCCCGTAGCCGCACTGAATCTCGTCGGCTATCAGGGGCACATGGTAGCGCTGGCAGGCGTAGGCCAGCTTCTGGGCGAATTCTGGTGTGGCCATCTGCACGCCGCCCACGCCCTGTATGCACTCCAGGATGACGGCGGCGATGCCTCCGCGGCTCAGCTCGCGCACCCACGGCTCCAGGTCGTTCAGCGGCAGGAAGCGCACGTGGTGGTTGTCGTTGATGGGGGCCACAATCTTGCGGTTGTGCGTCACCTCCACCGCCAGGCTCGTGCGACCGTGGAAGGCCCCCTCGCAGCTCAGCACGCGGGTGTTGCCCGTCTTCCACGAGGCCAGCTTCAGCGCGTTCTCGTTGGCCTCGGCGCCGCTGTTGATGAGAAACAGCTGGTAGTCCTCGTAGCCCGAGGCGCGTCCTAAGCGCTCGGCCAGCTCCACCTGCAGCTTGTTCACTACTGAATTGCTGTAGAAGGCTATCTTCTGCAGCTGCTCCGTCACCTTCTCGATATAGTGCGGATGCGAGTGGCCAATGCTGATGACGGCATGGCCGCCGTAGAGGTCGAGATACTCCTGGCCCTTGTCGTCCCAGACCTTGCAACCCTGCCCCCTGACGATGTTCACGTCGAAGAGGGGATACACGTCGAATAGTTTCATAGTCGATGCCTTTTGATTTTGTTGCAAAGATACGGTAAAAATCTGACAAAGCGACACTTTTTCCCATCTTTTTGCTGAAAAACGTTATTTTCGTGCCTGTCAGCCAAAAAAGTCAGCGTCTTTTCGATTTGCTTCGATTGAAAAAATGTACTATGCTTATTAGCAGAAATGTCACCCAAGTTGTTCCTGAATATTTGTTGATTTTGTTCCGAAAAAGAACATTCGACCCCCTCAAATTTTTGAAAATTTCGCGCGAGAAACTTTTTGGGCGAAAATAAGCGAATTTTGAGAGGTTTTGCTAAATGACTGGAATAGAAGTGTTTATGCTTGTTTTTGCGAAAAATGGCGGCGGACGGCAGGAAAAAGTCAACGCCAAATTTTCAAAAGGCGTTGACTTTTGAAAATTTGACGTGCTTACAGAAAGGGAAGTCGAGGCAAAAAAACACAAAAAAATGTGAAATATTTGCACAGAAGGGGTATTGATGTGCAGGAATTAACTTATTTTAATTCTTGTCGGTGAGCCGAATTCGCTTCCCAAGGGTCGAAAAAGGGCGATTTTCGAGCCAGAATCGCTCTTCAGGACGAACTTTTTTTTGTGGTGATTTTGAACACGATTTTTCCATCTACGGTTGAAAACTTTTGAACTAACGCCCGGTCGGATAGCAAAAAATGCAAATCCGACCGAGCGTTAGCCAACCGTCGCACGATTATTCTTTTACGATTATCCGCAAGCGTCACCTCACGACGACCTTCCTGCCGTCGATGATGTAGACGTCAGAATGCGCTGGCTTTCAGTCGCAGTCCGGCGGTCTCGTCGATGCCAAACATCAGGTTCATGTTCTGCACGGCCTGGCCCACGGCGCCCTTCAGCAGGTTGTCGATGGCCGAGGTGACGAGCACTTTGCCCTCGAAGCAGTCTACGTGAACGAGGGCTTTGTTGGTGTTCACCACTTGCTTCAGGTCGATGGCCTTGTCGCTGTAGTGGGTGAAGGCGGCCTGGGCGTAGAAGTCCTTGTAGGCGGCCACGATGTCATCGGCAGGTGCCTTGGTCTTGATGACGGCGGTGCAGAAGATGCCGCGGGCGAAGGGTCCGCGATAGGGGATGAAGTCGATGTCGGCGTTCAGGTAGCCCTGCACCTGTCTGAGACTCTGGCATATCTCGGCGATATGCTGGTGCTGGAAGGGCTTGTAGATGCTCAGGTTGTCCGTGCGCCACGAGAAGTGAGTGGTGGCTCCGGGCTTCTGTCCGGCGCCGGTACTGCCCGTGATGGCGTTCACGCTGACGTCATCCTTCAGCAGGTTCAGGTGGGCGGCGGGCAGCAGGGCCAGCTGGATGGCGGTGGCGAAGCAGCCGGGGTTGGCCACGTGATGGGCTTTAAGTATCTCCTGTCGGTTGATTTCGGGCAGGCCGTAGACGTAGTCGTGCTCTCCCTTGATGCGGAAGTCTTGGGCGAGGTCGATGATTTTCACGTGCTCGGGGATGGTGTGCTCCTGGAGGAACTGCAGGCTCTTGCCGTGGCCGAAGCAGAAGAAGAGCACGTCGACCTGCTCGAAGGGCATCTGGTCGGTGAAGCGCAGGCTGGTGTCGCCGAGCAGTCCTTCGTGGACGTCGCTCACCAGGTTCCCGGCGTTGCTCTCACTGTTGGCAAAGACAATCTCTGCCTCGGGGTGGCCGAGCAGCACGCGGATGAGCTCGCCGCCAGTATAGCCGGCGGCTCCGAGTATTCCAATCCTAATCATGGCAGCTGATTTCTTCTTGGTGCACAAAGCCACAGCACGATGTAGGCCAGTATGCCTCCGCCCAGTCCGAAGACGAGCAGGAGGAAGCCCACGCGCACCAGCAGCGGGTCGATGTCGAAGTACTCGGCGATGCCGCCGCAGACGCCGGCAATCTTTTTGTCGGTATCTGAGAGATAGAATCGCTTCTGGGTCATAGTTTATCGTTTTTCGTCGGGGTGAATGCCGTAGTAGACGCGGAGCGGGGTAGAGCTGACCTTGATGAAGCCCTTGGCCTCGTCGGCGGTCCAGCCCGTCTGGGTCTCGCCATATTCGCCGAGTTTGCTCTTCGTCAGGTCGTTCTCAGAGTCGATGCCCACGGTGTCGAAGCCGTAGGGGCGCAGGCGCAGGATGGCGGTGCCGCTGACGTTGCGCTGCGAGCTGGTGAGCATGGCCTCGATGTCGGGCATCACAGGCTCCAGGTACTGGCTCTCGTGGAGGAACATGCCGTACCACTGGGCCACCTGGTCCTTCCAGTACTGCTGCCACTTGCTCAGCGTCGACTTCTCCAGCAGGCGGTGGGCCTCGATGATGAGTTTCGGCGCAGCGGCCTCAAAGCCTACGCGGCCCTTGATGCCGATGATGGTGTCGCCCACGTTGGCGTCGCGGCCGATGGCGTAGGAGGCGCCTATCTCCTCAATCTTCTGGATGGCCTTCACCCGGTCGTCGAACTTCTCGCCGTTGACGCCGACAATCTCGCCCCGCTCGAACTCTATCTTCAGCAGCTGCTCCGGCTCCTTGGCCGTGACGTGCTTCAGATAGGCCTCCTCGGGCAGACCCTGCGTGGGATCGAGCAGCTCGCCGCCGCAGATACTGGTGCCCCAGATGCCCACGTTGTAGGAGTATTTCAGCTTGGCGAAGTCGGCGGTGAAGCCGTGCTCGTTGAGGTAGTCCACCTCCTCCTTGCGCGTCAGCTTCTTGTCGCGGGTCAGCGTGATAATCTCCACGCCCGGTGCCATGACGAGGAAGGTCATGTCGAAGCGTATCTGGTCGTTGCCGGCGCCGGTGGAACCGTGGGCGATGGCATCGGCGCCAATCTCGCGGGCATAGCGGGCGATGGCCAGTGCCTGAAAGATGCGCTCGCTGGAGACCGAGATGGGGTAGCAGTTGTTGCGCAGCACATTGCCGAAGATCATGTACTTCAGCGACTTCTCATAGTATTCCTCGGTGACGTCGAGCGTCACGTACTGCCTGGCGCCCAGCTTGTAGGCGTTCTCCTCGTTCTTTTTCAGCTGTTCAGCCGAAAATCCGCCTGTGTTGGCGCAGGCAGCATAGACCTCGTAGCCCATTTCCTTAGCCAGGTACATCACCGTGTAGCTGGTGTCGAGTCCGCCACTGAAGGCGACCACTACTTTTTTCTTGTTGCTCATATCTGATTCGTGTAATTCGTTTGTTCGGTTAATGCGTCTTTCCGTCTGATTCGCTTAATTCGTTGTAGAGGAGAAAGACTGTTCCTCCAGTTCCTCGAGGTGTTTTATCCTGGAGATGACCTCATCGGGAATCTTTGCCGGCAGGTGCTCCGTGGGGTCGTAGAGCATGGCGGTGCAGATGCAGTACTTGCGACCCGTGCGGTGGAGCACGTCGACGTTGATGCAGCCCTCACAACCGCGCCAGAAAGCCTCGTCGTCAGTCAGGTCGGCGAAGGTGACGGGCTGATAGCCCAGCGCCGTGTTCATGGCCATGACGGCGGCGCCGCTGGTCAGCGAGAAAATCTTGGCGTGCGGCCAGCGGGTGCGAGCCAGCGTGAACGTCATGTCCTTGATGCGCTTCGCCACGTGGTGGCCGCGGAAGTCGGGGTGGACGATGAGTCCGCTGGTGGTGACATACTGCTTGTTGCCCCACGTCTCGATGTAGCTGAAGCCGGCAAAGCGGCCGTCGCTGGCCAGGGCGATGACGGCCTTGGCCTCCTGCATCTTCTTTGCCAGGTATTCGTGTGTGCGCTTGGCGATGCCGGTGCCGCGCACCTTGGCTGCCTCGGCTATGGTGTTGAGGATGGTGTCTACATACACCTCATGCTCTGGGCCGGCAACCAGCACCTCAATCTCTGTTTCCTGTTCCATTTCCATTTCACTTATCACTTATCACTTATCACTCATCACTTCATATTCGGCACCACCTCGCTCAGGGCGGTGATGACCTCCTGCGGAGCAATGCCCTCCTTAACGACGATGAAGATGGTGTCGTCGCCGGCGATGGTGCCCAGTATGCAGGGAATGTTGCTGCTGTCGATGTTGTAGGCGATGGCGCTGGCATAGCCGGGGCGCGTCTTGATGACGCCCATGTTGCCGCTGAAGCTGATGTTCAGGAAGCCGGGCACCTGCATCATCTCGCGCAGCGACGAGGCGGTGCTCACGCGCTTGTACATCGTCTCGTTGGGCAGCACGTAGATGTACTGGCCACCCAGGGTGGCAGCTTTAGCCACCTTCAGCTGCTTCATGTCGCGGCTCAGCGTAGCCTGCGTCAGGCTGAAGCCTTCTTTCTGCAGTGCACCGAGCAGTTCTTCCTGGCTGCCCAGCTGCTGGCTGGAGATGATGAGCCTGATGGCTTCGAGCCGTTTGTTCTTTACTTTCATTTGTTTGTATAATTATGCGGTTACGGGCGGCAAAATTACAAACATTTTTGCATATATGCAAGGAAAGTTGAATATTTTTTGCAAAAAAGAAGAGCGGAACCCTCTGATGGGGGATTCCGCTCTTGTGAAAAGCTTATCGGGAAAGCGATTACTTCATCACCTTCTTGCCGTTGATGATGTAGAGACCCTTCGTGGGAGCCACGACGCGCTGGCCCTGCAGGTTGTAGGCGGCGCCGTCCTCGCTGCTGGCCTTCAGCTGGCTGATGGCGTTGGTGGTGCCGTCGACGCTGATGAGGTAGCAGCTGCTCAGTTCGGGCGTGGTCACACCGTCCTTCACGTACTTCTGCAGCAGACCGCGAACCACCACCTTGTCGCCCTTGACGGGTGAGTTGATGGTCTCCTCGGTGAAGCTGGCGTTGTCGATGCTCTTGGCACGGAACACGGTGAGCACGTCGGTGCCGTCAGCTTGGTCGGCCATGTCGAAGTTCACGTTGCCATAGAGGGTGTCGTCGGCCTTGCGCTGGAAGTCGGGAGTGGTGACGACGTAGCCTTCCACGTCGTACTGCTCGGCGGTCTTGGCGCCGTCAGCCAGGCCAGCGATGATTTCGAGGGCCTTGGCCACGCTGATCTTCTCGATTTCAGGCTCGGGGGCAGAACCCTTCTCGATGCTGATGACGGTCACGTCGACCAGCTCGATGGTGCCGTTGAAGTCCTTCCTCGGACCCTCCACGGTGACGATGTCGCCCACCTCGATGCCTAAGCTGAGGAAGTTCTTCGTCTTGCCCTCGGCATCGAGCGTGCCGTAGATGCGGATGGTGCCGGTCTCATCCTCCAGGTCCCAGTTGCCGTAGGTGGTGTTCAGGATGTTGGTGCACTTACCCTTTACGCGGAAGATGGTGCCGTCCTGGCCGTTGATGACGTCCTGGCAGGTGCCTACCACCACCTGCTGGGGCTCCACCTTCGTGAACGTGGCCTGCACCTCGTCGCTGTTCTTCACGTCCTTGCTCTCGTCGATGGCGTAGGCAATGACGGTGGTGGTCTCGGTCAGCGTGAAGGCGCCGGTGTAGTCCTGCCAGGTCTCGCTGTCGTCGAGGCTGTAGCGGATGGTGGCACCCTGGTCGGCAGTGATGGTCACGTCGATGCTCTCCTCGAAGGTGCCGCCGTTAGGGGTGATGACGGGCTTGTTGGCCTTCGTCTGGACAGGGGCGCTGCCGTTCACGGTGACCACAATTGTGGTGGCACGCACTTGGTTCTTGCTGGCAATCATCGAGAACTCTGGAGCGTCGCCAGTCCATGTGCCCACGTTGCCTTCAAAGCTGTAGGTACCGGAAGAGACATCGGTGAAGTTGCCTGGGCCATACTTCTCTTCGCCGGAAGCGGTACAGGTGAACTCCACTTTCGTGATGTTGCCGACGGTGGAGGTGATGGTCATCGTCTCGCCCTTGGCAAAGCGATATTGGGCAGCGGCCAGTGCACCCTTCGTGACAGAGATGGTGATGCCGTCCTTCGACATCTGGTCGGCACCGTCGCCAGCATTAGTCTGCGTGCCTACCTCGGTGCCGGCAGTGAAGGTGATGTCTGTTGCCATTGCTGTTCCGCACAGCATGAGCAGCAGACTGAGGATTGAAAAGCGTAAAGTTTTCTTCATAGTTCTGTTGTTTTTTATGATTATTAATTATATGTGTATATTCGAGTGCAAAGTTACAAAAAAGCGAGCGAAGTACAAAGGAAAAGCCGACTTTTCTTTCTCATCCCCCTGCTTTTCATGACCAAAAAAACGGAGACGCAACATGGCGTCGCGTCTCCGTTTTCATGGTTTCTCGTGTTTCTTATTTCAGCACCTTCTTGCCGCCCACGATGAACAGGCCCTTCTGAGCCTTCTCCACGCGCTGGCCCTGCAGGTTGTAGACCACGCCGTCGGCCTGCTTGTTGCTGCTGACGGTGGTGATGCCAGTGGCAACGGGATCGAGCTCGTACCACATGTTCTTGAACGACAGCCAGCTGACGTTGTTCTCAGCAGCCACGTCGAACGTCACCTTCAGCACGCCATCGCTGCCTACGGTGCCCTTCGCGGTGTACTCGCTCAGGCGGAACTGCGTAGTGCCTACCTGCTCGCCAGTGGTCACGTCGACGGCCTCACCGTCGTTGGCCTGCAGCTTGATGCCGTTGGCGCTGTCGCCACCGTCGTTCTTGATGCGTACGCGAACCCAGCTCTTCACATTGTAGACACCTTCTTCCAGGCCAGTCAGGGTGGCGGTCAGCGTCTTGGCACCCAGCGACTCGCCGTCGCCAGTCCAGTATTCGATGAAGGGCACGCGGAAGTTAGAGCCGTCAGTGTCGCCCTCGATGCTCCATGTGTTCACGTGGTAGGTGTCCCACTGCTCGGGAGCTGCATCCCACACGCTCATCAGCAGGTCGTCTACGCGGTTGGCGTCACGCCAGCCGGTTGCCACGTTGGGATCCTGCAGGGCGCTGGCCTCGGCTTTCGTCAGCGAGCCGTCCTCGTATCTGTCGTTAGGTATGCCGTAGTACACGTCGAGAGCCTCCTCGGTGTAGAAGTTGGTGCTCTCGGTGAAGGCCTTCATCTTCGGCAGCACGCTCTGGGCGATGACGTTGGCCTGGCCCCTGTCGATGGCTTCATTGAGCTGGGCGATGACGGCTAAGGCCTCTTCCAGTGTCGTCACTTCTTCGGCTGATTCGATGGCATCCTGCAGCAATCCCTTCACGGCGTCGATGTCGACATCGTCAAGCAGCTCTTCGGCCTGATCAGCCAGATCCTGTACCAAAGCGAAGGTGGAGGCGTTCTTCACCTGGTCGATGGTGGAGTCGTCGCCATAGTAGTACAGCGAGAAGTTGTCCCACACGGCCCAGATGTCGGCGCGGTCGCTCTTGGCACCGATGACGAGCGTGCCGTCGGTCACCTCCACGTAGATAGGCTCCACCTGGTAGCTGCCAGCGTTGAAGCTGGTGCTCAGCTGTGTCTGGCTGCTCAGCTTGTCGGCCGTTGTCATCTCGACGAAGTTGGAGGTTACGCTGTTGGCATAGACGACGGGACAGCCGTTGCCGTCGTACTCCTTGATGGTGCGGTTGTCGTGGAACGTCACGGCTGCCTGGGCCTCTACCTTGTAGATGCCGTTGGGCACGCCTGTCAGCGTCTGGCTCAGGTCGAAGACGGCCATGTACGACTCGGTGTTCATGTTGGTGTTGTCACCGCCCTTCTTCAGGCCAGTGCCCTGCCAGGCGCTTTGGTTGCGGTTGTTGCGGCCGAAGTTCGGGTCGAGAATCATGTAAGTGGCGTCCACAGGATCTTCAGCTGAGGCGAAGCTGAGGCCAAGTTGGGTATCCTCCTCGGAAGCGATGATCCATGCAGCGTTGATGTCGTTAGCGTCGATGTCGATGCTCTTGCCCAGAACGGTCGATGTGCCATCCCAGCCGAAATAGTTGCCATTGGGGTCCTGAACGGTGTAGAGGTAGATAGGAACGGTTTCTTCGTCGTCCATGTAGCCGAGCGGGGTCTCGCTTATCTTCTTAATCGTCAGGGCCATCGGAGACCCATTGTCCATGTAGTCACCGTTAAAGTAGTAGGCCGTGCCGCCGTTGCTCACCTGCGTCTCCATCTGGTAGGTGCCGTCAGCCTGCGGATGCAGAATGACATATTCGGGATGTTTCAGCAGTGAGGCCTGCGTGCCCCAGCTGTTGCCGGCACCCCAGTTGGCGGGCTGGTCACTAAAGGTTGCACCAATGTTAGCCAGGTAGTACTTGCCTTCGGCCAGCTGCTGTGCTGATACGTTCATGCTCACGGTCAGCATACCGGCTGCGAGCATCAGATTGAGTAAAGTTCTCTTCATTGTGTCGTAGTTTTAGTTGTTAGACAATATAGTTAATAGTGACCGCAAAGTTAGTGAGTTTTTTGCAATCCGCCAAATTTTTGCTGCATAAAGTGTTCGGTTGCCCATCATTTTTTTTCTGCTCATCCGCAATCGTACCACCAAAAAATGATGCCGTAGGCGTCAGATAGGGTGGGGGGATGGCTGGATACCCCCTGTCATGCTTCGCTGGGACTTTGGAGCTATGATTGAGGAATATTAACTTAAGGAGTGTTCAAAATGTCTACAACAAGAAAGTACGTTCTGAGGAGAGATTCTGGATCGAAAAACGCCCTTTTTCTACCCTCAAGGAGCTGTTTCGCCCTTCCGGCGATGAGGAAAATAGGTCAAATTTTGCACACTAATGCCTATTCTGTGCAAATTTTTGGGCTTTTTTGCCATATTTTTTGCTTCGACTCCCTCTTCTGTAAGCACGCCAAATTTTCAAAAGTCAACGCCTTTTGAAAATTAGGCGTTGACTTTTTTTCAGCCGTCCGCCGTCATTTTTCGCCAAAATAGATATAAGTATCAGTATTTCAGCTTTTTAGCAAAACCTCTCAAAACTCGCTTATTTCCAGCCAAAAATTTTCTCGCGCAGAATTTTCAAAATTTGGAGGGGGTTGACTGTTCATTTTGGGAAATAATTTGAAAGAAAATTAACGAATATTTAGGAATTCCATTCAATAGGAAATGGATACAACTGGGGGGCGGACTGATCTGTCTTTTCGTGTTATGGTATTACATAGTTCTATACTGTTTTGGCAGCACCGTGTAAAACCGTATAGCATCTTTGATGCAACCAAACCGTGTTAAACCGTGGCCATCTTCCTGCCTGCTGTGCGGTCGGAGCACCTGAGTCATGGACGATATTGCGCGCGTATATAAATAATAAGGAGGTGATTCTTTTTGAATTGATTCTGCTTAGGAGAAAGAAAAAAGTTTGTATTTTATCGCAAAAAAGTTGCGAAAAAGTTTGGTGGAGTGTTAAAAAGTTCGTACCTTTGCACCCGCAAAACAGGAAAAGCCTGTTGAGCAGTAAAGAAACGAGATCTTTGATAGATTTACATAGACAGATAGTAGTACAAGAAGCAGGTGCCCTTTCTGGGGGCATCTGGGTAGAAAGATACGAACCGTCAA
>CACYME010000051.1 GCA_902775475.1 uncultured Prevotellaceae bacterium
TGGCCTTTCCGCTCCGTTTTCCTTCGGTCGTCGCGCGGTCAAAACGGCCCGAAACGCCCATTTTTCACTCCAGAATGCTTCCAAATCCTGAACTTTTTTTATTGGAAATTTTGAACACTCCAAGCAGACTGAAAACGGTTCTTCTTTTTCCCTGTTGGCCCCCTCCAACCTCCCCCAACTGAGGGAGGCTTCCTTCGCGGAGAATTCCGGCGCAGCCACCCCCTCCAGTTGGAGGGGGCAGGGGGGAGGCTTCGCCGTCTTGCGGCATCCTATCGTTCTCGCGCTGAGCCGTCACAGCCCGAAGCGGTAGCCCAGCGTGAGCAGCACGTAGCGGCGGTGCACGTCCTAATCCTTGGCGATGCGCGACAGACCGAAGTGGTAGCGGGCGTCCACCACGATGTTGCGCCACTCGTAGCTCAAGCCCACGGGCACGCTGACGTCCAGGTTCCTCATCTGGCTCTTCATGCCCTCACTCGTGTCTTCGTCCACCGCCATCCTCGGCATCTTAGCCACCTCCTCAGCGAGGTATGCTTTGCCCACCAAGTTCGAAAAATCGACCATGGAGCCAGTCATATGATACTTCATCTTGGCCGACAGCAGCAGGCTGGGCTGCACGCCAGCCTTCAGCGCCAGTCCCGGCAGCACGTGCAGGTTCACCAGCAGCGGCATGTCGATGCGCTCCGTCAGCAGGCGGGCGTCGTCGAGGGTGAGGTCGTACTCCCATGACGACAGATGAACCCTGCTGCGGTCCTTCACCCGGTCGCGGGTGTAGTGCAGCCCCAGGTCATAGCTCACCAGCCGCTGAGGGCGCAGAACCATGAAGAGAGTTTCTTTCAATCATTATTCCGGTATTCGCACCCAAGGAATGTTGCGGAGCTGGCCATCGGAGGAGCGGACGGTGAAGATGTATTCGCGGCCACGCTCGAAGCCCCATCGCACGAACTGAGAGAGGGTGCGAACGGGGCGCAGGTCGATCTGCTCGATGATGTCGCCCTGACGGAAGCCCTGACGATAGGACACACCCTGCGGCCAAACCAACCCCACCTGCGGACGGCCTTCTGCATCGGCCACGAAGGCTATCTCTAACTGGCGGTTTCCAACGCGGAACGGAGCCTGCTGTCCGTCGGCAGGCTGGAAAAGAAGGCGATGGCGACGGGCATCGAAAGTGACCAGGCCGAAGCGCAGCAGCGGTGCACCAAGATGGGAGCCGCCCTGCGTTGTGCAGCAATGTACATCTGTAAAAGAGTAGTCGCCCAACTGCAGTGCTTCGAGACAGAAGAACTGCACATCGCCGTAGTGCTCGGCACCATAATGGCCGATGACATGACTGCCCCTGGCTCGTCCTTCATCGATGAAACCGGCCATTTTGTTAGGTTTCATCGACAGTTCTGCCGATTCTAACACATCGTCGAGCCTCCCGATGTTCATGGCAAAGAACTGCGTGCTGCCAGTGTCGAAAAGCACGCGCTCCCGACAGCGGCCAAAGGGCTCAATGTCGATATAGGGCACGTGGTAGTTGAGCCGATAGCGCAGGCTGATGTCGGCAGGACCAGGCGTGACAGGACGGTCGGTGAGCACCAGTCGGAGGTGGGGCACGTCAATCTGCATCGACAGCCCGCCGTTCACCAGGTCGAAGCCGAGGATGCCGTCGAGTCCCGTCGCCCCAACGCGCTGCACCGTAGCCTGACAGCCCGTAAGCGTCAGCGTGCCGAGCGTCAGCGGTGGCAGCTCCACCAAGGGCACGGTGTCGCTGCGCCCTGTTGCATCGTGGGCTATAATACCCCCTCGGCTGGGCCCGCAAGCCAGCGGTGTGCCATCGAAAACCACGCTCTGCCCTGCCCCCGTGTCGAGCAGGAAGCGGTACTGCTGTCCGTCGATGACAACGGGTATATAGACCTGCTCGCCACTCCACTCAATATCGATGGAATCGGCAAAATCGGTCTTTGAGACAGCGAAGTCAGCCCGATAGCGGCCGAGAGGCTGCGCCCCTGCGGGGCTAAATGATAAATGATAAATGATAAATGATAGCAGAAGGGGACAGACGGGGAAATGAGGGATGAGAAATGAGAAATGAGAAATGGATAGTTTGGCCATAGGGGTTCCCCCGTGGTGTTCGCGCCCAGAAACTATCCATTTCTCATTTCTCATCTCTCACTTCTCATTTTTTATCGCAGTTCCTTCAGCAGACGGTCGGCATGTCCCCATTTGTCCATCATGAAGAGGACATAGCGGATGTCAACGCCGATGCAGCGAGCCAGCTGCGTGTCGAAGAAGATGTCGCTGGAGAGCGAATCCCAGTTTCCGTCGAAGGCGAGACCGATGAGGCGGTTCTGTCCGTCGAACATCGGCGAGCCGCTGTTGCCACCCGTGATGTCGTTGGTGGTGAGGAAGCAGAGCGGCATGTCGCCGGCCCCGCTCAGCAGGTCAATCATCTCCGGCTCCACCTTATAATCTTCGATGGAATCGCCCGTTTTCATCTTTTTCACCATGCTGGGAGCCGTTGTCTGCCAGCCAGAAGACCGTCCGCCGAGCGTGTACTGCTTCACCTGTCCGTAACTGAGGCGCATAGTGAAGTTGGCATCGCTGTAGTGGGGCTGGTCCTGCTCCATGCGCAGCTTGACGGCGCAGAGCAGGCGCTCCTGCTGGTCGATGCTGTCGCGCAAGCTCATGACGGCCTTCATCAGCTCCTGCTGCATCGTGGTGAGGTCGAGGCCATACTGCACGCCGAGGTCTTTCATAAAGGAATTCTTTTTCGGGTAGACACGCCCCTTCTTGATGAGCGCCGACTTCTTGTAAAGATGGTCGGCGTAGGCCTGGCAGTCGCCGCCAAACTTCTTGTCGATGGTCTGGTAGAAGGCCGGCAGCCACTTGGCATCGCTCACCTGCTCGCGGTAGTTCCGCAGCAGCGTGCCTAAGATTTCGCGGTCGGTGTTGTAGTCCCACTTGTCGCTGTTGTCCTTGAAGTTGATGTGCTGGCGCTTGCCGCTGCCCACGGGCTGTGCCCCATTGTGCACCCGCAGGGCGCGCTGGCTGAGCTCGTCGTTGCGCATGAAGGTCTCCCCGAAGAGCATGACCACCTTCGAGATGGCGATGCGGCGGTCGTAGAGGCTCTTCATCAGCTGGAAATCCAGTTTGCCCTTCAGGTAGCCAATGGTGTCCTGCCAGCGGCGCAGGCGCTCCTCGAACTGCGCCTTCTGCTGAATAAGTCCGATGGAATCGATACATTTGTTCATACCGATGGAGTTCTTCCAGTAGTTCGACGACTGTGCATACTTCGAGTCGTACTTGATGCGCACGGCCTCGGAGGCATCCATGTGGCGCTTCATCACCTCCTGCTTCACGCCGCGCACCTGGGCTCGGATGGCGTTCTGTGCATAGCGTTCGCTGATGCCGTAGCTCGACAGATAGCGGCTGGTGCTGCCGGGATAGCCCAAGGTCATCGAGAAGTCGCCCTCCTTATAGCCCTCAGTGCTCACCTTGGCCCAGTGCTCAGGATGGTAGGGCACATTGTCCTTCGAATATGCTGCGGGACCGTTGGTCTTCGGGTCGGCATAGATGCGGAAGACGCTGAAGTCGCAGGTCTGCCGCGGCCACATCCAGTTGTCGGTCTCTCCGCCGAACTTACCCATCGACTTGGGTATGGCGAAGACGAGGCGCAGGTCGGTGAAGTCGCGGTAGGTGGTAGCGTAGTAGCGGTTGCGCTCGAAGAACTGCCGCACCTCCACGCGCAGCGTTGGATCCTTGGCCTTCACCTCACGGTTCATCACCGCCTCTATGCTGTCGATGTACGCCATGCGTGAGTCGCTGGGGTGTGCCCCGATGTTCGGGAGCAGCTCGTCTGTGATGTCGCGCTGGCTGACCATGAACGAGACGAACATGTCCTCGTTGGGCAGCTCCTCCTCATAGCTCTGTGCGATGAATCCGTTGAGCATGTAGTCGTGCTCCACGGTGCTGTGCGAGCGGATGGCCTCGAAGCCGCAGTGATGGTTGGTGAACACCAGTCCGTCGGGACTGACGACCACGCCGGAGCAGTAGCCCGAGAAGTTCACCACGCTCTTCATGATAGCGTCGTCGGCCTGGTAGAGTTTGTCGTAGGGCAGCTGGTAGCCCTCCATCTTCATTTGCTCGTACACTGCGTGCGGCAGGTTGTAGAGCGTCCACATGCCCTCGTCGGCCTTCGCTCCGAGCGCGGCCAGGCATGCCAGTGATAAAAGAATTTTCTTCATTGCTATTTATTTTTGAAAGTATTTTCCGATGACGGGCAGGCTGCGCAGCGGCAGGTCGCGCTTCACGATGAGCGCCACGAAGCCGAGCACGAGCAGCGTGTTGAAGGCCAGCGAGGCCACCACGGGCCAGTCGGCGGCGGCCCGCATAAAGCCAAAGAGGATGAAGGCCACGACGACGTAGAGCGAGATGTCCTTCAGGGGATAGTCTATCCTGTAGTAGTGCTGGCCGATGAAGTAGCTGAGCAGCATCGACACGGCGTAGGCCACGAAGCCGGCCCAGGCGCAGGCCATGTAGCCATAGCGCGGGATGAGCACCACGTCGATGGCGATGAGCACCACGGCCCCGATGCCCGAGAAGTAGGCCCCCCAGATGGTGCGGTCGGTGAGCTTGTACCAGAACGAGAGGTTGAAGAACACGCCAAACATGATTTCGGCCGCCATGACGATGGGCACCACGCGCAGGCCCTCCCAGTAGGTCTCGCCGATGATGTATTTCAGCACGTCGATGTAGGCCATGACGGCGAGAAAGGCCAGCAGCGTGAAGATGACGTAGAACTTCATCGCCTTGGCGTAGGTCTCGCGGTTGTCCTTGTCCTTCGACTTACCGAAGACGAAAGGCTCGTAGGCGAAGCGGAAGGCCTGCGTAATCATGACCATGATCATGGCAATCTTGATGCAGGCGCCGTAGATGCCGAGCTGCTCGCGTGCCTCCTCGACGGAGCCGTCGTAGAGGTAAGGGAAGAGAATCTGCGAGGCGGCCTGGTTGAGCTGTCCTGCCACGCCCATCACTAAGAGCGGCCAGGTGTAGCCGAGCATGCGTCGGCAGGCGGCACGGTCGAAGCCGTGGCCGAAGCCACGCAGCTCCTTGCCCAGGAGCAGCAGCGTGAAGAGGGTGCAGACGAGGTTGATGTAGAAGACGAAGGCCACGTCGAGCGTGAAGTCAGCGTCGTAGATGCCGAAGAGGTTCAGCCTGAGCTTGGGCAATACGATGAGGTAGAGCAGGTTGAGCGTGATGTTGACCAGGATGTTCAGAATCTTCAACGTGGCAAACTTCACGGGCTTGTGCAGATAGCGCAGGTAGGCAAAGGGGATGGCCATGAAAGCGTCGATGGCCACGGTGACGAACATCACGCCCACGTACTCCGGGTGGTCGGCATAGCCCGCGGCGGACGCGATGGGATGGAGGAAGGAGAGCACCAGCACGATGGACGCGAGCGAGGTGAAGGCCACCATGCGCAGTGTGGTGCTGTAGATGCGCTGTGGGTTCTCGCCGTCGCGGCTCATGAAGCGGAAGAAGGTGGTCTCCATGCCGAAGGTGAGCAGGATGACGAGAATCGAGACGTAGGCGTAGACGTTGGTGATGACGCCGTACTCACCGCCGGAGGCAGCGAAGCGTGCCGTCTGGATGGGCACCAGGAGGTAGTTGATGAACCGGGCGACGATGGTTGACAGCCCGTAGATAGCCGTGTCCTTGGCCAGGGATTTCATGCTTGACATGAGGGGTGGTTATTTGGTAGGTGGGGTAGGTTTTGTAGGTGAGGTAGGTGGAGTAGGTGTTGTAGGTGGAGTAGGTAGATTACTGGACCTACTGAACCTACAGCACCTACACCACCTACCCGAAGAACAGCAGCGCGATGGCGATGGCGGCGATGATTCCCGCCAGGTCGGCCAGCAGGCCGCAGGCCACGGCATGGCGGGTGTAGCGGATGCCGACGGAGCCGAAGTAGACGGCGAGGATGTAGAACGTGGTGTCGGTGCTGCCCTGGAAGATGCACGCCAGCCGGCCTGGCAGCGAGTCGGGGCCGTAGGTGGTCATGGCGTCGACCATCATGCCACGGGCACCGCTGCCGCTGAGGGGCTTCATCAGCGCCGTGGGCAGGGCGCCCACGAAGTCGGTGTCGAAGCCGAGGGCCGCTATCAGGCTGCGCACGCCGTCGATGAGCCAGTCCATGGCCCCGGAAGCGCGAAAAACGCCGATTCCAACGAGGATGGCCACCAGATAGGGGATGATGCGCACGGCAGTAGTAAAGCCCTCCTTCGCTCCCTCGATGAAAGCGTCGTAGACGTTCACCTTCTTCAGCAGTCCGGCTACGATGAAACCGACGATTATCGTCATCAGCAGGATGTTGGCCACCGAGACGCTCACCTGGTTCATCAGCACCGAGTCGAGGCGGCTGAAGCCCCAGATGACGGCAGCCACGAAGAGGCACATGCCGCCGAGCGTGAGCAGCAGCGTGCGGTTGAGCAGGTTGATGCGCTGGAAGAGCGAGGTGACGATGATGCCAGCCAGCGTGGAGAAGAACGTGGCCATGAGGATGGGGATGAACACGTCGGTGGGCTGGGCAGCCCCCATCTGCGCCCTGTAGACGAGGATGCTCACGGGGATGATGGTCAGTCCGCTGGTGTTCAGCACGAGGAACATGATCATCGAGTTCGAGGCCGTCTCCTTCTTCGGGTTCAGCTCCTGCAGCTGTTCCATGGCCTTCAGGCCCAGCGGCGTGGCGGCATTGTCGAGCCCCAGCATGTTGGCCGAGAGGTTCATGAAGATGCTGCCCGTCACGGGGTGGCCCTTGGGCACTTCGGGGAAGAGCTTCGAGAAGACGGGTCCGAGCAGTCGCGCCATGACGTTCACCACGCCGCCGCGCTCGCCAATCTTCATCACGCCCATCCACAGCGCCAGCACGCCCGTCAGGCCGAGGGAAATCTCGAAGGCGGTCTTCGACTGCGCGAAAGTGGAGTCGATCATGGCGGGAAACACCTCAAGGTCGCCCGTGAAGATGAGCTTCATCAGCGCCACGACAAAGGCAATCAGGAAGAAAGCTATCCAAATGTAGTTCAGTACCATGCTTGTCTGTTTTTTTCTATCGTGCAAAGGTACGACAAATTATCGTTTTGGCCAAGAAAACGCAACACTTTTTCGCTGCTGAGGCGGCTGTTGTCCTGTTTTCGGCAGCCCGGTTCCTTCCTATGCAGGCTAATGGCTACGGGTTGGCAAGGCACCACCATCATTTTTTTTGAACAAAATTGACAAAATGGCCGTTTTTGGCCTCCATATTTCGAAAATTCTTCACGAAAAAACTTTTGGATGAAAAAATGCCCGTTTTTTGAGGGTTTTGCAAATAATTGATTTTCAGTTGGTTGATTCGGTTTTGGCAAAAAAGGGGCTTCGCCGAGAAAAAAAAGTCAACGACTTTTGAAAATTTGGCGTTGACTTTTGAAAATTTGGCGTGCTTACAAAAACGCGAAAAGTAGCAAAATTTGCGCGAAAAACGTGCACAGAAGTAGGGCATGTGTGCAAATTTTCGCCTTTTGCTGCCCGATTTTTCATCTGGCAACGCCTCCCCAAGGCTCGAAAACGGCCATTTTTCGCTCAAAATTGCTTCGCCGCCGTGAACAAAATTTTCTTTGAAAGATTTTGACATTTTTGAGAAAGCAAACATAAAAAGGGACTGGCAGAAAGTGAGCATCGCTGGAAAATTTGCCCTGACTTTCTTTCCCGTTTCAATAAAATAATGTAACTTTGCAGCAGAATTAAAAACTAAGAACTATTTACTGACCTATGAAAAAGAACATCACCTTGGTTAACAGAGTCCTGACGGCCTTTGCCGCAGCACTGCTGATGTGCACCGTAGCCCTGGCAAAGCCTATTACGCCACAGCAAGCCCGGCAGCGGGCATCGGCCTTCCTGCAGCAGCAGGGCCGTGGCTCGCAACGGCTGACCGCCGTCGACGCCAGCGTCAGCGGTGCCAAGCGCACCTGGGACTACCAGGCCAGCGGCCAGCGGCCAGCGAAGGCCGCCACCAACGGCCAGCAGACAGCTGAGGCCCAGCCCTACTTCGTGTTCGACCGCGGCCTGGGCGAGGGCTTCGTCATCGTCAGCGGCGACGACGCCGTGGCCGAGCCCATCCTGGGCTACTGCGAGCGCGGCACCTTCGACTTCGACCAGCTGCCACCCAACATGCAGGAGTGGCTCGGCGACTATGCCAGGCAGATAGCCACCCTCAGCGCCAGCCAGCAGGCCGCAGCCATCCACCGCATACCCACCCATCCGAGGGTGCCACAGCTGATGACCAGCGAATGGAGCCAGGGCTCGCCCTACAACGACGAGTGCCCCATGTACTTCAACCTGGGCCGCTCAGTGACGGGCTGCGTGGCCACGGCCTACGCCCAGATTCTCTACTACCACCGTGAAAAGATGGTCACCGAGACGCAGGCCGCCATGCCTGCCTACAACACCTGGACGAGCCATCCCACCTACGGCCAGCTGCACGTGGAAGGCATTCCCGCCGGCGCGCCGCTCGACTGGGCCAACATGGTGGACACCTACGGCAGCAGCCGCACGGCAGCGCAGAAGCTGGCCGTGGCCCAGCTGATGCACTACTGCGGCGTGGCCGTCCACATGGACTACACCAACGGCGCCAGCGGTGCCCAGAGCGGCGAGGTGGACGACGCGCTGCGCAACTACTTCGGCTTCGGCTCGTCGGTGCGCTACGTGAGCAACGCCGCGAACGACGAGGAGTGGGACGCCATCATCTACGCCGAGATTGCCGAGGGACGACCCATCTACATCAGCGGTGCCAACAGCGAGGCCGGACACGCCTTCGTCTGCGACGGCTACGACGGCAACCGCCTCTACCACATCAACTGGGGCTGGGGCGGACTGAGCGACGGCTACTACTATCTGTCGAACCTCACCCCCGGCCAGCAGGGCATCGGCGGCTCGGGCGACGGCTACAACGGCTACCGCGAAATCATCATCGGCATCGAGCCGGAGAACTATCAGGAGAAGACCATGAGCTTTGCCGACGCCACCGCACGCCAGCTGTGCACGCAGGCCTGGGACCAGAACGGCGACGGCCACCTGAGCTATGGCGAGGCCGCCGCCGTGACCTCGATAGGCACGGTGCTGAAGGGCAGCAACATCAAGACCTTCACCGAACTGCACTATTTCACCAGCCTCAGCGACCTCTCCGACGAGGCCTTCGAGGGCTGCCAGCAGCTGACCACCGTGCAGCTGCCCAAACAGCTGAAGCACATCGGAGCCCGTGCCTTCAAGGGCTGCAACGGGCTGGTGGCACTCACACTGCCCACCAACATCAGCACCATCGGCGAGGAGGCGTTCAGCGGATGCTCCGCCCTCGACGCCATCGGCCTGCCGCTGAGCCTGCGCTCGCTGCCGGCACGCATCTTCCAGGGCTGCACTAACCTGAAGGAGCTGACGCTGCATCCCGGTCTGACCGCCCTGGGCGACGGTGCCGCCGAGGGCTGCTCGGCACTCACCGATGTCTACGTAAAGACCATGAGTCCCGAGAACATCAGCATGGGCGAGGGCGTCTTTGCCGGTGCCAGCACCGACCGCGCCTATCTCCACATCATGCAGGGCACGCGCAGCCACTTCAGCGGACACCAGCAGTGGCAGCAGTTCGCCAACATAAAGGAGGAACGCGACCTCTCGCGCGGCAACTTCGCTGACTTCGCCGAGAACGAGACGTTCTACCTCTATCATGTAGGCTCCGGCCGCTATCTCACCAAGGGCGAGGCCTGGGGCACACAGGCCGTCGTGGGCTCGAACCACCCCATGCGCTTCACGCTGCGCCGCTCGGCATCGATGCCCGAAGGCACCTACTACCTCTACTCCAACGATACGGAACGCGACGGCCACTACCTCTTCCGCACCTGGACCGACGGCAACGTGGGCAACGGCGTGGCAGCGGCATTCGTCGACGGGGGCAGTCTGACGCAGACCGCCCACTGGGCGCTGACCGACCTGGGCAACAAGACCTACACGCTGAGCATCCCGCAGGGCTATACCCATTATGACGCCAACTGCCGCTGGGGCGTGCAGACCGACCACCAGAGCAACGTGGCACAGCCCACGTGGGGCGTCTACAGCGACGTCGTCTACGAGGGCCATGAGCTGGACTGCCAGTGGCGCTTCGTGAAATACGACGCCGACCTGGCGGCCAACTATCAGGCAGCGCTGACGCTGGAGAACCTTATCGACGTGGCACAGGCTCGCGGACAGAAGACGCAGCGCGAGCAGGCCGTGCTCGACAACCTGGAGAGCACCACCGACGAACTGCTGCAGGCACAGCGCACGCTGAGGAAGAAGCTGCGCATGGTGGACTTCGCCGACGAGGCGGTGGGACAGATTTGCCGCTCGAACTTCGACCTGGATGCCGACGGCGAGCTGAGCCAGGAGGAGGCCTCGATGATTACCGACCTGAGCCTGCTCTTCTACAACACCGGCATCACCTCGTTCGACGAGCTGCAGCTCTTCAGGCGCCTGCCACAGCTCTACGGCAACACCTTCGAGAACTGCCGACAGCTGAAGTCGGTCGTGCTGCCCGAGAGCATAGAGCGCATCTACTACCGCGCCTTCATGAACTGCTCGAAGCTGGAGAGCATCAACCTGCCGGAATATCTCATCTTGCTGGGCGACAATGCCTTCGACGGCTGCACCTCGCTGCGAACGGTCAGCATGGGTGCTCCCGACCCGTCGGCCATCTCCACGGGCGACAACATCTTCCGGGGCGTAGACCTGTCGAAGGCCACGCTGCAGGTGCCCGTAGGCTCGAAGGCGCTCTATGAGCAGGCTCCCATCTGGAAAGACTTCGGCACCATCGTAGAAGTGAGGGGCAGGACGATGCCGCGCTTCTCGCCCATCGCCGCCGATGCCGAGGGATATATATATAATGTGGCCATGCGCAAGTACCTCACCAAGGGCGAGGCATGGGGCACGCAGGCCATCGTAGGCCGCACCGGCATGCGCTACGTGTGGAAGCGCTCGGCCACCATGCCCGAAGGGCAGTACTACCTCTACAGCGACGAGACGGGAGCCACCAACAAGATTCTCTATCGCACCGACGAGGACTCGAAGGTGGGCACGGGCGTGAAGGCCTGCTACGTGGACGGCACGCTCTCGGCACGCGCCTACTGGAAGGTGGAGCCCGCCACGGAGGAGCTGACCTACACGCTGCAGGTGCCGCAGAACGACGCCTCCTACGTGGAGGGCCAGTATCTGGGCACGCAGTTCGACCACCGCAGCGATTTCTCCACACCCACCAACGGCATCTACTACGACGTGGAGCGCCAGAACTATGAGCGCGAGTGCCTGTGGGCCTTCGTCACCACGGCCGACATGAAAGCCGCACAGGCCATCGACCAGACCGCCAGCGAGCTGAAGCAGCTGCTGGCCACGGCCAAGGAGCGCGACATCGAGTGCACGGAGGAGCAAGCTGTCTATGACAACACCGCCAGCACGCAGCAGGAGCTGGCCGACGCCATCGTCTCGCTGCGGGAGAAGCTGCACTACATCACCTTCGACGACAACAACGCCAAGACCGTCTGCCTGGCAGCATGGGACGACGACGAGAACGGCGAGCTGACCTTCGAGGAGGCTGCTGCCGTCACCGAGCTAACCACCGAGTTCTACCAGCAGTCGAGGGTGACGAGCCTCGCCGTTCTGCAGTACTTCACGTCGCTCACCACCATTCCCGACAATGCTTTCCGCAACATGCTCGGCCTCACCACCGTCTACCTGCCGCGTCAGGTGAAACAGCTGGGACGCTACGCCTTCAACGGCTGCAGCGAGCTGAAATACGTGGTGCTGATGAACGACAGCGAGCTGATTCCCTACGGCGAATGCAGCCTGGGGCGCAACGTCACGGTCTTCGCACCCGAGATCTTCGTCAGCGCCTACCAGGACGACGAATCATGGAACACGCGCACCATCAGCACCTATACCGGCGTGCCCACGGTCATCGCCCTGCCTGCCAGCCGCATCTACGGACGCACGACAGCCGCGCTGAAGTGGCAGGTGGACGGCGCTCCCATCAGCGGAGAGCCTGTGCTCTGGTGCGACGAGCTCAACGTGGGCACCATGCCTGTGGGCGACTACGTCATCCACATCGAGCCGGGCACCATCACCACCCGTGGACTGGTCTGCCAGAACGGTGTCTTCACCATCACGCCGGCCCCGCTCACCATCACCGCCAACAGCTACACACGCCGACAGGGCGAGGAGAACCCCGCCTTCGAAGTGACCTACAAGGGCTGGCGCAACCGCGAGACGGCCGAGGTGCTCACGCAGCAGCCCGTCGTCAGCTGCGAAGCCACGAAGGACAGCCCCGCCGGCACCTATGACATCGTGGTCAGCGGAGCCGAGGCCCAGAACTACGAAATCACCTTCGTCAACGGCGTGCTCACCGTCGTGGGCAGCGACGGCATCAGTACCGTCAGCGACAGCCAGGGCGACGAGCCGCTCTACGACATGCAGGGTCGCCGCATTGGCCAGCCGACAAAGAAGGGCATCTACATCTCGCGGCAGAAGCGCAAGGTGCTGCGTCGTTAACGAAACGTTTGCTATATGATGAAGAAGGAACTGCTGACGGGCCTGCTGCTCATCCTTGCCACTGGCGAAGGATGGGCCCAGGCTCCCGGCGACAACTACTACCAGGCTGCCGACGGCAAGAGCGGAGCTGCGCTGAAGACCGCCCTTTGCGCCATCATCTACAACCGCACGGAGCGCAGCTACGGTGACCTGTGGACGGACTTCCGTCAGACTTACGCACGCCCTGACGGCAAGGTGTGGGACATGTACTCCTCGATGACCAACTTCACCTTCGGCACCGATCAGGACCGGGGCAGCGGCGGCAATGAAGAGGGGCAGTTCTACAACCGCGAGCACTCCATGCCCAACAGCTGGTTTGGCGGCAAAGTGCAGCCCATGTACACCGACCTGCACCACATATACCCCACCGACAAGCTGGTGAACAACAAGCGCGGCAACAACCCCTTCGGCGAGGTGGGCACGGTTTCCTGGCAGTCGGCGGGCGGCTTCTCAAAACTGGGAAGCGGACGCAGCGGACTGGGCTACAGCGGCACGGTGTTCGAGCCTGCCGACGAGTATAAGGGTGACTTCGCCCGCACCTACTTCTACATGGCGACCTGCTACGAGGAGAAGCTGCCCGACTGGTACAGCAACTTCAGCGACTCACGGGCCACGCTCGACGGGAAACAGTACCCCGGACTGAGCGACTGGCAGTTGCAGATGCTGATGCGGTGGGCCGCCCAGGATCCCGTCAGCGAGAAGGAGACGCAGCGCAACGAGGCCGTCTTCTCCATCCAGCACAACCGCAATCCCTTCATCGACTACCCCGGACTGGAGCAGTACATCTGGGGCAAAAGGCAGGCCGAAGCCTTCAGCTACAATCACTATCAGGCTGGCATCCATGAAGCCGATATCGCATCCAGCAAAGCCACTACTCAGTGGCACGACCTGCAAGGCCGTCGGGTGAACAGCCAGAAGATGAAGAAGGGGGTATATCTGCGCCGTGGAAAGAAACATCTTGTTAAATAGCGTCACGCGCCAGTACGTCAAGGAGCATGCCCTCGACGACGTGCGCCAGCTGGCCCTGCATGGCAGCAAGGACCCGCTGGTGGATATGCCGTTGGCGCTGCAGCAGATACAGGGCTGGCAGGCGGCACGACGGAAGCTGCCCTCTTGGGCTGACATCGACGGCATCCTCTACCCGCCCCATCTGAACATGGAGCAGTGCAGCAGCGAACAGACCGCTCGCTACAAAGCCCAAGTGATTGACGATTTACAGATTGACGATTTACTGATTGATTTGACCGGCGGCTTCGGCGTAGACTTCGCGTTCATGAGCGAGGGCTTTGAACAGGCCATCTACGTGGAGCAGAACCCAGAATTATACAATATTGCCAAGGCCAACTTCGCCACACTGGGCCTTGCGAACGTGGAAACGGTATGCGGCGACGGCGTAGACTTCCTGCACCGCTTCGACGGCCACGCCTCGCTCATCTTCATCGACCCCGCACGCCGCGACAGCCACGGACAGCGTACCTTCGGCATCGGCGACTGCACACCCGACGTGCTCCCGCTCATGGACGAGCTGCTCGCAAAGGCCGACCACGTGCTGCTGAAGCTCTCGCCGATGCTCGACTGGAGGAAGGCCATCAGCGACGTGGGCCGCGAGCATGTGGAACAGGTGCACATCGTCGCCGTCGCTGGCGAATGCAAGGAGCTGCTCCTCCTGCTCTCGCTGCAGGGCACCCCCCACCCCACGCTGACCTGCGCCAACGACGACAGCAAAGAGGTGTTCATGCTGGACAGGACAGGCGGCACCACAGGGACGACTGTCGCCATCGGCGCGCACTGTTTTCTCTACGAGCCGAACGCTGCGCTGATGAAGGCGGGCGTCTTTGCACAGCTGGCCGGGCGCTACGACGTCCGTCAGCTGGCGCCGAACAGTCACCTGTTCACCTCGGAAGGACTGGTGGAGCATTTCCCCGGCCGCACCTTCCGCATGGTGGCGGTAAGCACAATGAACAAAAAGGAATTGAAGCAGAAGGTCCTGCCACTTGGGCAGGCCAACATCAGCGTGCGCAATTTCCCCATGAGCGTTGCCGAGCTGCGTGGGCGCCTAAAGCTGGGCGAGGGTGGCAGCAACTACTTGTTTGCCACCACCCTCGCCACAGGGGAACGTGTAATTATCGTTTGTCAGAGTATTACTCGGTAATGATGCGCTTCACCCGATGCTCCACTTGCTTTATCACCGTCCTCTTCTTCTCCACGGTCTCAAACTCGTGAGTACGGTGCAGACCCGTGGCATCGATGATGACGCAGCGGTTCTTGTCGTTCTCTTCGAAGGGCTGCACGGTGTCACCCTTCGAGTCGGTCTCGATGGCCTCAGCGGGAATGTTATATTTCTCCACCAAGTCCTTCTTGAAGGTCTCGGCACGCTTGCGGGCATACATCTCGTTCAGCTTGGCGTTGCCCGTGCCCTTGTCGGCATAGCCCACAATCTTCACCGTCACCTTCTCGTACTGGTTGAAGAAGTCGGCAATCTCTTTCTGCACCACGTTGGGAGCAGCATTGTCGCTCACGCGGATGTTGTAGAACACCTCCTTGTGGAGCAGCATCTGGGCCGTTCCATCCTTGGGAATCTTCACATACTCGACAATCTCCTCGGGCACGTCCTCATAGATGGTGTCCCACACCTCGCGGGTCACGGGCGTGTGCTTCTTGCCCTTGTAGCCGAAGCGCCAGCTCAGGCCAAGCATGGCCTGGAACTGCCAGTCGTCGGCATCGTTGGTCTTCGAGTTGAAGCGGTCGCTCAGCGAGTTGGCGTTCACCTCCAGGCTCAGGCCGAGGGGCTTACTCTGGTTGGTCTCTAAGCGCAGTCCGGCACGCAGGTTGTGGCTCAGGCGATGGTCGTTCCACTTCAGGGGCACGCGCTGCGGATCCACGCCAAGCGCTGCCAGCTCGTCGTTGTCCCAAGCATAGTTCAGGCCCACGCCACCCAGCAGGATGAGGTTCAGCATGCGGCTCTGGTTCTTCCCGAACAGATTCGACAGGTTCACCATCAGGTCCAGGTCGGGCGTCAGCGACTTCCACTTGTAGTACTTGTCCAGGTCAGCAAATCCGCTCTTAGGCTGCGCAGCCCCCACGTGCAGGCGGGCTCCCACCACAGGCGTGAAATAGCGGCCCACGGAGAAGGCTGCCGTCGGCGTCATCAGCTTGTCCATCGGCGCATTCGTCGAAGTGAGTTGCAGTCCGCCCTGAGCCTCTACATACCAGTAGGAATTCCATTCCTGGGCCTGCGCCGTAGCCGCGACAAGCAGCAACGCACCGCCAACAAGCTTGCGATGCAGTGACCACTTATTCATAGACTGTGACCTTTACCTCTTTCACACCCGTAGCGTCGACGATGACGCAGCGGTTCTTATCATTCTCAGCAAACGGCTGCACGGAGTCGCCCTTTGCATCGACGGTGATGCGGCTGGCATCCACGCCATAGCGGCTCACGAGGTCGGCCTTGAACTTCTCTGCACGTTTCTGCGAGTAGCCCAGGTTGATGCGAGCGTTACCCGTGCCCTTGTCGGCATAGCCCACCACAACGACCTTCACGTCCTTATAGGTCTTCATGAAGTCGGCCACATCCTTCAGCACGGCGCTGGGGGTCTCGTTGTCGCTGACGCGGATGGCATAGAATGCCTCGCGGTGCAGTTTCACGGGCTCGGTCTTCACCACCTCGCGGGCCACCTTTTCAGGCTCTTTCTTCTCCTCTACCACCACGGGAGCGGGAGCCGTCTCGGCCTGCTGTGTCTCAACCACCTCCTGCACCAGCGGCACGTAGGTGGGCGTAGGCTTCTTGTAGCGATGGCCGAAGCGCCAGCTCACACCGAGCATAGCCTGGAACTGCCAGTCGTCAGCATCGTTGGTCTTCGAGTTGAAGCGGTCGCTCAGCGAGTTGGCGTTCACCTCGAGGCTCAGTCCGAGGGGTTTGCTCTGGTTGGTCTCTAAGCGCAGTCCGGCACGCAGGTTGTGGCTCAGGCGGTTGTCGTCCCATTTCAGGGGCACGCGCTGTGGTGCCACGCCGAGCGCATCCAGCTCGTCGTTGTCCCAAGCATAGTTCAGGCCCACGCCACCCAGCAGGATGACGTTCAGCGCGTGGTCACGCGGCGACTTGTCGAACAGGCGGGTCAGGTTGCACAGCAGGTCGAGTGAGGGCGTCACATACTTCCACTTATAGTCCTTTCCCAGGTCGGCAAAGTGCCCCTTTGCCTGCCAGGCATTCACGTGCAGGCGAGCACCTACCACCGGTGTGAAGTAGTGGCCCACAGAGAATGCCGCCGTGGGCGTGATGAGCTTATCCATCGGGGCATTGGTCGAGGTGAGTTGAATTCCGCCCTGCGCCTCAATGAATGAGAACGAAGTCAGCACTTCACGATTGTCGGTCTGTGCTTGTACCGAAGCACACAGCAGGACAGTAAGCCCAGCAATAATCAGTCTTTTACTTTTCATTTCTAATTGTACTTTTTTATTGTTATTTAGTTTTTCTTTCCACTGCCTGCAAAGATACAACTTTTTTTTCTAACAGCGATGCTTTTTCCTCTTTTTTTCTCGCATAGTGGCGAAAAATCAGCGTGGGCCGCTACAACGGATATGTGTCGGCACAGCCCACGGGAGCAGCTGGACGTGCCCGTCTGTCGCAGAAAACAACTGTTGCATGTTGCAGGCCAGGGAAGTATTCACTATCAAGAAATAGGGAAATTCCCTTGGACGTTTCAGACAAAAACAATGGCAATGATAAAGCAGTTGACCTATTTGTTCGCAGTTTCCCCTGTTCTCAGCAGGGAAGGCAGCGGGCGCTGCCATTGTTTTTCCCGCCCGCTGCCAATATCGTCCCCGTCCGCTGCCAACGGAAAAGGCGTGGTCT
>CACYME010000052.1 GCA_902775475.1 uncultured Prevotellaceae bacterium
AGGGCTGAATCCTCAAAGGAATCAGCCCTGAATTTTTCGACCTCTCATGCACACATACACGCGCACACGAGAGCTCAAGTTTTAGCGGACACCAATAATTTATAACAATGAGACGCTTCACGAGACACCAGTGGCGGTGGTCGACCAGTCGCACTCGGCCCTCTCGCGCCAGTTCATCAGCGACTGCGACGCCACGCCCGATGTACAGGTGAAATACCATGCCGACGACCTCGACGAAGCCCGCTCGCTCGTCAGCCGACAACTGGTGAAAGGCGTCTATCTCATCCCCTCCGATTTCGCTGACCGTATCAACCGAGGTGAGCAGGCCACCGTCAGTGTCTATTGCGACATGAGCCTGATGCTCGCCTACAAGAACGTCTATCAGACCGCTATGGTCGAGGCGGCACGGCTTGGCGCGGGGCTGAAAATCAAGAAGAGTACCATCTACACTAAGCGCGAGGCAGCCATCACTGCCCAGCCACTGGCCGTCACCGACGTGGCGATGTATAATCCCTCGGGCGGCTACGGCTCGTGCGTGCTGCCCGCCGTGCTCATGATTCTGTTGCAGCAGGCGCTGGCACTCGGCATCGGCATGGCCGCCGGAACGGCCCGCGAACGCCATAGAAACGGACAGCTCATCCCCGACGACGACCCGCACTACCGCGGTGCCTACCACATCGTCTGGGGCAAGGCCTTCTGCTATGGCATGATGGGAGCCGTGGCTGCCGCCTACCTCGCAATGGCCGTGCCCGCCATGTTCTCCTTCCCGCAAATGGCCGACGGGTGGACGCTGTTCTGTTTGCTGCTGCCCTATACGCTGGCCAGCATCTTCTTCGGCATGACCGTCTCCTGCCTGGTGCGCTACCGCGAGAACGTCATGCTCATCATGGTCTTTGTCTCCGTGCCCCTACTCTTCCTCACGGGCGTGTCGTGGCCGCAGTCAAGCATTCCCGGTGTCTGGCAGGGCGTCTCGTGGCTCTTCCCCAGCACCTTTGGCGTCAGGGCCTACATCCGTGCCAACTCCATGGGGGCCTCCGTCAGCCAGATTCTTCCCGAGATTCGCATCCTCTGGATTCTTGCCGCCGCCTATCTCGGCATGGCCTGTCTCATCTATCGCCACCAGTTCCGCCTGATGCGGAAATATGCTGGTACCGTAACCCAAGTCTGAAAAGACCGAACTACCAACAACGCTGCCCGAGCATCTCATTTCTGAGACGTTCGGGCAGCGTTTATTATTCTAAGCACCCGCTGCCAATCCTCAACCGTTCCTTGCAACGTGATAGAAGGAATTCCGCAGGCTAAGCGGTCAACGATATATTCGAAATAGGACTTCACGCTTTCCATCAGCGGAATCTGTGATGCCACACGTTCGACAGGGCCTGTGGTCGTGAAGTCGGCAGTGACGGTCTTCGCAATGCCTTTTTTTTGTGTATTTGTCTATCTGTGACGCGAAATTGCCAATCAGCGATGGCCAGTCAATCGGCTCATTAGTCATTAACCATATTATCTATTGCTTTATCGCAGCTTTCACGGCTTCTTATAACTATAGTTATGATGGCGTTTGCGTAGAGACGTCACATCGTGGTGTCTCTACTTGTGGCTGCAAAGATACATTTTTTGAACAAATGTATCATGCAAATCTATCGTCCTTTAACTCCCTTTAACTCCTTTAACTCCTTTAACTCCCAAAAAAGTAGTACCTTTGCATGCAAATTAAGAAAAGGACGATGACCACAAGCATTTCTTTCGACCATGCCGAGGCATGCATCTTCGGCTTCGAGGTGGGCTCCACCCATGAGTATCATGCCATCGTGCGGGTGACCGACCCCACCCTGCCCTTCGAACAGCAGATGGGGGCCGTGCTCGACGCTTATCACCAGCTCATAGACCAGCACCTGAAGGGTGCCGTTGCCGTGTTCAAACGCTATTTCCTGAGCGACGCCGCCAATCAGGGCGACGACGTTGCTGCTGCCGATGGTAGCGACTGCGCTAAGAGCTTCATCCAGCAGGCTCCGCTCGACGGCACGAAACTGGCCCTGTGGGTCTATCTCATGACGAACGTGAACACCCGTCTGACGCCCAGCGGGCTCTATGAGGTGACGACCTCGGCCGAGAGCGGTTTCCGCCATCTGTGGAACGGCTCGGCTCATAACCTGGCTGCCAACTCGGAGTACCAGACGCGACTGCTGTTCAACGAATATGTGATGCAGCTGGCGCAGGAGGGGTGCACACTGGCCGACAACTGTGTGCGCACGTGGCTCTTTGTGAACGATATTGACTTGAACTACGGAGGCGTGGTGCGTGCTCGCAACCAGGTATTCTTCACCCAGGGACTCACGCACGACACGCACTACATTGCCTCGACGGGCATCGGCGGACGGGCGCAGGACCCTTGTGTGCTCACACAGATGGACAACTATGCCGTGGCGGGGCTGAAGCCTGGGCAGATGCATTATCTCTATGCCCCTACCCATCTTAACCGCACGAGCGACTACGGTGTGTCGTTTGAGCGTGGCACCTATATTGACTATGATGACCGACGCCATGTGTTCATCTCGGGCACGGCGAGCATCGACAACAAGGGGCAGATTGTTCACCCGAAGAATGTGGAGATGCAGACGCGCCGCCTGTGGGAGAACGTGGAGGCTCTGCTCAGCGAGGCTGGATGCAGCTTCGACGACGTGGCCCACATGATTGTCTACCTGCGCGACACCGCCGACTATCTGACCGTGCGCCGCCTCTACGAGGAGCGTTTCCCCCAGAAGCCTGTCATCATTGTGCATGCCGCAGTATGCCGTGCCGGCTGGCTGGTGGAGATGGAGTGCATGGCCGTGAAGGAGTTGAGTGTTGAGAGTTGAGTGTTGAGTGTTGAGAGACACGACTCTTGTCAGCAATCACTCAACAGCCAAGCAACGGCTCAGAACTATAGTCTCTCAACACTCAACAAACTAAAAAAAAGAGTCCTTTTGAAATAGTCCGTCACCTGCGGGAAATTATGCGCAGCTATTGATTATTTGCGCATAGACTTACCTACCCGATAAAGCTCCGCATAGCACTCCCCTCCCCTGGCCTTTTTTTGAACAAAATTGACAAAATGGCCATTTTAGGCCTCCATATTTCAAGAATTCTCCACGAAAACAACTTTTGGACGAAAAAAGCCGTGTTTTTTGATGGTTTGCTAAATAGTTGATTGCCAGGCTGTTGGCTTGATTTTTGCAAAACAAGACGCTCGTTGAGAAAAAAAATCAACGCCTTTTGAAAATTTGGCGTTGACTTTTGAAAATTTAGCGTGCTTACAGAAACGCGAAAAGTAGCAAAATTTGAGCAAAAAACGTGCACAAAAGTGGGGCCTGTGTGCAAATCTTCGTCTTTTGCGGCCCGATTTTTCATCGGGCGACATCTCCCAAAGGCTCGAAAACGGCCATTTTTCGTTCTAAATTGCTTCGTCGCCGTGAACAAAATTTTCTGTGAAAGATTTTGACATTTTGGCATAAAAATGTGGCAATAATATATACAATCCCACTCCTGCCCCATTCCCGAGTGGAGTGCCAGCGACGGACAGGGCTGTAGTCGCTCACCTATACATGTGAGGGGATGCAGTCTTCAGTGCTAATGGTTGAGCACAAGAAGGTCTACGGCTATAGTATTACCTAAAAAATGCGATAGATATTGGTGACCGTTCCCAGCAGTATGATGACGCTCACCAGCATGACGATGGCACCGATAATCTTGTTGATGATTCGGATGCCATTGTTGTCGAACTTCGTGCGTATCTGGTCGATGAGCCAGGTGAGCCCATACCACCAGAGCAAGGCTCCTCCTGCCACACTGAGGAAGCCCACGCCCATGTCGAAGGGATGGCTGGGGGCGAAGGCGAACTGGGCGAAGAGGGCTCCGAAGAGAATGATGATGAGCGGGTTGCTGAGCGTGAGCAGGAAGGCCGTCCAGGCATTGTACCATAGGGTGCCCTTCTGCTTCCCCGACTGGCGCATCTTCTTCAGCGGGTCGTTACGATAGGTGAAGAAGCCGAAGATGAGCAGCACGATGCTGCCGATGACCTGCAGGTAGAAACGGTATGTGGGGTCGTTGACAAAGTCAGTAATGAAACTCATGCCTATGCCGGTGATGCCTGCATAGAGCATATCGCTGGCGGCGGCTCCGATGCCTGTGACGAAGCCATACCAGCGGCCTTTATTCAGCGTGCGTTGCACGCAGAGAATTCCGACAGGGCCCATGGGTGCCGAAGCAATGATGCCGATGAGCATTCCCTTGAACACAAAGTCAAGAATGTTTGGTACTACATTGAACATGCCTGCAAAGTTACAAAAAAGTTTGGAGTTAGGGGTAGTTTTTAGATAGCACTTCCCTAAAATTTGTTAAACCGCGGCAATTAACTCCTAACTCCTGACTCCTAACTCCTAACTTTTCACTATCTTTGTGGCACTTAACAGATATCTCCCTAAATTAACAATAAAAACCTAAAAGAAAGAGATTATGAACGAACAAGCAGGAATGAAGCCCTATGTCATTGGTCTTGACCTGGGCGGAACAAACTCCGTTTTCGGAATCGTTGACTCGCGCGGCGAAATCAAGGCTACCACCGCCATCAAGACGGGAGGCTTCGAGTCGGCCGAGGCTTACGTGGAAGCATCGGTGAATGCCTTGCAACCCATCATTGAGCAGGTGGGCGGCATCGAGAAGATAAAGGCTATGGGCATTGGCGCCCCCAACGGCAACTACTATAGCGGCACCATTGAGTTTGCCCCCAACCTGCCCTGGGCTCACGATGGCAAGGTGCCCCTGGCACAGATGTTCAGCGACAAGCTGGGCGGCATTCCCGTAGCGCTGACCAACGATGCCAATGCTGCTGCCATCGGCGAGATGGTCTACGGCGTGGCCCGCGGCATGAAGAACTTCATCGTGATTACGCTGGGAACGGGTGTCGGAAGTGGCATCGTGGTGAACGGCCAGCTGCTCTATGGTTGCGACGGCTTTGCCGGTGAGCTGGGCCACGTGACGATGGTGCGCGGCGAAGAGGGACGCAGCTGCGGCTGTGGTCGCACTGGCTGTCTGGAGGCCTACTGCTCGGCAACGGGTGTGGCTCGCACGGCTCGTGAAATGCTCACAAAGACTCAGCGTCCGTCGCTGCTACGCGAGATGAGCCCCGAGAACATCACTTCGCTCGACGTCTCGATAGCTGCTGGCAAAGGCGACGAGATGGCCAAGGAAATCTATGAGTTTACGGGAAAGATGCTGGGCGAGGCCTGCGCTGACTTTGCAGCCTTCTCATCGCCAGAGGCATTCATCTTCTTCGGCGGTATGGTGAAGGCTGGCGAGCTGATTATGAAGCCCATCCGTGAATCATACGAGAAGCATGTGCTGAAGATTTTCCGCGGAAAGGCGCAGTTCCTCGTCAGCGGACTCGACGGTGCTTCGGCTGCCGTCCTCGGTGCCTCTGCCGTGGGCTGGGAAATCTAATGAGAGTTGAGTGTTGAGAGACTTTACAACTGAGCCTCTCTCGGCACAGAACTAAAGTCTCTCAACTCTCAACACTCAACATTCAACTCTCATCACCACCGACTGGCGGGGAGCCAGCGAAATGCTGACAGGCGCATCAGGATGAAGACTGAGTGAAGACTCGGCACCGCTGATGAGGTCGGTGGCCTTCACATCGCCTTCCTTAATGCCGAGGTAGTCGAAGGCATGAACTGGAATGTTTAACTGCATCGTGACAGGTACGTCGTCGAAGTTGGCTACCACGAGGAGCAGCTCATTCTTATAGGCTCTCAGGAAGGCGTACTGACGCTGATACTCCTGATTCACATACATCAGGTCGAACGACAGGCCCTCGCTGACGGCCTTTTCCTGACGGGCAATGCTGAGCACCTTCCGGTAATAGGCACTCACAGCGTTCTCGCGCTCATCAGAGAGCGCCCAGTAGTCGAAGATGGTCGTGCGTCCGTCGAGTCCGCTGAAGCCCTCGCTATCCATGCCCCGCTCGCCCCATTCCTGGCCGGCATAGAGCATGAACGGGTTCTTTTGCAACAGCATGCTCACCACCAATGCGGGCAAAGCCTTCTCGGCCGAACCAACGCAGAACTGGCTGGCCAGCCGCTGCTCGTCGTGGTTCTCCAAGAAGTAGAGCATGTGGTCGCGTATGTCGTCGGTCTGCTGCCATGCCCAGGTGATGGCACTTGTAGGCCTGCGATGGCAGAGCACGTCAATCATGGCGTCGTACATGCCCACCTTGTCGTAGAGGAAGTCGAAGCCAGAGGCCACATAGCGGCGATACTCCGACGGATTGTAGACCTCTCCCACGAAAATGACTTGGGGATAACGCTCGTGCACCTGACTGGTGACCCACGCCCAGAACTCGGCAGGCACCATCTCGGCCATGTCGCAACGGAATCCGTCGACACCCTTTCCTGCCCAGTAGAGCAGGATGTGGAGCATCTTCGTCCACGTGTCAGGAACAGGGGTGAAATGCCCCACCCTGCCAGCATAATAGTCTACGCCATAGTTCAGCTTCACCGTCTCATACCAGTCGTTCTGTCCTGGTGCATTGTGGAAGCAGTCGTTACCCGTAGCCTTGGCAGGCAGCTCGCTGTAGGGCTCCTTCTCGCCGTGATAGAGGTCGAAGTAAGGTGCAAAAGCCTGGCCTGGGCAATAGTAGAAATTGTTCTGCGGGTCAAAGCCGTGCTCGGTGTTGTCATGCTCACCCAGGTCTACCACGCCCTCGGGCTTCGCCACACTCTGATACTGACGGGCCACATGGTTGGGCACGAAATCGATAATCATCTTCAAGCCTGCCCTGTGCGTGCGGTTCACCAGCTTCTCGAACTCCTCCATCCGCTTGCCCACGTTGACAGCCAGGTCGGGGTCTACGTCGTAGTAGTCGGTGATAGCATAGGGCGAGCCGGCCTTTCCTTTCACCACGGCGGGGTGCTGCTGGGGAATGCCGAAGCGCGAATAGTCGGTAGTGGTGGCATGGCGGATGATGCCCGTGTACCACACATGGGTGATGCCCATCTCACGAATCTGCTTCAGCACCGAGGGTGAGAAGTCGTTCATCTTGCCGCTACCGTTCTCCTCGATAGTGCCAAAAGGCTTACGCGTCTGACAGCGATTGCCGTACAGACGCGTAAAGACCTGGTAGATAACCATTTTATTCGATGCCATGAGCGCTCACCTCTTTGTTTATCTTGGCAATCATGCCCTGCAGGGCTTTGCCAGGTCCGCACTCGGTGAAGTCGGTAGCCCCGTCGGCAATCATCGACTGAACGCACTGGGTCCAGCGCACGGAACTCGTCAGCTGGGCAATCAGGTTCTGCTTGATTTCGGCAGCATCGGTATGGGGCTTACCATCCACATTCTGATAGACCGGGCACTTCGGCGTCTGGAACTCAGTCTTCTCGATAGCAGCCTGGAGCTCGTCCTTGGCAGGCTGCATGAGAGGCGAGTGGAAGGCACCTCCCACCTTCAGCGGCAGGGCGCGCTTGGCACCAGCGGCCTTCAGCTGCTCGCAAGCCTCGTTGATGGCCTCGATGTTGCCACTGATGACCAGCTGACCGGGATTGTTATAATTGGCGGGTACCACGACACCCTTACCGAGCTTGCTCACCTCGGCGCAGATCTCCTCCACCTTCTCGTCGCTCAGGCCGATGATGGCAGCCATCGTCGAAGGCTGGGCCTCGCAGGCCTTCTGCATGGCCATAGCACGTGCATAGACGAGTTTCAGACCATCCTCGAACGAGAGGGCACCAGCAGCCACCAGTGCCGAGAACTCGCCAAGGGAGTGCCCGGCCGTCATCTCAGGCTCGAAGGCATCGCCCATGCAGAAGGCAGAAATGACCGAATGGAGGAACACGGCGGGCTGGGTCACCTTCGTCTGCTTCAGGTCCTCGTCGGTACCATTGAACATGATGTCGGTGATGCGATAGCCGAGAATATCGTTGGCTTTCTCAAAAAGTTCCTTTGCCGTGGGGTTGTTGTCGTAGAGGTCTTTGCCCATTCCCACGAACTGAGCACCCTGACCAGGGAATACAAATGCTTTCATTTCAAGTGATAATTTGATATAATACTTTTTCGGGGTGCAAAGGTATAAAGAATCCTTGAGATTAGCGAGTGTTTACGTCAAAAATCGCCCTTTATACCTCTTTTTAATGATAAATAGCAATGCGGATGGCTCTGCCGAACTTACTTTTCGCTCGAAAGAAGAAAGAAAATTGGCTTTTTTTTTCTGCTTCTCTCACTTATTTCGTAACTTTGCCCTCCATAAAGGAATATACAATGAAACGCTTACTGTCTTTTCTCCTGTTGATGCCGCTGATGGCGCATGCCGGCCACCAGATTCTGTCGCCAAACTTCAAGTCGCTGCAAGTCATCGTGAACAACGACTGGATGGCCCAGCCCGTGATGAGGCTGGGAACGACCGACGTGTTCAACATCGGCTTCGACGAGCTGTCGCATAAGTACCACCGGCTGGTTTACCACTTAGAGCCTTGCAACCCCGACTGGACACCTACGGAAGGGCTCTTTGAGAGCGACTGGCTCGACGGCTTCAACGACCGCCCCATCGAAGACTACGAGAACTCGCTCAACACCACCGTGCTCTACACCCACTACCGCATGCAGATTCCCAACGAGGAGACGAGGCTGAAGATGAGCGGCAACTATCGCCTGCACATCATCGACGAGGACGATGACAACCAGGAAGTGATTTGCATGGAGCTACGCGTGGTGGAACCTCTGATGAACGTTCAGCTGGGCGTCACCACCAACACCGACGTAGACCTGAACACACGCCACCAGCAGCTGTCGATGAACATTGCCTTCAATGGGCTCCGAGTGACCCGTCCCGACGAGCAGATTCAGACTTTCGTCATGCAGAACGGACGCGAGGACAACATGAAGCAGAACGTGCGCCCGAACTACCAGACGCCCCAGGGACTGCGGTGGGAGCACAACCGTGGGCTGCTCTTCGAGGGTGGAAACGAATACCACAAGTTCGAGATGCTCGACCCCAGCCACACAACGCTCGGACTCGCCTCCTTAGTGTGGGACGAGGAGGGCCGACGCTTCCATGCGGAGCCCTATATGGTTGAGCCTCGGCGCAACTACGTCTACGACGTCGATGCCAATGGGGCCTTCATCATCCGCAACAGTGACAACGTGGAGATTGACTACACCTCCGACTATATCTTCGTGCACTACAAGCTGAAGGCCCTGCGCCACTACGACAATGCCCAGGTGCGGATAGATGGCCGGTGGGCTACAGAATCGCCTGAGGCCTACACGATGGAGTGGAACGAGGAAGACCAGACCTACAATGCCGTCGTGCTTCAGAAGCTGGGCTACTACAACTACCAGCTGCTGATGTACGACCTCGACGGCACCTCGCACCTGATGCCCGAAGAGGGCTCGTTCTACCAGACGGAGAACCGCTATCAAGGCTACGTCTACTACAAGGGCACCAGCGAGCGTTCCTGGCGCCTCGTGGGATATAAAGAAATCACCTTCAGGGCTCCCTGATAATCCGCATTGTTGGGATTTCTAAATGCAAAGAAATAGCACTTGACCTTACATCATTTTTTTTGAACGATTTTGACAAAATCGCCATTTCGGGCCTCCATATTTCGAAAATTCTTCACGAAAAAACTTTTGGACGAAAATAAGCGAGTTTTGAGAGATTCTGACAAATAACTGATTGCCAGCTGGTTAGGCTCATTTTAGCAAAATTAAGGTGTTCGCCGGGATTCAAAAGTCAAGGCCGCAGAAAAATTTGGCGTTGACTTTTGAAAATTTGACGTGCTTACAGAAACGCGAAAAGTAGCAAAATAAGAGCGAAAAACGTGCACAAAAATGGGGGCTATGTGCAAATTTTCGCCTTCTGCGCCCTGATTTTACCTTCGGCGAAGATTGGAAGAGGGGCCAAAACGGCCATTTTTCGCTCCAAAATGCCTCGCCGCCGTGAAGCAAATTTTCTGTGAAAGATTTTGACATTTTATTGCAAAAAAAGAACCACCGGAGCAACACCCCGATGGTTCGTTCTTTTTTTGTTCTCTGTGCTAAGCTTACTGGAGCGTGCCAGCCTCGGCAGCATTGATCATGGCCTGCGAAGCATACATGTAGAGCTCCACGCGACGGTTCTGCTGGCGACCAGCAGCGGTCGAGTTGTCAGCTACGGGGTTCGTCTGGCCCTGTCCGTCGACGGTGCGCAGCTGGGCTGCATTCACACCCTGAGACAGCAGATAGCTCTGCACGCTCTGTGCACGCTGGCGAGAAAGCGTCAGGTTCTTCTCAGCGCTCTGCTCAGCGGTGCTGTTCTTGAAGCCAGTGTTGTCGGTGTGGCCATAGATGGCAATGTCGCAGTCGCTGTTGTTCTTCAGCAGGTTAGCGCACTGGTTCAGGGCCGACTTCGAAGTAGCGGTCAGCGTAGCGGAACCAGAAGCGAAGAGGATACCAGAATCGAAGGTCAGCTTCACGGCCTGCAGACCGTTAGCGTCGGTCACCGACTGAACCTGAGCATTCTGCACAGCCTCGGCCTGAGCCTTCACCTTGTCCATGTGCTTGCCGATGAGGGCACCAGTACCAGCGCCGACAGCAGTTCCTACGGCAGCACCCACGGCCGTGTTACCCAGCAGCTTGCCTGCTACGGCACCCAGGATAGCGCCACCAGCGGCACCGATTGTTGTTCCCTTTGCCAGGTTGTTGCAACCCATCATCACGATGCATGCGCAGAGCGCCAGCACCATTGCTTTCATTTTCTTCATAATCGAGTTCTTTTTTTATTAGTTAATTGTTAAACTTAGAATTTCACGCTGCAAAGATAAATATTTTATTTGGAGTTTAGATGTTTTCACAGCACAAATCTATCGTCCTTTAACTCCCTTTAACTCCTTTAACTCCTTTAACTCCCCAAAAAGTAGTACCTTTGCACCCAAATTTATCACATTATTCAAAAATAGGACATGGCAAAAGAACTGAAAGATTTGACAAAGAGGGCTGATAACTACAGCCAATGGTACAATGACCTCGTGGTGAAAGCCGACCTGGCAGAGCAATCGGCCGTGCGTGGATGCATGGTCATCAAGCCTTACGGCTATGCCATCTGGGAGAAGATGCAGCACGAGCTGGACCGCATGTTCAAGGAGACGGGTGCGCAGAACGCCTACTTCCCCCTGCTCATACCGAAATCGTTCCTCTCGCGCGAGGCTGAGCATGTGGAGGGCTTCGCCAAGGAGTGCGCCGTGGTGACGCACTACCGCCTGAAGGCTGCCGATGGCGGCGTGGTGGTAGACCCCGCTGCCAAGCTGGAAGAGGAGCTCATCATCCGCCCCACCTCGGAGACCATCATCTGGAACACCTATAAGAACTGGATTCACTCCTGGCGCGACCTGCCTCTGATGTGCAACCAGTGGTGCAACGTCATGCGCTGGGAAATGCGCACACGTCCCTTCCTCCGCACCAGCGAGTTCCTCTGGCAGGAGGGGCACACCGCACACGCCACGCGCGAAGAGGCCGAGCAGGAGGCACAGAAGATGCTGAAGGTCTACGCCCAGTTTGCCGAAGAGTGGATGGCCGTTCCCGTGCTGCAAGGCGTGAAGAGCGAGACCGAGCGCTTCGCCGGTGCACTCGACACCTACACTATCGAGGCCATGATGCAGGACGGCAAGGCGCTACAGAGCGGCACCAGCCACTTCCTGGGCCAGAACTTCGCCAAGGCCTTCGATGTCACCTATCTTAATAAGGAGAACAAGCCGGAATACGTATGGGCTACCTCCTGGGGCGTCAGCACCCGACTCATCGGTGCGCTCATCATGACCCATAGCGACGACAACGGCCTGGTGCTGCCTCCGCGTCTGGCTCCCATCCAGGTGGTCATCATCCCCATCGCCACCAAGCCCGAGCAGATGGAGATTGTGAACCGCGAGGTGGCTCCCATCATCGAGGGGCTGCGCAAGAAGGGCATCAGCGTGAAGTTCGACGATGCCGACAACAAGCGTCCCGGATTCAAGTTTGCCGACTATGAGCTGAAGGGCGTCCCCGTGCGCCTCGTCCTCGGTGCACGCGACCTGGAGAACGGCACCATCGAGCTGATGCGCCGCGACACGCTGGAGAAAGAGACGCTGCCACTGGAAGGCATCGTGGAGCACGTGGAGCAGCTGCTGGAGGACATCCAGAAGAACATCTTCGAGAAGGCTCGCGCTTACCGCGACGCCCACGTCTACGAGTGCGACAACTACGAGGAGTTCAAGGAGCGCATCAAGGATGGCGGCTTCTTCCTCTGCCACTGGGACGGCACCGCCGAGACCGAGGCACAAATCAAGGAAGAGACGCAGGCCACCATTCGCTGCGTGCCCTTCGCCTACGAGCAGACGCCTGGCGTCGACATGGTGAGCGGCAAGCCCGCCAAGCACCGCGTCATCATCGCCCGCAGCTACTAAACGGCGGCATGAAGGCCTGTTGAATATTCAATCAACTTAATCATTGTTCCTGAAGGGGGCTTTGTCAAAAAACAGATGGTCACGGCTTTCTGTTTTGACAAAGCCCCTTCTTTTCAACCAAGTGCACGTTAGCGGAGAAAACAGCACCGTTTTTGAAAATAAACGAAGCGTTTACGAAAGAAAACGGCGCCGTTTCTGATTGAAAACAGCGCTGTTTTTGCTATCATCCTCACCGTTAGAGAAAACATCGCCTGACCATTAGGGGAAAAGTCCATAGAAAATTATTTTTGAGGATTGTTGCTCAAATGAAATAAAAATTGTATTTTTGCATGCGGAAACAATCAACCCTTATATGGACAAGCACAATTTTGTAACCATTGCCGACCTGACCCGTGAGAAAATCCTCTACATGATTGAGATGGCCGGAGAATTTGAGAAGCACCCTAATCGCGAACTACTGAAAGGCCGCGTAGTAGCCACCCTTTTCTTTGAACCAAGCACCCGCACCCGCCTCTCGTTCGAGACGGCTGCCAACAGGCTGGGGGCAAAGGTGATTGGATTTGCCGACCCAAAGGTGACCAGCGGTACGAAGGGCGAGACGCTGAAAGACACCATCCTGATGGTGAGCAACTATGCCGACGTCATCGTGATGCGCCACTACATCGAAGGAGCCGCACAGTATGCCTCCGAGATTAGCCCCGTGCCCATCGTCAATGCTGGCGACGGTGCCCACCAGCACCCCTCGCAGTGCATGCTCGACCTCTACAGCATCTACAAGACGCAGGGCACGCTCGACAACCTGAACATCTACATGGTGGGCGACCTGAAGTATGGGCGTACTGTTCACTCCCTGCTCATGGCCATGCGCCATTTCAACCCTACGTTCCACTTCGTGGCACCCAAGGAACTGGCCATGCCGAAGGAGTACAAGATTTACTGCGATGAGCACGGCATCAAGTACCAGGAGCACACTGCCTTCAACGAGAAGATTATCCAGGATGCCGACATTCTGTACATGACGCGCGTGCAGAAAGAGCGCTTCAGCGACCTGATGGAGTATGAACGGGTGAAGAATGTCTACATTCTGAATAATGACATGCTGCGTCTCGCCAAGCCCAACATGAGGATTCTGCACCCGCTGCCCCGCGTGAACGAAATAGCACAGGACGTGGACGACAACCCACACGCCTACTACATCCAGCAGGCAGGAAACGGGCTTTTTGCCCGCGAGGCCATCTTCTGCGACGTGCTCGGCATCAGCCTTGAACAAGTAAAGAACGACACAACAGTTATATTATAAAATATGAATAAGAAAGAACGACTGGTTGCAGCCATCGAGCATGGCACCGTCATCGACCATATTCCCGCCAGCAAGACTTATCAGGTGGCATCGCTGCTCGGACTCTTCGGCTTGAAGACGCCCGTCACCATCGGCATTAACTATCCATCGCAGAAGGTGGGCATGAAAGGCATCATCAAGGTTTCCGACAAGTTCTTCACCGACGACGAAATCTCGAGGCTCTCTGTTGTTGCGCCCAACGTCATCCTCAACATCATACGCGACTACGAGGTGGTGGAAAAGAAGACCGTGGAGACACCCAGCGAGATAAAAGGCATCGTGAAGTGCAACAACCCGAAGTGCATCACCAACAACGAGCCGATGAAGACCCACTTCCACGTACAGAATGGCGTCTTAACATGCCATTACTGCGAGAAGGAGCAGGACATCAATCGCGTGGAACTGGTATAAGTATCCTTTTGTAAAGACAACTTAGACAACTTTGGCACGAATTGTCATTCGCCAGTTCTGCCAAGTTGTCTAAGTTGTCGTTTTTCAAGCTATCGCTTACTGCGACTAATCATCGTCTTGAGCTTCTGGTTAAAACGCTCCGCACCCAGCAGCTGCTCAATATTAATGTGCATGCGCCACTGCCAATGGTTGTAGGGGTCGCTCGGCACATTGATGCGCTCGTCGCGTGGATTCTTTGAGCGCAACTCGCCGTCCATAGCCAGCCAGTCTTGCAGTTGCAGGACACACAGCATCGAAGGCGAATACATGTGGCGGGCAATGATTTCCTCAGCAAGATGGGCGGGCAACTGCTCTGGCGCACGGCCCTGCTTCTGCAGCATGGTGGTATAGAATCGCTGTGCACGTTCGGGCTGTTCCTGCCACCAAAGACGCAAGGGCGCCATGTCGTGGGTAGAGATGGTGCAAAGGCTACGCACCGGATTGCCGTCAAGATGTGTGAACTCCTCGCCAGCATGCTTAGGCATCTGCTGTATTTCCATCGTCAGGATGCGCAGGCTGTCGAGCACAGACTGAACGCAGTCGGGCAGCATGCCCAGGTCTTCGGCACAGAGCAGCATGTGGGTGGATTGTAGCAGCTGGTTCAGGCGGTCATAACCCACTTTACCCCAGAACATTGAGTGTCGCTGATAGAAGAAATTATTATAGATGCGCATATAGGCATCTTTCTCTTCGTTGGAAAGCATCTCGAAGACAGGCTCGCGCCAAGCCTGAATGCGCGGATGATACATCTCTGGCTGGCGGGGGTCTTCAAGGAAGAGCACATTGGCGACCAGCCGGTAGAGGCCGTCACGAATCCAGAGGCTGTTCTCATCGCCTCGCCCTTCAAAGTAATTGCTCACACGGCGCTGAGTAGACACTTCTTCTTTCAGGTCGTAGAGTCCGTAAGCCTTTTTGATCAGGAAAGTGTCGCGCACATATTGAGCGTGTATGCCGAAGATGCGGTCAATGATACGGTCGTTGATGAAAGGGCGTGTGAGGAAGTCGCGTCGGAAAGGCATGCCAAAGTATTCTATCTCCCCCGATGTCAAAGGCAATGCAGGCGAGAAATGGCCCATCGTGCCGAAGAGCTGGTCGCTGGGGATTTCCCAGATGCGGAAGAAGCCCAGCACATGGTCTATACGCAGTGCCGTGAAATATTGCTCCATCCACTTCATGCGTTTTGCAAGCCAGGCTTCGAAGCCTTCCGCTCCCCAGTTATAGGTGGGGAATCCCCAGTTCTGACCCGAAGGTGAAAAGGCATCTGGTGGAGCACCCGTCTGACTGTCAAGGTTGAAAAAGTCGGGATGCTCCTTCACTTCCTCACTGTCACGGCTGACGCCAATTGGCAAATCGCCCATAAGCACGATGCCCAGCTCACGGGCGTGGTCGGCAGCACGCAACAGCTGCTGGTGAAGCTGCTGCTGTAGGAATTCGTGGAAAGACTGCTTCCCGTCGCACCTTTCTTCGTAATAGGCTTTCACGTAATCCATTTTCACCCTGTCTACAGCTTCATAATCACTGTAACCAAGTGCATTTAACTCGCTCTGCTGCCGACGGAAGGCGGTCATTCGTTGCTTGTCTTTCAGGGGGCCCAGCTGATTCAAGTCGATATAGTGAGGATGCAGGTCAAAGGGCGACATGATATTGTAGGGATAAGAGTCACCCCATTGGTGGGTGTTCGTCGTGTCGTTTATTGGAAGAAGCTGGATGACCTTCATGCCTACCTCGGCCGCCCAGTCGATAAAACGATAGAGGTCACCAAAGTCCCCCACTCCACAGCTGTTCTCGCTGCGCAACGCAAAGACAGGAATGCTGACACCTGCTGCGCGCCAAGCCTTTTCTTTCAGACGCAAGGCATCGCCGGTAAGCACCAGCACTTCGCCATCTACGATCGTTCCCTCTACTATCCTATTGTCACCCTCCTCCCATTGAAGCAACTGATGGGTAGCTGAATCAACAACCACATACTTGTACTCAAAAGGCAGCTGAAGTGCATCGGCATTGAGTGTCAGCGTCCACTCATGATGTCCAGTAAGATGCATCAGCTGGTAACGGGCAGGACTCCACGAGCCGAGCGCAGGATGGCTGCCAATGATAGCTAATTGCTGCCCATGCAACAACTGTGGAGCCGAAACGCGAAAAAGCAGTGACTTTCGGAAAAGCGGAAGCTGCCTTTCCGTATCACCGGGAAGCGTTATCCCTTGGGTAACCTCATAAGCACTGCTGTATAGGTGGGCTGGAAGGGGAAGGTCGCGCCATTGGTCATTCATCGTGAATGTCTTCGAAGGGTCGAAGGGATAGCAGCGTGGCACGGCATCCCATTCCGTGCGCAATTCATGCCCATCGCCGTCTTCCACTACATATCTATATGAAAAGGACTTAATAGGTACACGGCGGGAATCTACAGCAGCAGTCTCTGCATGCCAGAGGTCGCCATCTTCTGTCTGCATCACTACACGGGAATGCCGCTCCTGTCCATACTGCTGCTGATAGGTCAGCTGGATAGTCAGTTGCTGTCCCCATTCTGTCCTATAATGTATAGTGAATCTAAGCTTCATGTCTTCTTCGTTACTATTGTTTCCGCAAAGATACACATTTTTTCTGAAATCTTCGCATTAGCATACAACTATTTTTGCATTTTCTTTGTTTCAAAAGTCAACAAAAAAGAGAGAACGGGAAGGATAGATACCCCAAAAAAGTCCCAGAACCACAACCGTGACTCCACCTGTTTTCCGCGCTTCTCTGCCTCTAAAATTAAACTATCCTAAAAATCAAGCAGTTGGGAGCCAAAAAGTTGCAAATGTGAGTGACCCGCACTAACTTTGCACTATGTTTATCCGAAAGAAGCG
>CACYME010000053.1 GCA_902775475.1 uncultured Prevotellaceae bacterium
GATGAGCACCGCATAGATGACGTCGCGCGTGTAGGGGCTGCCGTGCACGGCGATGTGCTCGGCCAGGCGGTCAATCTCCCACGGCTCCTTGTTGTGCACGCGTCCGTAGACCTTGCCGAACTGGCGGCTCTCCTGGTTCTTGTTCTTGTAGAAGTCAATCTCTAACATAACTCTGAAAATGTGTTTTTAATGGTTGATTACTAAAGTTCTTTCTCTCTCTGAATCCGCGCGCTGGATTACGGTTACAAAGTTACGAATTTTTTCTTTAACCACCAAATATTTTTCCATTTATTTTCAGCTTTTTATGCCATCGTAGCGTTAAACTTTGTAAACGCCCCGCTGGCTCGCGGAAACGCCGCCGTTTACCTCTGGAAACGCCGCCGATTAGCGAGGGGCGAGGCGGCGCGTGACAGTTATGACAGATGACAGTTTGTTTTGGTGGGGGGCTGGGCGCGCCAGTATCATCTACTGTTTTCGTAAGCGGCACAATGCTCTCCTGAGAAGAGGGGGGGTGTAGGGTGGAAATGGGGCTTTTTAGCCTAAACAGATGTATATTTAATAGAAAAATCTATAAAAAATAATATATATATAGTTATTTATAAATATATATATAGTTGAATATTAGATAGTTACGATTTTTGAAAGACCTTCTGTGGCTATGCCAGCATGCTAAAACAAAACTGTCATCTGTCATCTGTCACGATATGCCTCTAAAACCCCCTCTTCAGCACCCCCTCAAAAAGGCAGAAAAGGGCTGTGGAGTGATGATTTTGCGCGCGTCCACGCTCAATAGCCGATGGCAAGCTCGTCAGCAGCCTTCCTTCAGCTCAGGGCGACGTCAGCCTGCGCCTTTCTCCTGAGCAGCTCTACATCGTGAAGGTGGGCAGTCGCGCATTCAAGGTGGCATTGTAGAGAGCTGGTGCCACGCCTTACAGATGACAGATGACAGTTGAAAAAGGGCGGGGGCTTCCTCATGTGCGAGGTAGCCCCCCCTATTGTTGTGGGGGTATCATACGAATTAGGTTCAAATGAGCCTGAGCGTGTGGTTTTGCCGCTGAAAATCCTTGACATATATCAATGAGATATTATATTTATCAATATTATATTTATATTGTGCCTATTTTAGTAAACTTTGTTGTACTTTTGCAGTCAATGATAAAATTATTCATATGATTCCATTACAAATTTCATTTACACGAATCAGTTCCTACCTTGAAATGTTGGTGCGGATAGTCAACAATGAGATGACGTTGCCAATATTGGGCGACATCACAGTCAATCTGGACTATCTTAAATTAAGTACTGAAACATCAGGATTAACAAAAAACCTTCAAAACACACCCAACCAACATGAGAGAGAGAATAGTAAAAAATCGTTAGACAACCACGCAGCAACCTATGTCAGCTCAGAAATCCATGAAGCTCAGCACTACTCAGAATGCGTCCGACAACTCGGCGGACGCTGTAGGGAAGGAAATGGCGGCGTCACTGAAAAAGGAAATCCGTCAGAGGGGGTTGAATCGTCTGGACGAAGTGGAGCGCGACTACGATGTGGCGCGAAGTCTCTTCTCGGCATGCTCTTATTGGCCCGATGTGGAGCGCCAATGTTCAAAAGTGCTCGCCAAAGCCAGGCAGCAGCAACAGGCCCAGCAACAGGCCGAGCAGGAACGCCAGCGCGCCCACGAGCTGGAGCTGGCACGCATCAAGGCGCATCACGCCGAGCAGCCGGTATGGGGGGCACCTGCCTCCAACACCATCACTATCCACAACGACTACGCAGGAGAGAAGCATTCCACCTTTGCCGTAGGCAGCGTGGCACAGATGGTGGGAGTGAACGAGGGTGACGTGGTTTATACAAAGAAAGGAGTTTAGCATGACACAGGAAGAGAAACAAGCAATGGTGCAGGGCATGTTCCAAGGGGCCGACCTGAGCGGTGTACGCCAGATTATCGCTATGAACGAGGGGGATGTGTGCTATCAGAAATTTGGTGATGGGAAAGCCACCGTGCCCGACGAGAAGCAGCAGGCTATCATAGAGAAGTTGAAGCCCATCTTCTACGGCTCGGAAGAGGTGGCAACGGAGTTCCTGATGAGTATCCAAGGGATGAAGGGAACACAAATAACTGCCAAGGTGAACCAAATGGTGAAGGAAAAGAAAATATCAGAGTTGAGCAGAAAACACGACTTATGGCTGATTCTGCACGAAAGCAACATCTATGAGAAGACGGAGCAGAATTGGAATAGCCAAGTGGAATAAGGCCCCCCTTGGGCGCAAGCACGACAGGAATAGAGGAATCGGCGCAGGTCGGTTCCTCATTTTCTTTCATAAACTTGTGCAAAAACTTTCAGCCAGATTGTTTTTACTTGTATTTTATTGTATTCCAGATTATTACACGTAGCAACACTTCTTCGTAAAGATAAAAATCGATAACTTTGCACTGCGGTTCCGATAATCGGGGCTGCGGTGCTTCTTCTTTTCTATGTCGACTATAAGGGATGGAGGGCATCGAGACGCGTCTCACACACAACAATTAATATACACGACAAGAATGACAAGAATTCTTCAGGTAGTGTCGCCTAACAGTGAAGCGACCTACGTTGCCTCTCAGAAGGCAGAGGGTGGCCAGGTGGCCAAGAGTGTGGTCAGGCTCCGAGAGCTTGGTGGACGTTATACCGACGAGTACGCTTGCGTGCTCTGGGGTAATCTGGCGCTGTGCCGATTCTATGCTGGCGAACTGGTGGCAGCCTCGCTGAGGTTCCAGGTGCGCGAGGTGAACGGCCAGATGTATCAAGAGACGACGGCAACAGACATGCTTAAACTAATATAATAATGAGCGATATGGACAGTCATACTATTTTATTGAGCGGCGTGGGCAGCATCACGCCCGACGCTAACGGCAGGATGGTTTTCGAATTTCATCCCGACGACCCTCAGGGGCAGGAGCTGGCAAGAATGAACAGTGGTGGGATGGCTCAGCTGATGCGTAGCGGCACGTTCTACTTCGTGCCCAGCAAGCCCCGTGTGCGCAACAACGCCCTGCTCATCTGCAAGGCGGCTCACGGCAGGCTCTCGGGCACCCGCGACCACGGCGTGCAGCTGACGCTCAAGGTCTTCTCGGCCGAGCACATCGACTGGCAGCGGGCATTCGTCAGCGAGACGGTGGAGCTGATGGCGAAGCTGATGGGGAGCAGTGCGATGAACCAACTCTTATATGAACTGATTGACAGAAACAACACTACGCTATGATTACATTGATTGTGACAGATGCTGGCGGGCACAAGGTGGCCCGCCGCATCGAGAACCGCGAGCAGCTGGTGAGCTGCTGCAACAGTGAAGAGAACCAGCGCAACTGGGACTTGTATCACCAGACGCATGAGGACGTCTACAAGCACCGTCTGGTGCAGGTAAACTACAATGCGCTGCTGGCCGATGGTGAGCCGCTGAAGGGCTGTCAGACGGTGAGCAATACTTTCTTTCACGACATTGACTGCCGGTCACAGCAGGAGTGCCAGGCGATTATCGGGCAGCTGCTGGCCCGACAGCAGGAGTTGCAGCTGCTGGAGGTGAGCGTGTCGGCCAGCGATGGTGTCCACGTGGTGGCTCGTCGCCAGCCCGGGCGCACCATCCTGGAGTGTCAGGTAAGCCTCAGCATGGCCCTGCACACCGAGATGGACACACAAAACAAGGAGTGCAACCGCGTGGTGTTTCATGGCCCCATCAACGACGCTACCACGCCGCTGCTCAGTGATGCCTTGTTCGACGAGCAGCTGAGCCACGAGGAGGCCCACGCCGAATACCTGCGACTGAAGGAACGCGAGCGCAACGGGCAGGAGCAGGTACCCCCCGGAGCCAAGAAGGCCAACAAGCACTACCGTCCCTGGGAGGACACCGGCGAGGCTGCCCCCGCGCCCTCACCCCTCGTCCCCTCTGCCCCCGCGCCTTCTGCCGCCGCCCCCTCTGCCCTCGTGCCCTCTGCCGCCGTGCCCTCAGCATCTCCTGAGGCCCCCGTCCCCCCCACCGCTGGCCAGCGCCACATCCTGGCCTCGTGCATGGCCGAGAAGGGGCTGAAGGACTCCGACCTGACGCAGGAGGGAGGCCGTCATACCACGGTGAAAATCATCGGGATGGCCGTATCGACACTGGTTCCGCAGGCTGCCTTCCAAGGGTGGCTGGAGGAGAAGATGGGCAGCTACAGCCACAATGCCGACATCACCACGCTGGTGAACGACATCTACAGCAAGTATAGCGACACGAACCGTCCGCTGAACCTTGTGCAACAGCGATGGTTTGCCCAGAGCCAGCGCATGGACGACAAGGTGAGCGTGGCTGCGGCGGCCGAGGCTGTCAGTGCCGTCTATGGCGATACGGCATCGCTCTCCGACATCTACACCAATCCCTATCCCCCCATGCTGCCACAGCAGTTGCCGGGCTGTGTGAAGGCCGTCACCTCGCGCACACCCCTCGACCAGAAGGCTACGGTGGCCCAGGCCATGTTTCCCCCGCTGTGCACCTATCCGCGCAACCTGAGCTTCCTCTACATCGACAACCAGTATCGCGAACTGCGCAGCAACTGCCTGGTGGCAGCCCCTACGGGCACGGGCAAAGACACCTGCCTGAAGCAGCCGCTGAAGCACCTGCTGGCTCCCATGAAGGCCCGCGACGCTGAGAACCGCGAGCGCCTGAAGCAGTTCAACGAGGAGTATAACTCGAAGGCCTCCACCAAGGCTAAGCCTCAGCGCCCCTCCGACTTGGTGATTCAGTGTGTGAGCTCGAACCTGACGGCAGCACGTCTGGCTCAGCTGATGGACGATGCTCAGGGGGCTTTCATCTACACCCATCTGGTGGAGTTCGAGCAGTGGTACGGCGTTGAGGGGAAGGCGGGCAGCAACTGCACGTTCCTGAACCTGAAGCTGGCCGACGACGAGGACAACCCCTTCGGACAGGAGCGGGCAGGACAGCAGAGCGTGAACTATCAGGGGCCACTCTGCCTGAACTGGAACGCCAGCGTCACCATTGGCCGATTGCTGCAGATGTTTCGCCATATCCTCATCGATGGCCCTGTGAGCCGCGTCTGCATGGCTACAACGCCCTACCAGCCTCTGGGTGCTCCCATACCCGTCTATGGACGCTACGACGAGCGCTATGATGCTGCTCTGAAGCCCTACATAGAGCGGCTCATGGCTGCCACAGGCGAGCGTGACTGCCGACAGGCTCGAAAGCTGATGGAACGTCTGAAGGAAGAGTGCGACCAGTACATCTCGAAGACGCAGGACGAGGTGTACGACAACCTGACCCACCGGGCCTTGGTGCATGCCTTCAGGAAAGCGTGCTGCCTCTACGCCGCCAACGGCATGAAGTGGGAGCACGCCATCGAGGGATTCTGCCGATGGAGCCTGCACTACGACCTGTGGCTGAAGATGCGCTTCTTTGGAGACCTGATTAGACAAGCCGACAGCCAGCCTCAGACCTCGAAGCGTGGGCCGCGCAACCTGTTGCAGTTGCTGCCCGATGTGTTCACCCGACAAGATGCTGCCAAGGTGCGACGGCAGGTGGGGAAGGGCGACGAGGGAACGGGCAACATGCTCAGCCAGTGGCTGCATCGCGGCTACATCTTACAGATGACAGATGACAGTTTCAAAAAAGCACCAGCAGAGTAAGGAGAAAACAAAAGCGGGCAGGCTTCACGTCGAAGTCTGCCCCGCTGCTGTTGCTCTTGCTATGTTGCTTGCCCTAACTATACCTGCTTCATGCTCAGGGCGATGCGCTGGCGGCGGCGGTCCACCTCGATGACCTTGACGGTGACGTGCTCGTGGAGCTTCACCACGTCGGTGGGGTGGGCGATGCGGCGCGGGGCCATCTGCGAGATGTGAACGAGGCCGTCCTGGTGGACGCCGATGTCGACGAAGGCGCCGAAGTTGGTGATGTTGGTCACGATGCCGGGCAGAATCATGCCCTCCTCGAGGTCGTCGATGGTGTGGACGCGTGGGTCGAACTCGAAGGCCTCGAGCTGCTCGCGGGGGTCGCGGCCGGGCTTCTCGAGCTCGTGCATGATGTCGGTGAGGGTGGGCAGGCCCACGTCGGGGGTGATGTACTTGCTGATGTCGATGCGTGCGCGCAGGTCTTTCTGCTCGATGAGGTCGCCGACGGTGCATCCCTGGTCGCGAGCCATCTGCTCCACGATGGGGTAGCTCTCGGGGTGCACGGCGCTGTTGTCGAGGGGGTTCTTGGCTCCGGGGATGCGCAGGAAGCCGGCACACTGCTGGAAGGCGGCGGGGCCAAGGCGCGGCACTTTCTTCAGCTGTGCACGGCTGGTGAAGGGGCCGTGCTCTCGCCGGTAGTCGACGATGTTCTTGGCCAGCACGGGGCCGAGGCCGCTGACATATTGTAGGAGGTGGCTGGAGGCGGTGTTGACGTTGACGCCCACCTGGTTGACGCAGCTCTCGACGGTGTGGTCGAGCTGGTGACGGAGCTTCGTCTGGTCCACGTCGTGCTGGTACTGGCCCACGCCGATGCTCTTCGGGTCAATCTTCACCAGCTCGGCCAGGGGGTCCATGAGTCGGCGCCCTATGCTGACGGCTCCGCGCACGGTGACGTCCTCGTCGGGGAACTCGTCGCGGGCCACCTTCGAGGCGGAATAGACGGATGCGCCGTCCTCGCTGACGACGTAGAGGCCTACCTTCGCCCGCATCTCGTGGAGCACGTCCTCGATGAAGGCCTTGGTCTCGCGGCTGGCGGTGCCGTTGCCGATGGCGATGGCCTCGATGTGGTATTGCTCGAGGAGCTGCTGGATGTGCACGGTGGCCTGCATGCGGCGGTTCACGGGAGGGTGGGGGAAGATGGCCTCGTGGTGGAGCAGGTTGCCCTGTGCGTCGAGGCATACGACCTTGCACCCTGTGCGGAAGCCGGGGTCGATGCCCATGACGCGCTTCTGGCCGAGGGGTGCCCCGAGGAGGAGCTGGCGCAGGTTCTCGGCGAAGACGCTGATGGCCTCTTCGTCGGCCTGTTCCTTGCTGAGGTTGCTGAACTCGGTCTCAATGGAGGGTTTCAGCAGTCGTCGGTAGGCGTCTTCCACGGCCTCGCCCACGAGTCGGCCAGCCTTGTTCTGCGAGCGCACCCACTGGCGCTGGAGGCGGTCGATGCACTCCTGGTCGTCGGCGGGGTCGATGCTCAGGCGGAGGATGCCCTCGGCCTCGCCGCGGCGCATGGCCAGCAGGCGGTGGCCGGAGCATCGGCGCAGGGGCTCCTGCCAGTCGAAGTAGTCGCTATATTTGGCGGCCTCGTCGGTGTCGGCCTTGGCCTTGACCACGCGCGAGGTGATGATGGCCGTGCGGCGATAGCTGCCGCGTAGCTGCTGGCGCGAGCGCTCGTCTTCGCTGACGGTCTCGGCGATGATGTCCTGGGCTCCCCTGAGGGCGGTGGCGGCATCCTTCACGTCGCCCACGATGAAGGGCCTGACGGCGCGCTCCAGGTCGGTCTCGCGCTGGAGGAGGATGAGCTGTGCCAGGGGGTCGAGGCCCTGCTCGCGGGCCACCTGTGCACGGGTGCGGCGGCGGGGCTTGAAGGGCAGGTAGATGTCCTCGAGCTCGGTGGCGTCCCAGCAGTCGGCGATGCGCTTCTCCAGTTCGGGCGTCAGCTTGCCCTGGTCGGCGATGGTCTTCAGCACCGTGTCCTTGCGCTTCTGTATGTCCTTCAGGCGGTCGTAGTGGTCGCTGATGGCGGCTATCTGCACCTCGTCGAGGCCGCCGGTGCGCTCCTTGCGGTAGCGGGCAATGAAGGGGATGGTGCAGCCCTCGTCGAGCAGGGCCAGCGTGCCCTCGGCGCTCTTCTCGTCGATGTTCAGCCGTTCGGCTATGAGTCGTGCAAAAATGTTCATGTCGGTTTTCGGTAGGTTTTTTGTTGCTCGGGATGTTTTCCCCGAATCGGGTGCAAAGATACAAAACTTTGCCGACATTCGCGCCGTTTGCGCATGTAAATTTTTACCTATATTTATATGGTATTGCAAGAAAAATTCGTACCTTTGCAGGCGGTTATTCGAATAATGATGATTTCAGTAGAAGGATTAAAAGTGGAGTTCGGCGTGAAGCCGCTGTTCAGCGACGTGAGCTTCGTTGTGAACGACCGCGACCGCATCGCCCTTGTGGGCAAGAACGGGGCGGGGAAGTCGACGATGCTGAAGATTCTGTGCGGCCAGCAGCGCCCCACGGAGGGAACGGTCGCCGTGCCCACCGACTGCACGATAGGCTATCTTCCGCAGGTGATGAAGCTACAGGACGAGACGACGGTGCGCCAGGAGACGCAGAAGGCCTTTGCCAGCATTGCGCGGCTGAAGGCTCGCGTGGAGGCCCTGGAGCGGCAGATGAACGAGCGCACGGACTATGAGAGCCCTGCCTACATGGAGCTGGTGGAGCGCTACACCACGGAGCACGAGCGCCTGCTGATGATGGGCGTGGAGAGCCGCGAGGCCGAGCTGGAGCGCACGCTCGTGGGCCTGGGCTTCGAGCGCACCGACTTCGACCGCCCCACGAGCGAGTTCTCAGGCGGCTGGCGCATGCGCATAGAGCTGGCGAAGATTCTGCTTGAGCGGCCCGACGTGCTGCTGCTCGACGAGCCCACGAACCACCTCGACATAGAGTCTATCCAGTGGCTGGAGCAGCTGCTGGCCACGTCGCCCTCGGCGGTGGTGCTGGTGAGCCACGACCGCGCGTTCATCAACAACGTGACGAACCGCACGCTGGAGATTAGCTGCGGACGGGTGATTGACTACCGCGTGAAGTACAACGAATACGTGACGCTCAGGCAGGAGCGGCGCGAACAGCAGCTGAGGGCCTACGAGAACCAGCAGAAGGAGATGGCCGACATGAGGGCGTTCATTGAGCGCTTCCGCTATCAGGCCACGAAGGCCGTGCAGGTGCAGCAGAAGGTGAAGCAGCTGGAGAAGATGGTGCCCATCGAGGTGGACGAGGTGGACAACTCGGCCATGCACCTGAAGTTCCCCCCCTGCCTGCGCTCGGGCGACTATCCCATCATCTGCGACGAGGTGAGAAAGGAGTACGACCACGTGGTCTTCGACCACGTGAACCTGACCATCAAGCGCGGTGAGAAGGTGGCCTTCGTGGGAAAGAACGGCGAGGGCAAGTCGACGCTCGTGAAGTGCATCATGGGGCAGATACCCTTCGACGGCAACCTGAAGGTGGGCCATAACGTCCAGATAGGCTATTTCGCCCAGAACCAGGCGCAGCTGCTCGACGAGAGCCTCACCGTCTTCGAGACCATCGACAACGTGGCGCGTGGCGACATCCGCCTGCGCATCAACGACATCCTGGGGGCGTTTATGTTTGGCGGCGAGAATGCCGACAAGCGGGTGAAGGTGCTCAGCGGAGGCGAGCGCAGCCGTCTGGCCATGATTCGCCTGCTGCTTGAGCCGGTGAACCTGCTCATCCTCGACGAGCCCACGAACCACCTCGACATGCCCTCGAAGGACGTGCTGAAGGAGGCCATACGCGCCTTCGATGGCACGGCCATCATCGTCAGCCACGACCGCGAGTTCCTCGACGGGCTGGTCACCAAGGTCTTCGAGTTCGGCGGCGGACGGGTGCGCGAGCACATCGGCGGCATCTATGAGTATCTGACGTACCACCAGACCCTCCTTTCCTCCCCAGAGAAAGCCACCACTACCGTAGCCCCCAAAGCAGCTCCTACGGCCTGCAAGACTAAAGAAGCCCCCTCGGGGGCCGTAGGGGGGGCCTCTTATAAGCAACAGCGCAACCAGCTGCGCAAGGCCGAGCGTGCCGTTGAGGACTCGGAGAAGAAGATAGCGAAGATGGAGCAGCGCCTGAAGGAGCTCGACGAGCTGCTCTGCGACCCCGCGAAGGCCAGCGACATGACCCTCGTCACGGAATACACCGACACGAAGCGCGCCCTCGACGAGGAGGTGGAGCGCTGGGAACAGCTGTCGGAAGAGTTGGAAGAACTATCTCAACATTAATCCTAAATATCAACACAATGAAAGCAAAACTCATGATTGCAGCTGCATCAATGGCTACCATGATGGCCTGCACAAGCAACAACACCGCGCTGAAGTCGGGCATCGACCTCAGCAATCTCGACACCACCGCCGTTGCCGGCGATGACTTCTATGAGTATGCCTGCGGCGGATGGATGAAGAACAACCCGCTGCCCGCCGCCTATTCGCGCTATGGCTCGTTCGACGTGCTCGGCGAGGAGAACAACAAGCGCCTGAACGGCATCCTCGACGAACTGCTGAAGAACAAGTTCGAGGCCGGAACGCCCGAACAGAAGCTGAGCGACCTCTATAAACTGGCGATGGACAGCGTGAAGCGCGACCAGGACGGCGTGGCTCCCGCTATGGGCATCATCAACCGCATGGAGGAGGCCAAGACCAAGGACGACCTCTTCGCCATTCAGCTGGAGCTGGCTCCCTACGGCGATAGCGAGTTCTACGGGGCCTATCTGGGCGCCGACGAGAAGGAGGCCACGAAGAACATCCTGAGCGTCAGCCAGGGCGGTCTGGCACTGGGGCAGAAGGACTACTATCTGGAGAACGACTCGGCCACGGCCAACATCCGCGAGGAGTACAAGAAGCACATCGTGCGCATGTTCCAGCTCTTCGGATTCACCGAGGAGCAGGCCCAGAAGAAGCGCGACAACATCATGCGCCTGGAGACCCAGCTCGCACTCGTCTCGCGTTCGCGCACCGAGCTCCGCGACCCCCAGCGCAACTACAACAAGATGTCGCTCGAGGACTTCCTGAAAGCCTATCCTCACCTGCAATTCGAGAAGCAGATGAACGCCAAGGGCATCGAGACCAAGTACTTCGAGACGCTCGTCGTGGGCCAGCCGGAGTTCCTGGCCGGTGCCGACCGCATCGTGGACAACATGACCGTCGACGAGTATCGTGACTACATGGAGTGGGGGCAGATTCTCGATGCCGCCGGCATGCTCTCGAGCGCCGTTCAGCAGGCCAACTTCGAGTTCTTCGGCAAGGTCATGTCGGGCCGTCAGGAGGACCATCCGCTCTGGCGCCGCTCCGTGAGCCAGATAGAGCGCCAGATGGGCGAGGCCATCGGAAAAATCTACGTGGAGAAGTATTTCCCCAAGGAGGCCAAGGAGCGCATGGTGAAGCTCGTGGGCAACCTGCAGGAGGCACTGGCCGAGCGCATCAAGGCGCAGGACTGGATGAGCGACTCTACCAAGCAGAACGCCCTCGACAAACTGGCTACGTTCTACGTCAAGGTAGGCTATCCCGACAAGTGGACTGACCTCTCAGACCTGAACATCGACCCCGCCAAGTCCTTCTTGGAGAACATGCACGAGTGCAGCCGCTTCTGGAACAAGTGGAACATCGAGCAGAAGGCAGGTAAGCCCGTCGACAAGGACGAGTGGTACATGTACCCCCAGACGGTCAACGCCTACTATAACCCCACGACCAACGAGATTTGCTTCCCCGCCGGCATCCTTCAGCCCCCGTTCTTCGACATGACGGCCGACGATGCCTTCAACTACGGTGCCATCGGCGTGGTCATCGGTCACGAGATGACGCACGGATTCGACGACCAGGGCCGCCAGTACGACAAGGACGGCAACATGAACGACTGGTGGACGGATCAGGACGGAGCCAACTTCAAGGAGCGCACCGACAAGTATGCCGACTTCTTCTCGGCCATCGAGGTGCTGCCCGGCCTGAACGCCAACGGACGGCTGACGCTCGGTGAGAACCTGGCCGACCACGGAGGCCTGCGGGTGGCCTATACCGCCTTCAAGAATGCTACGGCTGACGCTCCGCTGGCCGATGAGCAAGGCTTCACGCCCGACCAGCGCTTCTTCCTTGCCTATGCTGGCGTATGGGCTGGCAACATCACCGACGAGGAGATTCGCAACCGCACGAAGAGCGACCCTCACGCCCTCGGCCGCTGGCGCGTGAACGGCGCTCTGCCACACATCGATGCCTGGTATGAGGCCTTCGGCGTCACGCCAGACAACAAGATGTACATCCCCAAGGAGCAGCGTCTGCCGCTCTGGTAAACTCATTTTCCATTTCTCAGCTCCCAGAAGGCGACGGCGGCAGCAGCTGCCACGTTAAGCGAGTCTACACCGTGTTGCATGGGTATGCGCACGGTGTAGTCTGCTTTTTCTATGGTCGAGTGGGGTAGGCCGTCGCCCTCGGTACCCATAATGATGGCCAGGCGAGGCTCCGCTTTCAATGCGGGGTCGTCGAGGGGTACCGACTGGTCGGTGAGGGCCATCGCCACCGTCTTGAAGCCAAAACGATGGAACAACTCGTTGTAGTCCTCGGGTAGCCACGTCCAGGGCACCAGGAAGACCGATCCCATCGAGACACGCACGGCCCGGCGGTTCAGCGGGTCGCACGAGTCGGGCGTGAGCAGCACGGCATCGATGCCCAGGGCTGCCGCCGAGCGGAAGATGGCCCCGATGTTGGTGGTGTCGCATACGCTCTGGATGACCACCACGCGCAACGGGTCTTGCTGGTGACAGGCATACTCACGCTTCGGGCCATCGTCGGACTTGCATAGCCTGGCGAGCAGCGCTTCGGCACTACAGGCCTCAGGCCTTCGCATGGCGCATAGCACGCCTCGTGTCAGCGTGTAGCCCGTCAGCTTCGCCAAAAGCTCCCGCTCGCCGGTGTAGATGGGCATTGTCTCTGGGCAGCGGGCAATGATGTCGCGGGCGTCGCCCTCGATGTGCCGCCGTTCGCAGAGCAGGGCCACCGGCTCCATCCCCGCATGGAGTGCCACGCTGATTACCTTCGGGCTCTCGGCAATGAACACCGCCTTGGAAGGGTTCAGCCTGCTTCGCAATTGTGCCTCAGTTAAAGAGCCGAACATCTGAATGCCCGGCTCTTCTAAGGATTTGATTTCTATTATTCTCATGTGTATAGTTTTCAAGCGCGTCGGCCTGCCCGTAACTATTCCCCTTACAGTAGGAGAGGGGCCGGGGTGAGGCCGGAGAGGCAGTCGGAGGAGAGGCTTTTTTAGTCCACGCTGTTCTCCGGACGCAGCTGGCGCACCACGGCACCTGCCTGCCACATCTCCTGGTTGCGCATGGCCTCCAGCTCCTTCTCAAGACCGGCACGATAGTCGGGCTTCGAGTTGGCGTCGATGCTGATCTGTGCCTCGATGCCACTCTTCACCGAGAGGTAGAGCCACTCCATGACGGGCTTGATGGCATCGTGGAAGCGGGGAGCCCAGTCGAGTGCACCACGCTGGGCTGTGGTCGAGCAGTTGGCATACATCCAGTCCATGCCACGCTCGCCGAAGAGCGGGCCAAGGCTCTGGGTGAGCTCCTCGACGGTCTCGTTGAAAGCCTCCGAGGGCGAGTGTCCGTGCTCGCGCAGCACCTCATACTGAGCCAGCAGCAATCCCTGAATGGCGCCCATCAGCGAGCCGCGCTCGCCAGTGAGGTCGCTGGTGGCCTCGCGCTCAAACGTGGTCTTGAACAGATATCCCGCACCGATGCCGATGCCGAAGGCGATGGTCTTCTCCTCGGCCTTGCCGCTGGCGTCCTGGTAGACGGCATACGAGCAGTTCAGGCCGCGACCCTCGCAGAACATCGTGCGAAGGCTGGTGCCAGAGCCCTTCGGGGCTACGAGGATGACGTCGACATCCTTCGGGGGAACGACACCCGTGCGGTCGCTCCAGTTGATGGCAAAGCCGTGGCTGTAGTAGAGCGTCTTGCCCGGCGTGAGGTGCTTCTTGATGGTTGGCCACACCTGAATCTGACCGGCATCGCTGAGGAGCATGCACAGGATGGTGCCCTTCTGGGCGGCCTCCTCGATGCTGAAGAGCGTCTTGCCAGGCACCCAGCCGTCGGCCACGGCCTTGTCGAAGGTCTTGCCCTGACGCTGGCCAACAATGACGTTGAAGCCGTTGTCGCGCAGGTTGCAAGCCTGGCCCGGCCCCTGGATGCCATAGCCGATGACGGCGATGACCTCGTCTTTCAATACTTCACGTGCTTTCTCAAGCGAGAACTCCTTGCTGGTGACCACGGTCTCGATGACACCACCAAAATTCATTTCTGCCATAATGGTTTTTGTTTAAAAGTTTTAATGATTATCCCCTTGAGCCATGCCCACCCTGCTCGAGGGCAGGACGCCTGGTGCTTACCACCGTTTACTTCTTGACCCAAAACGCCAGCTACGCGAGGTGGCGACGGAGGATTCTTACGCTTAGTGTTTGGTTTAGGCCTGCAAAGTTATCAAATTGTTGCGAAACGACCAAATTTTCTTTCACTTTTTCTGTCCGGACCCCTCATTTCTTGCCATTCGTGCTCTCAGCGGGTCGTGTTCCATCACCAGCAGGCGCACCTCGGCATTCATCATGCGCGCCACTTCGCTCATCTGTTTGCCATAGAAAACGGCCTGTATGGCCTTGTTGATGATGCCGTGACCGACGGCCAGCACCGTCAGCCCCTGATACTCCTTATATATATAGTGCAGGAACAGCCGGGCACGATGGAGCAGCTGTTCCAACCGCTCCACATCGTCGGGGAAGGGCTGGCCTTTCAGGTCAGGGATATATCGGCCCGTGAAGTCGCCCCAGTCGCGCTCGCGTAGCAGGGGCGTGGTCGCCACTTTCAGGGCGTGTGGCTCGGCCACGATACATGCCGTGTCGAACGAGCGTTTCAGGTCGCTCGACACCACGGTGTCTATGTGCAACGCCGCCAGCTCCTCGCTCACCTGCCGGGCCTGCCGTCGGCCCTCGGCGGTCAGCTCACCCTGCGTCTGACCCTGCATCACCTGCCTCACATTATCCACCGTCTCGCCGTGGCGCATCAGGTATAGTCGTGTCTTCATCGTCTTTTCCACTCCGCAAAGTTACGCCTTTTCTGCCGAATAGCAGCACGACGAGGAGGAAAATTAGAGATTTTTCAGACTCCGAGGGGACATAGTAACGCCTCAGACCTCTTAACTCATGAAAGAAATTTTCGTAATTTTGAAAAAGTGTAAGCATTCGGCCAAGTACAGGTACTAATATCTATATAGTATAGTGACAGCAGCTACAATCTCATTGGACTGTAGCTGCTGTTGTTATTCTGTAGTGGTAGTGCTATTGCTGCTCCTGGGTGATGACTGCCTCTGGGTGCTTTAGTTTCCATCTGTGCGGCAGCATCTGGAGCAGTTCCTCTTGTGAGGCCTTCTCCATATAGGGCATGTTGGAAAAGCCGAGCGCGTTTGACCCCCGAGGGCAAAGCGATGTTGACCCCCGAAAACTTTTTTATTTTGACCCCTCTAAAGTCCTGACTGGCGGGGTC
>CACYME010000054.1 GCA_902775475.1 uncultured Prevotellaceae bacterium
TTCGTCGGCAGCTTTCAGATAAGGAACGTATGTGAGGTGTACGCAGACAGCGTCGCGCCCCAACTGCCACCGAAGCTGACGGATGGCTTCCATGAACGGTGCGCTCTCTATGTCGCCGATGGTGCCGCCGACCTCTGTGATGACGAAGTCCAACTCCTCTTCCTCTACATCTTCGCGAAGCATTCGCCGCTTTATCTCATCCGTGATGTGCGGCACCACCTGAATGGTCTTACCCAGGTAGTCGCCACGGCGTTCGCGGTCAATGACGGTCTTGTAGATGCGTCCCGTCGTGATGCTGTTATGGCGGGTAGTGCGTATGCCGGTGAACCGCTCGTAGTGCCCGAGGTCAAGATCTGTCTCCATGCCGTCCTCCGTCACATAACATTCGCCATGCTCGTAGGGATTGAGTGTACCCGGGTCGATGTTGATGTACGGGTCGAACTTCTGGATAGTGATTTTGTAGCCGCGTGCTTGCAGCAGTTTGCCGATGCTGGCGGAGATGATGCCTTTCCCCAACGAGGAAACGACGCCACCTGTGACGAAAATGTACTTTGTATCCATAAAACAAATCAATTCTATGGACTGCAAAGTTAAGCATTTCGGCTTTTTTCGCCAATTGGCCGTGACTACTTTTAATTGTTAAAACCGCGCCAGTCTGACAATTTGTAAAGTTTCCGATGCCGTAACCGCTCGAATAGCGCCCTTTTCAGTCGCGAAAAAGCTGCGGAACCTTACAAATTGTCATTTTCCCCAGAAATGCTGTCACAAAGATGGCATTGCTCTAAGAAGAGGCAATGTAGACGCGTGTCGCCGTCGAGCTCTGGATGGAAGGCGGTGGCTATTTGACGGCCTTGGCGGGCGGCCACGATATGGCCGTCGACGGTGGCGATGGGCAGGCAGCGGTCAGAGACCACATCTTCTATATAAGGGGCGCGAATGAAGGTCATGGGCACGTGGCTGCCAACGCCCTCGACGGTGCCCGTGGCGTGGAAACTGCCCAACTGCCGACCGTAGGCGTTGCGCCGCACGCGAATGTCCATCGTGCCCAGTCGGCCTTCGGCCAGCAGAATCATGCCGGCGCAGGTGGCTAAGACGGGCAGCCCGTCGAGAATGGCCTGGCGGATGGGCTCCAGCAGCCCGAGCAGGCGCAGCAGTCGCATCTGCACCGTGCTCTCGCCGCCCGGCAGGATGAGGCCGTCCTTGGGCAGCTGCCAGTCGGCCAGCTGTCGCACTTCAAACGTGTCGGCGCCCAGCCTTTGGAGCATCTGTTCGTGCTCAATGAATGCCCCTTGCAGGGCCAGTACGGCAATCTTCATTTTCCGCGCTCTGCCATGAGAAGTTCTATCTCCTGTTCGTTGATGCCCACCATGGGCTCGCCCAGATCCTCGCTCAACTGTGCCAGCATGCGGGCGTCCTGATAGTTGGTCACGGCCTGCACGATGGCGGCAGCACGCTTCCGTGGGTTGCCGCTCTTGAAGATGCCGCTGCCCACAAACACGCCCTCGGCACCGAGCTGCATCATCAGTGCAGCGTCGGCCGGTGTGGCCACACCGCCAGCGGCGAAGTTCACCACGGGCAGTTTGCCGTTGTCGTGCACGTAGCACACCAGCTCGTAGGGCGCCTGCAACTGCTTGGCAGCCTCGTAGAGCTCGTCGCCGCTCATGCTGACCAGTCGGCGTATCTCGCTCTGCATCAGTCGCATGTGGCTCACGGCCTGCACCACATCGCCCGTGCCCGGTTCGCCTTTGGTGCGAATCATCGTGGCCCCCTCGGCAATGCGGCGCAGGGCCTCGCCCAGATTCTTGGCTCCGCAGACGAAGGGCACGTCGAAGCGCGTCTTGTCGATGTGGTAGATGTTGTCGGCTGGCGAGAGCACCTCGCTCTCGTCGATGTAGTCAATCTCGATGGCTTGCAGAATCTGTGCCTCGGCCGTGTGGCCTATGCGGCACTTGGCCATCACGGGGATGGAGACCGCTTCCTGGATGCCGCGAATCATCTTCGGGTCGCTCATGCGGCTCACGCCGCCCGCCGCACGGATGTCGGCAGGGATACGTTCCAAGGCCATCACGGCGCAGGCTCCGGCCTCCTCGGCAATGCGGGCCTGCTCGGGCGTGGTCACATCCATAATCACCCCGCCCTTCAGCATTTGAGCCAACTGGCGGTTCAACTGTTGTCTTTCGTTTGCCATATCATTGTTTTTTTGTGTTGGAAAATCGTGGGCGATACGCCTTTGTGCTTCTTGAAGAAGCGCGACAGGTGAGCCTGCGACGAGAAGCCCAACCGCTGGGCCATCTCTTTCAGCGGCGTGTGCGAGGCTGTGAGCATGGCGGCTATCTCGCCGACGATGCGCTCGTCGATGATGGCCTTGGGCGAACGGCCGCCGACGCGTCTGGTCACCTGGCCGAGATAGCGCGCACTGACGTTGAGCTGCTCGGCATAGAAGGCCACGTCGGCATAGTGGCGGAAGTGTTGTTCCACCGCAGAAAGAAACTGGTTGTAGAGCTCCTCGCTGCGGCTGTTGCCGTTGACGTAGCTGACGGGCTGCAGGCTCAGATAGGCTTTGGCGTGCTGCATGGCATCGGTCTCTGTCTCGCCGATGCTCAGGAAGTAGGCCACGGCCGAACCCAGCTGGTTGGCATAGCCATGGCGCCGAGGGTCGAGTGGCACATCGGAAGCTGCCAGGACAATGCTGCAGAGGGGTATCAGCAGCTGCTCAATGGTCTTGAATACCTCGGGGCTGACCAACAGTTCGCCCTTAGCCGAGTGCAGCACCGGTGCGTAGACCACGTGACGCGGCCTGTAGCGCCGCAGTACGTCGGCCACGGCCTCTACCACGTCGGCGCGGCGCAAGAGTCCAATCTTAACCACCTGTGGCTGCAGGTCGTTAACGATGGCCTCCACCTGCTGGCGCACAATCGTGGCCGGCAGGTCGTAGAACTGCTGGATGCCCAGCGTGGTCTGCACCGTGATAGAGGTGACGGCCGAAACCGCATGTCCGCCCAGTTCGTGGATATACCTGATGTCGGCCTGTACGCCAGAGAAGCCAGTGCCGTCGCTGCCCGTAATGGTCAATATCGCTGTACTCATTGCTCTTTTTTGTGTCGGGTTAAGAATAACTGGTTGCAAAGGAAACGAAAAAACTGCAAACGGCCAAACGTTGTTCCTGTTATGATAAAAGAAAAGTCAGTTTGGTGAAAAAACTGTCGTTTCGTTAAAAAATACAACTCGCTAAAGTATCATTCGCCGAGATCGACCGTTTCGAGGCCCGAGAAACGGCATTCCATGAAAAACGGCAGGGCAGGAAAAAAAGACCTCTCTCCCACCATCGGCGGTGGAAGAGAGGCGATACCTGGCGAAGATTAAGGTTGCAGCGTGAAACCGAGAACCAGGTAGGCTTTCTTGGCAGCGGGATTGGCCGAAATCTGTGCAAAGAGTGGCAGGGCGAAGCTGTTGGTGATCTGGATGGTTTTCGAGGCCCTGACCGACAGGTTGGTCAGCGCGAAACTGTTGACGTCGTAGAAGCCGGTGGCGTAGGGCACTATGCCCGCCGCCGCTGTCCATTCGGCTCCGCCCTGTTTGAAGGGCACGCTGGCTTCCACGTAGCTGCTGTAGGCCCGCTTGCCGCTCTTGTTCAGGCCGTCGTTGCCTGCAAAATTGGTGTACCATTGCAGCGAGGCCACTCCGAAGTCATAGCCGATGTTGGCTTCAAAGACGTGGTTGGTGGTCCCACTTTTGTAGCTGAAGTAGTTGTCTTCGGGCTCCAGACCTTCACTGAACCAGTAGTCGGTCACACCGATGTTCAGTCCGCCGATGGTGTAGCTCAGTGTCAGGTCGAACTCCTTGGCGTCGGCAGGGTTGGTCAGTCCAAAGCTGCCCCACGCCGAGAGCGACAGTCCTTGGTAGCCTACGCCGAAGGTCGGTTGCACGGCCACGTCGCCCAACTTCAGGCCGCGCCAGATATACTCGTTCACGAAGTCGGCCTTGATGGTCGTCTCCACCTTATCCTGTGCAAGGGTGGTGCTGCTCAGCACCAGACCCATTGCAAATAAAACAATCTTTTTCATACCTTTTTCTTATGATTAGTTATAGCAACTCTCACCATGTTCGTAGATGTCGAGCCCTTCCTCTTCGATGCGACTGTCGACGCGCAGGCCGTGCAGACGCTTGATGCCGTAGAACAGCACCAGGCCGCAGGCGGCTGCCCAAAGGTCGATGCAGAGAATGCCGAAGCACTCGGCGCCGAAGAATCCCCAGCCGTTACCGTAGAAAGCACCGCCAGAGGTAGAGAGCAGACCCGTCAGGAGCGTGCCCAGAATGCCGCACACACCGTGTACCGACGAAGCGCCCACGGGGTCGTCGATGTACAAGCGGTGGTCGATGAACTCGATGGCATAGACCAGCACCACACCACACACAAGTCCGATGATGATGGCCCCCACGGGCGACACGAGGTCGCAGCCGGCGGTGATGCCCACCAGTCCGGCCAGCACGCCGTTGAGCGTCAGCGAGAGCGACGGCTTGCCATACTTCATCCACGTGATGAACATCGTGGCCGTGCCGCCTGCCACGGCGGCAAGGTTGGTGGTGAGGAACACATGGCTGATGGCTGTGCGGTTCACTTCGCCCGAGGCAGCCAGCTGCGAACCCGGGTTGAAGCCGAACCAGCCGAGCCAGAGGATGAAGACGCCCAGCGAGGCCAGCGTCAGGTTGTGGCCGGGAATGGCGCGGCTCTTGCCGTCGCTGCTGTACTTGCCAATGCGCGGACCCAGTGCCATGGCACCAATCAGGGCCAGCACTCCACCCACGCTGTGTACGATGGCCGAGCCGGCAAAGTCGTGGAACACCGAGCCGAAAGTGGTCATCATAAACCCGTCGGCAGCGTCGTTGCACAGCCAGCCGCCGCCCCACGTCCAGTGGCCCTCGACAGGGTAGATGAACAGTGAGATGCAAGCCGAATAGACGAGATACATCGAGAACTTGGTGCGCTCGGCCATGGCACCGCTCACGATGGTGGCCGAGGTGGCACAGAACACGGTTTCGAAAATCAGGAAGCCCTCTACGGGCAGGTCGCCTTTATAGAAAGAGAGGTCGCCCCAGTTGGGCATACCGATGAAGCCGGCACCCTCGCTGCCGAACATGAATCCGAAGCCGAGGAAGAAGAACAAGAGCGAGCCGAACATGAAGTCTACGAAGTTCTTCATCAGGATGTTAGCCGTGTTCTTACCCCGTGTGAAGCCGGCCTCGCACAGCGCAAAGCCCGGCTGCATCCAGAAAACCAGCATGGCTGCCAGCAGCATCCATACGGTGTCGAGTGATAAGTTATCCATAATTTACGATTTTACAGTTTACTTGTTTACTTTTTGTCTCTCAGTACGGTGTCGCCGTTCTCGCCTGTGCGAATCGACCATGTATCTATCATGTCGCTCACGAAGATGCGGCCGTCGCCTATTTCGCCCGTATGCGCCACCCTAAGAATGACCTTCACCGTTGGCTCCACCAGCGGGTCACGGCAGACGATGGTCAGCGCCACGCGCTCTATCACGTCGGTAGAGTACTGCACGCCGCGGTAGATGCGCTCCTGGCGGCTCTGCCCTATGCCGTGCACGTTGTGGTACTCAAACCAGTCGATGTCCGACTGCAGCAGTGCTTCCTTCACCTCTTCGAATTTGGTCTTGCGGATAATTGCTTCAATCCTTTTCATACCTTCTTACCTTTTTTTATTAATACTACTTGTCTCTGTGAAAGCTTTCGGCCGCAAAGTTACGGCGATTGTTGAAAAGAAGCCGCATAAATTTCCAACTTTGCACCGACTTTTTTTGTCGAAATGACAAAATGTAAACAAAAGGGTGTAATGGAAGAAATATTTATTTTTATTTTGTTTTAAATATTGCCAAATTATGAGCAGAATGAAAGTTGTGTGCGATTACAAAGTAAAAATATGTCGCAAATACGATTGTTTTACTGACTTTTTGTATTATCTTTGCACCCAGAATCGAGAATAAGGAAAGATTAAGTAAGGATTGTATGACAAAAAGAAAACTAAACGGACTTTACCAGCCACAATATGAGCACGACGCGTGCGGCGTGGGCATGGTGGTGAACATACATGGCGGCAAGAGTCACGATCTGGTAGACCAGGCGCTACGCGTGCTGGAGAACATGGAACACCGAGGTGCCGAAACGCGCGACAAGACGGGCGATGGTGCGGGCATTATGCTGCAGATACCCCACGAGTTCATTCTGTTGCAAGGCATACCCGTGCCGGAAAAAGGACAGTACGGCACGGGCTTGGTGTTTCTGCCCAAGGGCGAGAGCGAGCAGCAGCAGATTCTCTCGGTGATGATTGAAGAGATAGAGCGCGAGGGACTGCAACTGATGCATCTGCGCACGGTGCCCACCTGTCCCGAGGTGCTGGGCGAGGCTGCACGAAATGCGGAGCCGGCCATCAGGCAGATATTCGTGACGGGTGTTTCCGAAGAGAAAGCCGATGTCCTGCCACGCACATTATATATAATTAGGAAGAAGATAGAGCGGCGCATCAAGCACCCGGACTTCTACATCTGCTCGCTATCCAATACAAACATCATTTATAAGGGCATGCTCACCAGCGGACAGCTGCGGCGGTATTTCCCTGACCTGACAAACCCCTACCTGACAAGCGGACTGGCGCTGGTGCACTCCCGTTTCAGCACAAACACATTCCCTACGTGGGCACTGGCCCAGCCCTTCCGCTTGTTAGCCCACAACGGCGAAATCAACACCATTCGCGGCAACCGCGGATGGATGAAGGCACGCGAGAGCGTGCTCTCGAGCGAGGCCTTGGGAGACATCCGTGACTTGAGTCCCATCGTGCAGGAAGGCATGAGCGACTCGGCATCGCTCGACAATGTGTTCGAGTTTCTCACCATGAGCGGACTCAGTCTGCCGCAGGCCATGGCCATCCTCGTGCCAGAGTCGTTCAACGACAAGAACCCCATCTCCGATGACCTGAAGGCGTTCTACGAGTACCATTCTATTCTGATGGAGCCATGGGACGGACCGGCGGCGCTACTCTTTTCCGACGGACGCTACGCAGGCGGCCTGCTCGACCGCAACGGCTTGCGCCCATCGCGCTACACGATTACCCGTCAGGGCGTGATGGTGGTGGCCTCGGAAGTGGGCGTGATGGACTTCGAGCCCGCCGATGTCGTCGGCAAAGGCCGGCTGCAGCCTGGAAAAATTCTGCTCGTCGATACGCAGGAAGGCAAAATCTACTACGATGGCGAAATCAAGGATCAGTTGGCCAAGGCCCATCCCTATCGCGAGTGGCTCAGCGAGAACCGTGTGCAACTTGAGAAACTCAAGAGCGGGCGGCACGTCGACAATGCTGTGAGCAACCTGGAGCAGAAACTCATCACCTTCGGCTTTGGCCAGGAGGATATCGACCGCACGATTGTCCCCATGGCTACGACGGGTCTGGAGCCTGTGGCGGCCATGGGCAACGACACGCCGCTGGCCGTCATCAGCGACCGTCCGCAGGTGTTCTTTAATTATTTCCGCCAGCAGTTTGCCCAGGTGACCAATCCCGCCATCGACCCGATACGCGAAGAGCTGGTCATGTCGCTCACGGAGTATATCGGCGCCGTGGGTACCAACATCCTCACGCCCGATGCCTCGAACTGCAAGATGGTGCGCCTGCCGCAACCCGTGCTGACGAACACACAGCTCGACATACTCTGTAATATAAGGTACAAGGGATTCAACACGAAGAAGCTGGCGATGACGTTTGAGATGGCCAAGGGCGAAGAAGGCCTGCGCCAGGCACTCGACGAACTCTGCAAAGCAGCCGAGGCAAGCGTTGACGAGGGGGTGAACTATATCATCCTCTCTGACCGCGACATCGATAAGCAGCAGGCTGCAATCCCGTCTTTATTAGCCGTGAGTGCCGTCCATCATCATCTGATTAGCGTCGGCAAGCGCGTGCAGACTGCCCTCATTGTCGAAAGTGGCGAGATACGTGAAACAATGCATGCAGCGCTGCTCTTGGGCTATGGTGCCAGTGCGCTGTGTCCCTATATGGCGTTTGCTGTTCTCGACGATCTCGTCAGGCGTGGGAAGATTCAGGAAGACTATGCCACTGCTGAGGCCCACTATATCAAGGCCGTGGACAAGGGCTTGAAGAAAATCATGTCGAAGATGGGCATTTCTACCATCCGCAGCTATCGCGGTGCAAAGATTTTCGAGAGCATTGGCCTGAGCGAAAACTTGCTGAGCAGATACTTCGGCACTGAGGTCAGCACCATCGGGGGCATAGGCCTTAGGGAGATTGCACGCGACCAGATGCGGCTGCAACAGCAGGCTAAGGAGCAGACTGCGTTGAAGAATCAGGGGCAGTTCTCGTGGCGTAAGGACGGCATCAAGCATGCTTGGAACCCTGAGACGATTACTAAACTGCAGCTGGCTTGCCGCAAAGGGGACTATGAAATGTTCAAGGAATGGTCAAAAGCCGTCGACGAAAAAGAATCGCCTATCTTCCTTCGCGACTTTCTCACCTTTAAGAAGGTATCTACTCCCCTCTCCATTCGGAGAGGGGCTGGGGGTGAGGCTGAGGTCGAACCTGTTGAGTCCATCGTCAGGCATTTCGTGACGGGCGCCATGTCGTTTGGCGCACTGAGCATAGAGGCCCACGAGGCATTGGCACTGGCCATGAACAAGCTCGGCACACGCTCGAACACGGGCGAGGGCGGCGAGGACAATGCCCGCTACCATGCGGAAGTCGATGGCGTCTCGCTGTCGAGCAAGACCAAGCAGATTGCCTCGGGACGCTTTGGCGTGACCGCTGAATACTTGGTGAATGCCGAGGAAATACAGATTAAGGTGGCACAGGGCGCCAAGCCTGGCGAAGGCGGACAACTGCCAGGTTTCAAGGTGAACGACATCATTGCCAAGACACGTAATGCCATTCCTGGCATTAGTCTTATTTCGCCACCTCCTCATCACGACATTTACAGCATCGAGGATCTTGCGCAACTTATCTTCGACCTGAAGAACATCAATCCTTCGGCTGCCGTCAGCGTGAAGCTGGTTGCCGAAAGCGGTGTTGGAACTATTGCTGCTGGTGTGGCGAAGGCAAAGGCCGACCTCATCGTTATTAGTGGTGCCGAGGGCGGCACTGGTGCAAGTCCTGCTTCGAGCATGCGCTTTGCAGGCATATCGCCGGAGATTGGCCTTGCTGAGACACAGCAGACACTGGTCAGAAACGGCCTGCGCAATCAGGTGCGCCTGCAGACCGACGGACAGCTGAAGACGGCAAAGGACGTCGTCGTCATGGCCATGCTCGGCGCCGACGAGTTCTCGTTTGGCACGCTGCCGCTGATTGTGCTGGGCTGCGTGATGATGCGCAAGTGCAACACAAATACTTGTCCGATGGGCGTGGCCACGCAGAATCCCGAATTGCGCAAGCACTTCGAGGGCAGGGCCGAATACGTGGTCAACTACTTCACGATGCTGGCACGGCAGGTGCGGGAGTATCTTGCCGAGATTGGTGTCCGTTCGCTGAAGGAGATAATCGGCCATACCGAACTCATTGAGGTTGTTAGCAGCGGTATGACAGACAAACAGAAAACCATCGACTTTACGCGCCTGCTGCACAAGCCCGACAGCGAAAATGCCTTGTACTGGAATCGTGGCGCCTACACAAAGGTGACTGGCGTGAAGGACGAGCAGATTATACGTGCTGCCCAGAAGGCTATTGATGGTGGCGAAGAGGTGACGCTCGACTATGCCATCAAGAACACCGACCGCGCCGTGACGACTATGCTCTCGGGCGTCATTGCCAAAAAGTATGGCGAAGCCGGTTTGCCTGCCGATACCATCAATATCAAGTTCAAAGGCTCGGCCGGTCAGTCGTTTGGCGCATTCGCCGTTCGCGGTGTCAACATCAAGCTCGAGGGCGAGTGCAACGACTATTTCGGCAAGGGACTCAGTGGCGGACGCATCTCGATACTGCCGCCCAGTAGGAGCAACGACAACTTCAAGGCGGAAGAGAACATCATTGCCGGCAACACAGGACTCTACGGCGCCACCAGTGGCGAAATGTACGTCAACGGCAAGGTGGGCGAACGCTTTGGCGTGCGCAACTCGGGTGCCATCGCCGTCATCGAGGGCGCTGGCGACCACTGTTGCGAGTATATGACCGGCGGGCGCGTTGTGGTGCTGGGCAAGACGGGCCGCAACTTCGCAGCCGGCATGTCGGGCGGTGTGGCCTATGCCTACGATCCCGACCACACCTTTGACTACTACTGCAATATGGATATGGTGGAACTCTCGTTGGTAGAGGACAGCGTGTCGCGCAAGGAGCTGCTCGAACTGATTCGCCAGCATTATCTGCACACCGGCTCGGCCTTGGCAGGACGCCTGCTTGACGACTGGCATCGCTGCATCGACGACTTCATCCAGGTGGTGCCCATCGAGTACAAGCGCGTGCTCGAAGAGGAGAAGATGGCGCGACTGCACGAAAAGATTGCCGACATCCAACGAGACTACTAAATTGTAAATAGTAAATTCTCAAATAGTAAATTGAAATGGGAAATCCGAAAGCATTTTTAGACGTACACCGCCAAGAGGCGGGATATCGCCCTATTCACGATAGAATTCACGATTTCGGCGAGGTGGAGCAGACGCTCAATACGCGTGAGCGTAAGCTTCAGGCAAGCCGCTGCATGGACTGCGGCGTGCCTTTCTGCCACTGGGCTTGTCCGCTTGGGAACAAGGCACCCGAATGGAACGACGCCCTGTATAAAGGCGAGTGGGAACAGGCCTACCGACTGCTGGCAAGCACCAATCCCTTTCCCGAGTTCACAGGCCGCATTTGTCCGGCACTGTGCGAAAAGGCCTGTGTGCTCAACCGCTTCAACCACGAACCGACGACCAACCGCGAGGACGAGGCTGCCATTGTCGAGGCTGCTTTTCGCGAGGGATATGTCCAGCCGCGAGTGCCCGTCAGGAATGGCAAGAGGGTAGCTGTGGTCGGTGCCGGTCCTGCCGGTCTGGCAGCAGCCGACGTGCTCAACCGGCAGGGCTATGCTGTGACCGTTTTCGAGAAGAACGAAGCCGCTGGTGGCCTCTTGCGCTATGGCATTCCCAACTTCAAACTGAACAAGGCCATCATTGACCGCCGCATCCGACTGATGGAGCAGGAAGGCATTGAGTTTCGCTACGGCGAAGCTGTGCCGTATGCTGCGATACCATCGGAGCTCGCACCGCAATATTCAGCCGTGGTCATCGCCACCGGTACCCCCACCGCCCGCGACCTCCCCATCCCCGGCCGCTCGCTCAAGGGCGTGCATTTTGCCCTCGAACTGCTGTCTCAGCAGAATCGGATTCTCGCCGGCATCGAGTTTGGCAAAGACGAGCGCATCACTGCCAAAGGCAAGAATGTGCTGGTCATTGGTGGCGGCGACACCGGCAGCGACTGCATAGGCACAGCTCATCGGCAGGGCTGCAAGAGCGTGACGCAGATAGAGATTATGCCGCGCCCGACGGAAGGTCCCGACGACCCGCAGAACCCGTGGCCCAACTGGCCGCGCACGCTCAAGACCACCTCGAGCCATGAGGAGGGCTGCACGCGCCGCTGGAACATCAATACGCTTGAATTTCTTGGCGAGAACGGCCGGCTCACTGGCGTCAAGGTGCAGGAAATAGACTGGAAACCCAATCCCGCTGGTGGCCGTCCGATTATGGTCGAGAAAGGCGAGCCCGAAGTCATTAAGGCCGAGCTCTGCCTGCTCGCCATGGGATTTCTGAAGCCCGAGTATCCGCAGTATCCCGAGCGCTCGGCCCAAAGGGACGCTTCTTCGAACAAAGCGAGTCTGAAGAACGTCTTCGTCTGCGGCGATGCTCAGAACGGCGCCTCGCTGGTGGTTCGCGCCATGGCCAGCGGAATGGAGACCGCCAAGAAAGTGGACACCTTTCTTCGGTAGAACGATATAAAGTCATAACGAAAAAACAACATCATGCCCAAGATAAAATTCACCAAGATGCACGGCTGTGGCAACGACTACATCTACGTTGATGCCATGCACCACCCCATTGCCGACCCGCACACCTGTGCCAAGGTCTGGAGCGACCGGCACAAGGGCATCGGCTCCGACGGACTGGTGCTCATTGACCGCAGTCCTGGGCCAGAAAGGCTACGGGCAGGCGAGCAAAGCTTGGGAATGGCCGACTATGCCATGCGCATTTTCAATGCCGACGGAAGTGAGGCCATGATGTGTGGCAATGCCTCGCGCTGCATAGGCAAGTACCTCTATGAGAAGGGCTTTACGAGCAAGACGGAAATCCGTCTGCTGACGCTCTCAGGCATCAAAACACTCTATCTTCACATGATTAATAATATAGTAGAGTCCGTCTCTGTCGATATGGGTGAGCCGGTTTTTGAAGACGAAACCCTCTTCAATCCCACCCTTGCCACTGGGCTTGAGGCTTCCTTTGTCTCGATGGGCAATCCCCATTACGTAGTCTTCACCGACGACGTCGACCAAGTGGGCCAGACAGGGCCCGTGCTTGAGCACCACCAGGCCTTCCCGCAACGCTGCAACATAGAGTTTGCCCGCATGGAAGCCGATGGGCGCATCAGGACGCGCGTGTGGGAACGGGGCAGCGGCATCACCCTGGCGTGCGGCACAGGCGCCTGTGCCACAGCCGTTGCAGCCTGTATGACAGGACGCGCAGGCAGAGCGAGCAACATCGTGATGGATGGCGGTACGCTCCGTATTGAGTGGCTCGAAGCCGACCGCTCGGCCGAAGGACACTTTTTCCAGAAAAACCACGTCTACATGACTGGCCCGGCCGCCTTCGTCTTCGACGGCGAGGTCGAAATACCGTAATGTCGAAATACCGACATAACAAAATAACGAAAGAAAACGAAATAACAATGGCATTAGTAAACATCCACTTCCTGAACCTCCAGGCGAACTACCTCTTCGCCGACATCGCCAAGAAGGTGAACGCCTTCAAGGTGATGCACCCCAAGGCCGACGTCATCTCGCTCGGCATTGGCGACGTCACACAGCCGCTCTGCCCTGCCGTGGTCGAGGCCATGCACAAGGCCGTCGACGAGATGGCCACCGCCGACGGTTTCCGGGGCTACGGCCCGGAGCAAGGCTACGACTTCCTGCGCGAAGCTATCCTGAAGAACGACTTCGCCCCGCGCGGCGTGCGCCTCAGTCTCGACGAGGTGTTTATCAACGACGGTGCGAAGAGCGATACAGGCAACTTCCAGGAGCTGCTCCACTGGGACAACTTCATTGGCGTGACCGACCCCATCTACCCCGTCTACATCGACTCGAATGTGATGATAGGCCGCTGCGGCACCTACCGCGACGGCCGCTGGACCAACGTGCGCTACATGCCCACCACGGCCGAGAACGGTTTCGTGCCCGAACTGCCCAAGGGGCGCCCCGTGGATGTCATCTACCTCTGCTTTCCGAATAACCCCACGGGCACCGTCATCACCAAGCAGGAGTTGCGCAAGTGGGTGAACTACGCGCTGAAGAACGACGCGCTCATCCTCTTCGATGCCGCCTATCAGGCTTATATCCGCGACCCGGAGATTCCTCACAGCATCTACGAGATTCGCGGTGCGCGGAAGTGCGCCGTCGAGTTTCGCTCGTTCTCCAAGACGGCCGGTTTCACGGGGGTGCGCTGCGGCTACACCATCGTGCCAAAGGACGTCAGCGTGGCCACCTTCGAGGGCGAGCGCATTTCGCTCAACCAGCTGTGGCTGCGCCGGCAGTGTACCAAGTTCAACGGCACAAGCTATATCTCGCAGCGAGCCGCTGAGGCCATCTACTCGCCCGAGGGCAAGCAGCAGGTCGGTGCGACCATCGACTACTACATGCAGAACGCTGCCCGCATGCTCAGCGTCTTGCGCAACCTCGGCTTCGAGTGCTACGGTGGCGAGAATGCCCCCTACATTTGGATGTGCGTGCCCGACGGCACTACCTCCTGGCACTTCTTCGAGCAGTTGCTCTATGGTGCCAATGTGGTCTGCACCCCCGGCGTAGGCTTCGGCCCCAGCGGCGAGGGCTACGTGCGCTTCACCGCCTTCGGCAGTCATGAACAGACCGAGGAAGCCCTGCAGCGCATCGCGCAATGGAAGAATAATTAACTAAATAGTAAAAAGTAACTTGTCAAATCGTAAATTAAAATGATGGAAACATTAAGATTTCAGGTTGTCGGCGAGGCTTTCAAGAAGAAGCCGCTCGACGTAAAAACACCCGCAGATCGTCCGGCCAAGTATTTCGGACAGAAGGTCTTCAACCGTGAGAAAATGTACAAGTACCTGCCCAAGGACGTGTACGAGAAGATGATTGACGTCATTGAGAATGGGGCCCGCCTCGACTGCGAGGTGGCCGATGCCGTGGCTGCCGGCATGAAGCAGTGGGCCACGGAGAATGGCGTGACGCACTACACCCACTGGTTTCAGCCGCTGACCGAAGGCACGGCCGAGAAGCACGACTCGTTTATTGAGCACGACGGCAAGGGCGGCATGGTAGAGGAGTTCACCGGCAAGCTGCTCGTGCAGCAGGAGCCCGACGCCTCGTCGTTCCCCAGTGGTGGCATTCGCTCTACGTTTGAGGCTCGCGGCTACTCGGCTTGGGACCCCACCAGCCCCGTGTTCATCATCGACGACACCCTGTGTATTCCCACCGTCTTTATTTCATACACGGGCGAAGCACTCGACTACAAGGCTCCGCTGCTGCGTGCGTTGCACGCCGTGAACGTGGCTGCCACCGACGTGTGCCACTACTTCGACCCGACTGTAAAAAAGGTGACCTCGAACCTCGGTTGGGAGCAGGAGTACTTCCTGGTAGACGAAGGCCTCTACTCGGCT
>CACYME010000055.1 GCA_902775475.1 uncultured Prevotellaceae bacterium
AGAGGGGGCCTGTTTTTGAAAATCAAAAGACACTTGCCTATTTATCGGCAGTTTCTGATGGTGATTGAGTCAAATGGAAATTTTATCGGACAGCAATAACCCCAAACCAATTTCGCTCATATTACGCTGTTTGCAATTATCAACGATTAATGGAAAAGAGAAAATTCTCGACTTCTTCGCCGGCTCCGGTACCACCCTCCATGCCACGATGCAGCTGAATGCAGATGATGGAGGTCATAGACAATGCATCCTCGTGACGAACAACGAGAACAACATCTGCGAGGAAGTGACCTACGAACGTAACAAGCGAGTGATTCAGGGCTACACCACTCCCAAAGGCGTTGAGGTGGCGGGCTTGAAGCGGAATACCCTGCGCTACTACAAAACCGACTACATCTCTCGTGACCGAACGCAGAAGAACATGCACGACCTGGTGGCTGCTGCCACTGACCTGCTGTGCATCAAGGAAGACCTGTACGAGGAGCAGCACCAATTCGGACGCTTTCAGCTGAAGCCCCATCTGGCCCGCTACTTCAGTAACGGCAGGCGTCACATGCTGATTATCTATCGGGAAGAACTGATTGACGAGATTGCCGAGGAGATCAAACAGCTGGACTTTGGAGGCAAGCGCCTGAAAATCTACGTGTTCTCGCCAGGCCGCTATCCGTTTACCGACAACTTCCGCGAGGTGGAAGACAAAGTGGAGCTGGTGGCCCTGCCCGCCGCCATCTACGATGCTTATCAGAAAGTGCTGCCCAAGCGCAAAGAGAAACTATTTGAAGAAGAAAGAACACAAGAAGCAACTGTTCAGACAGACTTGTTTGCAGGACAAGAGGAAGGAGGCGAAGTATGAAAGAAATAAAGTATCAGCAGAAATACGTCCGCAAGCTGGTGGACGAGACCATCGACCTGCTGCGGCTCAGCGGCCACAGGAAAACGCTCATCTTCAAAGCCCCTACGGGCAGCGGAAAGACGGTGATGGCCTCGCAGCTGCTGGCCGACCTGACGGAGGAGCTGCAGAGCCGTGGCGACAGCCCCTACAACCAAGTGGCCTTCATCTGGATAGCACCCAACAAGCTGCACCAGCAGAGCTACTTCAAGATGAAGAACTACTTCACGGAAACACGACTGCTCAGGCCCGTGATGTACGACGAGCTGGACCAGAGCGAGGGCATCATCAAGGCGGGCGAAATTCTCTTCGTGAACTGGGAGAGCATCAACAAGGAGAAAAACGTGATGGTGCGCGACTCGGAGCAGAATGCCTCGCTCTACGAGATTACCCGAAGGACACAGGAAGAACAGGGACTGCCCATCGTCGTGGTCATCGACGAGGAGCACCTCTTCTGGTCGAAGTCGGCCGACAAGAGCGCCAAGGTGCTGCAGAAGATAAACCCCAAGGTGGAGATTCGCATCTCGGCCACGCCCAAGACACGCTCAGACCATCAGGTGACGATAGACCGGCAGGAGGTGGTCAGCGAAGAGATGATTAAGAAACAGGTGGTGCTGAACCCCGACATCACTCAGGACTATCACGACGAAAACGAGCTGAACATCCACCTGATACAGTGTGCCCTGCAGAAGCGTAACCTGCTGGCAGAGGCGTACAAGAATGAAAGGCAACGGGTAGGCGACGGAACGTTGGGTACGAACATCAATCCGCTGCTGCTCATCCAGTTGCCCAACGACACCAGCGAGAGCATGACCTCGGAGGATGCAGCCATCGCAGACCAGGTGAAGACCTATCTGCGAGAGGTAAAGGGCATCACGACGGAGAACAAGAAACTGGCGGTGTGGCTGTCGGGCGAGAAAGCGAATCTTGAAGGACTGGAAGAGCCGGACAATATGACGGAGGTGCTGCTGTTCAAGCAGGCCATCGCCCTCGGCTGGGACTGTCCGCGTGCCGCCGTGCTGCTGATATTCCGCAAGCTGCAGAGCAACCAGTTCACCATTCAGACGGTGGGCCGCATCCTCCGCATGCCGGAACAGAAATTCTATAAGAACGACCTGCTGAACGTGGGCTACGTCTATACCGATATCAGCCGCGACCAGATACAGATTGTGGCGGAGGACATGGACTATCTGAACAAGGACGCCCTGCAGGCCGTCCGCCGTGAGCATCTGCATAACGTGGCCTTGCAGTCGTACTACAGCATCTACAAGAGCAGCGACCGCAACCGACTGGGGCCCGACTTCAAGAAGGAGCTGATAGACTGCTTCAGCCGCAACTGGCTGGTGCAGTGGCGGCAGCTGATGTTCAGCTTCAGTCTCGAAGACGAGAACGGGGCAGAGGAGGAGCCTGCGGAGAATATGGCTGCCCAGAACCAGCGGCAAGTCAGGGAAAAGGAGCACATCAAGTTCGATGTGACACGGTTAGGCGTGGAAGTGCCTGAGAACATCGTGTTCCAGAATGAAGTGGGCATCATCGACGTGGAGAAGAACAAGCGCGAGTTCGCCAGAAGTGCCGGCGAGGTGCGCCGCATCTACATCGACTATTGCCGCTCGCTGTTGGGCGGTTTCGAGAAGGCACACAGCACCGATGTGCTGGCTGGCTATCTGCTCCAGGCGATGGAAGAGCTCTTCGAGCTGTTTGAGACCGATGCCATGAAGGTGATTCTTTATCATGCCAACAAGCCCAAGTTCACCGACATCATCCAGAAGGCACTGGCCAGCTACGAGCGGGAAGCTGCAGGAGCGCCAGCGGAAGGCCAGGGATCGAGCCTTCGAGCAATACACGTGGGAAGTGCCTGCTGAAAGGCTCTACAAGGAGACCACCCACCACGCCGTGGCCAAGGTGGAGGAGCACGCCCTGCTGCCATTCATTGAGCTGAATGCCGTCTCGACGCCCGAACGCCGCTTCTCGGACTATTTGGAGGCCAACAAAGCATACGTCGATTGGTGGTACAAGAATGGCGACGAGGGCAAGCAGCACTACAGCGTTCCCTACGAGAACTCACAGGGCGAGAAAGCCCTGTTCTACGTCGACTTCGTGGTAAGGATGAAGAACGGACAGGTGCTCCTCTTCGACACCAAGACCGAGAACAGCGACCCGGAGGCACCGTACAAGCACAATGCGCTGATAGACTATATGGAAGGAAAGGGCCTGCAAGGAGGCATCATCGTCGAGTAGAACGCCGTGTGGCTCTTTTCGCGTTTCCACATCGACACCACGGAGAACGTCACAGGGTGGGAGCCCTTCTTCCCCGACCAATATGTATAAACCTAAACCGGAATGAAGCGATGAGAAAAAGCCTGTTTTTCTTTTGCATTTCTCGCTTTTTTTTGTACCTTTGCGGCCTAAACCCATTGCAGTATGAACGACGACGTGAAACGCATCCCCTACGGCATCAGCGACTTCCGGCAGCTGAGGCGCGACAACTTCTACTATGTAGACAAGACGATGTATATAGAGCGGCTGGAGCGGGCAGGTAACTTCCTGTTCTTCATTCGTCCACGGCGCTTCGGCAAAAGCCTGTTCCTGAACATGCTTGCTGCCTACTATGACATAGAAGGGCTGAAAGACTTCGACACACTCTTCGACGGACTGTACATAAAAGAACATCCTACCCGCGAACGCGGCCTCTACCAGGTGCTGAAGCTCGACTTCTCGCAGGCTGGTGGTGGTCTGGACTCCCTTTACCAGCGCATGGATGCATATATGGGGATTGTGCTTGACAATTTCGTTAGCAAATATGCTTCTTATTATCCTTCGGGCTATGAGGAGAATTACCGAAAGTATTCGGACTTTAACGGCAAGCTGCTCTACATCGGAGGCCAGGCACGCGAGCATGGGCATCGCCTCTACCTTATCGTCGATGAATACGATAACTTCACCAACGGCGTGCTGGCTGAATATGGCGAGGCCGTCTACCATTCGCTGACCCATGCCACGGGCTTCTACCGCGAACTGTTCAAGAAGTTCAAACCCAATTTCGACCGCATCCTGATGCTTGGTGTTAGTCCCGTGACAATGGACGACCTGACCAGTGGCTACAACATTGCGCGTGCCATCACGATGGATGCGCGGTTCAACATGATGCTGGGTTTCTCTGAGGCTGATGTGTGCCAAATGATTCGCTACTATCAGCAGGAGGGGCTCATCGTGCAGCAGGAGGACGAAATCGTGGACGATATGAGGCCTTGGTATAACAACTATTGCTTTGCCGAGGATGCTTTAGATACTGATCCGAAGATGTATAACAGCGACATGGTGCTCTACTATTTGAACTATCTGACGGACAATGGCAAGCGCCCAATGCAGATTGTTGACCCGAACGCGCGGACTGATTATAAAAAGATGAAGAAGCTTATCAGCCTCGATGGTACGAGCAACTACCGTGCCTCAGTCATTAATCAGATTGCTGATCAAGGCTACATCGTTGGCACAGTGGAAGAGTCGTTCCCTGCCGAACGGCTTACAGACCAAAATATGTTCGTGTCGTTGCTCTATTATTACGGTATGCTCACTATTGGGGGCACTGTAGGCGCAATGTTAAAACTAACGATTCCAAATAACAATGTGCGGCAGCAGTACTACGGCTATCTGATGGAGGAGTACCAGCGAATACGTCCTATTGATATGTCTCAGCTTTCCATGCTCTTCCACTATGCCGCCCTTAATGGTGACTGGCGTTCACTCTTTGACTACATTGGTCAGGCCTATAGCCAGGCTACCGCTGTGTGCAGTCTGATTGAGGGCGAGCGGAACCTCCAGGGTTTCATGAACGCCTATCTCTCGCTTACTCCTTACTTTTTGACTCAGCCTGAGACCGAACTGGCCCATGGCTACTGCGACTTCTTCCTGATGCCCGACCTGGCACGCTATCCCATGGTGCAGCATTCGTATATCGTGGAGCTAAAATACCTGAAACAAGATGCCTCTACGCAGGAGGCCGACCGCCAGTGGGGTGAAGCCGTGGAGCAGATACGTCGCTATGCTCAGGATCGCCGTGTTGCCCATTATTCGCAAGGCACGCAGTTGCATCTTATTATTGCTCAGGTGCGCGGTCATCAGTGGGAACGAGTGGAGGAAATAGGGTAGGGGGCTTGCCATGTGTGAAAAACTTCGAAAAGCAGGGGCTATTCGGTAAAAAAAGCGTAATCTCTTTTGCGTTTTGCTGAAAAATGCGTAATTTTGCAGCTCAAAACCGAACGAAATGGGAAAAACGATACTGTCGCTGGCCCTCGTTGGGCTGTTGCTGACGAGCTGTGCCGGCGAGTTTAACAAGGTCTTCAAGAGCTCGGACCTGGACTACCGCTATGAATATGCCAAGCAGAGCTTTGCCGAGGGGAAGTATGCCCGTGCGGCAACGCTGCTGATGGACCTGATTACGCCAAAGAAGGGCACCGACGATGCGCAGGAGGCGCTCTACATGCTGGGCATGGCGGAGTATAAGAGCCGCGACTATGAGTCGGCATCGGCAACGTTTAAGAAGTACTATCAGACCTATCCCAAGGGAAACTATGCCGAGCAGGCCAGCTTCTACGTGGGGCAGTCGCTCTACGAGGGTGCGCCCGAGCCACGCCTCGACCAGTCGCCCACCATCGGGGCCATCAACGCCTACCAGCAGTTCCTTGACTTCTTCCCCGACTCTGAGCTGCGCCCCAAGGCCCAGGAGCGGCTGTTTGAGCTGCAGGACAAGCTGGTGCAGAAGGAACTGCTCTCGGCACAGCTCTACTACAACCTGGGGGGCTATTTCGGCAACATCAACTCGAACAGCGAGAGCAACTACATTTCCAGCATCATCACGGCGCAGAATGCGCTGAAGCTCTATCCCTACTCGAAATGGCGCGAGGAGTTCTCGGTCATCGTGATGAAGAGCAAGTTCGAGCTGGCAGAGAACTCGTCGGAAGACAAGCGCCTGGAGCGCTACCGCGACGCTGAGGACGAGTGCTACGGCTTCCTGAACGAATTTCCCGAGTCGAAAGACTGCGCTATGGCCAACAAGTTCATTGCCAAGTGCAAGAAAGTGATTGGCGACTAATAATTGTGAAAACAGTAAATTCGTAAATCGTAAATAATACAGATGGATTACAAGAAGAGTAAGGCTCCGGTGAATACCGTGACGCGAAACGTGATGGATTTGTGCGATGAGACGGGCAACATCTACGAGAGTGTGGCCATCATCGCCAAGCGTGCTAACCAGATTTCTGTGCAGATCAAGGAAGACCTGTCGAAGAAGTTGGCCGAGTTTGCCAGCTATAACGACTCGCTGGAGGAGGTGTTCGAGAACCGCGAGCAAATTGAAATCTCGCGCTACTACGAGAAGTTGCCGAAGCCCACGCTGCTGGCCACCCAGGAGTTCGTAGAGGGTAAGGTCTACTGGCGCGACCCGCAGAAGGAAGCAGCACAGCAGGCTGAGGAAGCATAATAGCTCATCCTAACCCCTCCCCCGGGTGAGGGGCTTAGTAGTTTTTAGAAATAGAAAAAAGAGATTGCTATTATGCTTAGACCTCAGACATGGTATCTGCTCCTGGCTGCCATCATAACCGTGGTGTGCATGATTGCCGGAGCCGGCACTACGCTTCAGCTCGTGCTGCTCATCGTGGCCGCCGTTGGCACGCTGGCCATCATTCCTCTGTTCAAGAACCGCAAGGCGCAGGCTTCACTTTGTCTGTTGCCGATGGTGCTGTTGCTGGCTTGGTATGTCCTGCTGGCCCTCAATGCCATCCCCGAGACGATGCACTGGCAGTATGCGCTGCCAGCTGTTGCCATCTTGCTCATCTTCATGGCCCGCAAGGGCATCGTGCACGATGAGAAGGTGGTACGCTCCTACGAAAGAATCAGATAAGAAAGCTGAAAGATGGAAGTCAAGAGCTCCGAGTTTGTCATCTCTGCCCCGATGGTGTCCATGTGCCCGAAGGACACAAAGCCAGAGTATGTATTCATAGGCCGTTCGAATGTGGGCAAGTCGAGCCTCATCAACATGCTCTGCCGCCACAAAGGGCTGGCCAAGACATCGGCTACGCCAGGCAAGACGCTGCTCATCAACCACTTTATTATTAATAAGGAATGGTATCTGGTCGACCTGCCGGGCTATGGCTATGCCAAGCGGTCTAAGAAGGAAATACAGAAGCTGGACCAGATGATTCGTGGCTACATCCTTGGCCGCGAACAGCTGGTGAACACCTTCGTGCTGGTCGATGCACGGCTGGAACCGCAGGCCGTCGACCTGGAGTTCATGAACTGGCTTGGCGTGTCGGGCGTTCCCTTCTCCATCCTCTTTACCAAGGCCGATAAGCTGTCGGCCCAAAAGGTGAAGCAGAACGTGGAAGCCTACAAGAAGAAGATGCAGGAGACGTGGGAGGAGATGCCTCCCTACTTCATCACCTCAGCCGAGAAAGGGCAGGGCCGCGACGAGGTGCTCGGCTACATCGAAGAAATCAACAAATCGCTCACCATTACCCCCTAAGCCTTTAGGGGGCTTTTTTGCAAGATGGCAAAGGATACACCATACCTTGACGTTCAGAACCTCACGAAGTCATTTGGGGCGCTGATGCTGTTTCAGGACATCTGCTTCTCGATTGCTGAGGGACAGAAGGTGGGCCTCATTGCCAAGAACGGTACGGGCAAGTCAACGCTGCTCTCCATCCTCTGTGGCAAGGAGGGCTATGACAGTGGCTCCATCATCTATCGGCGCGACGTGAAGGTGGGCTTCTTGGAGCAGACCCCACGCTTCGACCCCGAAGAGAGCGTGCTCGACGCCTGCTTCAACCATCAGGGCGACCCGGAGCGGGTGCTGAAGGCCAAGCAGATACTGACGCAGCTGAAGATACGCGACCTGCAGCAGCCGATGGGGCAGCTCAGCGGAGGGCAGCAGAAGCGCGTGGCGCTGGCCAATGTGCTCATCCTGGAACCCGAATTCCTGATTCTCGACGAGCCCACGAACCATCTTGACCTTGAGATGATAGAATGGCTCGAGGGCTTCCTCTCGCGTGGAAACAAGACGCTGCTCATGGTCACCCACGACCGCTATTTCCTCGACCGCGTCTGTTCCGTCATCCTGGAACTCGACGACCGCACCATCTATACCTATCGCGGAAACTATTCCTACTATCTGGAGAAGCGGCAGGAACGCATAGACAACCGCCGAGCCGAAATCGCCCGGGCCAACAACCTCTATCGAACGGAGCTGGAATGGATGCGCCGCATGCCACAGGCACGTGGTCACAAGGCCCGTGCCCGCGAAGATGCCTTCTACGAGCTGGAGCGGGTGGCGAAGGCGCGTGTGGAAGAGCGGGCCATCCGCCTAAAAGCCAGCAACGTCTATATCGGCTCAAAGATTTTCGAGTGTCAGTATATCTCGAAGTCGTTTGGCGAAGGCTCGTCAGAGGTGGTCATCATGAAAGACTTCTACTACAACTTCTCCCGATTTGAGAAGATGGGCATCGTGGGCAGCAACGGAACGGGCAAGAGCACCTTCCTGAAGATGTTGCTCGGCGAAGTGGAGCCCGACGGTGGCCGCATCGTCATTGGCGACACCGTCCGCTTTGGCTATTTCTCGCAGGAAGGGCTGAAGTTCAACGAGCAGCAGAAAGTTATCGACGTCATCCGCGACATCGCCGAGTACATCGACCTAGGGCAGGGACGCCATTTCTCGGCCAGCCAGTTTCTGCAATACTTCCTTTTCACCAATGAGCAGCAATACAACTATGTGTATAAGCTCAGTGGTGGTGAGCGCCGCAAGCTCTACCTCTGCACGGTGCTGATGCGCAACCCCAACTTCCTGGTGCTCGACGAGCCGACCAACGACCTCGACATCGTGACGCTGCAGATTCTAGAGGAATACCTGCAGGATTTCCCCGGCTGTGTCATTGTGGTCAGTCACGACCGCTATTTCACCGACAAGGTGGTAGACCATCTGCTTGTGTTCAAGGGCAAGGGCGACATCAAGGACTTTCCCGGCAACTATTCGCAATATCGTGAGTGGCAGGCTCTCCAGCCACGTGATGCCGCTCCTGCCAAGAAGGCCGTAGCAGCCAGTGACCCAGCCACCGCTGCTCCCCAGCCCTCAGCCAATAGGCCTCGCAAGATGTCGTTTAAGGAGAAGCGCGAGTTTGAACAGCTGGAGAAAGACATCGAGGCACTGGAGGCCGAGAAGAAGCAGATTGAGGATGCCCTCAGCTCGGGCACCGTCTCTGTCGACGAGATAACCACCATGAGCAAGCGCCTGCCACTGCTCAACGATGAACTCGACGAGAAATCCATGCGCTGGCTGGAGCTCTCTGAGATAGAATCCTAACACCACAACCGACTCGTCAGATGTTAGTACAGCAATATCCCTCTCGTTTGCTTGAACGTGCCGTGCAGGAGTTCTCGAAACTGCCGGGCATAGGCCGCAAGACTGCCTTGCGGCTGGTGCTCCACTTGCTCCGCCAGCCGACTGCCGACGTGGAGCAGTTTGCCGAAGCCGTTGCCACGCTGAAGCGCGAGGTGAAATACTGTCGCTCCTGCCACAACATCAGCGACACTGAGCTATGCCCCATCTGTGCCGACCAGCGCCGCGATGCGTCGACCATCTGCGTCGTGGAGAATATCCAGGACGTGATGGCCATCGAGAACACCCAGCAGTTCCACGGCCTCTACCATGTGCTGGGCGGGCTCATCTCGCCGATGGATGGTGTCGGGCCGGGCAGTCTCGAGATAGAGTCGCTCGTCAGCAGAGTGGGGGAGGGAACGGTGAAAGAAGTCATCCTTGCCCTTAGCTCTACTATGGAGGGCGACACCACCAATTTCTATATCTATCGCAAACTGGCTCCCTTAGATGTCAGCGTCAGCATCATCGCCCGAGGCATCGCCGTAGGCAATGAACTGGAGTACACCGATGAGGTGACACTGGGGCGCTCCATACTGAATCGTACACCCTTTAACGGATGAAAAAGTGATGAAGAAGACTCAATGCCAGCTGATGGCACTCTTTTGCATGATGCTGCTCGTCGCCACTATATTATATATATGTGGCGAGTTCCTGCAGCTCGACATGACCCTCTGGCCCGACGCCTCGCGTAGCCAGCAGTTCATTGGCACCACCGTCATGATTCTGCTCACCATCAGTCTGCTGCCGTTTTCGCTCCGTCTGTTCAAGTTCAGACGTGTCAACGCCGACCTACAGGAGCGCAAGGCCAAGGCGCTGGCCCGATGGGGCACCCTGCGGCTGCTCATCATGGGGCTGCTGCTGGTGGTGAACACCTTCCTCTACTATGCCTTCGGCTTCGAGTCCACCTATGGCTATCTGGCCGTCGTCACGTTGCTCTGCCTTCCCTTCGTGGTGCCAACCATGAACCGTTGCGAGGCCGAGGTCGCAAAAGTTGAAGACGGAGCCACGGCTAACGAGAATGATGCCGCCGAAGAAGAAACAGAAACCGATGAAGAAGCTAACAGTAGTCATAGTAAGCTATAACGTACGCTACTATCTGGAGCAGTGCATCGTCAGTGTACAGCGTGCTGCTAAAGGTATCGACTACGAAATATTCGTGGTCGACAACGACTCTGCTGATGATACCGTAGGCTATCTGAAGACACGCTTCGGCGATGACATCACCCTCGTAGAGAGCCAGCACAACCTGGGCTTCGCCCGGGCTAACAACATCGCCATCCGGCAGACGGAGAGCGAATATGTGCTGCTGCTCAATCCTGACACATTCATAGCCGAGGACTGCCTGACGCAGGTGCTGGACTTCATGGACTGCCACCCAAGGGTTGGCGGCGTGGGCGTGAAGATGCATAATGCCGACGGCACCGTGGCCCGTGAGTCGCGCCGAGGACTGCCCACCCCCTGGGTGTCATTGCAGAAGATGCTCGGCTTCTCCCGCCGCTACTATCTCAGCCATCTGTCGTGGGACGAGCCGGGACTGATAGAAGTGATGAGCGGTGCCTTCTGCATGCTCCGACGGGAGACGCTCAGCAAGGTGGGCCTGCTCGACAAGGACTTCTTCATGTACGGCGAGGACATCGACCTCAGCTATCGCATTCTCAAGGGAGGCTACGAGAACTGGTACGTGCCCGCCACCATCGTCCACTACAAGGGCGAGAGCACCCAGAAGACCAGCTACCGCTACGTCCATGTGTTCTATCAGGCCATGCTCATCTTCTTCCGCAAGCACTACGGCCACCTCTCCATCTTCGTCACTTTCCCCATCAAGCTGGCCATCTACTTCCGTGCTTTCCTGGCACTCATTCAGATGCTCTACGGTCGCATGCGCAAATCGCTCGGCCTTGACCATCTCACCAGCGCCGAGGTGAACTATCTCTTCATAGGCTCGTCGAAGATGCTCGACGAATGCAAAAAGCTATCGCGCCGCAAAGGGCTCACCGCCAGCTTCTTCAAGGCCGGACAGCAGGCCGCCCTTGACGAGCAGCTGCAGGCCGGGGCGTGCATCGTCTACGATGTTGACACGTTCCCATTTAAGCAAATCATTGAGCTCACCGCAGCCCGCTCTGCCACGGTGAAAGTATTCATCGGCACCTACAGCCGCAGCACCAAAACCATCATCACCCCAACGGAAATCATCAGATGACGACCCCAGCAGACCAAGCGCTACCCACTGTCAGCCTGAGGGCGATGGAGCCCGAAGACCTCGACATGCTCTACCGCATTGAGAACGATGCCCAGCTGTGGGATGTCGGCGCCACCAACGTGCCCTATTCGCGCTATACCCTTCACGACTACATCGCCCATGCCAGCGGCGACATCTATGCCGACCGTCAGGTGAGGCTCATTGCAGAAAACGCCGACGGCCATCCCGTGGGCATCGTTGACATAGTGAACTTCGAACCACGTCACTGCCGTGCTGAGGTGGGCATCGTCGTCGAGCGACCCCTGCGTCGCCGATGCTATGCCCAGGCCGTGCTCAGGGAATTGCACCACTACGCCCGCCATGTGCTCCATCTGCATCAGCTTTTTGCCCTCATCGCAGCCGACAACGAAGCCGCCTGTGCCCTTTTCCGCAAAATGGGCTATCGCCAGACGGCAACGTTGCAGGAGTGGCTCTTTGACGGACGAAACTATGCCGATGCGAAGCTCTTTCAAGCCATTCTTTAGCCCCAACGCGAAAAAAACACGAAAAAGTTTGGCCGTCTCAGATTTTTGTTGTAATTTTGCAGCCGCAAACACCGAAGGAAGGTTGGCAGAGTGATCGATCGCGCTGGACTCGAAATCCGGTATACCCTTATGGGTATCGGGGGTTTGAATCCCTCACCTTCCGCCAAAGGAGCCTCACGCTCCGCTGAATGAAGAAGGAAGTCGCTAAACGGCTTCCTTCTTCTTCGTTGACAATCAAGCATTTAGGCTTGTCGGAATTCTCGTGTACAAGGGTCTCAATTTGGTTTTAGGTTCATTATCCCCCTTGGATAAAAACCCTATCGGAAAAACATGTGATAATGTGTGATTACGTGAGATGATGTAAGCAACAATGGCGAATTGTTTTACCATAGTTTTACCACTTTTTGGAGCATGGGAAGGGAAAAGACTTGGTGTATGGCTCTATCCTTGCTTAATCGCTGCCTTAACTTGCGCCATGTTGCTGCGCGAGACGGGGAGTGATTCGTGGCAGTGCTTGATGAGCAATTGGGTGGAGCCGGAATGTGAGACAATCTGCTCTACCTGACTAAGGTTGACCAGGAATGCGCGATGACAGCGGACGATCATCGGATAGTCCTGCAACGTTTCCTCCATCTGTTTCATAGTGGCGCGAAGCATGTCGGTATGCGCTTGCGCTTCGTGCAGATGGCAGACCTTCACGTAGTTGCCAACGGCCTCAATATATAACAGGTGGGAAATCAGGAGCGTCACCGATTCGTTGGTCGTACCAGTGAGGGTAAGCTCCTGCGGGCGTGGCTTCTTGCTCATTTCTTTCACTTCGTTCACCGCAGAAATATCCTGCTTGCGAACCTCGTAATTGACATTTGTATCAACTGTTGGACTGTCCGAAGACATGCTTAGCAAGGATTTCTCCTGCATCTCTTTCAACTCGTCGTTCAGCAGTCTCGTTTCTTCCAGTTCCATCGCCAGATACTTGTTGCGGAACTTGAAGCGCCAGTAGAGTCCGATGGCGAAGGAGCAGAATGCGATGATGACAAGGGTTTCAAGGAAATTGACGAAAGAAAACTGATTACCCTCTACAAGGTCGTTCAGTACGAAGTGGCGGTAGAGACAGATGCCCAATGCCACAAGCGGCGTATTGATAAGCTGAAACCAAAGATTGCGGCGGATGATGTATTCTGCACCTTTCTTGTACGACCTCGGCATCTTGACGATATAGTTCAGGATGATGTCCGTCACCATGCAGACTGAGAAACCAATCACTCCCAAAGCTATCAGATGCATATAGCCCTGCCACTGCCACGCATCCAATCCGAAAGGTTTGAATACAGCCAGCGCCACCACCATAAACGTGGTGCTGATAATTCTCGTCGTTATCGTTTCAATACGTCCTTGTTTCATTCAAATTGCAAAGGTACAAAGAAACGAACGAAAAACCAAACCATTCCTCACATTTTTGCCGTTTGTCACACCATCCGTCACATTTCTATGCCGTTTATCCCAGAAATTTGTAGGGTTAAGCAGTACACCGTACCTTTGCAGTGCATTTTTACAAGCGCTCGGCCCAAAGGGACGCTTTGCTCGCAAAGAAATTTTAAAAGCAATATGATTATGAAACCAGGAACAATTATCGGCATTCTATTTGTTGTAGCCAGTCTGTTGAAGCTCGCTACGTTGTGGGGCATTCTCCATTGGAGTTGGTTTGAAACGATGTCAGAAGGCCGATGGGCCATGTATTTCTGCATCTTTGTATTATTGCATCGCCCGCTACCCATCGGCGAAGATGGCAAACGCATCTGCTGTTCTGTGCACTATGGTGGCGACGAGTACGTCTATCATGGCGAGACCTTCCACGGTGCTCGTCTCGACGCTTTCTGCGGCGGCATACGACTGGACCTGCGCGAGGCCGTGATTACTGAGGATGAGGAAATCGACATCCACACCTTTTTGGGCGGCATCGAACTTTTCTTACCCACGACGGTTAACGTAGAGGTAAAAAGCCAAAGCTTCATCGGCGGTGTGGGCAATCATACTAAAACCCAAGCCGACACCACAGCCCCAACCATCCACATCATTGCAAGCAATTTCTTCGGTGGCGTGGATATCAAGAATTAAGAGTAAATTATTAAAGATGAAAAGAGTTGTTTTTTGGATGTCAGCACTGGTGATGGCCATGTTTTGGGCAATGGCGGTGCAAGCACAGGAGTCACAGGACTCTATAGAATCTGTAAACAAGGCTGCGATTGAGCGAGAGCAGGACGATGCTCGCATCAGCTCTGCCGAGCGTGAGCAGGCTCGACCGGAGGCCAAGTTGGTGGCGTTGCAAGAAGTCGTCATCAAAGGCGGCCTCCCCAACACCCGTCTGAAAGCAGGTGCGATGATTACACGCATTGAAGGCACACCGCTGGCTCAGTCAGGCACACTGGGCGAGATGCTCATCAAGGTGCCAGGTATGACAGGTTCCGACGAAGCACCAGAGGTGCTAGGCAAGGGTTCACCTCTTATATATATTAATGGCCGCAAGATGCGCGATGCCAGCGAACTGAAGCGTCTGCATAGCGAAGACATCCGTGACGTGGAGGTCACAAACGCCCCTGGTGCTCAGTACGACGCCCAGGTGCGGGCCGTGGTACGCATCCGTACCCGTAAGCAGCAGGGCGATGGCCTGAGCCTGAATGCGACGCTGTTTAACGAGCACGACCTGCGCTATGATTTCGATCGTCCACAAGTGAAGTTGGATGCCAACTATCGTACCCATGGTGTCGACATCTTTGGCTCTATCTACTATTACCATCAGGACTATCGCCAGTACAGCACCATCGAGGACATCACCAAAACGAACAAGGTGTTCCGGCAATATGGTCCTTATACGATGACGTGGAAGCACGACAACCTTACCTATACGGCAGGTGTTAACTGGCAGCTGAATGAGAATCACTCGCTTGGGGTGAGAGCCGACTTGACGCAGCAGATGAACGGCACCAACCAGGTGATTTACGACGAAGATGTGTATGAGAACAACTTGCAGATCGACCATCTCTACTCTCATCAAACCAGCAAGGAGTCGAAACCGCTGGGCTGGCTCGCAAACACATATTACAACGGAAAAATTGGCGAGTTGGGCATCGACTTCAACTTAGACTACATGACGAGCGGCACTGATACTGATCGTGAGAACGTTGAGCAAAGTCAGGTGAACGACGATTTCGTCCTCAGCAAGTCTGGCACCAATAGCCGTCTCTACGCCACTAAGCTCGTGCTGTCCTATCCTCTCTGGAAAGGCACGATTGAAGCGGGTACGGAGATGACCTTCGCCAAGCGCCACAATACCTATTGGATTGACAAGGTCACCATCGCCAACACCGATGCCGACATCAAGGAGAACAATATTGCCGCCTATGCAGAGTATGGTTGTGACTTCGGCCAGTACGGTAACGCCAGCGTCGGTTTGCGCTATGAGCATACACTCTACGACTATGACGATACACAAAACCAGAAATTCCTGCACCACTCGATGGACGAATGGTTCCCCACCGCTGCCTATTCCATATCCTTGGGCAAGGTGCAGGCTGCCCTGTCGTACAGCATCAAGACCGAGCGTCCCAGCTTCTTCGCCATGAACGACGCCGTGACCTACATCAGCCGCTATACCTTACAGGCGGGCAACTCGCAGCTGCTCAACGAACGTCTGCGCGAGCTGACGCTGAACTTGTCCTACCGATGGCTCACTTTTACTGCCTCCTACGAGTGCACCAAGAACGCCATCACCCAATGGACATACATCAGCACTACGCAGCCGAATGCGACTCTTGTCAAGCACATTAACCTCGAGAAACCCGTCAATACGCTCAGTGCTTATCTCGCTGTCACACCTCGTGTCGGCATCTGGTCGCTCAATGCCACGGCAGGCATTGAGAAGCAGGACCTTTACCTCGACGTCACAGGTCCAAGCGGCACCTATCGCGTCTATTGCGACAAGCCACGCTACACGCTTAACGCCTTCAACACCTTTACGCTGAATCATGGCTGGCAGTTCGATATCAATCTGATGTACCGCTCCAAAGGCTACTCCTACAATTTCTACAATGATACTTACAACCTCCGTCTCGGTCTCGTGGCACAGAAGAGCTTGCTAAAGGATCGCTCGCTCACGCTCCGTTGTGCCGTCCTCGATTGCCTACAGCGCAACCGCGTCAACGAGTCAGGAGATTTAGGCTACAACCAGTTCCGTCAGTGCAACCGCTTTTCTACACACAAGCTCCTTTTCTCCATTGTCTATCGCCTCAATGCCACCCGCAGCAAGTACAAAGGTACAGGCGCTGGTAAGGATGCACAGGCCAGAATGAGTTCGTAAAAAAACTCAAACTGTGTAGTTTTTAGGCTACACCTTGCGTCTAATGAGCAAAATGTTGAACATAAAACATATTAAGCAATGATTAAAAATGTATTTTTTGCCTTTGCCCTCGCTCTTGTTAGCTTAGCGAGCACGGCGCAGAATCTGAGGTCTAATATGGACCCGAGTGTGAAACCTGGTGAAGACTTCTGGCAGTACGCCGTTGGCGGATGGCTGAAGGCGAACCCGCTGGATGCACAGCATCCTGAGAACGGAGCGTTTACCGACCTGTATGAACTGAACAACGACCGCATCAACAAACTCATCTTGGCATACGCCGAGAAAAAGGATCTGCCGCAGGGGTCTGATGGGCAGAAGATTGGTGCGCTCTATCGTCTCTACATGGACAGCGTCAGCCGTAACCGCATGGGCTACGAGCCGATCATGCCCTATCTGCGACAGGTGCGTGAGGTACAGACTCGCGACGAGGCGCTACGCCTGATGTACACCCTCGATGCCAAGGGATTTAATACTGCTCCCTTCGGCCTCAGTCTGAGCCTGAACCCCTTCAACTCGTCAGAGTATCTGATGTTTGCAGGGCATGGTGCTGCCTCGCTGCCCAGGGAGTACTACGACCAGCCCAATGAGCAGCAGAAGGCTACAGTTGCCGCCGTCAAAAGTCTGAACAAAGACTTCCTGAAGATGGTGGGCTACAGCGATGCCGCTGCTGAGCAGAAGATGCAGGCCGCATGGGCCATTGAGTATAGAATAGGTATGAAGACACTCGACCAGGTGGCCCGTCGCGACCCGATGGCCACGAACCACCCGATGTCGTGGGAGCAGCTGCTGGGCGACTTCAAAGGCATCGACTATGTGGCCTATCGTGATGCCTTAGGGCTGCCGAAGGACATCGACGTGGTGAACGTCGGTGAGTTCGATGCGATACACGAGGTAGAGAAGGTGCTTGCCGAGACGAGTGTAGAGGACTTGAAGTCATACATGGAGTTGCACGTCATTAATGCTTACGCAGGTTTCCTGAGCGATGCCTTCACCGACCGTGCCTTCGAGGCCTCGAAGGTCATCAACGGCGTGCAAGAGCAGCAGCCCCGCTGGAAGCGTGCCGTCGCCACCATCAGCGGTAGTCTGGGCGAGACCATCGGCAAACTCTACGTCAAGGAATACTTCCCCGAGAGCAGCAAGCAGCGCGTCTACCGTCTGGTGAAAGACTTACAGCAAGCCTTCGAGGACCGTCTGAAGGAGAACACCTGGATGAGCGACTCGACTAAAGCCAAGGCTCTGGAGAAGCTGCACGCCATGCACATCAACGTGGGCTATCCCGACAAGTGGCAGGACATGGAGAAGTTCATTGACATCCGCGAGACGGAGAACCTCGTAGAGAACTTCATCCGCATCAAGCAGGAGTCGCGTCAGGCAGGGTTGCGCAAGTACTGGCACCAGCCAGTCGACAAGACTATGATGCCCTGCTCGCCGCAGACGGTCAACGCCTTCTATCACCCGCTCTTCAACAGCATCAATTTCCCTGCTGCCATCCTACAGCCCCCGTTTTTCGACCCCGAGGCCGATTATGTATGCAACTATGGTGCTATAGGAGCTGTCATAGGCCATGAGATGACCCACGGCTTTGACGACCAGGGCTGTCAGTTCGACAAAGACGGTAATCTCGCCAATTGGTGGACGGCTGGCGATAAGGCCCGCTATGATGAGCGTACCAAGGTTATTGCCGATTGGTTCAGTGAGCAGGAAGCCGTGCCAGGTCTGAAAGTGAACGGTCAGAAAACCCTCGGCGAGAACGTCAGCGACAATGGTGGCCTGAAGATTGCTTATCGTGCCTACAAGAATCGCATGACCACTGAGCCCCTTGGCGATGTCGATGGCTTCACCCCTGACCAGCGTTTCTACTTGGCATACGCTCGCGTCTGGGCTTGCAACTCAACGCCTGAGTACATCGCCATGTTGGTGAACAGCGACGTTCACTCACCAGCTCGTCTGCGTGTGATGGCAGCCCTGCCGATGATCGATACCTGGTACGAGGCTTTCGGCATCCTGCCCACCGACAAAATGTTCATCCCCAAGGAGAAGCGAGCATTAGTGTGGTAAGTGCCATTCGTCACAGTTTTACCGTTTATCACACCATTCGTCACAAACCCCTGCATAATATCCCACTTATGCAGGGGTTTCTGCAACTATCTGTAATTTTGCAGCGTCATATACGACAAATAAGTCAAAGAATCAATTAAAATGATAAATGATATGAAAAGAGTAAGTTCAAGATTCGCAGTGCTGATGGCTGCAATGATGATGACAATGATGAGTTTCGCTAAGACACAAGACTTTGGCGGACGAGTATTGGATGAGAAGGGCGAGCCGATGCCCTATGTGAACGTGGTGCTACTGTCGCTGCCTGACTCGGCCTTTGTGCTGGGCTACCAGACCTTATATATCAATGCTGGCAACGACCTGACCATCCAGATGAAAGAGGACACCAAACTGCTAAAGGAAGTAGTGGTAAAAGGTCAGATGCCTAAGACTCATGTGAAGGGCGACGCCATGCGCACCACCGTAGCAGGAACGATACTGGAAAAGGCCGGAACCATAAGCGATGCGCTCTCGAAGATTCCTTCGCTTGAAGCTGAGCGCGACGGCGGCGTGAAGGTGCTGGGACGAGGCGATGCCGAGGTGTACATCAATGGTCGACGGGTGCAGGACATGAAGGAACTCTCGCGTCTGCGCTCCGACCAGATTCAGCACGTCGATGTGGTGCAGAACCCAGGTGCTCGCTATGCCGCCTCGGTAAAGGCCGTCGTTCGCATCACGCTGAAAAAAGCACAGGGCGAGGGCCTGAGCTTTGAGGATAACCTCGGTGGTGTTTATCAGTATGGGCACACACTGACGAACAATCTGGATGTGAACTACCGAACTGGCGGTCTCGACATTACCGCCTCGCTGTGGGCTGGGCGCTACGGT
>CACYME010000056.1 GCA_902775475.1 uncultured Prevotellaceae bacterium
GGAGAAGTCTATAGTAGCCCCCTCGGGGGCAGAAGGGGGGGCTTCTTCCTCGGGGGCAGAAGGGGGGGCTTCTTCCTCGGGGGCAGAAGGGGGGGCTTCGGGCTTGTTTTTGCACACTCTGTGGGAGAGTGTGCAGGGGTATACCTTGGGTGTTTCCAGGGTGTGAAATCGCTGGAAACCCCAGTGTTTATACGTGTTGTAACATTTGTAACATTTGTAACATTTCTTTTTGGCTATTGACGATATTCCCATTGGAATCTTTGAACACCATGTAGATGGCACCCGTCACAGCCAGCAGGACAAGCACGAATATATAGGTTTCAAATAGCCTTTTCATATCCATCGTTCGCCAGAAAGCGATGCAAAGGTACAAAAAGGGAAACATCATCCCCATTTTTAACCTCTTTTAGAATTCATATCCCAGGTTCAGGAAGAAATAAGGCTTTTTCGAGCGGTTGCTATAGCCCAGGGAAGCGCCGATGGGTCCGAACAGCGTGTTGTAGTAGTAGGCAGCCTGCATGCCGAGGATGGTTCGGTTGTCCAGCAGGTTCCTCAGCTTGTCGGCCTGCTGGGCTGCGGCCACGCGGAGCAGCACGTAGCTGTTCATGCCGATGCGCTCCTGCGCCTGCAGCTGTGTGGCCACGAACTGATGGCCCACATACTCGATGTTTCCTATGCCGGCAAACGGCATCTGCTGCTCCACATAGTGGCCGAACCAGTCGCCGCCGATGGTGTTGCCGAAGACAGCCGGGAAGACGGAGCTGAAGAGCAGTCGGCCATAGACCATGGGCTGCAGCGTGAAGCGCTCGCCAAAGGTGAACGACCCGCGCCAGTCGGCGCTCACCTCGCTCATGCCCGTCCGCTTGCCCACCACAGAGCCGTCGGCCCCCCGTTCATTCAGCTGCGCCAGGTTGTTGGTCACGTAGGCATACTCCGCCCTGAAGCGCGAGCCACGAGTAGGAAAATACCAGTTGTCCTCGCTGTTGTAGTTCAGCTGGGCACGATAGCTGAAGAAGTGCTCGTTCTTGAGCATCACCTGCGGAGCATCCTCTGTTCCGAGCTTGTTGCGATAGTGCATGAAATCCCAGCGCAGTCCCAGCTGCAGGTTGAAGTTCTTCAGGTTGAAGTTGATGGGAGTCAGCTCACCCCTAAACTGGTTGTAGAGGATGTTGTAGGCCAAGTCGCCCTTCATGTAGATGTCGACGTCGTTGCGGTTGAACTCATAGCTGATGGTGGGGCGTGTGAAGCTTCGCGGGTGCACGGTCAGCTCGGCCCGGGCCTTCAGTCGCTTGCCCAGGCGCAGCATCACGTCGGTGTTCACGGGCAGGGCGGTCTTCAGCGGGATGTCGACGCCCAGCTGCACGGCAGCATAGTCCTCGGTGTCGTAGCGGAAGCCGGCATGCAGCTGCACCGACTTGCGGTTGCCCGCCGAGAGCACCACGCGCACGCCATCGCCCTCGGGCACCAGGCGGCACTCCGCCGTCTGATAGAACAGGTCCACGCGCATCGTCGTGGTGAGCTGCTGCTCCAGCGCGGCGTCGATGCTGTCAGTACGGCTGAGGTGATACTTCTGCCTGATGAACCGTTCCGCCTGTGGCGTCATGTTCTCAAACGTATAGCCCGTCACGCGGTGTTTCTCCGTCAGCACCTGCGGGCGCAGCGGGTGCAGGATGGTGGGTCGGAACGACGCGTCGATGCCGATGCGCTCCTTCAGGGCGGCGATGTCATCCCAGTGGCGCATGGCCTCCTCCTCGCCCCGTCGGATGAGGGTGTCGATGGCAGCCGGCGTGAAGCTGGCCGAGCCGTAGCCCTCGGTGTCCACCTGCATGTGCAGGTCGGTGATGGCCAGGTTCTCGTCGTACTTGTTCTTGCAGTTCACGTCGATAATCTGACTGAGAATGCTCATCGTGTTCCCCAGGTCCTCAGCCACCTTCGGTGCCCCCTGCACGGTGACGCCGATGATGACCTCGGCCCCCATGGCGCGGGCAATGTCGGCCGGGTAGTTGTTCTTCAGTCCGCCGTCGACGAGCACCTGGTCGCCGATTCTCACGGGCGAGAAGGCCGCCGGGATGGCCATCGAGGCGCGCATGGCCTGCGGCAGGCGCCCACTGTGGAAGTCCACCTCGGAGTTGTCGATGATGTTTGTTGCCACGCAGGCGAAGGGGATGGGCAGGCCAGTGGTGAAGTCGAGCGAGTCGGTGTAGCCCGTGCAGAGCTGCTGGAACAGCTCGGCCAGGTTCTTGCCCTTGATGAGGCCGCCGGCGTTGCCGTCGCGCTTGCCGATGGTCATTCCCGTGGAAAAGAAGTAGGTGTTCTGCTTCTTGCGGTCGCCGAGGCTCTGGCGGCGCAGGTCCTCGCGGTCGCTGATGACGTAGGTCCAGTCCTGCACCCTCACCATCGAGTCGAGGGCCTGGGCGTTGTAGCCGATGGCATAGAGGCCGCCGATGATGCTGCCCATCGACGTGCCGGTGACGATGTCCACCGGGATGCCAGCCCGCTCCAGCACCTTCAGCACGCCGATGTGGGCCATGCCCTTGGCACCGCCGCCGCTGAGCACCACGCCCACCTTCTTTCTCTGTTCCGCACCGTGGCCCGTCTGGGCTGCGGCCACGCTGCTCAGCAGCACGGCTGCCATCATCATAAGCAATGTCTTCTTCATGTCAGTCAATTGTGTTTCTGGGGAAGTACTTATATTCCTACAGGCGCACGCCCACGAAGGCACGGGCGCGCCATTTGTTCTGGTTGATGACCACGTCCTCGTTGTCGAAGAGCGAGTTGTTCATCACCAGGGTGGCTCCGGCAAAATAGCGGGGCGAGAAATAGTGCACGATGGCGGCCCGCTCGTTGAAGATCATGTTCAGGCGCATGGGCTGCGACTTCTTGCGCTCGCCACGCACGGTGAGGTTGTTGCGGTTGTAGACGACGAAGGTGGGCAGCATGGAGAAGTGGAACAGCCACTTGCTGCCGAGCACCCAGTTGTAGCCATAGCCGCCGCCGATGCCGAGGTGGCCCACGTAGAGGCGCACGCTGGGAGCCTGCGGACTCCTGCCGATGAGGTGGTCGGTGGTCTTGATGCTTCCTGCCTGGTAGCTGATGCCGGCGAGCCACGACCCCGCCGAGCGGCGCTGGATGTAGCTCTGCGTGAAGGCTGCTGGGAACGAGAAGCGGCGGTGGTTGAAGGTGTAGAAGGCGGCCAGGTTGAGCACCTTCATCTTCACGTCGTCGCGCTCCAGCCTGTGCGCCCCACGGTCGCCGTCGATGTCGCCGGTGAGCGACTGCGACCGCTGGTAGCTGGCATCGAGGCTCAGACGGCTGCTGTAGAAGTTCAGGTTGAACTCGTAGTCCTTGTACACCCCACCCCACTTCGCCGGATTGACGGCCAGGCCCACGCCGATGCCCCTGTAGATAGCGGCCAGCGAGAGGGTGGTCTTGTGGCTGGTGCTGAGGTCGGCCTCGGAATAGACGTCGTTGATGGTTCCCTTGGCGTGGAAGGTGTTGCCCGTCTGGTTCAGGCGGGCCTTGAGGGTGAGCCTGCCGGCGGGGCGCACCACGTAGTTGGTGTCGTAGGGGGTGCGATAGTAGCGTTCGGCCAGCACGCTGTCCACCCGCGCCCTCCGCTGCTGGGCGGTGCGCTGTTGTGCCACGGCTGCAACAGCAACCAGCAGCAGCACGACGATGGACAGAAAAGTCTTATTCACACTCATGTCGGTCTTGCAAATCAATAACGATGCTTATTCGGGCACAAATTTAGCGAAAAATCCGCTAATATGAGCCATTTTGCTGTAGTTTTTTTCGAATACCACCAGAACATTCAAGTTTAGAGAAGTGCAGATGAAAAGAGGTTTCAAATTGTAAGCACTTTTCAGTGAGTTTTCTCTTTTTTCGAGGTATGGTTGGCTTACAATCGCCCCAAAACGATGCCCTTCTGAAAAAAAATTCACAAATTGTTGCTGATTACAAGAAAAAGCACTATTTTTGCACATGACAACACCGACTGAACGACTTCAACAAAGGAAAAATGATAACAAACCATAATAATGATTAGCGTATGAAAACGAAGCAGAATACCCCCCTCGCCCTTCTGTCCTTACTGTTGGCAGGAGGCATGGCGCTCACCGGCTGTACGGACAGCAACTATGACTTGGGGAACATCGACGGAACGGTGGCTTTCGGCAGCGACCAGGGAATCACCTTGCCAGGCAACAACTCCACTACGGAGATGAAGCTCAGCGACCTGATTGACATCGACGAGAGCGACTGCATCACGACGCTCGACAATGGCGACTATGTATTCTATAAGATTGGTAACGACGTAGAGCCTGCCCGCCCCTATATCGAGCGCATCAGAATCACCAGGCATTCGTCGGCCGACATTCCACAGAAGGTGGGCCCTGAGACCGAACCGGCCGACCTGCCCTCGCTGCCAGTAGGCGCCACCATCAAAGGCACCGCCGGCAGTATAGAGAAGGAAATCAACATCTTCGACTACCGTGGCGAGAAGCCCGAGGCGGTGGTAGACCTGCACGAAGTGGATATAGAAGGAACGGTGAAGCTCTCGCTCTCGTTCAACGGCAACCTGCAGGCCTTCCTACCCTATTTCACAAGCCTCGACGTGGTGTTTCCCGAGTATATGTCCCTCAAGAGCGTGTCGCGTGGCACGGTGAAGGGCAACAGAATAGAGTTGAGGAACATCCCCACCAGCGAGAAACTGGACCTCACGGCAGAGGTGGCCTCGCTGTCTTTCAGGAAGGGCGATGCCGAGAACGTCATCATGATAGACGGCGACCAGGTCGTCATCAAGGGCCAGGTAAAGCTGGTGGCAACCTATCCTGACCTGACGAAAGGCGTGGGCGACATCACCGACATGCTCATCAACGGCGTCACCCATATCAGCGACATCGACATCGTGAGTGCTACGGGGCGGTTCAATCCCTCCATAGACCTCGACGACTTTGGCGACATCGAGATTACCAACGTGCCCGGCATCCTCACCGATCCCGCTGTGGACATGAGCATCCACGACCCGCAGCTGACGCTAAGCATCAATAGCAATATGGACGTCGACGGATTGGTGGATGGCACGCTGACGGCCTACTTCAGGAATGGCGGCCAGAAGACGGTGGCAGTGAACGGCATTGAGGTGCCTCGCAACACCCAGTCGAAGATTCTCATCTGCCGAAAGCCCAAGGAATTGCCCTACGAGGATTATACCCAGGTGAAAGTCATCAGCGACCTCTCTGAGCTCTTCAGGACCATTCCAGAGAGAATCACCTTCAAGGCAAGAGCCCAGGCCGACCAGGACAAGGTGAGCACCTTTTTGCTGGGCCACGACGGCTACCAGATTTCAACGGCCTATCGGTTCGAGACCAAAATGGCGCTCGATGCAGGCTCGGTCATTGTCTACAACGACACCATCGACGGCTGGGGCAAGGACCTTCGGAACAAGGACTTTAGCCGCGACACCAAGATAACGGTCACCTTCGACGCAAGCAGTCATGTGCCGGCCAACATAGACCTGGAAATCATTCCCATACGTGCAGGCGGAACCGACCTAAACACGGCCCAGAAGACGCTGCTGGAGGTGAAGAGCCCCGCCACCATCAAGCCTGGCGACAGCAAGGGCATGGTCATAGAGATTCTGCAGAAGGAGGAAAAGTCGCTGAAGCAGCTCGACGGCCTCCGCATTCGCGCCATCATTACCTCTACCGAAGCCATTCCACTCAACAAGAGCTCGCAGACCATCAAGCTCGAGAACATCACGGCCACGCTGGTGGGCAGGGTGGTCATAGAAGACGACAAGGACTAATGGTTGATATATGCAAAAAAGATTGAAAGCTATGAAACTCAGTTGCAAATACATATTGTCAGCCGTCTGCATGATGGCAGCGGCAGGCACCACGGAGGCCCAGGAGCTGAACTCGGCCTACTTCACGCAGGACTATAAGTTCCGCCACGACCTGAACCCCGCTTTCGGCAACGACCAGGGCTACATCTCCATCCCAGCCCTGGGCAACCTCAACGTGAAGATGCAGGGCAACTTCGGCGTGGGCGACGTACTTTTCCAGAATCCCGCCACGGGCAAGTACGACCGCACCTTCCTGCACCCCGACGTTTCCACAGCGCAGGCACTTGACGGCTTTGCCAAGGGCAAGAACCGCGTCGCGGCCGATGTACGCATCATGCTGCTGTCAGCCGGATTCAAGAGCTTCGGCGGCTATAGCACCATCGAGCTCAACGTGCGCAGCAGCATGGGGCTCTACCTGCCTGGCAGCCTCATTCGCTTTGCCAAGAACATGACCAACGACGTCTATCACTTCGATTTCGGTGCGCGTGCCTTGTCGTTTGGAGAGGTCGCCATTGGGCATTCACACCAAGTCAACGACAACCTGCGCATAGGTGCCAAGGCGAAGGTGCTGCTGGGCCTGGCACGTGCCGACCTGGAGGTGAAGAACATGGAAGCACGCTTCACGGGCAATGAATGGGAGCTCTCCAGCAGCAAAGCTCTGGCAGAGGTCAACATGAAGAAGATTCAGTTTGTCAGCGACAGGGAGGACACCTACAAGGACGGCAGCAGAAACGAGCACGTAGACCTGGGCGAAACCGATGTCGACGGCATCAGGCCCTCCGGCTTTGGCTTAGGACTCGACCTGGGAGCCGAGTACAGGCTGGAAGCCGTAGAAGGCCTGAAGCTCAGCGCCGCACTGACCGACCTGGGATTCATTGGCTGGAGCAACAACAACGTGCTGAGGCAGAAGCAGGGCACCTTCACCTTCAACGGCTTCCACGACGTGGCGGTGAAAGACGAGGGGGCAGCGCCGGGCACGACGATGGACGAGCAGAGTGACAGCTACGCCGACCAGATTTCGGACTTCATCAACCTGAAAGACGAAGGCGACAAGGGCAGCAAGACCACCACGCTGGCAGCCACGCTGAACGTCGGTGCAGAGTATCAGCTGCCCAGCTGCAGGCAGCTGGCCTTCGGACTGCTGGGCCAGCACCACTTTGCAGGCCAGTACTCATGGACCGAAGGCCGCCTCAGTGCCAACTGGGCCCCACTGGAGTGGATTGACGGCGGCGTCAATGTTGCGCTGAGCACATTCTGTGCCAGTGCGGGATGGATTCTGAACATCCATCCCGGAGGCTTCAACCTGTTCCTCGGCATGGATCACATCCTGGGCAAGCAGACCAAGGAGGGCGTTCCCCTCAGCTCGAATGCCAATATCAATCTGGGAATGAACATCGCGTTCTGACCTTATCTGACAATCATCGTCTTACCGAAAAAAGTCAACGCCACAGAAAGACACCGAGGCACAGAGTTTGTCCCTGCATAGCACAAAAGACTCTGTGTCTCTGCGCCTATGTGGTGAGCATTTTATATAAGATAATTATGAGTAGTTTCTTATCATTAGCAATACCTATTTCTTGCTAATCTGCTTTTGTTGGTCAACATGGGTGGGCACTCCTTAAAAACACTCGTTTTTAGGTATTGCACACCTTTTTTATTTGCCGTAACTTTGCACCGTAATTTGAAAGATGATGAGAACAACGACGATTCCCACAGAGATAAAGGCTGCGAGTGAGCGAGGGCAGAGTGAAGCTCGCTTCGACTCTGCCGAGCGTCAGCAGTCTCGAGCAACGCTCAAGGTGCTGATGAACCACATCTACGAGCTGAACAAGGGCGTTCGCCACATGGTGCTGTTCACCTGCAAGAAGAAGTACAGTGAACTGGCCATCCAGCGATTAGAGAGCCAAGGCATTCCATACCTGCTGCAACCCGCCGGACAGCAGAACCTGAACGTGTATTTCGGTCGGCGCGAGTGTCTGGAGGCCATCCGGCTCATCGTCACTCGCCCGCTGAACCTGCTCACGCCAGAGGAGGATTTCATCCTCGGTGCCATGCTCGGCTATGACATCTGTGCACAGTGCGAACGTTACTGCAAGCGCAAGGGACAATGTGAGGGAAAGTGCCAAGGCAAGTGCGAAGAGTGTATCAATAGGAATTAATAACTTCTTTAGAATAAATCATAAACAGAATGAACGCAACAATTGTAATCTATGGTTCCTCCACGGGAACCTGCGAGGCCATCGCAGAGAAGATTGCCTCGAAACTGGGCTGCGAGGCCCTGAACGTACAAGACCTGACAGCCGACATCGTGGCAGCCAATCAAAACCTCATCCTCGGTACCTCTACATGGGGCGCAGGGGAACTGCAGGACGACTGGTACGATGGGCTGAAAATACTCCAGAAGGCTGACCTAAGCGGCAAGACTATTGCCATTTTTGGCTGCGGCGACTGTTCGTCGTACAGCGACACGTTCGTTGGTGGAATGGGCGAGCTCTACAACGGCATCAAGCAGAGCGGCGCCAGCTTTGTAGGCGCTGTAGAAACCGACGGCTACACCTTCGACGACTCCGAAGCCGTCATCGACGGCAAGTTCATCGGCCTGCCACTCGACGACATCAACGAGGACGACAAGACCGATACCCGCATCGAGACCTGGCTCGCTGCCATCACTCCCAGTTTATAATCACAGATATAGAATTCATACAGTCTTTGGTTAGTTTAATGAGGTGGTTAGTCGGTGACGATCAACCACCTTTTTAACAGAACCAGTAACATAAGATAATTGGCACTGTTCTCTGCCTTAGCCCCATCTATCGTGGCATCGCCTCTCAGATACTCTGGCTGCCAGGCGAAACGGTATTCCGCCTGCTATTCGGTTTTGATGACGGGCAGCGGGAGGGCCGAAGTCATCTTACTGGTGATTCGTTTGATGTGGTCCTTCAGTATCTTGTAGGCAGGCTGCGGCATGCAGCCGTGGTCGTAGCCCTGCATCTCGTAGAGCGTCACGTCCTGGTGTCCCACGAGCTTCAGCATACGCCAGAAGTAGGCCTGCTCCTCATAGCGGCCATAGAGCTCCAGCTCCCTGTCGCCAGAGATGATGACGATGGGCGGTGCGTCAGGGCGGACGTAGGTGAGCGGGGCATAGCGGTCGATGGTGGGCTGCAGGGGCGGTATGCCCTGCTGCTTACGTATATTATAATGTGTAATGCACTGTCCGCTGAAGGGCACGAGACCGGCCAGCGAGTCGGCATCGACGCCGTACTTGGCCAGCCATCGCTTGTCGAGTCCTATCATGTCGAGCAGGTAGCCGCCGGCCGAGTGTCCCGCCACGAATATCTTCCTACGGCTGCCGTTATACTGTCCGATGTTCCTGTAGGTCCAGGCCACGGCAGCGGCAGCATCGTCGAGGATGCTGTCAATGGGAGCCTTTGGCAGCAGGCGGTAGTTGGCCGCCACCACCACGAGGCCGCTGTTGCGGAGCTGCTGGTCGATGTGCTTGTTGCCGCCCTCGATGCCCCCTCCGTGGAACCATACCACCACGGGCGCATCCTTCAGCTCTGTGGGATAGTACACGTCGAGCTTGCAGCGTTCCTTGGCATAGGAGTCGGATGACTCCGTATAGCTGATGTCGTTCACCTGTTGGTACTGTGCACGGGTCACCGTCGCGCTCAGCAGGAGCACAAGGACGGCAAAAACGGTCTTTCTGATGTTCATGTCAGTCTTGCAAATCATAAAGCATGGTAATTTTGGCACAAATTTAGTGATAATTTCTCTATTCTGACTTACTTTGCACGATAATTTTGCGAAAATAGGCTACTCGTAGGCAAAATGCCCGCTATACTCCTTTAACGCTGTCTCTATCAGTTCCCTCTGTGCCATAAAGGAATTGTAAGCCATCTTCACCAGGCTCCAGTTCCATGTCATTAGTCCTATCCCCACACATTTCTTTATCGTTGGCCAGAACGCATTTCTGTTTGTGTTCATATAGTCCTTGATAATTTCGTTGTCACTGACACCATAAGATTTCAGCAAGGCCATGCTGACGATGCCAGTCCTGTCCTTTCCAGCAGTGCAGTGGAAGAGTGTGCACCTGCCCCTCGCTGCATTCTCCCGCAGCTTTGCCACCGCCATGTCCAGCTGGCTACGGCTGTACCCGTCTGTCACTATGTCGGTATAGAGAGCCCTGAAGTCTTGTATCATCTCCTTCAGCTTCTCGGGATTTTTGCGCAGGTTCCTGATGATGGTCATCGGGTCTGACCCTGTCTCATGGGTGATACCCACGGCTGCGTCTTTTAACAACGGTATTTGCAGGTATGTTACACCTTCTGGCAGTGGGTCAGGAAACTCAGCCGACTCCACTGGCGTTCTGAGATCAATGACACATCGGATATGGTATCTCCCGCATAGTGCAGCACATTCATCGTTTGTGAGAACGCTGAGCTTGCCGCTACGGAGGAACAGCCCTTTGGGAACGGCACCGTTCCCAACCTGTCCAAGGTCTCTCAGGTTCAGTTCTCTTTTCATCGTTTAAACGACATCGTTTTCAGTGGTTGTTTGCTGCTCTTGTGCTTATCTTCTTCCCGTCCTTGCTCCAGGTGTATATCCATGAGCCGAGCTGACTGGTAAAGGTCTCGCCGGTAACGGACAGCACTTTTCCGACGGTCGATTCGCTTAGGGTCTTTGTCTTTTTCCCCGTAGCATCATAGATATAGTACCACACGCCGCTCTTGACCACGAAGAACGATGCGCTGAAACCTTGCAGCTCCCCTATGCTGGTACTGAGCGTTTTCGTTTTCTTCCCATCCTGGTCATAGATGTAATACCATGACTTTGTCGTCTCGATATGGCTGATGCTCTGTGCCTTCATTCCGATGGAGGACAGGAGCAGAGCCGTGACAAATAACACCTTTTTCATATCGCTTCCAGATAATTGACCTTCTTTCCTGTTTTCTCCGCGTAAGCAATCTCACGTCGTGTGCTCTCGCCGATGTAGCCACCCACGTTGATGACATAGATTTCATCTGCCATGTCAATCTTACGCAAGTGCATGTCATCAAGCATTTCCTTTGTGCCAGGCTTCCACACCTCTTCATCCCCCGAATGACCGAACAGACCGACGCTGATGACGATACATCCATTGAGGGTAAGCCGTTTCTGGACTTCCATGAACTGTTCCTTGAAACGTGTGCTGCCGCAGAGGGTAACTACCTTATAATTCTGTATCATGGCTTTACCGCTTTTGGAGTCCAGTTCTTGAAGAAGCGCAACACTTTCTTCATATCAGTCAATAACGGAAATTCTCATTTCTATATCATCTATGGGTCTGTCACCTCTTCCTGTCGCAGAACCCTGTATCATCTCAACCACATCAAGACCTTCCTCGACCTCGCCAAAAACGGTATATTGGCCGTCAAGATGGGGCGTGCCTCCGACGGATGAGTATATCTTCAGCTTTTCCTCTGTCAGACCGGTATAGTCCTTGGCTCGTTGCTCCGCCTCTGCTGCCAGACGGTCTTGCAGTTCCTGCAGTCCTGCACGATTGCGTTCACGTCGCATCTGCATGATCTCGTCACGATGCGCAGAAGCCAGCTGGTTGAAGACAGTCTGAATCTTCTGCATCTTCAACTGCTTGGAGAACTGGCGAAGCTGCCCTTCGTTATATTTCTGTCCCCAGACGATGTAGAACTGCGAGCCGCTGCTTCTGCGATCGGGGTTCACCTCGTCACCCTGACGGGCTGCTGCCAATGCTCCACGCTTATGAAACAGACCGTCCTTTATCTCGGCTTCCAACGTATAGTCTGGGCCACCCATGCCCAACATCTTGCCTGCCGGTGCCCCCTTGGAGTCTGGATCGCCGCCCTGAATCATGAAGTCCTTAATCACTCGATGGAACAGCGTACCATCATAATAGCCCTCCTTTACCAGCTTCACGAAGTTGTCACGGTGGATGGGTGTCTCGTCATACAGGCGAACCACGATGTCGCCCAGCATGGTCTGTATTCTTACTTTCATATCAGTATTGATTGTTTATAGTCAAGTTTCTCTTTCTCCACGCCGAGGGGCTTGTATGCCCTGCAGCCGTATCTGTTCTTTACGAGTTCTAAGAAGTTCATATCTTTATTCTCCAATGATTGTTACTACGAAGTCTCTTGCCCCTCCATAATTGCGGTACTCACAGAAGTAGATGCCCTGCCACGTTCCCATGTTCAAGCGTCCGTTGGTGATGGGTATGGTCAGGCTTACACCACTTAGCGTAGATTTGGCATGAGCAGGCATATCATCGGCACCTTCGAGCGTATGCTCATACTCAGGACGATTTTCCGGGACGAGGCGATTGAAGATGGTTTCCATGTCCACACGAACCTCAGGGTCTGCATTCTCATTGATGCTCAGTCCGCAACTGGTATGCTTGCAGAATATGCTGATGATGCCAGTCTTAGGCAGCTTCGGCAATTGACGCATTATCTCACCTGTCACCAGATGAAAGCCGCGAGACTTGGGGCTGAGACTTATTTCTATTTGCTGTATCATCGTTCTATTTTGATAAACAATCCTAATAATGAGGGCAAAATTACGAATAATCGGGCAAAAATGAGTACCTTTGTCCGATGATTTAATAAGATTTAGTATGATAGACCAAATAATTGACTTCAACAAGGTCTTCGTGGCCCGGAAAGGCTATGAGAAGTATCTGACGGATAAGTACCCTGACAAGAAACTGGCGGTACTCTCATGTATGGACACCCGACTGACCGAACTGCTCCCTGCGGCCCTCGGGCTGAAGAACGGTGATGCCAAGATTATCAAGAATGCAGGGGGCTTGGTTATCTCGGCTTTCGACTCTGCCATGCGCAGCCTGATAGTGGCCATCTACGAGCTGGGCGTGGAGGAAATCATGGTGGTGGCACACTCGCATTGCGGAGCCTGCCACATGAGTTTTGACCATTTTCATCATGAAATGGTGGCAAGAGGTGTAACAAACGAGACATTAGACACTATTCAGAAGTGCGGCATCGACCTGCATCACTGGCTGGAGGGCTTCAAGGACACGCCGGAGTCCGTCCGTAAGACCGTTGAGACCATCAAGACCCATCCGCTCGTGCCCAAGGACATCGTGGTTCGCGGCTTCATCATTGATTCTGAGACAGGAGCATTGGAGGAGGTTAAGGACTGATGGACTATCTACCCAGAGACCCCGCAATTCTCGTCTCGAGCGTCAACATGCTGCTGAGAGATGAGGAGTTCGACAGCCTTGAATCGCTGTGCTATGCCTTCAGCCGGGAGCCAATGGAGATCAAGGACTACCTGTTAGGAAAAGGCTTCGTCTGGAGTGAGCAACAAAGGCGCACCCGGATTTTTCCGTGGCAACCCACACAGCCCATGCATGACCGCATAAACTGAGAGGTAGCCCCGTCATCCATAAATCTTGCAGACTCTGTAG
>CACYME010000057.1 GCA_902775475.1 uncultured Prevotellaceae bacterium
TCTTCGTGCCGTAGCCGAAGACGCAGCGGTTGGCCACTTTCGTGTCGTGGCTGATGTGGGCACCCTCCATGAGCACGTTGTCGTTGCCCAGGACGGTCTGTCCGCCGGTGTGGGTGGCACGGTTGATGACCACGTTCTCCCGGATGATGTTGTTGTTGCCGATGATGCACTCCGACTTCTCGCCACGGAAGTCGAAGTCCTGGGGCAGGGCGCCGATGACGCTTCCCTGGTGCACCTTGTTGTGGCTGCCCATGCGGGTGCCGTCGAGGATGCTGACGAAGGGGAAGATGATGCAGTCGTCGCCGATGACCACGTCGTCCTCGATGTAGACGAACGGGAATATCTTGCAGTTGTTGCCGATGCGGGCCTTGGGGCTGATTTCGGCTCTTGGACTTATTTCGCTCATACATAAAGCCCCCCTCCCAACCTCCCCCGCGGTGGGGGGAGGAGTATATGGTCTTGGAGGTTATAGGGGCGTTTTTTAATGTTCTACTTCTTAAAATACTAATCTAACTACTCCCTCCCCTCGGGGAGGGCCGGGGAGGGGGCTGTTATTTCGAGCCTCCGCCCAGTGCCTGGTAGAGGTTGACGACGGCCTGCATCTTCGAGAAGTCGTCGGTGACCTTCGAGATGCGGGCGTTGAGCAGGCTGGTCTGCGCTGAGATGACCTCCAGGTAGCTGGAGCCCTTCGACTGGTAGAGCTTGCGGGTGTCCTCGACGTTCTGCGTGAGCACCTCCACCTGCTTCTGGTCGTACTGGCTCTTCTCGTCGCTGCTGTTGTAGGCCAGCAGGGCGTTCGACACCTCGTTGCCGGCCTTCAGGATGGTGTTCTGCCAGGTGTTGAAGGCCTGCTCCTGCTTGGCCTTGGCCACCTTCAGCCCGGCCACTATCTGCCCGTGCTGGAAGATGGGCTGCGTGAGCGAGCCTACGGCCGAGAGGAGCCACTTGCCGGGATTGACGACGGCGCCGAGGTTGTTGGTGAACATGGCATTGCCCGTGATGTTGATGTTGGGATAGAAGCGCGAGCGGGCGGTCTCCACATCGTAGAAGCACTGGGCGAGGGCCATCTCGGCAGCGTGCACGTCGGCGCGGTTGGTGAGCAGCTGGATGCCCACGCCGGCAGCGAATTTCTGGGGCAGCGACTGGCCGTAGAACGAGCCGCGGTCGATGCGGTGGCCGGCCTCGTTGAGCAGCAGCGACATCGAGTTCTCCAGCTCGCGTATCTGCTGCTTCAGGTCTACTGCCTGTGCCTGAATCTGGTAGTAACTGGCCTCGGCGCTCTGCACGCTGGTGCTACGGGCGCGGCCCAGCTGCATCTGCAGCTTCATCATCTCCCACGTCTCCTTCACCAGCCCTTGCATGTCGGTGACGATGGCGAGCTGCTCGTCGAGCATCATCAGGGTGTAGTAGAGGTTGGCGATGCCGCAGATGATGTTGGTCTTCACCACCACCTGGTAGTCCTTCGTCATGAGCAGCTGCACCTGTGCGGAGCGCTTCTGCGAGAGGATGTTGCCAAAGAGGTCGACGGTCCACGAGGCCGAGATGGGCAGCTGGTAGGTCTTGCTGGCCGAGGCACCGTCGGTCATCACGCGGCTGATGGTTCCGCTGGGGGCGATGGCGACGCTGGGCAGGAAGGCGAGCTTGGCCACCTTGAGCATGTCCTCCATCATCTTCACGTTCAGCGCGGCATTGGCCAGGTCGGTGTTGTTCTCCAGGGCCTTCTCAATGAGCGACTGCAGCTGCGGGTCGGTGAAGACCTCGCGCCAGGGCAGGTCGCCGAAGTTCTCGTCGCTGTTGGTGACGAGGGTGTCGACGTTGCTTACCACGTCGCGGTAGAGCCCCGTGGTGTTCACGTCGGGCCGCTCATATTTGTTGTAGAGGCCGCAGCTGGTCATAAGGAAGCAGACGAGCAGACCCACCAGCAGCAGACTCACCCCCTGCCCCTCCCTCACAGGGAGGGGAGTAGATAGTGATGCCAATGCACTCTTCGTCTGGCTCCTCTTATCATTCATATTGTAATCAATCATATTTCTTTTTCTTATTACATTTTTTCTTGCCATTTATCTTTGTAACCACCCCCTCTCCCTCCAAGAAGGGGTTGGGGGAGGGTCTGTGGGCCTATTTCTGAATTTTATATTCCACGGGTCGCTTGGCATACTGCTGCAGCTCGGTGGCCACGTCGGGGTTCTCCTCGTCGCCTTCGAACTTCATCGGGCGGAACTTCTCCTGCAGGCTCTGGAAGATGACGAACAGGGCGGGCACGACGAAGATCTGGCAGAGCGTACCGATGAGCATGCCGCCGATGGCAGCTGCGCCGAGCGTCTGGTTACCGTTCTTGCCCACGCCGCTGGCGAACATCATAGGCAGCAGACCGATGACCATGGCGAGCGACGTCATGAGGATAGGACGCAGACGGGCGGCGGCACCGAGCACGGCCGACCACGAGATGGCCATACCCGTCTGGCGGCGCTCCAGGGCGAACTGCACAATCAGGATGGCGTTCTTGGCCAGCAGACCGATGAGCATGATGAGCGAGATCTGCATGTAGATGTCGTTGGCATGGCCGAAGACCATCGTGAAGAGGAAGCAGCCTGCCAGACCGAAGGGCACGGAGAGGATGACGGCCAAGGGGAGGATGTAGGACTCGTACTGTGCTGAGAGGATGAGGTAGATGAACATGAAGCACAGCAGGAAGATGATGGCCGTGGAGTTCGATGCCTTGGCCTCCTCACGCGTCAGACCGCTGTAGTCGTAGGTGTAGCCCGTGGGCAGCACGTTCTCGGCCACTTCCTGAGCGGCCTTGATGGCCTCACCGGTGGAGTAGCCGTTGGCCACCGTACCCGTTACGTTGATGCTGGTGAACAGGTTGAAGCGGTTGATGTTCGACGGGCCGTAGACACGCTCCAGCTGGCAGAACTCCTGAATGGGCGACATGCCTGCGGGTGTGCGCACATAGATATTATTGAGGCTCTCGGGCGTCATGCGCGTCTCGGGCGAGCCCTGCACCATCACGCGGTAGAGCTTACCGTAGGCGTTGAAGTTCGACGCATAGAGACCGCCATAGTAGCCCTGCAGCGTGGTCAGGATGGTGGTGGGCGAGATGCCGCTCTGCTTACACTTGGGCACGTCGACGTGAATCATGTACTGCGGATAGGCGGGGTTGTACGACGTCTGGGCCATCTGGAACTCCGGGCGCTTGTTCAGCTCGGCGATGTAGTCGGTGACGATGCCGAAGAACTTCTCCAACGAGCCACCCGTGCGGTCCTGCATCACCAGCGACACACCGCTGTTGGCCGAGAAGCCGGGAATCATAGGCGGTGCGAAGGCCAGGATCTTGGCGTCCTTGATGTGGGCAGTCTTCAGGAAGATCTGAGCGATGACGCCCGTCGACTCCAGCGGGTTCAGGAAGAAGCGGTAGATGCCGTCGCCCTGCCACAGTCCGCTGAGCTTCCACCAGAAGCCTTTCTGTCGCTCGGCGAAGGGTTTCAGCTTGATGATGAACGTGGCCTGGTCGGAGCCGGCACCGGCAATGAAGTTGTAGCCCTGAATCTGCTCGCGGCTCTGGATGGCGGGGTCGGCAGCGAGGATGCTGTCCACCTCGTTGATAATCTGGCGCGTGCGGGCCACTGACGTGGCGGGGGGCATCGAGATGGTGCAGAACACGGTACCCGTGTCCTCGTCGGGCACCAGTCCCGTCTTCGTGGTGTACATCGTGCCCACGAGGGCGGCAATGCCGATGACGACGGCGAGGCCGATGAGCACGGGCTTGCGCACCGTTTTCTCCACGCTCTTCTTATAGCGGCCCAGAATCTTGTCGTAGGCAGCGTTGAACGAAGCGTGGAAGCGGTCCACCATCGACATCTTCTTCTCCTTGCCGTCGGCGTCGTGGGGCTTCAGGAAGATGGCGCAGAGGGCCGGCGACAGCGTCAGGGCGTTCAGGGCGGAGATGAAGATGGACACGGCCATCGTCACGCCGAACTCGCGGTAGAACGTACCCGTGGTGCCACCGAGGAAGCTCACGGGGATGAACACCGAGGCCATCACCAGGGTAATCGAGATGATGGCTCCCGAAATCTCGTTCATGGCGTCGATGGAGGCCGTGAGCGACGACTTGTAGCCCTGGTCGAGCTTGGCGTGCACGGCCTCGACGACCACGATGGCATCGTCCACCACGATGGCGATGGCCAGCAGCAGGGCGCTCAGCGTCAGCAGGTTGATGGAGAAGCCGAAGACCTCGAGGAAGAAGAACGTACCGATGAGCGACACCGGCACGGCGATGAGCGGGATGAGCGTGGAGCGGAAGTCCTGCAGGAAGATGTACACCACGAGGAACACCAGCACCAGCGTCATGAGCAGGGTGAAGATGACCTCCTCGATGGAGGCGTAGAGGAACTCCGTCACGTCGTAGTTAATCTTGTAGAACATGCCCGGAGGCATCAGCTTGGCCTGCTCCTCCAGCTCGGCCTTCACCTGCTTGGCAATCTCGTTGGCGTTAGAGCCGGCAATCTGCTGCACCATACCCATCACCGACGGGATGTTGTTGTTCTTCATCGACACCGAGTACTGCAGGCCGCCCAGCTCAATGCGGGCCACGTCTTTCAGCTTCAGCGTGTTGCCACTGGCATCGCTGCTGATGACGATGTTGCCGAACTCCTCGGCCGTCTTCAGACGACCGGTGTAGCGCATGGCATACTCGAAGGCCACGTTGCTCTGCTCACCAAACTGACCCGGTGCAGCCTCGATGTTCTGCTCGGCCAGCACGCCGCTGATGTCCGAGGGCATCAGGTTGTACTGCTTCATCACGTCGGGCTTCAGCCAGATGCGCATCGAGTAGGTCTTCACACCGGGGCTCTGCACGTCGCCCACGCCCTGGATACGCTTGATGGCCGGAACAATATTAATATTGTTATAGTTCGTCAGGAACTCGTCGTCGTAGCGCCCGTCGCTGGTCAGGGTGAACATCATCACCTGCGAGGTCTGGCGCTTCATCACCGTCACGCCGATGCGCGTCACCTCGGCAGGCAGCAGCGACTGTGCCTGCTGCACGCGGTTCTGCACGTTCACGGCGCACATGTCGGGGTTCATGCCCTGGCGGAAGAGGATGCTGATGCTGGCCGAGCCGCTGGAGGCCGACGAGCTCATGTAGTCCATGCCTTCCACACCGTTGATGCTCTCCTCGAGCGGTGCCAGCACGGAGTTCTTCACCGTCTCGGCGTCGGCACCAGGATAGCTGGTGAAGACCACGACGGTGGGCGGCGCAATATCGGGATACTGCTCAATGGGCAGCGTGGCCAGGCCGATGAAACCCAGAATGACGATGAGGATGGAGATCACCGTCGACAGCACTGGCCGTTTGATAAATGTTGTAAATGTCATACTTTAAGCCCCCCTCCCATCCTCCCCCTCGGGGGAGGCGTATATAGACATGGAGGTTGTAGGGGAAATATTTTAATTGATATTCTATTGGCAAATGTAACTATTCCCTCCCCTCGGGGAGGGCCAGGGAGGGGGCCTACTTCTTCATTGCATCCACGATGTCGCCGGCGGTCATGGCCTTGGCCTGCTCCTGGATTTTCTCCTGGTAGCGCTGCGGCGTGATGGGCTTGATTTCCATCTGGTCCGAGAGCTTCGTGATGCCGTTGGTCACATACTTGTCGCCCTCCTTCAGTCCGCTGGTCACCACGTAGTTGTTGCCGTCGTTCTGCGGGTCAACGGTAATCTCGGTGTAGGCCACCTTGTTGCTGTCGCCGAGCAGATAGACGAACTTCTTGTTCTGCACCTCCATCACCACGCTCTGCGGGATGACGATGGCACCCTCGTTCTGGCGCGGCACGATGACGGTGCCCGAGCCGCCGCTCTTCAGCAGGCTCTCGGGGTTGGGGAAGCGGGCCTTCAGCTGCACCGAGCCAGTGGCCTGGTCGATGACGCCGCTGATGGCAGCCACGTGGCCCTCATAGGCATAGATGCTGCCGTCGGCCAGCTGCAGCTTCACCGAGGGGAACTGCTCCACGGCGGCCTTCAGCCCGCCCTCGGCCTTCGACAGCGAGAGCATGTCCTTCTCGGTGACGCTGAAGTAGACCTCCATCTGGCTGATGTCGCTCACGTGGGTCAGCACGTTCGAGGCGCTCACCAGCGCACCCTTCTTGAAGGGCAGCGTGCCCACGACGCCGCGGGCAGGGCTCTTCACATAGCAGAAGCTCAGCGACTCCCTGGCCGAGGCCAGCGCTGCCTGGGCCTGGGCCAGCTGGGCCTGGGCACTCTTATAGGTGTTCTCAGCCGTCTGCAGCTCATACTCGCCGATGACGCGGCTGTCGAAGAGCTGCTGCGAGTTCTCGAAAGTCAGCTTCGCGGTGTTCACGCCGCTCTGCGCCGTGTTCACGGCAGCCTGGGCCTGGCGCACCTGCGCCTGGTAGGTCTCGTTGTCAATCACGAAGAGCAGCTGTCCGGCCTGCACCGTCTGGCCCTCGGTGACGCAAATCTGCGTCAGGAAGCCCGATGCCTTCGGGCGAATCTCTACATCCTGAATACCGTTGATGATGGCGGGGTAGGTGGTCTGCATCTCGGTGGCCGACGTCTTCACCTCCTCAACGGGATACTCGTTGTCGCCAAAACTGGGCATTCCACCGCCACCGCCGCACGAAGCAAGCGCTACGGCCACGGCTGCGGCTAAAAACAATTTTTTCTTTTTCATACCTATTAATTAGTGCTTAAATTTATATATAAATTTCCCTTTTAGGCGAAAACCCGAAAGCGCCCTTTCGGTTTTCAGCCTGCAAAGGTACAAAAATAATGCCAAAGGCATATATATTGTCTCAATTTTTTACACTTTATTAGCAAAAGGCAGCTAAAGAGAGGAACAAGCGCAGTCGCGGGGCTTTGCTGCTCAATGTGGGCTGATTCTGCCTGGCGAGATGGGAAATGTTGAAATGTTGGAATGTTGGAATGTTGGATTCGCGTTTTTATGCTGTTTTATCGGTGTTGCCGCTCTTTAATTCAAGGGAACATCAAATTGGACACCCTATTCCACAAGGTGGGAAGTAGGGTAAATGGATGGCGCATTAACATTTTTTTTGCGTTATATTTTCTTTCGTTTGAAAAGTATTTCATAAATTTGCGGTCACGTTTCAAAAAAAACGAGCGAAAGGAACAAGAATAACAAAGGAGGGAAACCTATTGTGACCAATGTGGAGCAGTGACACGCTGATACGCCTCGTTGAGGTGGGCTTTGTTCTGGTGGTGGCCATGCTGCTGCTGGTGCCCACCCTTTTTGCCTTCAACTGGCTCTTCAGACATCTGGTCAGAATAGCCAATCCAGGGCAGTTGACGTGCCATTACGGCAGCCCTCAGGCGGTGTCGGCCTGCCCGCGTGGGCGCGCCATGGCCGCTGTGTGCCAGCTGTGCTATGCCGACAAGCAGTTTGCCTCCTACTACGAGCTGATTGATGCCAGCCACCTGCCCATGCACGTGCTGCTGAGCTGGGTGCGCACCATCGCCGAGCACTTAGACGGCGATGCCTCGCCGCTGATGAGCGTCGACACATGGCATCGCTACGCCACCCGGCAGCGATGGTACCAGGCAGCGACGTGGCATCCCTACCACATCGACTGGTATGCCCCCGAGCTGGCGGTGCTCTGGGGCTGCGTCCACCTGTGGCTGCGCCGCTACGGCACCAGGCCGCCCAGCCGCCAGCTGCTGCAGCACATCGCCACCAAGGCGTGCCCCAAGGGCTACCTGCGCCCCTACTTCGACCACTTTGCCCAGCAGCCCGACAAGTGCGAGGACGATGCGGTGCAGGTGAGCATCAACATTGGGCAGCTGGTGTGGAACAACAATGGAACAATCAACCAACATACTACCACCATGACAGAAGACCAGAGAAACCACCCCCTGCCCCCCCTGGTGCAAGGGGACTTTGTGAACAACGGGCAGTTTGCCTACGAGAACACTGGCACCATGAACTTCAACGCGCAGGCTGCCCCGGCCAGCGCCCGCCCCGGCCAGCCCACCAACGAGCAGGTGGCGCGGGCCATCATGGCAGTGAGCGGCGAGGGCGGCCCGCTGCGCTCGCAGAAGCACTATGTGGGCGTGATCAGCGTGCTGATGTGGCTGGGGTGGCCGCAGAAATTCGCACCCTGCTGCACCCGCATCAACCAGCTGCCCTGCCATGAGCAATTTGCCGTGGCATGCAGCGAGAGTGGGCTGTGGCGAACAACGGCAATGGGGTTCGCACGCGTGACCTACGACAAATGGGAAACCTACACGCCGCGCGAGGGCGAGGAAGAGGCGGCCTTCCGCGAGTGCAAGGCCGTGGCCGACGCTTTCTGCACGGAACTGCTGCGAATGGAGCGACCGATGTAAGGAACCTGTAAGACTTCCGTAAGATTGTGTAAGTCTTTCGTAAGCTTATTCCCCTGCCCTTGGCGGGGGATTTTTTTGTGCCTATATTTGCAGCCGAATGCAGCAATTAAGCAATTATGCAAAACGAAAAAAGACAGTAAGTCCTATAGGGATTAATTATAATTTATATTATAATTAAAGGATTTTTCGCTGAGCGGCATCCCTGCCGCCGCCTGACGAGGTAGCGATGACGTGTTTTTTTGACGTAATGCTTAAATACTTAAATGCTTCATACAGAGCAAACAGATTGTCTAACAACAAAAAAAAGAACAAAAAACAATGGAACTGATTTGCAGAATCCTGAAGCAGCACCCACTGCAATCGCGGCAGTACACCGACCGACAGGGCCAGCCGCAAGTGTTCACCGCCATGGGCCTCAACCTGGCCAGCGGCCCCGACACCTTCTACGCCGAGCTGACGGGCGAGCAGGCCACCCGCTGCGGCCAGCTGAACAGCGACTACTACTACAAGGCCGACCTCTCGGCACGCGCCGAGACGTGGCAAGACAGCCAGGGGCAGGAGCGCAACGGCACCCGCCTCTACGTGAACCGCATCACCATCCTCTGAGCCATGAAGAAGAAATGCTTCCACTTCTCGTTCGATGTCACCATTGCGATGGCTTCGGCCCTGCTGAAAACCATCGCCAGCTATCCCGAACAAGTAACCAACCTTTCGCTCTATGACACAGAAGAAGAATTCACCGACCCCGCCGACGACGGCCGAGCCGCCGACGCCGCCGCCGACCCCCGCCCCTTCTGCTGAGAAGCCCGCCTACCCGCTGCGCATGCGCGGCGTGCTGACGGTGCTCAACGAGGAGCAGGACTGCGAGTTCCGCGCCCAGCGCAGCAGCGGCGAGCCGCAGCAGCGCATCGTGGCCAAGAGCGGCGACGCCAAGCTCTATGAGACCACGGGCAAGAAGCCCCTGATGGTGGCCCACCTGACCACGCGCGCCGACAGCAGCGACCCCGTGAGCGACCTTTACGACCAGCTCGATGCCATGACCGCCAAGCAGGGCCGGAAGGCCCCGCAGCGGCGGCGGCAGCGACAGCTCCTTGACGAGGAGAACATCCACGTCAGCCTCTCGCAGAAGGAGCGCCGGGTGCAGATGCAGCTCTGCATCGACCTGACGAAGACCCCCGACTACCAGAACGAACTCATCCGACTGATGCAAAAAATCTCACAATGCTTTCTTATCAACCAAGTTTTTTTGCGCCCACCGAAGAACTGACGAGCGCACGTTTCTCACAGATGATTGTCAGCGACGGCGTGGTGAAGAACATCGCCACCGTGCGCCAACTGAAGGAGCAGGCCCGCGAGGCCGCCAGCCGCGGCGAAGACCCGCGCCCGCTGGAGCAGCAGGCGCAGCAGCTGAAGCGCAAGCTGCCCGCCGTCTGCTGGCAAGCCACCTTCGACGAGACGCTCTCGGCCCGCGGCAACCGCGGACGCTGGCGCAAGCAGAGCGCGGCGCGGCTGAACGGCCTGTTCATGATGGACATCGACCACGTTGACGACCCCGCGGAAATGTTCAGCAGGTGGACGAAGAGCCCCGGGCTTCTTGACGCTCTCGGCATCCTCCTTGTCCACATCACCCCCAGCGGCCATGGCCTGCGCCTCGTGGCGAAGGCACAGATGGACGGCAACCTCATCGACAACCAGCTGCGGCTTGCCTCTCAACTCGGCGTGGCCTGCGACGAAGCGTGCAAAGACGCTTCGCGGCTCAGCTACTGCCCCGGATTCGAAGATATTCTTTTCAGCAATTTCGACCAACTCTTCAGTTATGATAACAAAGACTATGATGCAAAATGGGGCCCTGCTTATCGCCAAGGTCATTCTGCACCCTCTGCTGGCCCTCGTGGCGGCAGCAGCCGAGGTGCTGACGCTGCCGCTGGCGGCGCTCACGTGGGCGATGGTGAACAGCCTGGAGTGGCTGCACCGCATGGAGAAGCTCACGTGGCACAGCCTTTACGAATAGGAAGCGCCTTTCCCGACAGCTACTATGGAGTGAAGTATGAAGACATCATCACGGCATGGTTCCGCCTCAACAACGGAGGAGTGGAGCCAGACACAGGCGACCGTCACCGCGTTCTTCTCCGACTGGCTGGCGACCTGCGCTACATGTGCAACAACAAAGAAGACTTTCTGCGCAGTGCCATGGAGCGGCACGCGATGGTACGACGCTACGGAGAAGAGGACGGCGCCGACCTGACCAATATTTGCCGTTCTGTTTGCGAGAAGCAGCTCTGGAGCGGCATCCCCCGACGCGTGGCGGCGGTGCTGCAGGATAGAGGTGTTGAGCTGCCTGCCGCCGCAGCAGGAGCAGGAGCTGGACTGGCTGGCCCACCAGATTACGAGGCTTACTGGCATAGGCTGCAGCCACTTCTGAACGGATGCCCCCTGCTGGCCGACGCCGTGGCCGACCTGCCTGAGCGGCACCGGCTGGCTGGCGTGCTGGCCGCCGGAGCCATGCTCGGCACCTATCTGAGCCGCACGTGGTGGGAGCACTTCGACGGCAAGTTCTACCGCCTGTCGTTCCTCGTCTACATCATTGGCAGCGCTGCCAGCGGCAAGAGCTTCATCACCCAGCTCGACAAGCTGCTGCTGGCCCCGCTGAAGAGCGCCGACCGCGTGGGCCGCGAGGCAGAGCGGAAGTACACCGAGCTAACCCGCAAGCGCAAGGCCAACGAGCAGCTGCCCGACCGACCCCACCCCGTGGTGCGCTACTGCCCCTCGTCGACCAGCAACGCCATCTTCTACCGCCGCCTGCAAGATGCTGTGGACAGTGCCGTCACCGACCCCGACACGCAGGAGCCGCTGCACCTGCACCTCATCACCGTGGAGAGCGAGATTGCCACCGCCCTGCGCGCACAGGTGGGCAGCTGGGCTGGCAAGCTCGACCTGGAGCTGAAATCGTTCCACAACGAGGTGGCCGGCGTGGACTTCGCCAACGCCGACAGCACCAACGGCCCGATGCAAATCAACTGGAATCAGGTCATGTCGGGCACGCTGGAGAGCATGAGCCGTAAGATTCAGCCGCGCAACGTGCTCGACGGCCTCGTCACCCGCCTGGTGCTCTTCCCCATGCCCGCCAACGACTACCAGATGCTGGAGCGGCGACACGCCCTGCGCGACCACGAGCGCGAGTGCCGCCTGCGCTCGGTGGGCTACGACCTTGAGAGGGTGAGCGGCGAGCTGCACGTGCCGCGGCTGGTGGACTTCTGCTACGCCTACGAGGAGGAGCTGACGCGCCGCGCAGCACTCGAGGAGGACCGCTGCCTCGACTACTTCCGCAAGCGCGTACCCGTCATCATGATGCGCTACGCCCTGGTGCGTCTCGTGCTGCGACAGCTTAGCGCCGCCAAGAAGGGCGAAGACCTCGAGGTGAGCGACGACGACCTGGAGTTTGCCCGCCTCATCGGCGACTGGTGCCTGGAGGCGCAGGTCTACATGTTCGGGCAGATGGTGCTCGACGCCCTCGACGCCGAGGCGCAGGCCTTCAAGCCACGAGGCATGCAGGCGGCTACGCGCGCGAAGTTCGAACGCCTGCCCCGGCGGTTCACGCTGGCCGACATGGTGAAGGCGGGGTTCACGCATTCTACCAACGGCGCATCGAGCACCGTCGCCCGATGGGAGAAGGCTGGCATCATACGGAAACTGGAGCGCGGAAAATATGAGAAAGCCACCGAAAAAAGCTAAGAAAACGACCGGCTTTTTTCAAAAAACAAACGCATAATGAGCAACAACAAGAAACAACTGCCGAGGGGGCTGCGCAACCGCAACCCCCTGAACATCCGCCGAACCGGCGCGCCGTGGAAGGGACTGGCCGCCGACCAGAGCGGCGACAAAGCATTCTGCGTCTTCAGCGAGATGAAGTACGGCTGGCGGGCGGCCTTCAAGCTGCTCGGCGACACCTACTACACGAAGCTGGGACTGCGCACGCTGAACGACATCATCGGCCGATGGGCACCGCCGACCGACGGCAACGACACCGAGGACTATATTAGCCGCGTGCAGCGCGCCACGTGCATCAACAGCACTCACGACGTGCTGCCGCCGCCTCGGCGCGCACCCGCCTTGTGGCGACGCATTGCCTGGGCCATGGCGCAGGTGGAGAACGGGGGCGCAACCATGCTCTACAGCGACATGGAGGCAGGCTTCCAACTGTGGGTAAACGGATTATAGTCAGACACTTACCACTCTATTGCGGCTGTCTGCGCAAGATTCTGTAGCAAGAGCTTGTGCGGCAGCCGCTTTTTTCGTAACTTTGCGATGATTATCAACCCTATTGTTTCACTAAAAATCCTTTTTCAGCTATGTTGAAGATTAACCTCTACAAGAACAAGAACCAGGAGAGCCGCCAGTTTGGCAAGGTCTATGGCCGCGTGGAGAACAACGAGCCCATCGACATCGAG
>CACYME010000058.1 GCA_902775475.1 uncultured Prevotellaceae bacterium
ATGTCGATGGGCTCGTTGTTCTCCACGCGGCCATAGACCTTGCCAAAAAAGCGGCTCTCCTGGTTCTTGTTCTTGTAGAGGTTAATCTTCAACATGGTAGTAAACAGATTATTAAGGGTGAAACATTCAATTATCGACGCAAAGTTACGAAAACCCCCTTGCGTGCGCAATAGCTTAACAATTATTAACACAAAAAACCGTCCGTTTTCCCTCCGAAAACGAACGGTATTTTGTTGACGCTGAACGCCTTAGACGGCCGCAACCGCCGCTATTTGCTCCATTGGCAGAAGGCCATTTCGTAGCCTCGCAGCATGGCGAAGTAGTCGAGCGAGGCCGTTCCGTTCTCCACGATGGCCATGGCCGTTGCCAGCATCATCCATCGCCCGGGGTGGTCGCTGCGCAGGCCGATGTCGGCCAGCGGCGAGTGGCGCATCAGCTCGGCCACGCGACTGACGTAGGCCGCGGTGTTGTTGCGGTCGGCAGGTGGTGCCCAGCGGTTGATGATGGCGTCGATGCTCACGAGGTGCAGGTCGTAGTAATACTTCGTCAGCAGCTTGAAGGCCGCCCGCCAGCCGTGGGCCATCGTCTCGAATTCGCAGAACGCGGGGTCGCGCAGGTCGCTCGTCTTCTGCCCCGTCCACACCGTCTTCGTGCGGCGCAGGTTCAGCGGGTTGTTGTTGCGCAGCCCGCGGGGCAACTTGGGGTTCATGTTAGTGCTCATAGGTTGTGGATTTTCTTTTTGAACATGTTATTGTTTGTACTCTCGATGAAGCCGTCCTTCTGCCAGCGGGAAAGAACACTTCTTGCCGTGCCATCGTTCTTCGCCAGCCCTGCCTCCATCACGTCCTGCCGGGTGAACGTTTCGGGCAGGGCGTTGTAGGCCTCGCGCGTCTTCGTCTGCACCCGCCGGGGGGTGAAGGTGGCGGCCTCGCGCTCCAGCGCGTCCATCACCATCTGGCCGAACATCGTCATCTGCATCTCCAGGCACCAGTCGCCGATGAGGCGGGCATACTCCAGGTCGTCGTCGCGCTCGGCGAGGTCCTCGCCCTTTCGCAGGGCGTCCATCTGCCTGAGCACCATGCGCACCAGCGCGTGGCGCATCATGATGACGGGAATGCGCTTGCGGAAGTAGTCCAGACACTTGTCCTGCTCCAGCGCGGCACGGCGGGTGAGCTGCTCCTCGTAGTCGTAGCAGAACTGCACCAGACGGGGGGCGTGCAGCTCGCCGCTGATTTCCTCGAGCCTGTAGCCCAGCTGGCGCAGCATGCACTCGCGCTCGTGGTCGCGCACGTAGCGGCGGCGCTCCAGCATCTGGTAGTCGTTCGACGGCATGAGGAACAGCGACAGTCGCGTCACCAGCCCGTCGAGCACGGTCTGTGGCCTGATCTTGCGGCTCATCGACTCCTGCGTGCCCGAGACCACCTGGTTCCAGTTCACCTGCATGATGCCGTTCTGCGAGTCGGCATTGGCATAGTCGACGCCCGCCAGCTCGTTGTGGAACGACTTCAGCTCCAGGTCGTTCTTGCCAGCCCAGTTGCCCACCTGCGCACGCAGCGCCGTGGCCAGCTCGCTCTCCACGGTGATGAGGTGCAGGTGCAGCGGCTCGCCCGTGGTGGGGTCGGTGACGTTCTTGTCTATCGCGTCCTGCAGGCGGCGGTAGAGGATGGCGTTCGACGTGCTCGAGGGGCAGTAGCGAATGACGGGGTGGGGCTGCTCGGGCAGCTTCTCGCTGGCCTTGCGGCGGCGCTGCTCCTCCTTGTAGTGCTGCTCGGCGGCGCGGCCCACCTTGTCGGCGGCCTGCAGCGGAGCCATCAGCAGGCGGTCGAGGTCGGTGAGGAAGCTCTTGCCGCTGGCGGCTGCGCCTACGATGTAGGTGAGGAAGCTGAGGCGGTAGAGGCGGCCGTCGAAGTGCTCCCACCACGTGCGGGTCAGGTAGGTGCCGAGCATGGCCGTGGCGGCCAGCACGCCGCCCAGCTTCAGGCGGTCGGGGATGGTGACTACAGCCTCACGAAGCCCTGGCGATGCTTCCAGAAGAGGCAGAAGCCGGCGGGCGTAAGCGTCGTAGTCAGCAGCAGGTGCCGCCTCAGCTGCTCCGTCCTTGCCCTCGTCAGGAAGCTGTACACCAGCAGCCGTGAGCACGGCGCGGAAGCGCCGCGGCGTGCTCGTCCACATCTGCCGCTCACAAGCACTAGCTGCAAGAGCGTCGAGGTCGGGTCGGTCGGACTGAGCGTAGGCTGCGCCCACCGGATGCTGCGTGATGGCCCAAGCCACACGGGCCGCATTGGCGTCGCAGATATACCGCAGGTCGCCAGCCAGCTTGAGCAGCTTTGTATGACGTTCTCCCACGGCAGGCTCGCCGCCGTTCTGGCGGAACCACTCGGTGATGATCTTCTCATAGCTCACGCCTCGATAAAGTCGGCCATCCTGTCTATCGGCTCCACCGCCCAGCCCAGCGCTTTCAGCATCGCCGTCAGCGCAGGGCGCAGCAGCTGCTGCAGCCCCTTCAGCGCCGCCACCGCCAGCAGCAGCAGCAGGCTGGCGAGGGCTGAGGGAAGGATTACTATGCCCTTTGCGATATTCAGGGCCAAACTTTTCGTCATATTCAGGGTTTTCATAATTGAAGAGCTGTTGGTTGTCGATGTAGAGAATGTCTTCGAATCCGGGGCAGAACGAGGTGCGGCTTGCGTCCTTGCAAGCCTCGTCGCACTCGGTGCCGAGCTGAGAGCAGAGCCAGTGCTGGTTGTCTGAGAGGTTGCCGCGCAGCAGGCTGGCCTTCGCCACGAGGCGCAGGCCGTGGCCGCTGGGGGTGACGTGTACGAGGAGCACGCCCAGGCGTTCGGCCCAGCGGGCCATGCCCTCGCCGTTCTGGTGGAAGTTGCCGTCTTGCAGCAGTTCATCCATCACGGGCTTCCACCACGAGGCGAACAGCTGTTCGGGCTGCTCCACGTGGTCGATGTCGACCATGTAGAGGCCGTTCAGGCGGGCGGCGGCCTGCTTGCGCCAGCGGCCGCGGTTGCCCCGCTTCGAGACGGTCTCGTCGAACGTGGCCTGCCAGATGATCATGGGCAGCGTGCGCTTGCGCTGCTGGGCGGCGTTCTTCTGTCCTGCGCCGATGAGCTGGCGCACCTCGCTGATGGTCTTCACCACGGCGTCGCTGATGACCAGGTGGGCGAAGCGGTCGCTGGTCAGCGGCTCAGTGGGGCTAATAAAGCGTTGTTGATAGCAAAGCATGTTGAAATTTGTTGCATTCGTTTGATAAGGGTTTCCTGTAGGTTCTGGCGGTCGGCCCCGGCGAAGCGCAGCACGCACTCCACCTCGCCCGACTGCTGGTTGAGGGTGACGCGGGTGCCGTCGGTGCTGAGCAGCGTGCGGCCGCGCAGTCGCGGCTGGCGCTTCGTGGCCATGCCCGCGGTGACGCGGCTGAGCTGCTCCTGCAGCTCGGCGGCGGGGTCGGCGGCGTCGGCGCTCACGCTCAGGTGGGCCACCATCTTCGGCTGGCGCTCGCCCGTGGTGCGGTAGAGCTTCGACTGCCCTGCCGTCTTCACCACCTGCTGCGTGCTCACGCCCGTGCTGCGCTGGGCGCGGAACTCGTAGTCGTGGGCCGCGGCATCGACGATGGTCAGCGTGCCGCGAATCTTCATGCCGTCAGTCGGCTGAGCCGAGGGGGCGGGGCTGCTCGTCGGCGGCGCTGGGCTCGTCGGCGGCGTCGCCGGGGAATTCTTCTTCTGTGTCATAGAGCGAAAGGTTGGTTACTTGGTTGGGAAAAGTGGCAATGGTCTTCAGCAGGGCCGCCGCCAGCTCGATGGTGCAGGCGAACGCGAAGTGGAAGCACTGTTTCTTCTTCTTCATGGCAGAGGGCTTTTAGAGGATGGTGATGCGGTTGACGTAGAGGCGCGTCTGGCGGATGGTGTCGCCAGCCTGGCTCTGGTAGCTGTCGATGCGGCTCGAGAGGTCGGCCTTGTAGTAGTGGTCGGCAGGGAGCAGGGGCTGCTGGCTGCTGGCCAGCCGCAGGGCGGCGTCGCCCGTCAGCTCGGCATAGAGGGTGTCGGCGCCGCTGGCCAGCTCGAAGCCGATGCTGTTCATCGTCTTCTGTTCGCCGCTGCGGCGGTCGGTGTACTGCTGGCTGCGCAGGGGGTGCTGCTGCACGATTCGGCAAATGATTTCCATAACTTCTTACGGTTTAGAGGGTTAATGATGTTTGTTCTTGCGGGGCGGCTGTTGCAATTGCAGCAATTGTAGCAATTTCACGGCCGGGGTGTGCACCCCCCGTTTTTCTATTTTTGCTCTAATAATTATATTATAATTATTAGAACTTGATATCCCACCTTTCAAATTGCTACAAATGCTTCAAATGCTGCGCCGCTGCGCGGGAACAAAGGTAGGTATACCCCTGCTAACAAACAAAAAAAAAAAAAAAAAAAGTTAAATGGGGCATTTTCGTCGTCGTCCTCGCGCGCGCGCACGAACAATATTTATGAGTGTGCGCCCGCGCTGGCGGCGGCTTTTTTCGTCGCGTGCGTCCCCCCTCTCTGCGCCCGTCGTTCAGGGTCGCTCCTCGACGGTGATGCCGATGGTGATGTCGTCGCCCCAGCCCTCGCCGCTGGCGTGGGTGGTGTGGGTGACGGTGGCCTCGGTGGTGTCGGGGTCGTCGGGTTCGGGATGCTCGCAGGCCGCCATGCAGAGTGCCGTCAGCAGGGCTGCGGCCATGGTCAGCTTCGTCATAGATGGGTGCAAAGATAGCGTTTTTTGGCGAAAACGCCAAAAAACTGCACACTTCGTGGGAGCGTGTGCAAAGGTATACCTTGGGTGTTTCGGGGGTGTAAAATCGCCGAAAACCCCAGCGTTTATACGGTATGCAGCAAATGCAGCAATTTTAGGGCCTGCTCGTAGAGGTTCAGCTTCTGGTAGTCCTCTGGTTCCACGACGAGCGCATTGGCAAGGGCCACGACGAGCGCATTGGCAAGGGCATTCTGCAGGGTTTCGCTGTCGTTGCCGTTGTACTCGGCAAAGGCATCCTGGCCCACGATGCCGCCGCTCTTGGTCTGGGTCAAGCCTTTTGCCCGGTGCAAAAGCAGGTTTGTGGCTTAATGTTTGGTGGAATAAAAAAAACTTCGTACCTTTGCACACGTATGAAAGAGATAAAAGTAAAAGACCAGGACCTGAGCAATGCCGCCCTTGAGGGCGTCGACGCCTTCTTGCAGGTCATCATCGATGCGCTGCGCCAGGCTGTCGGCGGTGAGCCCACGGCCGAGACGATGGGCGAGCTGAATGCCGACCAGATGACGCTGCTCTGCTGGGACACGCTGCACCAGGAGGTGACCGACGGCGGGTTTATCCAGCTGATACACAATGGCTATGGCCCGTTCATCTTCAAGAATCCCTTTGCCAAGGCGGTCGGCAAGATGTGGCACCTGCGCGAGCTGTCGAAGCGCCTCTACGAGGTGCACACGCTGTGGCTGCAATGCCGCGAGGAACTGGAGCGCGACTGCACCGACGAAGAGTTCATGGCGCTGTTCGAGCGCTTCCCCCAGTTCGACGACTACGACGACTGGTTCATCGAGAACGAGGAGGAGCTGACCGGGCAGATAGCCCATTATGTAGACGAGAACATTGAGAAATTTGTCGTGATAGAATGAACAAGGCAGAAGAGGAGCTCCGCAAGAAGAGCCCCGTACAGATAAAGAACCGCAAGGCCGCGTTTGAGTATTTCTTCATCGAGGAGTTCACCGCCGGCATCGTCCTTACGGGCACGGAAATCAAGAGCATCCGCGCCGGCAAGGCCAGTCTGGTGGACACCTACTGCACCATCATCCGAGGCGAGCTGTGGGTGAAGGGCATGAGCATCAGTCCCTATTTCTACGGCTCCTACAACAACCACGAGCAGAAGCGCGACCGCAAGCTGCTGCTGACGCGCCGCGAGATTAACCGCTTGGAGAGCGCCACGAAGCAGACGGGCTATACCATCGTGCCCACGCTCGTCTTCATCGACGACCACGGCCGTGCGAAGGTCGACATCGCCCTGTGCAAGGGTAAGAAGGCCTACGACAAGCGGCAGACGCTGAAGGACAAGGAAGACCGCCGCGAGATGGACCGTGCGATGAAGGACTTCAAACACTGACAACTAAACGCAAGACATGAATTCAATGGGTATAGAGGCGCTTGTCAGGGAAAGAGTGCTGGTGCTCGACGGGGCCATGGGCTCGCTCATTGGCGAGTATGGACTTGGCGAGCAGGACTTCTGCCGGGGCATCGAGGCCACGGTGCCGCTGAAGGGCGACAACGACGTGCTGAACATCACGCGTCCTGACGTCATTGCCGACATCCACGAGCGCTACCTGAAAGCTGGTGCCGACATCATCACCACCAACACGTTTAACGCCCAGCGTATTTCGCAGAGTGACTATCACTTAGAGGAATACGTTAAAGAAATGAACCGACGCGGTGCCCAGCTGGCCCGACAGGTGGCCGACCGCTATTCCACGCCCTCTAAGCCGCGCTTCGTGGCTGGCTCCATAGGTCCCACGAACAAGACCTGCTCGATGTCGCCCAGCGTCGACGACCCCGCCCGACGGGAACTGACCTACGACCAGCTTTTCGTGGCCTACACCGAGCAAACGGAAGCGCTCATGGAGGGTGGGGTAGACACACTGCTCATCGAGACCATCTTCGACTCGCTCAATGCCAAGGTGGCCATTGCCGCCGCTGTCGACGCGATGGAGCGCCTCGGCCGACGGCTGCCCATCATGCTCTCGGTCACCATCAGCGATGCCGCCGGGCGCACGCTATCGGGCCAGACGCTCGACGCCTTCCTCGCCTCGGTGTCCACCTTCCCCATCTTCAGCATCGGACTGAACTGCTCGTTCGGCGCCCGGCAGATGAAACCCTATCTGAAGGAGCTCGCCCAGCGTGCACCTTATTATATGAGTGCCTATCCCAATGCCGGACTGCCCAACGAGCTGGGACTCTACGACGAGACACCCGCGACGATGGCCCCGCAGATAGCGGAGTTCATCGATGAGGGGCTGGTGAACATCGTGGGCGGCTGCTGCGGCACCACGCCGGAGTTCATCGCCCGCTATGTTCCGCTGGTGGCGAGTGGAGAGGGAACAGCACATTGGAAAAGGCCGCATGTGCCAGCCCCAAAGAGTAATAACCTATGGCTCTCAGGACTGGAACTGCTGGAGGTGTCCTCTCTTCGCTCTCCTCACTCCTCACTCCCCACCTTCACCAACGTCGGCGAGCGCTGCAACGTGGCCGGTTCGCGCAAGTTCCTGCGTCTCATCAAGGAGAAGAACTATGACGAGGCATTGGAAATAGCGCGCAAGCAGGTGGAGGACGGTGCCCTGGTCATCGACATCAACATGGACGACGGCCTGCTCGACGCCCGGCAGGAGATGACGCATTTCCTCAACCTGATAGCAGCCGAACCCGACATCGCCCGCGTGCCGGTGATGATTGACTCCAGCAAGTGGGAGGTCATCACGGCAGGACTGAAGTGCGTGCAGGGCAAGTCTATCGTGAACAGCATCTCGCTGAAGGAGGGCGAGGAAACCTTCTTGCAGCATGCCCGCGAGGTGAAGCGCCTGGGAGCCGCCGTGGTGGTGATGTGCTTCGACGAGCAGGGGCAGGCCACCAGCTACGAGCGGCGCATAGAGATTGCTGAGCGCTCCTACCGCCTGCTGACCGAGCGGGCGGGAATGGCCCCCGAAGACATCATCTTCGACCCCAACATCCTGGCCATTGCCACGGGAATGCCCGAGCACGACAGCTATGCGCTCGACTTCATCCGCGCCACCCAGTGGATTCGCCAGCACCTGCCGGGGGCACACGTCAGCGGAGGCGTCTCGAACCTCTCGTTCTCCTTCCGTGGCAACAACTACCTGCGCGAGGCCATGCACGCCGTGTTCCTCTATCACGCCATACAGGCAGGCATGGACTTCGGCATCGTGAACCCATCGGCAAAAGTGACCTACGACGACATCCCGCAGGAACAACTCGAGGTGATAGAAGATGCTATCTTGTGCCGCAGACCCGAAGCTGCCGAGCGGCTGATGGAGCTGGCTACCTCCATCCTGGAGGCGAAGGACGCAGGGCCCTCAGCACCGGCATCAGGTGAACCGGGGACAAGCCCCGGCGAACAGCCGAGCGTCGACGACCGTCTGGCGCAGGCCTTAATAAAAGGAAACGGCGCTACGCTGGAAACCGACTTGCAGGAGGCGCTGTCGATCTATCATCGGGCGGTAGACATCATCGAAGGCCCGCTCATGGCCGGCATGAACGAGGTAGGCCGCCGCTTCGGCGAGGGCAAGATGTTCCTGCCGCAGGTGGTGAAGACCGCCCGCACGATGAAGCAGGCCGTGGAACTGCTCAGGCCATACATTGAAGCCCCCTCGGAGACCGCTGGGGAGGGTAGGGCAGCAGGCCGGAAGAAGGTGCTGCTGGCCACCGTCAAGGGCGACGTCCACGACATCGGCAAGAACATCGTGGCGGTGGTCATGGCCTGCAACGGCTACGAGGTGATTGACCTTGGCGTCATGGTGCCTGCCGACCAGATTGTGCAGAAGGCTAAGGAGGAGCACGTCGACATGATTGGCCTCTCGGGCCTGATAACGCCCAGCCTGGAGGAGATGGTCAACGTGGCCAAGGCACTGCGACAGGCAGGGCTCGACATCCCCATCATGATTGGCGGGGCCACCACGAGCCAGCTGCATGTGGCGCTGAAGATTGCACCCGTCTACGGAGGGCCGGTGGTGTGGCTGAAGGATGCCTCGCAAAACCCGCTCGTGGCCCAGCGGCTGACGGGGTCGGACAGCAGCCACTTCGCCAAAGAGCTGAACAGCGAATACGAACAACTGCGCAGGCAGTATAGTGAGGAACAACAGCAGCTGCTCTCACTCGAGGAGGCACGCCGCAACAAACAGAATCTATTCGAATGATAAATACCTTGATATTTGACCTGGGGGGCGTCGTCATCACCCTCGACCAGCAACAGTCGGTCAGGCGCTTCGAGGCCCTGGGACTGAAGGATGCCGCAGAACGGCTCGATGCCTACACGCAGCAGGGCATCTTTGGTGACTTAGAGGGTGGACTCATCAGTGCTGAGGACTTCCGCCGCGAACTGAGCCTGCTCGTGGGGCATGAGGTGAGCCACGAGGAATGTGCCTTTGCCTGGCAGGGCTATGCCAAGGAGGTGCCGCAGCGAAACCTCGACACCCTGCTGAGGCTGCGCCGGGAGGGCTACCGCGTCCTGCTCCTGTCGAACACCAACCCCTACATGATGGAGTGGGTGAACTCAGAGCGCTTCGACGGAAAAGGAAACCCTGCCGCTCACTATTTCGACGCCATGTACCTGAGCTACCAGATGAAGCTGATGAAGCCGTCGGAAGAAATCTTCCGCCGGGTGCTGATGGCCGAGCAGATACCGCCGTCGGCCTGCCTGTTCATCGACGACGGGCCTCGCAACGTGGCTGCAGCCAGCCAGGTGGGCATGAGCACCTTCTGCCCGGAGAATGGAGAAGATTGGACTAACGAAATCTATCAATATCTGAAATGAAAAGACTGATTACATTGGCAGCATTGCTGCTGGCACTGACGACGACCATCAGTGCACAACAGCCCAAACGAGAGTTCAGGGGAGCATGGATTCAGTGTGTGAACGGACAGTTCCAGGGCTTGTCTACGCAGACGATGCAGCAGACGCTGGCCTTCCAGCTCGACGAGTTGCAAAAGGATGGCGTGAATGCCATCATCTTCCAGGTGAGGCCCGAGTGCGACGCCCTCTACGCCAGCACGCTGGAGCCGTGGAGCCGCTTCCTCACGGGGCAGCAGGGCAAGGCGCCGCAACCCTACTGGGACCCGCTGCAGTGGATGGTTGACCAGTGCCACGCACGCGGCATGGAGCTTCACGCCTGGATTAATCCCTATCGGGCAAAGACCAAGGGCACCACGTCGCTCTCCGTCAATCATGTGGTGGTGAAGCATCCTGAGCGCTGCTTCGAGTACGACGGCCTGCAGATTCTCAACCCCGGCATTCCCGAGAATCGCGACTACATCTGCCAGGTGGCACGCGACATCGTCAGCCGCTACGACATCGACGGCATCCACATGGACGACTATTTCTATCCCTATCCGGTGGCTGGCCTCTCTATCCCCGATGATGCCCAGTATCAGCAGTACCCCAACGGCATCCAGGACCGCGGCGACTGGCGACGCCACAACGTGAACCTGTTCATCAAGCAGTTCTACGAGACCGTCCACCAGACGAAGCCCTGGGTGAAGGTGGGCATCTCGCCCTTCGGCATCTATCGCAACAAGCGCTCGTCAGAGATAGGCAGTCAGACCAATGGCCTGCAGAACTACGACGACCTCTATGCCGACGTGCTCCTCTGGGTGAACAACGGGTGGCTCGACTACTGTGTGCCACAAATCTACTGGGAGATAGGCAACAAGGCCGCCGACTACGACACCCTTATCCGCTGGTGGGCACAGTATGCCTCGGCTCGTCCGCTCTACATCGGCGAGGACATCGAGCGCACGGTGAAGAATGCCGACCCCGCCAATCCTGCCATCCATCAGCAGCGGGCGAAGCACCAGCTCCACCAGCAGCTGCCTGCCGTGAAGGGAACGGTGCTGTGGTATGCCAAGGCTGCCGTTGACAATACCGGCAACTATGGCACGATGCTCCGCCAGAACTATTGGAGCCTGCCTGCCCTGCAGCCCAAGATGCCCTTCCTCGACAAGAAAGACCCCAAGAAACCCCGCAGTCTGAAGGCGATGTGGATGCCCGACGGCTACGTGCTCTTCTGGACGGCTCCAAAAGCCAAGAACTGGGATGATGTGGCTACCAAGTATCTGGTTTACAGGTTCGCCAAAGGCGAGAAGCAGGACCTGGAGGATATGTCACACGTTGTGGCCATTACTACGCAGACCTTCTACAAACTTCCTTACGTCAACGGCAGGAGTGAGTACACCTATCTGGTGACCGCGCTCGACAAACTGCAGAACGAAAGCAGTCCGTCGAAGAAAAAAGTGAAGCTCTGAGTACTTTTCACAGCAGTTTGGCATACGTCATCTTTCAGCGGGCAGATACATAAATTTGCCCGCTTTTTTTGGCTGAGTGAAGAAAAATGTGTAATTTTGCAGGCTATATATGGAAAGAACGAATTTTATCATGAGCGATAGTCAAGCCAACAAGGCTTTCTCGATGATTGCTGATATCGACGGCGACTTCTCTAATCTGGTTGATGTAGAGACGCCGAGCGAACTGCCTATCCTGCCAGTGAGGAACCTGGTGCTGTTTCCCGGTGTGGTCTCGCCGATACTGATTGGACGGGAGTCGAGCATGCGACTGGTGCGTAAGGCCGAGAAATCGGGTACGCTGATAGGAATCGTGTGCCAGAAAGACCCCGACATCGAAGAACCGGCCCTGGAAGATTTGTTTCAGTTTGGCGTCTTCGCCAAAGTGGTGAAGCAACTGACGTTGCCCAATGGGGCCGTGACGGCCATCGTGCAGGGATTGGGAAGGCTGCGCTTGCAGAGCATTATAGGCGAAACGCCCTATCTCAGAGGACACGTGGAGCCCGCACCAGAGCTGATGCCCGACAAGCGCGACAAGGAATGGAAGACGGCCATTGACGACTTGCGTCACATGGTGGAGGAATATATCAGCATCACCGAGGAGATTCCCGATGAGGCCAGCTTTGCCATCAGGAACATCTCCAACGATGTGATGGCCCTCAACTTCGTCTGCTCGAACATGCCCTTCACCACGAAGGAGAAGAACCGCCTCATCAGCGTCGACACGATGAAGGAGCGCCTCTTCTGCACGATGAAGGCCCTGAACCGGGAAATCAACCTGCAGAACCTGAAGGCCGACATCCGCAACAAGACGCGTGAGGACCTCGACGAGCAGCAGAAGAACTATTTCCTGCAACAGCAAATCAAGAACCTGCAGGCCGAGATGGGTAACAACACCTCGCCAGAGAAGTCGAGCTTGCTGGAGAAGGCCATGGACAAGAAATGGCCGGAAGAGGTGGAGAGCATTTTCTACAAAGAGATTGAGAAGCTGGACAGCCTGCAGCCTCAGTCGCCCGACTTCAACGTCCAGCTCAGCTATCTTCAGACTTTCGTCAGCCTGCCCTGGGGCGAGTACACCAAGGACGACCTGAACCTGCAGCGTGCCCAGAAGATTCTGGACCACGACCACTATGGCATGGAGAAGGTGAAGGAGCGCATCCTCGAATATATGGCTGTGCTCTCCCTGCGTGGCGACCTGAAGAGTCCCATCCTCTGCCTCTATGGCCCTCCGGGCGTGGGCAAGACCAGTCTGGGCAAGTCGATAGCCTCGGCCATGAAGCGCAAGTATGTGCGCGTCTCCCTCGGAGGCCTGCACGACGAGGCCGAAATCCGAGGCCACCGCCGCACCTATGTGGGGGCCATGCCTGGCCGCATCATCAAGAGCATCCAGAAGGCTGGCAGCTCGAATCCGGTGTTCATCCTCGACGAGATTGACAAGGTGACGCAGGCCACCATCAACGGCGATCCCGCCTCAGCCATGCTCGAAGTGCTCGACCCCGAACAGAACACCGCCTTCCACGACAACTACCTCGACGTGGACTACGACCTCTCGAAGGTGCTGTTCATCGCCACCGCCAACAATCTTTCCACGATTCCCAAGCCTCTGCTCGACCGAATGGAAATCATCGAGCTCAGCGGCTACATCACCGAAGAGAAAATAGAGATAGCCAAGCGCCACCTGATTCCCCGGGAACTCGACAATACCGGCCTCGTCAGCGTGAAGCCGAAGCCTGCCTTCAACAAGGCCGCCATCGAGAAAATCATTGAGCAGTACACCCGTGAGAGCGGCGTGCGCCAGCTGGAGAAACAGCTGAACAAGGCACTTCGCAAGCTGGCCTACAAGCGTCAGCTCAACGGCATCGAGCCAGTCGACATGAAGATTACCCCGTCGTCGCTGGAGGACCTGCTGGGCAAACCGCCGTTCTACCGCGACATCTATCAGGGCAACGACTATGCCGGCGTGGTGACAGGTCTGGCATGGACCAGCGTGGGCGGCGAAATCCTCTTCATCGAGACCTCGCTCTCGAAGGGAAAAGGATCGAAGCTGACGCTTACAGGCAACCTGGGTGACGTGATGAAAGAGAGCGCCGTACTCGCCCTGGAGTATGTGAAGGCTCATGCTGACACGCTGTCCATCGACTACCGCATTTTCGACAACTGGAACATCCACATCCACGTGCCCGAGGGTGCCACGCCCAAGGACGGCCCCTCGGCAGGCATCACCATCGCCACCAGCATCGCCTCGGCACTGACACAGCGCAAGGTGCGCAAGAACACCGCCATGACGGGCGAGATCACCCTGCGCGGAAAGGTGCTCCCCGTGGGCGGCATCAAGGAGAAGATTCTGGCAGCCAAGCGTGCCGGCATCACCGACATCGTCCTCTGTCAGGAAAACGAGAAGGACATCCTTGAGATACCTGAGATTTACCTGAAAGGCGTCACCTTCCACTACGTTCAGGATGTGCAGGATGTGTGGGACTTCGCCCTCACCGACGAGCTGGTGAATAACCCCGTAGCGTTTGACATTCCAGATGAAGCCCAACCCCAACCCCTTCCCAAGGTAGGGGAGTAAGGCCCACCCCCAACCCATCCCCAAGGGAGGGGAGGCATATAGACATGTAAGATTGACAACCATAATATATTAATGGCGGATACGACTAAAAAAACTATAGCAAAAGAAACTAATTCCCCCTCCCTTGGGGTGGGGTCGGGGGTGGGCTGTTCCCTTGGGTCGGGGGTAGGCTTCTTCCAGCTCCAGCACACCGACCCTTCCTCCGATGCCCGTGCAGGCCTCATCACCACCGACCACGGACAGATTGAGACCCCCATCTTCATGCCCGTGGGCACCTGCGGCTCGGTGAAGGGCGTTCACTTCAGCGAGCTGCGCCAGCAGGTGCAGGCACAGATTATCCTGGGCAATACCTATCATCTTTATTTGCGACCCGGCCTCGACACGCTGCGCAAGGCGGGAGGCCTGCATCGTTTCAACACGTGGGACCGCCCCATCCTGACCGACTCGGGTGGCTTTCAGGTGTTCTCGCTCACCGGCATCCGCAAGCTGCGCGAGGAGGGCTGCGAGTTCCGCAGCCACATCGACGGCTCGAAGCACATTTTCACCCCCGAGAACGTGATGGACACCCAGCGCGTCATCGGTGCCGACATCATGATGGCGCTCGACGAGTGCCCGCCGGGCGAGAGCGACTACCAGTATGCCAAGAAGAGTCTCGGACTCACCCAGCGATGGCTGGAGCGCTGCATCAAGCGTTTCAATGCGACCGAGCCGCTCTACGGTCATCGCCAGACGCTCTTCCCCATCGTGCAGGGCTGCAAGTACAAAGACCTGCGTGAGGATGCTGCCAAGCACGTGTGCGACCTGCTGCCGACGATTGGCGACGGCCACGGCGGCATGTCCATCGGCGGACTGGCCGTGGGCGAGCCTACCGAGGTGATGTACGAGATGATTGAGGTGGTGAACGCCATCCTGCCCAAGGACCGTCCGCGCTACCTCATGGGCGTGGGAACACCGCAGAACATCCTCGAGGCCATCGAGCGCGGCGTCGACATGTTCGACTGCGTCATGCCCACCCGCAACGGGCGCAACGCCATGCTCTTCACCTATCAGGGCACGATGAACATGCGCAACAAGAAGTGGGAACAGGACTTCACGCCCATCGACCCCGACGGCTGCGAACTCGACCGCCTTCACACCAAGGCCTATCTCCACCACCTCTTCAAGGCGCAGGAGCTGCTCGCCCTGCAGATTGCCAGCATCCACAACCTCGCCTTCTACCTCCGACTGGTCACCGACGCACGCCAGCACATCATCCATGGCGACTTCACCCAGTGGAAGCGGTCGGTCATCGACGACCTGGGACGAAGACTGTAGGTCCAAGCCAAATCGTAAATCGTAAATCAGTAAATCGTAAATAAAAAGTGAAGCGCCTCGACCGCTATATCATCGTCAAGTTCATTGGCACCTATTTCTTTGCCATCCTGCTTATCATATCGATAAGCATCGTCTTCGACTTCAACGAGAACATGGCAAAGTTCTCCACCAACCATGCCCCCTGGCGCGCCATCATCTTCGACTATTACGCCAACTTCGTACCCTATTTCGCCAACCTCTTCTCGCCCCTCTTCGTCTTCATTGCCGTCATCTTCTTCACCTCGAAGCTCGCGGGCAACAGCGAGGTCATCGCCATGCTCGCCACAGGCACCAGCTTCAGGCGACTCCTGCGGCCCTACATGCTCTCCGCCGCACTCATCGCCGGCATCAACTTCTACCTCGGGGCCTACATCATCCCCAGCGGCAACATCGTGCGCCAGAACTTCGAGACCATCTACAAGAACAAGAAGAAGAACACCTCGGCCTCTAACGTCATGCTCCAGGTGGGGCCCGGCGTCATCGCCTCCATCCAGCAGTACGACAACTTGACGAAGCGAGGCTACGGCTTCCGCCTCTACAAGTTCGAGAACAAGAAGCTCGTCAGCCACCTCACGGCCAACACCATCCAGTACGACACCATCTCCGACGAGCGCTACCACTGGAAGGCCACCAACTACAAGATTCGCACCCTGAAGGGCCTCCGCGAGAAGATTGAGAGCGGACAGGAGGTGGACACCATGATCATGATGGAGCCCATGGACCTTGTCTACTCGAAAGGCCAGCAGGAGCAGTTCACCTCGCCCGAGCTGCTGCGCTACATCTCGAAGCAGCAGGAGCGCGGCTCCACCAACGTGGTGCAGTACGAGGTGGAGTACCACAAGCGCATAGCCACCTCCTTCGCCTCGTTCATCCTCACCATCATCGGCGCCTCGCTCTCGGCCCGCAAGCGCAAGGGCGGCATGGGCCTGGCACTGGGCATCGGCCTCGCCCTCTCCTTCGCCTACATCCTGCTGCAGACCGTCTCCTCCACCTTCGCCATCCAGGGCGGCATGGAACCCCTGCTGGCAGCTTGGATTCCCAATCTGCTCTACATCATCATTGCCTACTTCTGCTATCGGCAGGCACCCAACTAAATCTTTTGCACGATGGAACATATTCAGACCCTCTGCCGGGCCATAGACGAGATGATGGGCCGCAAGATGCAGTCGCCAAAGGACTTCGACCAGTTGAACGAGGCCATCTACAGCCGCCTGCACGAACAAATCAGCCCCTCCACGCTGAAACGCCTCTGGGGCTATCTCGACAATTCCAGCGAGCCGCGGCGAGCCACGCTCGATGTGCTGGCGCGCTTTCGGCTACAACGACTATGCCGCCTACGTCGATGCGGCCAACAGCACAGGAGGCGAACCTGCCAGCAGTCCCGTCGTCAGCCGCCATCTCAACGTGCAGAAGGCCCTGAACGAGAACGACGTCCTGCGCCTCACTTGGGCTCCTGGGCGCATCTGCTACTTGCGCTATCTCGGCAACTTACGGTTCCGGGTGGAGCAGTCGGTCAACACCCGCTTGCAGTCTGGCGACACCTTCCTGTGCGGCATCATCGTAGAGGGCGAGCCACTCTACCTGAGCGACCTACAGCAGCCCGGACGCGTGCCCACCAACTACGTCTGCGGAAAACTCGGCGGCATCCGTTTCGAACTTCTTTAGAAGCGGGGCTCAAGTTGAAGAGGTGAATCGTCTCACTGCGTCAACCGCACTATTCAAAAAAAAATCACTGTACCGCAAAGCGGTCCTGGCCCCCCTCTTATCCCCCCTGGGGGGAAGAGGCCCCCTCCAGCCTCCCCCAGCTGGGGGAGGCTTTAGAAGTTATTTCTGCCGCGGAATCCGGCGCAGCCACTTCCCCCAGCTGGGGGATTAAGGGGGGCCTCCAAAACAGCTCGAAAGACCTCTCGTTTCCACACATCAGCAGGGATGCGAGGAAAAAGGCGCCACCAAATGGGGACCAGGCCCCACCGGAGTGGGAAAAAGGCCACGCCTTTTCCGTTGGCAGCGGACGGGGACGATATTGGCAGCGGCCGCTGCCAATAATGGCAGCGGGCGGGAAAAACAATGGCAGCGATGGCAGCGCCCGCTGCCTTCCCTGCTGAGAACAGCCGGGAGCTACGCAAAATAGGTCAACTGCTATATCATTGCCTAAATATTATTCACGACACATTCGCGTTTCATTCACGGACATTCGTGTTGCGCCGCAGGCCAGATGCCCTCCGTGCCATTCCTGTTGCCTTCAATTCCCCCTCAAACCGGTCTTTTTTTGAATTTTTTAGGTCAATCCGCAATTTGAACCAATTTGAACCAATGGAGTTTGAAAAATAATGCTTATTTTTGCTGCCGAGAACAAAAATAATCAGCTCACAATGGAACAACTTTCAAAAAGATTTCTTATCTTTGCACCGTCATCCCATGATGGGTGACGTACATTGAGGAGAGCTTTAAAGCTTTGACCCGCCTGAGAACCTGGAAAATTCGAAGTAAATGGGTGATAAGCGTGAGAGCAGGTGCAAGCCGAGAGCAGAATGGAGTTTACTCCAATTATGCAGAGGCGAAGCCCTGTTTATCGAAAGCTGCTTCTCCTGCGTTGGCATATATACTGCTCGCTCCACCAGTGGAGTCAGCAAACATTATATATACATGCAGGTGTGAGCTGATTTTCATTCTTACATTTACAGGTAGTTCCAGGACCTTCAGGCTAAGAATGTCGAGAAGGCTCACACTCTGTGTGCCAATCTGAAGGTTACTGAAAGAAGAAAAAAATTGTATAACTAATTAACAACAACAACAATGAAAAGATTTAGATTATCATTATTGCTTACCGCGCTCATGAGCATGGTGGGAGTAAGGGCCATGGCATACGATGCCGAGGTGAATGGGATTTATGACCTATAGCTCAATTTGCAGGATGCGACAGTCTTCAAAGGCCGATTCCTACAGGTGTTTTGAGCGATTCAAACGTTTCAGAGTACAATTCGACGTTTG
>CACYME010000059.1 GCA_902775475.1 uncultured Prevotellaceae bacterium
GCTGCAAAATTACAAAATCTTGGGGGAAAGGCTCAGGTCTGGCCCCCTATTTTTATGGAATCTATACTACTTCGCACTTTTATCGGACAGCAATAATTCGTAACGAAACATCTTTTTGGCCGAAAAATGGCCAGTTTTGAGCATTTTTCCTAATTGACTGAGAAACAGCCGATTGCCGTCGCCATTCTAAAAAAAAGAGTTTCCCGCCGAAAAAAAGTCAACGCCTTTTGAAAAAAAGTCAACGACTTTTTTTTCTGAGGCGTTAGTTTTTTATGCTGTTCCGTGCCCAAAAATGTGCAAAAGGCTGCCAAATAGAGCGGGAAAAGCTGCACAAAATCGTGTGGCGTGTGCAAAAAAGTGGCTTCCTTGGCACTTCGCCATCGCCAGAGGGGAATGGAAAGTTCGCCAGGCGCCCCCAATTTCCTCCCTTTTCGAACTTTTTTCCTGCGCTTTTCCGTGTTAAAATCGCGCCGTTTTTTTAGTTTTAGATTTAGATTCGTTAAGACTTCGTTCATCGCCATGTAACAACTCAGTTCACCACGGGAGCCCTCATGCTCCCCAGCAAAACGGGGAATTACAGGTTTGTAATATAGGAGTCATCTGATAAATGAAAGAAATTTTCGTAATTTACATAAGTACCCATTGAAAAAGTCCGTTTCAAGTGGACTAACATCATAATCTGCTTACTGATAAGCCTCTCTGTCGTAAAAATTATGTAAATTATGGAAATTTCCGTGCTGTACGGTTGCCCTTACGCCCATCTCTCCTCACTGCGGTTGCCGAAGTGAGACGAGATGGGCGTAAGGGCAACCGCACAGCACGGAAATTTCTTTCCTTTTCTGATTGGCGGAACTGAGTACGTCGCCATCTGGTCATCATTTTTCCGCCGACGTTTTATGTCTTCCATATTTTTTGCTGGTTCGCTTTTTTTTTGTAATTTTGCAGCCGACATGTGCGATAATACAAGTGGAGGTAAGAATTGCCTTAGTAATATAGCAGGCAGATTGTAAACGAAAACGATACTTTTATGGAAGAAATCAAGACGCAACTGCCGGAGAACGCGTTCCGGGAGCTGAAGGAAGGAGAGGAGTACGAGCCGCTGATGTCGCCGCGCAGCCAGTACCCCGAGGTGAACACATGGTCGGTGACGTGGGGCGTGCTGATGGCCATGCTGTTCTCGGCTGCCGCGGCCTATCTGGGCCTGAAGGTGGGCCAGGTGTTCGAGGCCGCCATCCCCATCGCCATCATCGCCGTGGGCGTGAGCACGGCCGCCCGTCGCTCAAAGGCACTGGGCGAGAACGTCATCATCCAGTCCATCGGTGCCTGTTCGGGCGCCGTGGTGGCTGGCGCCATCTTCACCCTGCCCGCCATCTATATTCTTCAGGCGAAGTACGGCGCGGAGATGTCGGCCTCGTTCCTGCAGGTGTTCATGGCCTCGGCCCTTGGCGGCATCCTGGGCATCCTGTTCCTCATTCCCTTCCGCAAGTACTTCGTGAAGGACATGCACGGCAAGTATCCCTTCCCCGAGGCCACGGCCACCACGCAGGTACTGGTGAGCGGTATCAAAGCGCCAAAAGCCCCCCCTACGGCCCCCGAGGGGGCTTCTATAGCTTTGTCGGCAGAAGAGTCTATTGTAGCCCCCTCGGGGGCAGAAGGGGGGGCCACCCGCACGCTTCTTCTGGCAGGCCTCATCGGTGGTCTCTACGACTTCATCGTGGCCACCTTTGGCTGGTGGAACGAGGTGGTGACCACGCGCATGGTGGGCCTGGGCGAGACCATCGCCGAGAAGGCAAAGCTGGTGTTCAAGGTGAACACAGGTGCCGCCGTACTGGGTCTGGGCTATATCATCGGACTGAAATATGCGCTGTTCATCTGCCTGGGCTCGCTGGCCGTGTGGTGGCTCATCGTGCCCGGCATGTCGCTGCTGTTCCACGACACGGTGCTGAACCTGGGCGGCGAGACGGTGACGCAGACCGTGGGCGAGATGTCGCCCGAGCAGATTTTCCGCACCTACGCCCGCAGCATCGGCATCGGCGGCATCGCCATGGCCGGCATCATCGGCATCGTGAAGTCGTGGGGCATCATCAAGAGTGCCGTGGGGCTGGCCAGCAAGGAGCTGAAGGGCAGCGCCGGGGCTGATACGGCCACGCTGCGCACGCAGAAGGACCTGTCGTTTAAGTTCATCGCCATTGCGGCCATGGTGGCCCTGGCGGTGACGTTCGTCTTCTTCTGGTTAGGCGTGATGGAGAACCTCTGGTTCGCCGTGGTGGCCATCCTACTCGTCACGTTCATCGCCTTCCTTTTCACCACCGTGGCGGCAAATGCCATCGCCATCGTGGGAAGCAACCCCGTGAGCGGCATGACGCTCATGACGCTCATCCTGGCCTCGGTGGTGCTCTCGGCCGTAGGGCTGAAGGGCACCGGCGGCATGGTGGCAGCACTCATCATGGGCGGCGTGGTGTGCACGGCACTGTCGATGGCCGGTGCCTTCATCACCGACCTGAAGATTGGCTACTGGCTGGGCACGACGCCGAAGAAGCAGGAGTCGTGGAAGTTCCTGGGCACGCTGGTCTCTGCCGCCACCGTGGGCGGTGTCATCATGCTGCTCAACGAGACCTACGGTTTTACCTCTGGCCAGCTGAGTGCCCCGCAGGCTAACGCCATGGCAGCCGTCATCGACCCCGTGATGAGCGGACAGGGAGCGCCCTGGCTGCTCTATGGCATCGGCGCCGCGCTGGCCCTCATCATCAACTTCTGCGGCATGCCTGCGCTGGCTGTGGCCCTGGGCATGTTCATCCCGCTGGAGCTGAACACGCCGCTCGTCATCGGTGGTGCCATCAACTGGTGGGTGACGTCGCGGTCGAAGGACAAGGCCGTGAACGAGGCTCGCGGCGAGCGTGGCACGCTCATCGCCAGCGGCTTCATCGCCGGCGGTGCACTGATGGGTGTGGTGAGTGCGCTGATGCGCTTTGGCAACCTGAACTTCGTCAACGAGGAATGGCTGGCCAACCCGCTCTCCGAGCTGGCAGCGCTGGCCGCCTACGTACTGCTCATCTGCTACTTCATCCGAGCCACAAAAAAGTGAAGAGTGAAGAGTGAAGAGTGAAGAATTTGCTACCGCTCAGCAGGAAGCTACAACGGCGGTAGCAAATTCTTCACTCTTCACTCTTCACTTCCGTTTGCGGTAGCAAATTCTTCACTCTTCACTTCCTTATGGGCCACGCGCTGCCGCTGCCAAGTGTAAGTGATGTGAAGCGTGCCTTCGCGGCCCTCGATGATGGCAGGATAGGAGTATTCGCCCACGGGCGAGTCCTCGAGGGTCAGCACATGGTGCCATGTCAGGCCGTCGTCGTCGCTGATGGCCAACGAGAGCGGCGTGCGAGGGCCTTTCTTCGTGCCCGGCAGCGTCTGGAAGTTATTGTAGACCAGCACATGCCGACCGTCGCTGAGGGTCACGGCATCGGTGCCGCTCTGGTTGTTGGGGATATCGGTCAGCGTGACGGGTGTCCACGTCTCGCCCTGGTCACCGCTGAACGAGGTGGCCAGAAAGCCGTTGTGGGAGCGCATCAGCACCTGCAGTCGTCCGTCCTTCAGCTGCAGGAACGACGGCTGAATGCAGTCGATGGGATGCTTACGGTTGTCGTCGGTCTTCATGGCGACAGTAGACTCGATGGGGCCCACATATTTCCATTCCCTGGTCTTCAGGTCATAGATTTCCACATGGAAACGCCAGCCGTCGCTCTCAGTAGAAGAGCCGCAGAGCAGCTTGTCGCCTAACAGGAGCGGTTTATTCTTGATGGGGCCGAGGAAGCCGTCGGGCAGCTGTTCAGGCTTTCCCCATGTGCGGCCACCGTCCTTCGATTTCGTCAGCCAGCCCGTCCAGCCCGCCACGTTCACGCCCACCTTATAGAAGAGCCACAGCTCGCCGCCAGGCATCTCGGTGAGCACGGGGTTCCAGCAGGCAAGGCCGTCGCCGTCGGCAGCCAGGATGGGAGCATTCCATTCTTTCTTTCCCTTCTTCTTGATGCTCACCCAGATGCAGCAGTCGGGATTACGCTCGTAGGTGCCACCGAAGTAGGCGCAGACGAGGTCGCCCTTCCTGGTCTCGACGATGGTGCTGGCGTGGGGCGAGGCGAAGGGTGCCTCGTCGTAGAGGAACTCATCTTTCAGTATGCGCTCGTCGGCGGTGGGGATATCCACATCAAAGGTGTAGGAGCCCGAGCCCAGCAGCCGCTGCTCGCCCGACGGCAGGCAGACAATGGCCTCGGTGTTACAGGGAATGGCAATCTCCCAGTGCAGTCGTTGGAGGGTCTTCTTCCATCGGCTTTCAATGGAGCCGTAAGGGGTGGCGTAGGCGGCATCGACCCACGAGCAACCCTGATTGGCGAAAGAGGGGCGCAGCACAAAGCGGCGGTGGGCAGCGACGCTGTCGCTGCATAGCAGACAGGCGGGGGTGGGCTGCTGACGGGTGGAGAGAGCGCCGGGCAAGAGACTGGGGCGGAAGCCCGCCAGCGTCTCGAAGCACCAGGGCAGGAGGTCGCCGAGGAGCATCACGTGGTTGCCGCTGTTCATGGCGGGGTCGGCCTTGTCGCCGTTCCACAGCTCCCAGATGGTAGTGGCGCCGTTCTCCACCATGTAGCCCCACGAAGGATAGCTCCTCTGCGTGGCAATGGCCCATGCCACGTCGCCGTAGCCACGGTCGCTGAGCGTGCGCAACAGCCACGAGATGCCGATGACACCGCAGGCCACGTGGCACTTGTTCTTCACCACAATGTTCTCCACCACCTGCTTTGCCACCTCGTCGGCCAGCGAGTCGGGCACGATGCCAAAAGCCAGCGGCAGCACGTTGGCCGTCGCCGTGTTGTTATCATAGAAAGTGCTGTCAGGATAGAGCGGATGACCGGGACGCGGACTGCTGCCCACGGCCACGTGCAGGAAACGGCGGTTGAAGGCGTCGGTCATGATTTCGCGGCGCTTCTGCCAGTAGAGGGCATCGTCGCTCAGGTCGAGCAGGCGGGCAAACTGCCCCAGCAGCTGCAGGCAACGAATCATATAGGCCGAGGCGATGAGCGTGCCGTCGGTCTGCCGGGCGGGGTCCTGGCTGTGAATGAGGTCGAGCCGTTCGGGCGGCATGCACCAGTCGCCGTACTTGTCCTTCGTGACGAGGTCGCCGCGCACGTTCTCCTCGAGCATGTGCAGCGCCCAGCGCTTCATCGACGGATAGCTGTCGCTGATGGGCTGCGTATTGCCATAGCGGTGCCAGAGCATCTCACAGGTGAAGGGCAGGGCGGCAGGCCAGGTGACGTCGTCGGTATAGTAGTTCCAGAATGCCGGTGCCACGTCGGGGATGACGCCGTCGGAGCGCTGCGCCTCGCAGATGTCGCGCACCCATTTTGCATAGAGCCGCTCATTGTCAAAAAGGTAGCTCTCGCCCAGCGAGCCCACGGTGCGGTCGCCCAGCCAGGGCTGGCGCTCGTCGCGTTGCGGACAGTCGAGGGGCATGCCCTTGTAGTTGTCAATGATGCCCCACCAGGCGTTCTGCACCACGCTGGTGAGCGTCGGATCCGAACAGGCGAAATGCCCCGTGCTGCTCATGGCGTCGGCCACGAGGTGGGCCTTGAAGTCCGTTGCCTTTCCCGTCACCTCGACGTAGCGGAAGCCATGCCACACGAAGGACGGGTGCCACTCGCGGTTCTCCTTGCCACAGACGAAGATGTCCTCTGAGCGGGCCGTTCGCAGGTTGTCGGTATAGAGCGAGCCGTCGGCGCTGAGCCGCTCGGCATAGCGGATGCGGATGGTGTCGCCCTCCTTTCCCTGCGGCAGGAGCGACACCCATCCGGCCAGGTTCTGCCCGAAGTCGATGATGCGGGTGTCCGTGCCCCTCTCCACGATGCTCTTTGCCACAAAGCTGCTGTCCCACAGCGCTGGCCCGGCCATCATCTGAGCCCGCAGCGTACCCGTGGGGATGGCCGTGCGCTCGGCCTGCTGCCAGTGCGAGTCGTCGAAGCCCGTCTGGTTCCAGCCCGGCATCTCGCGCCGTGCGTCATACTCCTCACCGTCGTATTCGTTGTTGGCCCTTATCGGCCCTTCTGCCGTCACTCGCCACGTCTCGTCGGTCACGAGACGCTGCGTCGTACCGTCCTCATATTCGATGACGACGTTCACCCTGCACTTCGGCAGCCCGAAGGTCGTGTTCTTGTAGGGCTTGTCCTGGCGCATGGCGAAGTAGCGGCCATTGCCCAGCACGATGGCGAAGCAGTGTCTCGGCGACTGGCCCTGCAGCGCTGCCGTGATGTCGTAGGTGTTGTAGTAGATGGTCTTGCGATAGTCCGAGGGCACGGGCTGCAGCACGCTCTTGTCCCCGCCCAGCCGGCAGCCGTCGACATACGCTTCGTAGACGCCCAGGCCAGCCACGTAGGCCGTAGCCCGCTTCACGGGTTTGCCTGCCAGGTTGAACTCCTTGCGCAGGTAGCGGGCGGCCAGGCGGCTGTGCCGTTCACCGGCCCGTTCGCCTGGCTGCAGGTGCTCCAGCCCTATCCAGCGCCCACCCCAGCGGCTCTCGCTGAGCAGGCCGATGCTGAAGGGCTGCTCGGTGCTCCAGTCGCTCTCGCCCCGGTTGGTGTACACCTTCAGGCGCCACGTCAGGTGCTGCCCACTCTTCAGCGGCAGGCCCCTGTAGGGCACCCACAGCTGCTCGCCGCTCTCCACGCGACCGGTGTTCCACACCTCGCCACGGTCGCCGCTCACGATGAGGTGATAGCCCGTCTGCACCACGTCGCGCTCCTTCGGGGCCGTGATTATCCACGAGAAGCGCGGTTCGCTGGTGTCGATGCCCAAGGGCGAGTCGAGGTTCTCCACGCGCAGGCTGACGACGCTGACCGAGGGGGCTGCGATGATATCGAAGCAAGCGGAACAGACAAGGAGAAGGAGCAGGGGAAGAAGACGGCGTATCATGGGTTCAGATAGTCTTTAGTGGCATCGAAAGCGATGAGCACACCGTCGCCGTTGACGCATGGATGGAGGGTGACAATATCCGATGGCTGCTCGCCCATATAAGTCAGACGGCCCGTGGCGGCCTCCATCCACCAGAGGCTCTTGCGCCCGCCTCTAATCTTCGTCAGGTCAAGGCACATCTCGCGGCCAGTGCAGTTGTAGACGAGCAGATAGTCCGTACCCCGCGTGGCCATCAGACGGTCGTACTGCTCGCCATTGTTCACGACGAGGCTTTGGTCGGGCACGCGGTCAAAATAGGGGAAGCGGAGCATCAGCTCCTTCAGGTGGTGCATCTGGTGGAAGCCCTCGTCGCCGAGTGCCTCCCACCAGGGTTTCTGGCAGGAATAAGCCGGCGGCAGACCGGGACGGTAGAACTGCATGATGGCATTGTTGCCGTAGGTGTGTCCGCAGGAGCCAGCGAAGACGCTCCAGTAGGCATAGCGACGCACGTCGGGAGCCTGCCAGCGGGGTTGCCGGCCGTCGTGCAGTCCTTGGGGGATGCCCTCGTAGATGGGTTCGTCGTCGATGACGGGCCGTTGCGGGTCGCGCGTCCAGGTGCTGTCCACGTACTGCCAGTTGTCCTCCTCGCTGTTGTCGGGGATGGGATAGTACTTGTCGCCGTTGCGCTGCCCGTAGCGGCGGTGGCCACTCTGGAAGCAATGGAAGTCTATCCACGCCGCCCCGCTCCACCAGCGGGCCGACGTGGTGCGCCCACGGGGGTGATAGGTCATCAGGTGGCTGGCGTCGATGCTTTTGATAGTGGTTGCCATGGCCGTCCACACCTCTGGATGCACGTCGCCCTCGATGTCGCCACCCATCAACCAGATGATGTTGGGTCTGTCCTTGTAGCGCATGGCCAAGAAATGCCCATACTGGCGTGCCCGCTCCTCGGTCATCCGACCGCTCTTCACCTGTGAGCCCCACACGGCCACCAGTCCGAGGTAGATGCCCTGCCGCTCGGCCTGCTCGATGATGTAGTCGAGGTGCTGCCAATAGCCTTCCTCGTCCGACGAATGCCCGTAGACATTCCATGACGGCAGTTCGTTCAGCACCTGCACCTGCACCATGTTGAAGCCTGCATCGGCGCACTGCTGAAGATAGAACTTCACCTCGTCGCGGTTCAGCCGCTGCGGCATCAGCCACGCCGTCTCGCCCAGCAGGAAGAACGGCGTGCCGTCCTCGTGCTGCAGGAAGCGGTGGTTCTCCGACACCACCAGCCGTCCGTGGCTCCAAGGCTTCTCCCCAGCCATGGCCACGCCTGCCATACAGACAAGAAGAAACAGAAGTTGCAGCTTCTTCATATTCTTTTTTATTTTTTAGAACGGAAAATCTCGTCTTTTATTATAATATTGTGTACCTTTGCATGCAGATTATCACTAACGACAAGCTTAGCACGACATGAAACGACTGTTATTACTGCTCGCCATCGCGGCCTCGGCTTCGGCCACGGCCCAGCAGGCACCCATGAAACTCTGGTACACCCAGCCCGCCACGTTCTTCGAAGAGTCGCTGCCTCTGGGCAACGGCCGCCTGGGGGCCCTCGTCTACGGCAACCCGCAGGAGGACATCATCCAGCTGAACGACATCACCCTCTGGACGGGTAAGCCCATCGACCGCCAGGAGGATGCCGGTGCCAGCCGCTGGATTCCCGACATCCGCAAGGCCCTCTTTGTCGAGGACTACGCCCTCGCCGACTCGCTGCAGCTCCACGTGCAGGGTCACAACAGCAGCCACTACCAGCCCCTCGGCACCCTCCGCATCACCCCCCTCGTCTCCGCCCCCTTCGCCGCCTACCGCCGCGAGCTGAGCCTCGACTCCGCCCTCGCCACGGTCACCTACCGCCAGGGCGCCGTCACCTTCCGCCGCGAGTACCTCGCCTCGGCCCCCGACAGCCTCATCGCCATCCATCTCAGTGCCTCGCAGCCCCGCCAGCTCAGCCTCCAGCTGAGCCTCTCGTCGCTGCTCCCCCACAGCGTCAGGGCCACCAGCGGACAGCTCACCATGATGGGCCATGCCGACGGCGCCCCCGCTGAGACCATCCACTTCTGCACCATCCTCCGCATCAGCACCCCCGACGGCGAGACCACCGCCACCGACTCCACCCTGCTGCTCCGCGGCGCCACCGAGGCCACCATCTATGTGGTCAACGCCACCAGCTTCAACGGCTTCGACTGCCACCCCGTCCGTCAGGGCGCCCCCTACATCGAGCTGGCCAACAACCGCGCCTGGCACACGCAGAACGTCACCTTCAGTCAGGTGAAAGCCCGCCACCTGCAGGACTACCGCCGCTTCTTCACCCGCGTAGCCCTCTGCCTGTCGCCTATGTCGTCACATGGTGACGGCCTACCCTCCGACCATGCCTACAGCCTACCCACCGACCAGCTGCTGCGCCACTACAACCAGGGCAACGACGCCGCCGACCGCTACCTCGAGGCCCTCTACTTCCAGTATGGCCGCTACCTCCTCATCGGCTGCTCGCGCACACCCTCCGTCCCCGCCAACCTGCAGGGCCTCTGGAACCCACACCAGTGGGCACCCTGGCGCGGCAACTACACAATCAACATCAACCTCGAGGAGAACTACTGGCCCGCCTTCAACTGCAACCTCGCCGAGATGGCCATGCCCCTCGACGGCTTCCTCGCCGCGCTCGCCGAGAACGGCCACTACACCGCTCAGAACTACTACGGCATCAGCCGCGGATGGCAGGCCGGACACAACACCGACATCTGGGCCATGGCCAACCCCGTGGGCGAGAAGAACGAGAAGCCCGAATGGGCCAACTGGGCCATGGGTGGCGCCTGGCTCGTGGAAACGCTCTGGGAGCGCTACCTCTTCACCCAGGACAAGGACTACCTGCGCCAGGTGGCCTATCCGCTGATGCGCGGTGCCGCCGAGTTCTGCCTCGACTGGCTCATCCCCAACCCCAACAACCCCGACGAGCTCATCACCGCGCCGAGCACCTCGCCGGAGAACGAGTACATCACCGACCAGGGCTACCACGGCATGACCTGCTATGGCAGCACCGCCGACATGGCCATCATCCGCGAGCTGTTCACCAACGTCATCGCCGCCGGTCGCCTTTGCGGTGACGATGTCGCTGCCTACGAGGCAGCACTCAGCCGCCTCCACCCCTACACCATCGGCCGCGACGGCGACCTGAACGAGTGGTACCACGACTGGCGCGACTACGACCCCAAGCACCGCCACCAGAGCCACCTCATCGGCCTCTACCCCGGACACCACATGCTAAGTGAAGAGTCTCCCCACTCTTCACTACTCTCCGCCTGCACGAAGACCCTCGAGCAGAAGGGCGACCAGACCACGGGCTGGAGCACCGGCTGGCGCATCAACCTCTGGGCACGCCTCCACCGCCCCGACCAGGCCTTCCACATCCTGCAGAAGCTGCTCACCTACGTCAGCCCCGACCAGTACCGCGGCCCCGACCGACAGCGACCCGGCGGCGGCACCTATCCCAACCTCTTCGATGCCCATCCCCCCTTCCAGATCGACGGCAACTTCGGTGGCACGGCCGGCATCTGCGAGATGCTGCTGCAAAGCGAGGGCGGAACACTTGAGCTGCTGCCTGCCCTGCCCCCACAGTGGGCCGACGGCTCGGTGAGCGGACTCTGTGCCCGCGGCGGCTACGAGGTGGACATCGTCTGGCGCGCCGGACGCGTCACCGAGGCCACCGTCACCGCCCGCAAGGCGGGGCGCGTCGTCGTCAACGCCAACGGCCGGCAGAAAGCGCTCGTCCTGAAAGCCGAACAGCGCAAGAAGCTGAAGCTGTAGGGGTTCCCCTAAGAAAAAATAGGGATTTCTCCTTGTTCGTCTCGCCCGGAATGCGTAATTTTGCAGCGAAGAAACCAATTAAAAGCACTACGGATATGAAGAAAATCATGATGATTCTGATAGGCGCAGCCCTCCTCATGAGCAGCTGCGGAAGCTACGAGGCCACGGGGGCCTACACCGGCGCCCAGTTCGGCAACGTTCTCGGCTCGGCCATCGGCGGCATCGCCGGCGGATGGCGAGGCCACGAGATTGGCTCCATCGTGGGAACGGTGGGCGGAACGGTGGCCGGAGCGGCCATCGGCGCCGCTGCCGACAAGGCCCAGGAGCGCAAGGTGCAGGAGCGAGTGGCCGCACGCCAGCAGCAGACCGCCCGCCGTCGCGCTGCCACCACGCATGGCAGCACCTACGGCTACGGGCAGAGCGACTACGGACAGGCCGACTACGGACAGAGCGGCTACGACCCGCAGATGCGAGGCGACGACCGCATCACCTTCGACGCCACGCCCAGCACCGCCGACGGCTTCTACGCCGCCACGCCGCTGCCCGTCGTCACCATCAGCAACGCCGGCATCTACGAGGGCCAGCAAGACGGCGTCATCCACCGGGGCGAGAACTGCAAGGTCATCTTCGAGATTCGCAACAACAGCAGCCAGCCCGTCAAGGACGTGTTCCCGCTCGTAGAGGAGGTCACCGGCAACAAGCACATACACATCTCGCCCAACCTACGCGTGGAGAGCATCGCCCCACACCAGGCCATTCGCTACACCGCCATGCTCACCGCCGACCGCGGACTGCGCAACGGACAGATTGAGGTGCGAGTGGGCGTCGCCATCGGCGACAACCTGCAGCAGGCACAGACTCAGGCCTTCACCCTCGCCACGGCGAAATAGAACGGCTGGGAACTACCGCCATACGGTCTTTTTCACGAATTGGGATAAATATTTAATCCACTAATTGTGATAAATATTTATCTCAATTCGTGAACCAGACAACTTCTTAAAGGACGTTAAAAAAGAGGCGAAAATGTGGTAAAAATGAACACTCAACCCCCTCCATATTTCAAAAATTTCGCGCGAGAAAACTTTTGGACGAAAATAAGCGAGTTTTGAGAGGGTTTGCTAAATATTTGAGCAGCAGACGATTAAGCGTATTTTTGAAAAATTTGGTGCCTTTTCGCTTTCAAAAGTCAACGCCAAATTTTTCTGCGGCGTTGACTTTTGAAAATTTCGCGTGCTTAAAA
>CACYME010000060.1 GCA_902775475.1 uncultured Prevotellaceae bacterium
AGATAAATTGCCAAGCGAACGGCGGCAAAAGTCATCCTGCAATTTGAGCTATTGAATACCTACTACTCAAATTTATCCTGCAAATTGAGCCATACGCCGGATTTATTACAACTTCTCGGGGACAAATGCAGAGGTGACCAATGGTGATGAGCTATACACCGGCAGCGTGGTCATTCCAGAAACTGTCATGTACAACGGAACAGCCTACACCGTGACGAGCATCGGCGACTGGGCATTCAGATGGTGCCAAGGTCTCACGAGTGTCTCCATACCTAACACCGTGACGAGCATCGGCAGCAATGCTTTCTCAAGTTGCTGGGATTTGACGAGCGTCACCTTCCGGAACTCCCTAGTGAGCATCGGCGACTATGCGTTCTATTATTGCAGTGGCCTGACGAGCATTGACATTCCGAACTCCGTGACGAGCATCGGCGACAATGCGTTCCAGGGCTGCAGTGGCCTGACGAGTATAAAGGTGGCTGCTGATAATACCACATACGATTCGCGAGACAACTGTAATGCACTCATAGAAACAGCAACAAACACATTGATTCAAGGATGCACAAATACAGTCATCCCGAACTCCGTGACGACCATCGGCAACTCTGCATTCTATGGTTGCTCCGGCCTGACGAGCGTGACCATCCCCAACTCCGTGACCAGCATCGGCGGCTCTGCGTTCGAAGGCTGCTCCGGCCTGGCGAGCGTGACTATCGGGAACTCCGTGACCAGCATCGGCAGTAAAGCGTTCTACGGAACAGGTATCTATAATAATTCTTCTGAAGGTGTGTTCTTTGTAGACAACTGGGTATGTGGATATAAGGGCACAATGCCTCCCAATACTGCCATTTCTTTAGTAGAAGGAACACGAGGAATAAGCGGATCGGCATTCTTTGGCTGCTCCGGCCTGACGAGCGTGGCCATCCCCAACTCCGTGACGAGTATTGGAGAGTGTGCGTTCTTTTACTGTACCGGTCTGGAGAGCATCGAACTCCCGAACTCCGTGACAACTATCGGCAAAGAGGCTTTCATGGCGTGCGAAAACCTGAAACACGTCATCCTTGGAAACTCGGTGACGAGCATTGGTGATCAAGCTTTTGATGGAGTATATAAGAGCCTTACGGTAGGTATGGTTACTCCTATTGAGATTCCCAATAGCATATTCCACGATAGAATATATACAACTCTATATGTGCCTTTCGGCAGCAAGGCCGCTTACGAGGCTGCCGATCGTTGGTCAGATTTCAAGAGAATCATTGAGCTTGCAAACACCACCCCGATAGAAACCGAGACAACGATTACGGTAGAAGTGATTGGCAGTGAAGACCTGTCGGACAACGTGATTGACGGCATCTATTACAATGTGGGCGATGACAGCTATGACGCTACTGATGGCAGCATCGTCATCGGACAGACCACCAACATGGGGCAGATAATAAACAAAAAGCCAGGCTCTGAAGACATGAGGGACAACTTCACGGGAGTCGTCCTGGACGTGGCTGCGGGTCAGGGCACCATCAAGGTGAACACTAAGACGACCGGCAACGCCCAGCTGGTGGTGCAGATTGGCAATGGCACACCGATGATAGCCACAAAGACTGAGCAGGGCGATGTGGTGGTGAACTATAACTTGGAAGAGGATACCTATGTCTATATCTACGCTATCATTGGCAGCAGCGCAGCACGCATGAACCGTGCACCCTCAGATGCCGAAGTGAGGATTTATGACATTGCCGTCATTCCCACCACAACGGGTATCAGCAGCACAAAGTATGGCGAGACTGCCAGTGGACGCAGCTTCACGCTGGATGGCAAACCATTGGTAAAGCCCAAGAAGGGCCTGAACATCATTGTGATGTCCGACGGCACGGTGAGAAAGGTTATAGTGAAATAAGAATAGTCACTCGCTTTCTTGATAGGCTTGGACTTCTATGACATAGAAGTCCAAGCTGTTCTTTGTGATTATTTAAGTTTCGCAAGTTTGGCAGGCTGCGCCCCAACGGGGCAATAAGCGCTTAGCCCAGGGCAGCGCCCTGGGTATTGGTGCGACATGGGGACGTACGCCCCAACGGGGCAAAAGCGAACCGTCTCATTCGCTTTTGCCTTTTCAAGGCGTCGTTAGCGCTGCTATCCTATACCCAGGGCGTTCTTGCGTCCCTTCGGTGGCAAGCGACCAAAGGTCGAGCGGCCCTGGGCTAAGCGCTCATTGCCCCTGCGGGGCGCAGCCTTACGAACTTGCGAAAGTTGAATGTGATTATTATACAAGCAGGGTTCTGCTGGTTTATTCAAAGACAAGGTATAGCCGTCTATTGACGGGTTATGTGAAACTGACACAGAAAAATATTCCCACGTTGGGAACGTTTCATTCCCGACGTGGGAATATTTTTGTGCCTTCCTTTTTTTGTTGACTTTACGCCATCTCGACTCACTGCGGCAGAAATAAGAACGAATTGGGCAACTTTTTTGTGCTTGTTTCTTTGCCATCTTAGCAAAAATAGCTAACTTTGTAGGCGGAATCGGAACACGAATTTGCCGAAGGATAGAATATGGAGCTATTGACGACATTGAGAGAGCAGAAGGCGATGAGACTGAAGGGGGGCATCTATCATCGTACACAGATAGACCTGACCTATAACTCAAATCATATAGAAGGCAGCAGGCTGACACACGAACAGACACGCTATATCTTTGAAACCAACACCATCGGAGTGACTGATTCCGCTGTTGATGTGGATGATGTGATAGAGACTGTCAATCACTTTAGATGTATTGACTACATCATCGACCATGCTGAGGAAAAGCCGACGGAAGAACTCGTCAAACAGTTGCACCTGTTGCTGAAAAGCGGAACATCGGATAGCAGGAAGGACTGGTTTGCTGTAGGCGAATACAAACGCCTTCCCAATGAAGTGGGGGGCATGGAGACGAGCCGCCCTGAGGACGTGCACAAGGAGATGGAGCTTCTGCTGGGAGCCTATAACTCCGTGACGCCGCACTCTTTTGAGGATATTCTTGACTTCCATGTTCGTTTTGAGGCTATTCATCCCTTTCAGGATGGTAACGGACGAGTGGGCAGGCTCCTGATGTTCAAGGAGTGCCTGGCCCACGGCCATGTGCCTTTTGTGATTACCGATGAACTGAAAATGTTCTATTACCGTGGGCTTCGTGAATGGGGGCATGTCAACGGCTACCTGACAGACACCTGCCTGACGGCCCAGGATCATTATAAGTCTATTCTGGATTACTTTCAAATAGCGTATTGATGTCGGACAATCATTCAGACAGCAGCGTGTCGGGCTATGTGGCCGAGAGCTACGATGGCCTGGACACCGCGTTCAGCGAGGTGAGCCATCTGCCCTCGCGGGGCTATTGCGACCTCTACCGTGCGAAGCGCTATGGGCGGTGGCATCTGCTGAAGTGCCTGAAACAGGAGCATGCCAACGACGCCGCCTACCAGCAGATGATGCGCAAGGAGATTGAGGTGCTGATGAGCTTGCAGCACTCTGGCGTGATGCAGGTCATGGGCATGGAGACGGTGATGCTTCCAGAACGCGGTGCCACGATGTGCATGGTGGCCGAATGGATCGACGGCGTGACGCTGGCCGAGTTCCTCAGAGACCCCGCTCCGCTGAAGCAGTTGCGGCGCATCGCCTTGGAGCTGGCCGAGGCGCTGGCCTACGTGCACCAGCAGCAGGTTGTGCACCGCGACCTGAAACCCTCGAACGTGATGATTACCCACAACGGCGGCTACGTGAAGCTCATCGACTTCGGACTGGCCGACACCGACAGCCACGCCATCCTGAAGCAGCCTGCCGGCACCCTGCACTATATGGCGCCCGAGCAGGCACAGCAGGCGCAGGCCGACGTGCGCAACGACATCTATTCGCTGGGCGTCATCATGCAGGAGATGAACCGCCTGGGCAGGGTAGTGCCACGGCGAATCATCGGCCGCTGTCTGGCCCCCATTGAGCAGCGGTGGCAGAACGCCGACGCCCTGGTGGATGCGCTGCAACAGAGCAATCGTCGTCGCCGCCAGCTCATCGTCGCTGTCGTCGTGGCCGTCGCCATGGCCATCATCGCCTTGCTGGGCTGGCAGATACTGCACCTGCAGCAGAAGACGGTGGGCTTCGAGGATGAGGCGGCCCAGATGAGACGGCAGTTGCGGGTGCTGCGCCACGAGATTATCGACTTCGAGGACGAGACCGTCAGGCGCAAGTGCGTGGCCCACTGGGACACCGACCACGACGGCGAGCTGAGCTACGACGAGGCCGCCGCCGTGACGTCGCTCGACAGCGTGTTCACTGCCGACAGCAGCATCACCTCGTTCCATGAGCTGCAGTTCTTCACCAGTCTTGAAGCCATCAGCCGCGATGCCTTCCACGGCTGCACGGCGCTGCGCCAGGTGACCCTTCCCCGCCATGTGCGTTTCATTCAGCAGAATGCCTTCCGAGGCAGCGGGCTGCAGATGCTCACCGTGCCCAGCGCGGTGGTGGGCATCGGCGACCACTGCTTAGACGACTGCCCAGTGCTGCAGACCGTGACGTTCGAGGCGATGCTGCCCGCCACCAACGTGGGCGTCAGTCCCTTGCAGGGCTGTACGGCGCTGACTGATATCTTCGTGCAGAAATACATAGATATCCGCATGGATAACCGCGTAGAATGGGAGAGGCTGAGCCCGCTGATGAAAACGCATATCGTTTTTGCTGATGCCGAAGTGAAGACCATCTGCCTGAAATACTGGGACAAGAATGGCGACGGCGAGCTGCAGATAGACGAGGCACAGGCCGTGACGGCCCTCAACGCCGCCTTCTGTCGCAATCCCGTCATCAAGCAATTCGACGAGCTGCGCTTCTTTACTGGTCTGCACGAGATAGGCATAGGTGACTTTGACGGTTGTTTTTCCCTTCGTAGCATCCAGTTGCCTGTCACCATCACCAGCATCGGGGCGTGGGCCTTCAACAATTGCTCTGCACTCGAACACATCGACCTGCCCGAGCGGCTGCAAACCATCGAGCACGATGCCTTTTTAGACTCAGGCCTGCGCTCCATCTATATTCCCGCTGCCACCACCAGCATCGCCACCACGGCAGTGTCGTCCTGTAGGCAGCTGACCAGCGTGGTGGTGAGCCCCGACAACCCCGTCTACGACAGCCGCGACAGCTGCAATGCCATCATTGAGACACGAACGAACATGATGGTGTCGGGCAGCACCGTGGCCACCATTCCCCGCAGTGTCACCAGTCTGAGCGACGAGTGCTTCAACTTCTTCAATCCCAAGGTGCTCACCATCCCCGCACAGATTACCCGCATCGGCCCTTGGTCGCTGACCACCTATGTGGAACGCCTCTACTTGGAGTCGCCCGTGCCACCAACCTTCGACTCGCAGGGCGGACAGCTGCACCTCATTCATCCGCTGGATGAGGACGATCCTTACTCTGATTTGGTCATATATGTGCCCGTCGGCTCGGCCGATGCCTACCGACAGGCTGAGGGATGGAGCGAGTTCGCCGAATATATCAGCGAGTATAGTCCCGAAAAATAAAGGCGTGAGTGTACAATATTTCCTTTTTTCGTAACGTTAAATAGTAAATGACATTTGAAGAAACATATCTGAACGACAACATCCTCGATGCACTCTACGACATGCACTTCGAGGAGATGACTCCTATCCAGGAGAAGTGTATACCACAAATCCTTGACGGCCACGACGTGCTCGGCGTGGCGCAGACAGGCACGGGCAAGACGGCGGCCTATTTGCTGCCTATCCTGTCGATGATTGATGATGGCAACTATCCAGAGGACGCCATCAACTGCATCGTCATGGCTCCCACGCGCGAGCTGGCCCAGCAGATTGACCAGGCCATGGAGGGCTTTGCCTACTACATGCCCCATGTGAGCAGTATTGCCGTGTATGGCGGCAATGACGGCGGACGCTTCGACCAGGAACTGAAGAGCCTGCGCGGCGGCGCCCCCGTGGTCATTGCCACGCCGGGTCGCCTGTTGAGCCACCTGAAGGTGGGCAACCTCAACCTGGCGCGCACCAGCTTCTTCGTGCTCGACGAGGCCGACCGCATGCTCGACATGGGCTTCATCGACGACATCATGCAGATTACGAAGCTGCTGCCCCAGGACTGCCAGAAGGTGATGTTCTCGGCCACGATGCCGTCGAAGGTGCGTGAGCTGGCCGTCAGCCTGCTGCACAACCCCGTGGAGGTGAAGCTGAAGGTGAGTCGCCCGGCTGACAAGATTCTACAGCAGGCCTACGTGTGCTATGACCCGCAGAAACTCCAGGTCATTGAACAGCTCTTCAAGAGTGGCGACCTGAAGCGTGTTATCATCTTCTGTGGAAAGAAGGACCGCGTGAAGGACATCGACCGCCAGCTGCGCCGCCTGAAGATTAACTGTGCACCCATGCACAGCGACCTCTCGCAGCAGGAGCGCGACGACGTGATGTATCGCTTCAAGGCCGGGCAGGTGGATGTGCTCGTGGCTACGGACATCGTGGCGCGTGGCATCGACATCGACGACATCCGCATCGTCATCAACTTCGACGTGCCTCATGATGCTGAGGACTACGTGCACCGCATTGGCCGAACGGCACGAGCCGACCGCGACGGCCAGGCCATTACCTTCGTCAACGAGCGCGACGTGCAGCGCTTCCGGCAGATAGAACAGTTCTTGGGCAAGGAGGTGGAGAAGCTGCCGCTGCCCGAAGGCTGCGGCGAGGGTCCTGAGTACAAGGCTGCTGCCAGCGGTGGCGGAGGGAAGAGTTCGCGTGGTCGCCATCGTGGTGGCCGCGGTGGACAAGGCCGAGGCGGGAGAGGTCGTGGCGGTCATGGCCGTGGTCGTAAGGACAAGGGGCGCGACGGAAAGAAAAAGGCTCCTGAGCAATAGAGAAAACTTAAAACCGATAGCCGATGAGAACCTTTGGAACAATGCTCGTGGCAGTGCTGCTCTTGACAGGCTTCTGCTCGTGTGAGAAGATGATTCTTGATGATGACCCGGCTGGCAGCATCGAGCCGGAGGGAAATGTCGTCATCAGGGCAAATGTGTACGACATCGTGCCCTTTGACAAGACGCGAGCCGGGCAGCTCATCGGCGACTATTGCACGAAACTCTGCTTCGTCGTCTTCGAGGACGGCGTGCAGAAGAAGAAAATTCTGCAGAAAAAGGGTGACGATGGCTTCGGACAGGTGAGCACCACGCTGCCCGAGGGCAACTATCAGCTGTTGGTGCTTGCCCACAGCAGCACCAGCAATCCTTCGCTGGCAAAGCCCGACTTCATTCAGTTCAAGAATGCCGATGGTTTCTCTGACACCTTCTATTATTATGGCAATCTGGTGGTGGCAGCAGAGCCGAAGACGTATGACGTCACGATGCAGCGGGCCACCTCCATGCTTCGCGTCATCATCACTGGCCAGCTGCCTGCCGAGCTCAGCCGCATCCGCGTCTACTATACTGGCGAGTCGGGCGTGTTCAATGCCGTGGAAGGGTGGGGTGGTTCGGTCAACTCAAAGCAGTACATCTTCTACGACGTGGCCGAACAGGCGGCTCCGCTGACGCTCGAGGCCTACACCTTCCTGCGCGACGACCTGGGCAGTCTCGACGTGACGCTGACGGCCTACGATGCAAAGGACTATGTGATTGCAGAGCGAACGCTTGAAAACATTCCGATGAAGAACCGAATGGTCACCGAGTATTCGGGGGCACTGTTCAGTTCTTCATCGGTCAACGAACTGGGCTTTACTTTTACAGGCGAGACAGACTGGGAGGTCTATCAGCACCTGAGCGACTGATTCCTTATCTTCGTTCCAGCAGCACGACGTTCTCTACATGAGGCGTATGCGGGAACATGTCTACGGGCTGCACGCAGGCTACCTTGTAGTCGGCGTCGAGGTCGTACAGGTCGCGGGCCTGTGTGGCGGGATTGCAACTGACGTAGACGATACGCTGCGGGGCCGCACGCAGGATGGTCTTCACCACGTCGGGGTGCATGCCGGCACGTGGCGGGTCGGTGATGATGACGTCGGGACGGCCATGCTGCCCGATGAATGCATCGGTCAGGATGTCTTTCATGTCGCCGGCATAGAACAGCGTGTTGCCGATGCCGTTAATCTCAGAATTCACTTTTGCGTCCTCGATGGCTTCGGGAACATACTCGATGCCAATCACCTGTCGGGCTTGCCGCGCCACGAAGTTGGCGATGGTGCCAGTGCCGGTATAGAGGTCGTAGACCGTCTCCTTTCCCGTCAGTCCGGCAAACTCGCGGGCCACGGAGTAGAGATGGTAGGCCTGTTCCGTATTGGTCTGGTAGAACGATTTCGGACCCACCTTGAAGCGCAGGTCTTCCATGAGCTCGTAGATGTGGTCGGAGCCCTTGAAGACCAGAATGTCCTGGTCGCCGATGGTGTCATTGCACTTCTGATTGTCAAGATAGAGTAGGGAGCTGATTTGCGGGAACTGGTCGGCAATGTGCAGCAGCAGCGCCTTCGCCTTCCTGCCATCCTCCGAATCCCAAGGGTTACTGTTCTCCTCGCTGGCATCTAAGTGGAACTGCACGATGACCATCCACTCGCCCGACTGGGAGTTGCGGATGATGATGTCGCGCAGCAGGCCCACCTGTGCACGCAGGTCGAAGAACGAGAGCCCGTTCTCCAGGGCATACAGGCCAATCTCGTTGCGAATCTGGTTGTGCAGGTCGTCCATCAGCCAGCATTTCTCAATGGGCAGAATCTTGTCGAACGCCCCGGTGATGTGGAAGCCGATGGCAGGCACGTCCTTGGCTCCCCCTCCTTCTGCGGGGGCAGGGGGCAGACTCCTCAGCTGCTCCTTGGTGAGATAGCGCTTGTTGGCACAGCCGAAGTCGAGCTTGTTGCGGTATTCCATGGTCTTCACCGAACCGAGGATGGGGCGGAACTCTGGCAACTCAATCTTCCCGATGCGGTGCAGCTGGTCATAGACCTGTCGCTGCTTGGCACGCAGCTGCTCCTCGTAGGGCAGGTTCTGCCACTTGCAGCCACCGCACACGCCAAAGTGCTGGCAGAAGGGTGTTGCGCGTACATTACTATAATTGATGAAGCGTACCACTTCGCCCTCGGCAAACGAATGTTTCTTGCGGCATATCTGCACGTCGCACACGTCGCCAGGTACACAAAACGGCACGAAGACCACCAGGTCGTTCCAGTGCAGCAGGCTCTTGCCCTCAGCAGCCACCGCCTCGATGGTCACCCCCTCGAGCAGGGGCAGTTGTTTCTTCTTTCTTCCCATCAGTGTTTCAAGAGTTTTTTGCGCAGTTTTCCGTCTGCACCTTTCCGTATGTATGCCTTGTGGCTACTGGGTGAGGCCACCTGCTTACCCTCAAGGGTGAAGAGCGCATCGTCTTCTGCCTTCTGCCTGCTGGGCGAACTGACGTCCGACTGGTCGGCCAGGTAGCGGAAGTTGTTGGCGATGATGGCTTCCACCAGCTCCTTTCCGCGAGTGTTGAAGTCGCCACTCTGGTCGATGCCGGCATAGTCCATCAGGATGACGCCCACGGGGCCTGGCTCGTTTTGGCTGAGATAGTCGATGATGGCAGCGTGGGTGTGGGTGGCATTGTCGCGGTAGCCGTCGCTACTGGAAATCTCTATGCCGAAGAGCGACTCCACGAGGGAGTAGGCCGAGGCGAAATTGAACACCCAGTAGACGCCAGAAGAGGATGTGGTCTTATGCTGGGTGGAGAAGTCGAGCACCTTGTTTATGGCCTCCACCTTCTTTTCCACTCCCCCTGGGGCGTGCGTGTCGGAATAGTCCTGCACGCACAGCCTGGCCGTGTTGCTCCGCTTGCCTACGATGCGGGCATTCTGCTGCTTGGCCCAGTTGAGCTCGCCCGTCCAGTTCTGGAAGAAAGCGCCAATGGTGGGGTCAGTGGCATACTTGTCGCGGCTGATGATGAGCATCTTGCCACGCATGTCCTTCACCTTCAGGTTGACCCTGAAGTCGATAAGGCAGTCCTGCCACTCCTCCTGCTGCAACAGTTCCTGTATGCGCTGGTTGTAGGCGTCGCTCACCTGGTCGCCGTCGGTCTCATGCAGCAGGTGCACCACGATGAACTCCGACGGGTTTGCACGCAGCGAGTCGCAGAGCAGCCGCAGGGCATCCTCGAAGTGCACGCTCGTTGGCACGATGCCGTGGTTGAGGTTCATGTAGTCCTCGTAGACGCAGGGGCGCAGGTCGAAGGCGCGGATGCCGCAGCTCCACAGCTGGGGTAGGGTGAGCTCCTGCGTGCGGGCGAAGAGGTCGCCCAGTCCGTCCATGCCGTCGGCCCAGCCGCTGCCCGTGGCTGCATCGTGGGCTCCGGGAATGGAAACCACCGAGAGGAAGGTCTCATCGGGCAGACGGCTCATCCAGTTCTCGGCATTCGCCGACAAGCTCATCGACAAGCCCGCCAGCAATGATGCCAAAATCTTTTTCCTCATGCCGTTAGATTTCGAAGTCAAGACAGCTGCGCTGCACGGTGTAGGGGCGCACCTTGCCGTTGGCCACGGCCAGATGCTCGGGGTGCTGGGCATAGCCTTTCAGGGCTTCCTCTGACTCGAGCGTGGAGTCGAGCATCACGTCGGCATTCGACGAGGCCAGGCGGCCGTCGATGTGTACTTTCACGTCAATCAGTCCGGGCACCTTGCCCACCAGACCTTCCAGCCCAGCCTTAATGCCGGCCTTTGCGCTTGCCTTCTCTGCCTCCGACAATTCGGGGTTCAGCGTCCAAAGAATAATGTGCTTTACCATAATTAAATAGTTGCTTAATAATTAATTCGGTTTGCAAAGTTACGAATTATTCTTGAAAAAAGCGCGAAAAACAAAGGAAAATCCGCTCTCGTCGTATTTTTATCCGCTGGCTGTGGACTTCGTCCGCCCACATCGGTTTTTCGAGCTGTATGGTTGCCCCAAGGTTTTTATGGACATACTACTTCGCACTTTTATCGGACAGCAATAATACTGAATAAACCAGCCTCGCTTGACATCACGGATAGCAATTTCCCCGCTGTCGATGAGGGGCTGAATGCAGTCATGGGAAATTACTCCGTTCTCCAGTCTTTAATCAGTTGGAGAATCTTGTCGGCCAGTTCCTGTTGCTTCTGCTGGTAGGTGTGGCCAGTGCGTTCAATGAAGAGCAGGCGGTTCTCGTCGGCTGTCGGCATGTGCGAGTTGATGTTGCGCAGAAAGCCCGACGGGTCGCCATCGGTGAAGTTATCGTAGGTGCCGATAAGCAAAGCACCAGTATGCATTATCTGTGAGACTTGGCTGAAGTCACCGTATGGCGAAGTATGCACATTATTAAGCAGGCCGCTCCACGTCCAGTCGTAGGCAGTCCCCACGGTACATTCTACCCAACCCATCAGCAGGAAGGGCAGCATTTTTTCACTTTCTCCACGCTCATAGAGTTGGCGGATCATCTCACGCTGTTGAGGTGTCACGCTGGCTGTCATGTAGTCGAGGTTGGCAGGCGAATGTAACAGGAAATGCTCCACACGCGGATCGTGATGGCGTGAAAGGGCGCACCCGGATTTTTCCTTGGCAACCCACACAGACCCGCATGACCGCATAAACTGAGAGGTAGATTTTTTCGTCTGCCCAAAAAGTTGTACCTTTGCACCATATTTTATAAATGTAT
>CACYME010000061.1 GCA_902775475.1 uncultured Prevotellaceae bacterium
GGGGGGCTTAGATTTGGACTTACGCCCTTCCAACCGCATAAAATCAGCGGTTGGAAGGGGTGATATGTCCTATACGCAAGTTTAGCGGACAGCAATAATATTTAATAATGTATGTCAGGGGCAAAATTATTCCAAATATGCCCGATAGCTGTCAGCGTTTTTGCCAAAAGTGTTATTTCAGAAGTGGCACGTGCTGAATTACCAAAATAAAAGCGTAACTTTGCAAGCAAATATTACGACAACAAAACAACGGCATCACGTTATGCGACAATTCCTCATCACCGTGGCAGCTCTCTTAGGCTCTTTCTCCGCACTGGGACAAGAGGCTGAACGGTTCTACCTCTCTGGCACCGACAAAGACCGCACCCGCACCTGGGAGTTCTTCTGCACTGGCGGCATGAACAGCGGCCGCTGGACTACCATCGAGGTGCCGTCGTGCTGGGAGCTGCAGGGGTTCGGCACGTATAACTATGGACACGACCGCCCGCATGCCGACGAGCAGGGACGCTATCGCTACACCTTCAAGGTGCCTTCGTCCATGAAGGGACGTACTTTCTATCTTGTGTTCGACGGCTCGATGACCGACACGGAGGTCAAGGTCAACGGCCAGTCGGCAGGCGAACGCCATCAGGGGGCCTTCTATCCCTTCCGCTACGACGTGACCTCGCTGCTCAACATGGGCGGACGGGACAACCTGCTGGAGGTGACCGTCAGCAAGGAGTCGGCCAACGAGAGCATCAACCGCGCTGAGCGTCAGGCCGACTACTGGATATTCGACGGCATTTTCCGCCCAGTCTACCTGCTGGCCGTTCCACGACAGCACATCGACCGCGTAGCCATCGACGCAAGGGCCGACGGCAGCTTCAGCATGCACGTCGCCATCGACGGCAAGACCATCGCCACGGAGACCGACATCATTGACCTTGCTACCGGCCGACAGGTGGCCACGCTCAAGGGCGACACCACGGTCAGCGGCCACGTCGGCGGTGTGAAGCCGTGGAGTCCTGAGACACCCTGGCGCTACGAGGCCGTCGTGCGGCTGATGAAAGGCCGGAAGCCCCTGCACGTCTACCGCCAGCGCTTCGGATTCAGGACAATAGAGTTCCGCGAGCGCGACGGGTTCTACCTGAACGGGCAGCGCGTGATGTTCAAGGGCGTCTGCCGCCACACCTTCTGGCCCGAGAGCGGACGCACCAGCAGCCCCGCCCTGGCCATCGAGGATGTCAACCTGATCAAGGACATGAACATGAACGCCGTGCGCATGAGCCACTATCCGCCCGACGAATACTTCCTCGACACGTGCGACTCGCTCGGACTGATGGTCATCGACGAGCTGGCCGGATGGCAGAAGCAGTACGGCATCGACACCCACCACTATCCTAATTATAATGCGGTACGCGAGAAGCTGGAGAAGCTGGAGGACATCTTCATGCCGACGGAGATGATTCACGGACTCTACGACGGCGGCCACGGCGCCAGCCTCGAAGACTACTGGCGGCTGATGCTGTCGTCGCCCACGTCAGCCGGCGGATTCCTATGGAACCTGGCCGACGAAGGCGTGGTGCGCCACGACAAGCGTGACTCCATCGACTGCGACGCACCGTCTACTTCGGAGGAGAATAGAATCATACTTAACTCAATAACACACTTATGAAAAGACTGAAAAACATCTTGACAATCCTCGCCGTCACGGCTCTAGGCACAACGGCCTCAGCCGACGACCGTGACTGGGGAAACCTGCGCCGCTATGCCGCGCAGAACCAGGAAGTGAAGCAATGGCCCAAGGAACAGCGACGCGTCGTGTTCATGGGCAACTCCATCACCGAGAACTGGGCACGCATGCGCCCACAGTTCTTTAAGGAGAACGGCTACGTGGGCCGCGGCATCTCAGGCCAGACCAGCTATCAGTTCGTCGTGCGCTACCGGCAGGACGTCATCGACCTCAAGCCCGACCTTGTGGTCATCAACACGGCCACCAACGACGTGGCTGAGAACACCGGGCCCTACGACGAAGACCGCACATTCAACAACATCGAGACAATGGTCGACCTGGCCCGCGCCAACGGTATCAAGGTCATCCTGACCACTACTCTGCCCGCCGCCAAGTTCGGATGGAATCCCCGCATCACCGACGGCCCGGCCAAGATAGAAAAGCTCAACGCGCGCATACGCGACTATGCCCAGAAGAAGCGCATCCCCTTCGTCGACTACTACTCGAAGATGGTCAGCGGCGAGGAGCGAGCACTGAACCCCGCCTACTCGAATGACGGTGTGCACCCCACGGAGGCCGGCTATGCCGTGATGGAGCCAATCATCAAGGAGGCCATCGACAAGGCCCTCGGACTCGACATCCAGGACCGCCACCAAAAGTCGTTTGCCGAGCAGATCAAGGCACCCGCCGACAACATCCGCGTGAGCCGGCGACCCGATGTGGAATACCGCCTTTTCATGGCCGACATCATCGAGAAAAAAATCATGGAGGTGCAGCAGCTGCTCAGGGATGCACCCTACCTCGCCTGGATGTTCGGCAACTGCTTCCCCAACACGCTCGACACCACCGTGCACTACTCTGTCGGCAACGACGGCGACGACGACACCTTCGTCTATACCGGCGACATCCATGCCATGTGGCTTCGTGACTCAGGGGCACAGGTGTGGCCCTACGTCCGCTTTGCCAAGAAAGACGAGAAGATTCGCCGCATGGTGCGCGGCACCATCCTTCGCCAGCTGAAGTGCATTGTGCTCGACCCCTACGGAAATGCCTTCAACATGGGGCCCACGGGCAGCCAGTGGGCCACGGACCTGACCGACATGAAGCCCTTCCTCCACGAGCGCAAATACGAGATTGACTCGCTCTGCTACCCCATCCGCCTGGCCTACCAGTACTGGCTCACGACCGGCGATGACTCCATCTTCAAGACCGACCTGTGGCTCAATGCCGTCAACGCCGTGCTGAAGACCTTCCGCGAGCAGCAGCGCAAGACGGGCCACGGCCCCTACCACTTCCAGCGCAACACTGCCGTGCAGTACGACACCATGAGCCACAACGGCTACGGCAACCCCGTGCGCCCCTGCGGGCTCATCGCCTCGGCTTTCCGCCCCAGCGACGATGCCACGGTATTCCTCTACCTCGTGCCCTCCAACTTCTTTGCCGTCACCTCGCTCCGCAAGGCTGCCGACATCCTGACCAAGGTGAACAGGAACACGCAGCTGGCAGCTGAGTGCCGCTCGCTGGCCGACGAGGTGGAGACGGCCCTGAAAAAGTATGCCATTCACGACCATCCGAAGTACGGCAAAATCTATGCCTTCGAGGTCGACGGCTTCGGCAACCAGCTGCTCATGGACGACGCCAACGTGCCCTCGCTGCTGGCCATGGCCTATCTGGGCGATGTCGACGTGAACGACCCCATCTACCAGAACACCCGACGCTTCGTGCTCAGCGAGGACAACCCCTACTTCTTCCGCGGAAGTGCCGGCGAGGGCATCGGCGGCCCTCATGTGGGCTACGACATGGTGTGGCCCATGTCCATCATGATGCGTGCCTTCACCTCGACCGACGACCGCGAGATCCAGCAGTGCCTGCAGATGCTCGTCGACACCGACGCCGGCACGGGCTTCATCCACGAGTCGTTCCATAAGGATGACGCCTCCAACTACACGCGCCCTTGGTTCGCCTGGCAGAACACCCTCTTCGGCGAGCTCATCCTGAAGCTCATTGACGACGGAAAACTCAACATCCTAAAGAAAATACAGAAGAAATGAAACGGACAAGCATCATCTGCGCACTGCTGAGCCTCACTCTGGGCTCCTTTGCCGCAAAGACGGAGACGCTCACGTCTCCTGGTGGGAACATCAAGATGACAGTGACGGTAGACAAGCAGCTCACGCTGAGCGTCTTCCGTGGTGACGAACAGATTCTGAAGGACTGCCCGCTGGGCCTCCAGGTGGGTCAGGAGCAGTTTGTACAGAACCCCAAGCTGAGCAGCTCGAAGCGGTCGAAGGTCGACGAGGTCATCCGCCCCGTCGTACCCCTGAAGCAGGCCGAGGTAAAGAACAAGGCCAATCAGCTCACCATGACCTTTAAAGGCGGCATCAGCATTGACTTCCGCGCCTACGACAACGGCGTGGCCTACCGGTTCTCCATCAGCAAGGGCAAGGGACAGACCGACGTCGTCAGCGAAAGCCTGGAGCTGAACCTGCCCGAGGCCTTCACCGCCCACATCTCGAAGACACGCGGTTTTGGCACGTCCTACGAGAATCCCTACACCCACGTCTCGACAGCCGACCTGAAGGCCGACGACCACTACGTCGTGGCTAAGCGCAAGGGCACGAAGTGGTTTATCGGAGCCATCACGGGCGACAAGCAGCAGGACCTGGACATCTCGCTCGACTTCCTGTCGAAGTCCGGCCACATGACCGCCTTCCAGGACGGACGCAATGCCCACCGCATCGCCGTAGACTACAAGCGTACGGAGCAGAACGTCACTCCGCAGACCCGCCTCCACCTTCACCTCGTGCGCAACGGCGGCTGGTGTGCCGTCGTTGAATAGTACGGCAACGAAGAAACCTCAGCAAAACCAAGAGGATGTGTCCCCGCCAAAGGCACATCCTCTTTTTCTTGGATAGCAGTTTCATTCCCGAAGCCCAGCCCTTACCCCCTGATTACTCCCGCTTCACAGGCTTCTACTACGTACTTCACAGGTGTCTCATTTTAAATAAGACAAGGTAGGCACTAAATGCCACTATGACTGTAGGGAGCAAACGCTTCCATCAGCATTTGCTCCCTACTCTATCTGGCCGAATCCCGTTTCCCTAACGCTGGCCGTGAGCCGTTTCAACAGCCGTACGGATGTTCTCAATAGGAGTACGGCCGTCAATGGTGCACTCAGCTCCCAGCATGTAGTGGGCAGGTCGGTTGGATATCAAACGAGAAACTTCCGCCTTCACCTCTTCCTTAGTGCGAGGCATAGCTGTCGGCGCGGTAGAAGCCGGCCTTGGTCACGGGCAGCATCGGCACGTTGAGCAGGTTCCAGTGGCCCATGGCAGTGTGAGCGAAGCCATAGATGTTGGGATCCTCATACTGATAGCCGCCGCCGGAGCCATACTTTGTGACGGGCGTCAGCTGCACCATACCGTTGGGCGTGGTGGCACCTGGGAAGGTCTCGCCGCCCCAGGGCCGCTTGTCACGGATGTGGGTGAAGCCCAAGTCTTCAGGTGTCCAGAGTGTGGTGGTGCCCAGTCGGGTATCCACGCGGTCGGTGATACTGCCCGCCAAGGCGGGAAGCATCAGGCAACCGAGGAATGAAATGACAAGTATACGTTTCATAATTGATATTTGTTGGGTCTAACGGATATCGCCAAAATATAGCTTTGTGCGGTCGACGGGCTCAGAAAGCAGCTGGATGGTGGTCGAGGGGCCGAGGTTGGCCGGCTGCTGCCATGAGCGTAGCTGCCAGACGACATCGCCCTGCGGATTGACCTCGATGGCCTGGATGGCAGGATAGGCAGGGTCGCTGAGCTCGCGGCTCCAGGGGTTCTGCCAGTTGGTGATCATCGTGTTGCCATTGGGCAGTCGGTGGGCCTTCTGCCCACTGATGACCTCACGCAGCCGGCCGTCGATGTTAACCAGCGACAGCGGGCCGCGCTCCTTCCAGTTCCACTCCCAGACGACCTCGCCCTTGCGGTTGAACTCGCGCACGTAGTTGCGGTTGGTGGCCACGAGGATGTTGCCATTCTTCAGCTCCTCTACGCCCCAGCAGCCCGGACAGTCCCAGCGCTGCAACTCCTTACCATGAGCATCATACTCGATAACGCCACCATACTGGAACGAGGCCAGCAGCATCGTGCCGCGACGAGTCAGGCGCATGTTGCGCATCTGACCGTGGGAGCCGCCATTGTTGTAGGGCAGCGGAATGCGACGCAGCTCCTTCTTCGACGGAATCTCCATGACGACGGCCTCCAAGGGATCGCCACACTGCACGTAGAGCACCTTGTTGCGGCCGATGGGCTGTATGGAGTGTATCTCGTAGCCACGCGGAGCATCCATGCTCCAGATAACGCGCTTGTTCTTGTCAATCTCCTTGATGCCATGCTGGTGGGCTATGAGGATGTGGCCGTCGCTCATCAGGACGGCGTCGCTGATCTCGCCGCTGGCCTGCGGGTCGTCGAAGTCCCAAACCACCTTGCCGCCTTTGACCATGTACATCTTGCGGTCGGGCTGTTCGCCGGCATAGAAGAAGTCGTAGCGGTCCAAGCCTTCATTTCCGGCCACAGGCATGGTGACATCGGTATCCTCCGTGCCGATAGCCTTGGTGACAGGCTTCATGATGAGAGCGAAGTGGGCCTTGCCGGCCGGAATCTTGTACTTATCAATAACGTCGCGGCCGCATGAGTTATTGCCCAAGGCACGATTGTAGATGTCGAAGTTGGCATAGGTCGTATTCTCCATCTTCACCTCCGAGGGATGGCGCAGTCGATGGCCGCGGTCGGTGTAGAGCTTGCGGTCATCCCAGTGTCCTGCCGATGCTGCCATCTTGTAGGGAGCGACAAACAGTAGGCCCTGACCGCTATTGTTGGTCAAAGAGAGCCACTCGACGTCCTCCTTGTTGCCTGTTTCCTGAGGCAGTACATGGGGCGTCCACTGCTCGGTGACGGTACTCTTCCACTGTCCGACGAAAGCCGACTCCTTGCGGTCGCGATAGCTGTCGTGCGGGCCGCGGCCCAGCCAGGTCATGTTCTCCAGTTGGCCAGGCAGGATGGCCCGATAGCCCAGGCGCGGCAGCTCGCTGCCCTTCTCACTGGGGTCGATGTCGGAGCTGAAGGCAATGGTGCCGTCGTTCATGATGGTGAACTTCTCCTGAGTGGTGAAGGCCATCGTGCCCTTCTCGCTCTTGTAGACATTGGTAAAGAGAAGGTCGACCGACGTACCGTTGTTCTTGTATTCCGTCTTCTGGTTGTGGCAGACGAGGTCGCGCAGTCCCTGCTTGTCCCAGCGGCCGGCAGAGTTCTTGTCGTTGTCGTGGGGAGCACGGAAGGCGTTCAGCTCGAAGCGGGAACGGCCTTGCTCGTCGACAATCTGCCCGTTCTTGAAGGTATAGGGGAACTGTCCCACATAGACCACGAGCCGATCACCCTGCGGGTCTACTCGCAAGGGCTGGCCATTGGCGACGGGAGCCACGGGCCGTTTCTGCGAGTTGCCACGCAGCTGGAACTGCTCGCTGGCCACCTCGTAGCCCTTCTCGGCCCAGGGCGTAGCCTCCTTCTGACGGGCACTGAAGCGGACGGCTGAGTGATTGCGGTCGACCTGCATCTCCGAGCCGTCCATCTGCCGCCAGTCGCCCTGCTGCACGCCGTTGTCGAAGTAGGCATAGTAGATGTCGAAGTCTTGCTCCGGTGTGCGGAACTGTCGCTTGTTGCGCAGGGTCACCTTGCCGTCGCGCAGCTGGAAGTCTACGGGCTGGTAGATTTTCTTCACGTTGATGCTCTTGGCCGAGAGGCTATTGTCGGGGAACACCACGCCGTTGCAGCAGAAATTGTTGTCGTTGGGACGGTCGCCGAAGTCGCCGCCGTAGAGGAAGTCCTTGCCGTCAAAGAGCCCCTGGTCCTTGAAGTCCCAGATGAACTCACCCGTCAGGCACGGATAGCGCTCATAGAGGTCGAAGTATTCACGCTGGTTGCCCATCGAGTTGCCCATGGCGTGAGTATTCTCGCACATGATGAAGGGTTTTACGCTTTCACCTCGTTTTACCATCTCCTGTGCATCGCGTGCATAGCGCTCCACATCGTCGAGTCCGGCGTACATGCGGCTATAGGTCGTGGCCCACTGCGAGTTGCCCTCATAGTGGGTCAGGCGGGTGTCGTCGTACTTGGCGATGCTGTCGGCCACGTAGCGGAAGTTGTCGCCGTTGCCGCTCTCATTGCCAAACGACCAGCCGAAGATGCAGGCGTGGTTTCGCAGCGTCTGCACCTGGCGCACGTTGCGGGCCACCATGGCCTCGCGGAAAGCCGATTCCTTCGACAGACCCATGTTGCCGTGGCACTCCACGTCGGCCTCGGCCAGCACGTAGATGCCGTACTGGTCATAGAGGTCGTAGAAATAGGGGTTATTAGGATAGTGCGAGGTGCGCACGGCGTTGACATTCAGGCGCTTCATCGTCACCACGTCCTTTAGCATCTCCTCCTTCGAGATGGTACGGCCCGTCCACTGGCTGTGATCGTGGCGGTCGACACCATGCAGGATGATGCGCTCGCCGTTGATGAGGAGGGCACCGTCGTCACGCACGCTGACCGTGCGGAATCCTACCTTCGCGGTGCGGCGGTCTACCACCTTCTTGCCCTGCATGAGCGTGATGCAGAGGTCGTAGAGCCTGGGGGTCTCAGCTGACCAAGGTTCTACACCAGGAATACTACCGAAAGTAATGGCTCCACCGTCGAGGGTGCCTGAAGCCAAGATGCGCTGGCCATCGCGCAGCTCTGCAGTCACCGTGCCCTTGCCTTCCACCTCAACCTGCAGCTGGGCGCTGTTCAGGGTGGGCGTCTGGAAGAAGTAGTCCTTGATGCGATTCTTTGGTGCAGACCACAGCAGCACGTCACGCTCGATGCCCGTCAGTCGCCAGTAGTCCTGGCACTCCAGGAACGAGCCGCTGGTGAAGCGGTAGCACTTCACGGTGAGCACGTTTTCACCTTTCTTATTCAAATAAGGTGTGATATTCCACTCCGAGGGCAGGAACGAGTCCTCAGCATAGCCCACGAAATGATTGTTCACCCAGACGTAGTAGCCGTGGCCGGCACCGTTGAAGCGGATGAACACGTCGCGGCCCTTCCACGTCTTGGGTACGGTGAAGGTACGCTGGTAGGTGCCCACGGGGTTCTTCATCTCGCCCGTGTAGGTCCAGTCGCCTGGACGGTCGGCCATGACGCTCCAGGTCTCGCGGTCATAGCGGAACGGATAGCCCGTGTTGACATAGAGCGGTTTGTCCCATTGTCTGCCGTTGCGCCAACCGTAAATCTGCCATGGGCAGGGCACGGTGATGTCGGTCCAGTCTTGCGGCTGAGCCTCCGGGTTGGGCTGCCACTGAACTCCGGTCTTCTTCAGACAGTTTCTTCCAAAGTTCGGATGCCTGCAAACCGTTGGTGCCTGTCTTGTCGTAGACTGCCTTCAATTGCACAAAAGACTGGGCTGCATCTTCCGCTGCATTCGCATAAGACACCACCTCATCAGCGTCTGCATCAGTCGGCCCTTCTTCAGCGTTCGCTGGATCTTGTACTGGCTCGCAGACAGTCTTTCTCGTTACGGTGGAAGGCTTTGCAGGACTCTTCGCCGTCCTGCATCTGGCACTCTCGCTGCACTTGCGGCTTTTCACCTCGGCAGCCGTCCGCTGGGCGTCGAGGTCCTGGGCTATCAGCCCGAAGTACGTTTCCAGGCGGATGTCAACCACCGAAGGTTTGACACCTTTGGTGGCGAAGGCCACAACGGCCTTCACCAGCTTGCCTATTTCAGTGGCCGGACGCTCACATGCCACTATGAGCACGTTCGTTAGAATTGGGATGCGTTCAAGTAGTTTCATACCGGTTCCTTTTTAGGGGTTTGACATTCATGTTCCTTCCTCCAGTCCGGCTTGACGGGCTTGCGGCGGTGCGAGGCGAGGATGACCTCATTCTGCTCCTCTGCGGTCATCGGCACGCTGTTCCTCCGGTTCACCTCGAGGAACCTGTCCAGCTCATCACTGTAGAGCACCCACCGCTTGCATGGCTTAGATCCCCAAAATGTTAGATTCGTTGGATCTGATTCAATAATTCCTAATAAAGAACTAAAATCAGTGTAATGGTAAATCAGTTGATCCATACATGTAATAATTTGCCTACCCGCTCTTCCTGCCTCGGCGGTTAAACTTAGTGTTAGTGCATGGAAATGAAAAGGGCGCGGGAGTAAACTATCTGCTGCTTATCCCGTACCCTGGGCCTTCGCATTGCCCCTTTATCAAGATAAGCAACTCAGCCAGCCCACGCCATCGCATATTATACAGATACAGCAGGAAGCCAATAACGGCTACCCGACATCGGGATATAATACACCCTACGTGGACGCCTCGTTGCGATACCTTCTGATAAAGTTTCAGAGTTGCGAAGTCTGGGTACAGAAGATAACGTTCAGAAAACGTCCTCTTTCCCTCCATGCCTGGACCTACAAATGGCTTGGTGGCCCGAAGGGGATTCCACAAAGATTGTTTTTGACCCGCCCTGCACGCTAAGGCCGGCTTAGTCGGTTGCAAAGTTACAAACAAAAAGCGGAATGGCCAAGAAATCGGGCCTCTTTTTTGCAGCGTGTTTATTTATGAAAAACCGGCGATGGCCGGATTTTTGTCCGCTGACTGTGGATTTTGCGGTTGAACGTTCATTGAAACTAACTCAGCTTTCGCAAGCATACCTGCTTCGGTTGTTAGAGAGTTGATTTTGTCAAAATCTTTCACAGATAATTTGCTTCACGGCGGCGAAGCATTCTGGAGCGAAAAATGGCCGTTTTCGAGCCTTAGAGAGGCGTCGCCAGATGAAAAATCGGGCCGCAAAAGACGAAGATTTGCACACAGGCCCCACTTTTGTGCACGTTTTTTGCTCAATTTTTGCTACTTTTCGCGTTTCTATAAGCACGCCAAATTTTCAAAAGTCAACGCCAAATTTTCAAAAGGCGTTGACTTTTGAAAACCGCGGAACGCCATTTTTTGAGAAGCAAGCCCAAGCGACTGATTTTTAATGATTTATAAAATCCTCTAAAAAACTCGCGTTTTTTCGCCAAAAAGTTCATTCGCGCAGAATTTTCAAAATATGAGGGCTAAAATTGCCACTTTTGTCAAAATCTTTCAAAGAAAATTGTGTTCCCGTACAAGGGTTCAGCAAGAATTAGAATGGGTAATTATTTTCAAGGACCGCATTGTCTAAGGAAATCAATTTGTATAAAGATATAAAAGATATATAAGATTATTCAATGTGCTGATGAGTGCCTAACGGTGGTAGGAGTGCCCCTTTGGGGCAGAAATCTTTCATATCTCTACAAATCAGGCAAATACTTTGATAGATTTGATAAGATTCGTAAGATTGCTCTTTCAAATCTTTTATATCTTTAGACAAGTATATCCACACGAAA
>CACYME010000062.1 GCA_902775475.1 uncultured Prevotellaceae bacterium
GGGCAGAAGGGGGGGCTTCGGGCTTGTTTTTGCACACTCTGCGGGAGAGTGTGCAAAGGTATACCTTGGGTGTTTCCGGGGTGTGAAATCGCTGGAAACCCCAGTGTTTATACGTGTTGTTTCAAAAGTTTCAAAAGATTCATTTCATTGAGTCTCTTCATGGCGTGTGCTTACTTGACATAGAACTTCTTTCCTTCGTGGATGTAGAGTCCGCTCTGCGGACGGCTCTGCAGACGCCGGCCCTGCAGGTCGTAGACGTGCTGTGCGCCGGCGACCGGCTGTGCCGTCATCTCGCGTATGCCTGTGGTGTAGTTCTGCAGGATGTACTCGATGCCCTTTGCGGCGTTGATCTTGCCAGCTCCCCAGCGCAGGGGGTCCTGGGCGGTGTAGTCGTCGTTGGTGGCCGAGTAGCTGATGATGTCCTTCACGTCGTCGAGCGTCAGCGTGGGGCTGGCCTGCAGCCATGTGGCGATGATGCCCGAGACGACGGGGCATGCCATCGACGTGCCGCTCTCGGCGCTGTAGGTGCCTCCCTGCCACTGCATGGCGGCGTCGATGGTCTCGTCGTCGTCGATGCTGTAGCTGTTCCATGCCGACACGATGTTCACGCCGGGAGCGCAGACCACGGGCTGGCAGATGCCGTTGGGGTACTGGCCGTAGCTGGAGAAGACGGCGATGTCGTCCGGCGTGCTGGGCATGTCCTCGTCATTCGTGGTGTCGATGGTGGTGCCGTCGTAGTTGCGCTGCATGACGTTGGTGCAGTAGGCTCCCACGCTGACCACGCGGTCGGTGGTGGTCCAGTCGCCGGCGGAGAGGTCGCTGTCGCCGTCGATGTAGCCGGGCAGTCCTACGAAGTTGCGTCCGCCGAAGCCCACGCTCTGGTCCCAGAGGTCGATGGCCGTTCCCTCGGCGCCGCTGATGACGAGCTCGAAGAACTGCAGCTTGTCCATGCCGCCTTCGGCCTCTGCCGACACGAAGAGGCGTCCGTCGCCATTGTCCATGGCGGCCAGCGACACCTCGCCGTCGAAGACGGCCGCCAGCGTCTCGTCGTCGTCGCTGCTGACCGTGCTCGTCATCGGCTCGCCGCCCAGGGTGGCGGTCACCTTCTCCGAGGTCCACTTCGTGGTGAGGCGTCCGGTGCGCTGGTTCAGCTCCTTGAGCGTCAGCTGCAGGCTCACCTCGCTGCCCGTGCGGGTGTAGCCCACCACCGTGGGTACGTATTTGTAGGCGTGGCCATCTTCGCCTTCGGTGAGTGCCATGAGCAGCGTCTTCACCGACGTGGTGGCGGCTGTGAACTCCTGGTAGAGGTGGATGGGGTAGGCTCCCTCGTTGCCTGTCGAGAAGACGGGTATGACGTGGTTGGAGAGCTCCTCGATGGCCGCGGTGACGGTGCTGGTGCCGTCGTGGGGCCCCTCGTGGCTGTTCATGCTGGCGCTGAACACGGTGGGCTGCTCGCTCTGGTCGGCATAGGCGGCGGCGAAGGCCAGCACCTCCTCAATCATCTCGTCTAAGGTGTCGTACTCGTCCTCGGCTTCTTCGAAGAATCCGCTGGGGATGAGCACCAGGTCGGCATCGGGAGCCATGCCACCGAAGCCCTGCTCGCTGATGGAGCCGGCGGCGATGGCTGTGGTGTGGGTGCCGTGTGTCTCCTCGTCGTCGTCGGTGGTCAGCGTGGCGATGAGCTCCGGCGTGTCGAAGATGCTGCCCGGGAAGGTGTATTCGCCTGCCTCGGGGTCGCTGACGGTGAACGGGCGGCCCTCGGTGCTGTTGCGCACGTAGACGGCCTTGATGCGGCTGCGCCCCTGGGCATCCTTGAAGGCGGGATGCTGGAAGTCCATGGCAACGTCGAAGATGCAGAAGTTGACGCCCCGTCCGCTATACTCCGTGGCTCCCGCCGGCAGGGTGGGGCCGTTGAGCTGTGCGATGCCGGTGGCCTGGCGTGCGACGTCGGTCTTCAGGCGTCCGCGGTGGCCCTTGTCGATGCGCACCACGCCGCCGATGCGCTCCAGGGCGCCGATGCTGTCCACGGGGATGGACACGGTGACCTGGTGGCCCAGCTTCGTGCGCAGGGTGGCGCCGGCGGCGCGCAGCTGCTGGCAGGTCTGGGCGACGTTGTCGTCCGCGAGCTGCACCACGAGCTTCACGGCGTCGGGGGCGGCCTGCTGGCGGGCGGTGCCGCGGGCGGCGGCGCGCTGCACCTGCAACTGGTGTTTCTTCACTGCAAGCTGAGCCTGTGGCGTCAGTTTGCCCTGCGCCAGAGCACCAAGGCCGATGGCGAGGAATACGAAAAGGGAAGTAAGTGTTCTCTTCATTGTTTTTATTGTTTTAATAGGTTTTTCGCTTTTCGATTGCAAAGATAGGAAAAAGATTTGATAAAGCACGCAAGTCAGTGCAAGAATTTTCCCTATTTTTAGGTTCTTCAAGGTTTTGGGCGTCACGCCGTGGTTTCAGTCTTTTCGGGGGGGGGCACCCTGGCCTACAGCCCGGCATCGACCAGCGTGCGCAGCTGCTGGATGCCCTGGTGGTTGTTGTCCAGCTCCTCCACCTCCTTCAGGTAGCGCTCGGCGTGCTCCCGGTCGCCCAGGCCCAAGTAGCCGAGGGCAAGCATGTACTTGCAGTGGATGAGGTTCTTCAGGTCGAGCGGGTCCTCCCAGATGAGCAGGTCGGGCAGTGAGACGGCGAAGTAGTCCATAATCTGTTTCTCGAAGATATGCTGCTTGCCGTAGTTGATGAGGCGGTAGAAGCGTCCGTGGGCTTGCGCCTCGCGCCCGAGCTTCAGCAGGGCCAGACCCTGATAGAAGATCTTGTCGGGCTTGGCGTCGTTGTAGTACATGGCTGCAGCGGGCTCCTGCGGGCCCTTCGTGGCCTCTTCCCAGCACTGGCGGGCCTTCTCCTTCTGTCCGAGGGCATCGTAGGCGATGCCGAGCAGATAGTAGAAGTCGTTCTCCTGGGCGCCGTAGAGCTTGCCCTCGCCGAGGTGGCGGGGATATGCCAGACACTCTTCCAAGAGGCGAATGGCTTCAGCCCCCCCTACGGCCCCCGAGGGGGCTTCTATAGTTTTGCTGGCGGAAGGGACTATCGTGTCCCCCTCGGGGGACGAAAGGGGGGCTTTTGGGGCCAACAGTTTCTTGGCCAGCTCCACACGGCAGATCTGATACTGCGTGGGCACCTTGCCTTCGCCGCCCTCCCAGGGATGGAAGGTGCGGGTGTCGAGTCGCTGCATGGCCTCTTCGTAGCGGCCCACCTGGTTGAGCAGGGTGATCTCCTCGAGCACGAGGTCGTCGCGGCGCCGGATGAGCTCAGGATATTTCTGGAGGAAGGCTAGGCGCTCAGCGTGCGGACGGTGGAGGCGCTTGTAGAGCTGGTCGAGCTCCATGAGTACGCGCTCGTCGTTCTCGTCGAGGTGGAAGGCGCGCTCCATGTATTCCAGTGCCTCCTGCTGACGGTCTTGCTTGTTGAAACGGCCCAGGGCGAGGTTGCGCCATACGGTGGGGAACGTCGGGTCGAGACGGGCCGAGAGTTCCCAGTTCTCGATGGCGAGGTCGTACTGACGGGCGGCATAGTAGAGACAGCCGAGATAGTAAGGCGCACGGGCTCCTTGCGGGTTAGCCTTCTTGGCCGTCTCAAGGGCAATGACGTCCTCCGGACGGTTGGGGAAGCAATAGGCGGAGTCAGCCTTTTCGGCCTCGTCGTATCGGCCCATATAATAATAGGTCATGGGCGTGGCGGCTCCCTCCTCGACGGCTATCTGCCAGATAGAACGGGCCTCGTCGGTGAGGCCGGCAGCGCAGTAGTCGAGTGCCACTTCGTCGTAGTTCTGTGCCGAGCGGCGCAGCATCTGCCTCATCTCTGTCAGCATGTCCTCGTCCTGCTCAATAAGGTACTGCTCGTAGCGGCAGCCGTAGTTGAAGAGGTCGTAGCCGAGCGACTCGTCGATGAGTGCCAGGGCCTCGCTGGTCTGCCCCAGCTTGCGCAGGATGGCGGCCTTCAGCGCGCGGGCCTTATGGTTGTGCCAGTTGTTGACGAGACAGCGGTTCACCTCGTCGAGGGCATCCTCGTAGCGGCCCTGGGCGGTGCTGATCTTAGCCGCCTCGAAGTAGCCGGCATCGGCCCATGCCTTGTTCCAGGTGGCTTTCCAGAAGAGCTCGTAGGCCTCGGACGCCTTGCCTTGATATTTCAGCGCGAGTGCGAGGTTGTAGATGGGCTCGCCGTCGTAAGGATTGGGGTTGCGCTTCTGCGACAGACGGACAGCCTTGCGCAGATAGTCCTCAGCCTTGGCGAAACGGCCCTTGCGGATGTACCACAGGCCCATGGCGTTCAGGCAGCGAATGTCGTTGGGGTCGCGGCGCAGAGCCTCCTCGTAGTAGTCGGTAGCCTGCCAGGTGGCGTGACGATACTGCTCCAGGTGCATGCCCGTCAGGAAGAGTTGTTCGTTGGTCTTGATTTGCTCAGGCAGCAGGGCGGCTTCGGCTGAATCGGGAATAGGACGAATCTCGTCGGGCTCGGCATGCCATTGCAACACGGTGCGCTGCCCATAGACGAACGTCTTCACAATCTCGAAGGTCAGCTTGTCGAACCGGGCTCCCTTCACGTCGACCGTCTCCGTCAGCACGGCCTCAGGCGAGAGCGTCATCTCCTTCTTGTAATACACCTCACCGTTGTCGTTGCGCAGGATGATGCAGACCTCCTGCTTCGAGGTGGCAAAGACCTTGAATTCAACCTTATCATTACCCACTTCACTGATATTGAACACCAAATCCTTCGAAGCCTCCTTCACTACCCCGAGCTCACGATAAGGCATAAAGTACTGGGTGAACATCTTCTCTTCGTATGGCATGAGCCACGTGAAGTCGGGCTGGTTCTCGGTATAGACGCCAGCCATGAGTTCGATGTAGGGGCGGAAACCCTCACGGTCGATGCTCCAACGCTTCATCTCCTCGGGAGTGGCCTCATCGGTCAGGTTGCGGTCCCAGGCGCGGCCGAAGTCGCCGTTACCCCACGTCCACTGCTTCTTGCCGGGCGAGAAGTGGTGGCTGGCCACATGCAGCATGCCGCAGCGGGTGTCGTTTTCGTAGCCACCCTCGAAGTTGAAGCGCGAGTTGACGCCCATATACGACGTCGGCACGTAGATGTTCTTGTAGTTCGAGATGTCGACGCCTGCCGAATAGTCCATCTTGTAGTAAGTGCCTGTGGCGATGGGGAACGACGAGACGGCACGCTTGCCATGGTCGAACACGGCGTTGATGTCGGGCGGGAACACGCTCTGGTACTCATCGTTCACCTCCACGGCAGGGTTGGCCCACCAGAGGAAGGTCTGCGGCACGTCGGTGCGGTTGTAGAGCCGGCCCTTGATCTCCAGATAGGCGCAGCCGGGCCGGAGCGTGAAGCCGGCCATGCCCTTCTGATGGAACATCTTCTCCATCTCGCTCACCCATACGCTCACGGAGCCGTCGGCATTCTCCTCAATGCACGTGTCGACGGGCATGTAGGTCGTAGGACGGTGGTGCTGGGGCCAGTTGAACTCAATGCCGCCCGAGATCCACGGGCCGACAAGTCCCACGAGGGCGGGCTTGATCACATGATTGTAGTAGACGAAGTGACGGCGGGCAATCTTGTCGTAGGCCATCTGCACGCGACCTCCCAGCTCGGGCAGCACCATCACCTTGATATATTCGTTCTCCAGCCAGATGGCCTGATAGTCCTTGTCGACCTTTTCGTCGGACATCGTCTCGATGACGGGGTAGGGATAGACCACGCCGCTTGACCCCTGATAGACGCGCTTCTCCAGGAACATCGGGTTCTTCTCCGGCTTTCCCACCTCGTAGGTCGGGATCGTCACTATTTCTCTCCAAGCTTTAACCATAGTTCTGATAATGTATTGCTTTTTATTTGTTAATCAATTCTTTCTCCAATTGCTCCAGCGACTTGCCCTTGGTCTCAGGCAGACGGCGGAGGAAGAACAGGAATCCGCAGAGGCAGACGAGGGCGTAGATCCAGAAGGTGCCGTAGGAGCCGAGCAACTTGTTGAGCAGGGGGAAGGTGTAGGTGAGCGTCGACGAGCCGACCCATAGGGCGAAGGTGCAGGTGGCCACGGCAATGGCACGCACACGATTGGGGAACAGCTCCGAGATGAGCACCCAGGTGCAGGGGCCGAGCGTCATGGCATAGCAGGCAATGGCGGCCACGACGAGGATGATCATGAAGAAGCCCGTGATGTGCAAATAGTAGCAGCAGCCTAAGGTGGCATAGATCAGGCAGAGGCCTCCGGCGCCGATGAGCATCAGCCGGCGGCGGCCCAGCTTGTCGACGGTGAAGATGGCGATGAGCGTGAAGAGCACGTTGGCCACACCCGTGATGACGATGTTGAACAGCACGTCGCCGACGCTGTAGCCTGCCGACTGGAAAATCTCCTGGGCATAGTTGAAGATGACGTTTGTGCCGCACCACTGCTGGAACACGGCGATGATGATGCCCAGCAGGAGCACTTTGTGGAAGGGCTTCGAGAAGAGCGTCCTGAGGCCCGCCTGCTCCTTGGCCGAAGCGTTGGCAGCGGCAATGGCCTGCAACTCGCGCTCGGCGTAAGCCTCGCCGCCAATCTTCTGAAGTGTAATAAATGCTGGTGAAGCTGTATTCACTACCCTCCCTTCATGGGAGGGGTCGGGGGTGGGTCTTTTCATCGCCTGCCAGCGGGGACTCTCAGGGATCAAGAAGGCCAGCAGCAGGAAGGCAGCGGCGGGGAAGGCGGCCGCCCAGAACATCCAGCGCCAGGCCATCTGCCCGTTCCACGAAGCGGCAATGTCGGCAGACGAGAAGTCTGCGGGTATGGGTTCGGCTATCAGCCAGTTGACGATCTGCGCCGCCAGGATGCCGAGGACGATGGTCATCTGGTTCAGCGAGACCAGCTTGCCGCGGATTTCCGAGGGTGCCACCTCTGCAATATACATGGGCGACAGTCCTGAAGCGATGCCGATGCCGATGCCGCCAAAGAAGCGTGCCACCAGGAAGGCCCAGAACGTGTTGAAGGCGCCAGTCATGACGGCCGACACCAGGAAGATGACGGCCGAGACGAGCAACAGTTTCTTACGTCCGATCTTGTCGGCCAGCCAGCCACAGGTGCAGGCACCGATCATGCAGCCGATGAGCGCAATGGTCATGGCCAGGCCCTGGTCGCTCACTGAGTCGGCAATGCCGAAATAGAGTTCATAGAACGGCTTTGCACCGCCGATGACCACCCAGTCGTAGCCGAAGAGCAGTCCGCCCATGGCCGAGACGAGGCAGATGAAGTAGATAAACGATTTGTTGAAACCTTGCATAATTCTTTGTTTTTAGTTACTGTTCTGAATTCGGGTGCAAAGATAGTGCAAAAAAACGATTGGGAGTATAGACAAAACACGCAATATTTATGGACGATTTTCCTCTCTGTGTTTTGAGTTATGGAATTTATTTCGTACTTTTGTCCCAAAAATCCAAGGAATATGATCAAGCAGAGAGAAGGATTCTTAGGTGAGCGCTCCATCGTACTGCCCCAAAGAATCGTCCAGATGGAGGAGGAAGACCCCCTGGTGAGCAGCCTGTTCATCACTGACATCGGCCATTATCCTATGGCTGAGCACCATTATCGGTGCCGTGAGAAGGGCATCGACCAGTATGTCCTGATCTACTGCATCGACGGCCGCGGATTCTATAAACTGAACGGACAGACCTACTTCGTTTCGCGAAACCAATATTTCATTCTGCCCGCAGGCGTCCCCCATGAATACGGTGCGGCGGAAGGAGAGAAATGGACCATCTACTGGGTGCACTTCAGGGGTGAGCACGCATCGGTTTATGCCGAGGGCGCACAAAAGCCGCTGGACGTGAAGGCGACCTTGAACTCGAACATCGCCAACCGCAACAACATTTTTGAGGAGATGCTGTCGACGCTCCACTTTGGCGAGGGCATCGAGGACCTGCGCTATGCCTCCAGCCTGCTGCACTACTATCTGGCCTCGCTGCGCTATCTGCGACAGTATCGGCGCAGCGTCAGTTATGACGCCAGCCACAGCAACCGCCCATTCAATACGAATAAGGATATAGGCGTGGTTGCTGCTGCCGTTCACTACATGAAAGAAAACATTGAGCGCCGCATCACCCTCCAGGACATACTCGACTATGTCGGCTATTCGTCAACACGTTTCTCGACATTGTTCAAGCAGCAGACGGGCTGCAGCCCGCTGTCTTATTTTAACCGGCTGAAGATAGAATATGCCTGCCACATGCTCAAAGTGACCGACATGCACATCAACCAGATATGCTATAAGGTCGGCATCGAGGACAGTCTCTACTTCTCACGCCTCTTCTCAAAGATTATGGGCATGCCGCCCAGTGAATACCGGGAAAAGCTTCTTGGAAACTCTTTTGTAGATCCTAAAATCCGCAACTAATAGTGATGCTGACTAATTTTGCAGTTCACTTCTCCATCTGGCAATAGACTTGCCACTACAGACGTGATTATGCATGGGTCATGCCCAGTTTCCCCTTACCCCATCAAGCATTACAGGGGCTTTATGCTGCCATTAACCCGCGGATTCTATTTCTTAGCCGTCTGTGAATGCAAAAGGGTTCTGATATGATTTGTTGTCCGTGTAGATATTCAGTTGATAGTGTCTTGCCGTTCTTATCCACTTGGCAGGCACGCTGATGAACTTGAACACGAAGGCTTTGATGCGGCTGGTCTTCTTCAGTCCGAAGGCTTTTGTGTCCAGCCTGCCGATGAGGAACTAGTAGAAGTTGCGTATGATTGCCGTGAGCAACAGGAACACAGAGTTCCCAGCCATGAACGACTTTGGCAGCCTGGCCCATCCGAATCCATTGTTCATCTCGTCGAAGATGCGCTCCTTGCCGCCTCTGAGATTGTAGAACTCCACAATCTCTCGGTTGGTTGAAGTGTAGTCATTGGTCAGGATGCATCGGTATGTGTACTCGCCCTCCCACAAGTCCTGCTCACCGTCCAGACGACGCTCCCGCTGTATGACGAGGCGATATGCCTTCCCTTCCCATTTTCTCCGTGATGATGGACTGGTAGCCGAATGACGTACATCGAAGCCCCAGTACTTTGTCGATAACCGGACCTACATAACGGGAAAATTGCTCTCTCACTTGAAAAATTCCTCCAAAAGGAGTGATTCTCTCAGATTTTATTTGTACCTTTGCCATGCCATTGAAGATTTTGCTTGTCTTGAAATGCAGCACTAAGGTAAGTGAAAAAATCTGACATGACAAAATCCTGGGCCGCTCGGCTTTGCCACTTCGCGCGTCGAAGAACTTTTTGTTGCTCAGGAACTTATAAAAACAGTTAAACTAAAGTGCTGCGGAATTTAGGTATAAGTTCCTGTCTGACAAAGAAGTCAGATTTGCGACCACTGCCCAAATGCAAAAAAAGGGTAAGTTATGAGAAGAATCTGGCACATCCTGCTCCTTGTCTTGATTCCGCAGGCAAGCCTTGCGGACGATTGTCCTCGTGTGAAAATCAGGGCTGAGCGACTGCCCGACTTGAACATTCCTCGCAACAGTCATTCTGCCGTGTGCATCAATGGCGAAGTGACGGTTTTCGGTGGGCATACCACGAACTTCATTCCCACGCAGACCGCTGAGTACTTCAAGGACGGAGAGTGGCATCTGATGCAGATGGCCTATCCTCACGACAACGGCCTCTGCGTGGTGCTCCGTTCAGGGAAAGTGCTCTTGGGTGGAGGACATGAAGAGCCGATGGGAGTAGGACGGAGCTTCCCTGTGGAGGAATACGACCCTGAGGCACATACTTTCCGGGGGTTCAGCATTCTGAGCATGAAGCGCACATTTGCCTCTGGAGCAGAGCTGGACAGCGGACGGGTGGTCGTGGCTGGCAACTGGTATGGCGATGATGGCATAGAGATGTTCGACGGCGACAGGTCTTTCTCTCCCGTCAAGGATGTCTGCAAGGCGCATGCCGTGCCCTATCTGCTCCGCACCTCTGACGACAATGTCCTCATCCTGGGGAATGAAAGTCCGTATCATAAACCGCTTTGCAGCGACAGCGTTGAGCGACTGAAGGGCGGTCCTTTGCGCATACCTTTATTAAAGAAGTGGCAGCCGCTGACCTTCGAGGCACCTTTTTGCAACGGTGTCAGTTTTATCGGCGACGAGTCAAAAGGTGACTATACCTATCTCATCAACGTGCAGGATTGGAGCGGCAGCAATCCTCGCGATTGGAATTATCTGGGACGCGAAATGGCATTTATGCTAGTGTGCGACACCACCTTCACAATTCTGCCAACCACTTGTCCCGTACCGCTGACAGGTGTATCACCCTCCGACTCCATATTATATTATTCTCCTCTCATAGCCGACAGGAAAGCCCATAGGGGCTATGTACATGGGAGCGACTTGCAGGGCCGCAGCTATGTGCTATGCGTGGAGTACGACAAGACACCCGCCCCACTGACGCTTTACTATACTGATCCCCTACCCGATGCGGGATTTCCTATGATTGCGCTTACCGACGATGGCGACCTGATGATGATGGGAGGATATAACTACAACAAATCAAACGGCGGACAGCTGGACAACGACAACTTCTCACCTTTGGCTACGGTGTATCTTTTGCCTGTCGGCCAGCGTGTCCAGCAAAAGGAAGCGGCAGCAGCCTGGCCATGGATAGTGCTCATAGCAGTATTGGCAGCCGTGGCGGCAGCACTTGTCTTGATGCGGAGGAAGCGGATGGCGGCAAGCGAGACTGTCATAGCCGATGCTCCAGAAGAGATGGAGCCAACGAATGACAACGAAGAACTCATGCGCAGCATCTGTCAGCTGATGGAGCAAGGCAACATCATCTCAGCCTGCATCAACAGCCAGCTGGGCTGCTCCTTCTCACAGTTCATAGGCAAATACCGCGTGGAGCATGCCAAGCGTCTGATGCGTCAACACCCTGACATGAAGGTAGCAGTGGTATGGATGCAGTCGGGCTTTACCACCGAATCCTCCTTCTTCCGGGCCTTCAAAGCCATCACAGGCATGACTCCCAGCGACTGGAAGGCCAAAAACGACTGACGAATCATCATTTGCAAGTCGAAAAGTACGATTTGCAAGTCCTTTTTGGATGTTTTGCTATATCTTTGCAAATAATATTCATCAAAACCAATCTTATTATGACAAAGAGAAAGAAAACTATTTGGCTTTTTGCCTTGATGGCTGCCTTCAGCCTTGCTTGGGTCTCATGTAGCGAAGACAACAAGGAAAATGAAATCGACGAAGTCCCTGAGGTCAATGGCAATGATAACGACAAGACAGAATTGCCCAGTGGTGTAACTATATCATTCCCCAAGGGAGTCACTGGCGTGAAATATGAGGCGCTGTCCGATGCGGAAGTAAACAAGCTCAAAGCACAAGGGCATAACTTCGTCGGCACACCTGTCAATGTGACCCAGGATGGCAACACCCATGTGGTGCTCGACGATTATGCTACAGTCAGCTTCAAGATACCCGATGACTTCCCCAAGGAGCAGTACGGAGAACTGGTGGGCGTGCTCATCGGCGATGAAGGAACGGAGTACCTCTTTCCCGATTATGCAGCCTTGCAGAAAGGTTATGTACAATTCAAAACCCATCATTTCTCCATAGGAGCCGCAGAAAGGAGCAAGGAGAAATTGGAGCAATTGTTTATTGAGGGATATGCCATCGACAACTATGTGGCTGATTCGCGAAAAGACAGAGCCAGAGAACTGAAGTGGGAATTGGAGTTTGCCGTCAATAATGTGTTGGATGGTAACGAGGACGACCTGCTGGACGATGTTCTAAAGCAGGTCATAGAAAGCAATGATATCGTCAAGGGAACCATGGAGTATGTTGAGGCATACGAAGAAGGAACATTTAATAAACAGGCGGTAGACGACATCAGTGCAAAATTGGCAGAGGAAATGCAAACCAAAGCATTGGCTATTCTGATTGGCAAACTGAAGAAAAATCCCGACAACAAGAAAGTAATGGAATGTCTTGAGAAATACATGACAAAGGAGAACGTGGAAAAGATAGCCAGCAATCTGGGCGAGGCCACAAGTTCCTATGACATGGCATTGACTTATGCAAAGGACTTTGCAACAGGCAAGATGAAGGACTACGCCAGTAGTATTTGTCCCTATGTGAAGCTTGTGGAGGCAGAAGCTGCAGTCATCAAAAAACTAATAAAGTTCCATAACGACCAAAAGATTAAGGAACTGTACAAATTATTTGAGAAAGAATACCTCACACATGGGGGAAATGTCGATCCTGGCTTATGGGATACATGGAAGAGCCAAATAAACAACCCCGAAAGCAAGTGGGGTATGACATTTAATGAGATATACGATTTGTTTATGAAGCGCTGTAAAAAGCAGCAAGCGATTGACGAGAAAAAGGAAGAAATGGCCGATATGATAAGAGCGTGGGGAAAAGCCGGCCTGCTTGAGGATCATGATCATTACTTTGATGATTGTGACTACGAGGCGAGGCTCTGGCTCCTGTATATTCTGACGGAAAGATTCCGGAAGGAAATGCGTATCAAATTGGAGGGGACGTATAGCAATGAACGAGATGAAATAAGTGAAATAAATGATAAACTAGCAGCAATCGTCAGGAAATATATTGAACTATACGACAAGAACAAAAAGGACAAAAACATAAAGGCCTTCTACGAATGGGCGATCAAGAAAGGCTACTTAACAAAGAAACTCGAAGAAGATATAGACGCCCTGAAGACGAGCGGCTATGAATTTGTGGGAGGCATGGTTAACATGGGCATCTCCTTTGTCAGTCAAGTTGACTATGCTACCAGCATGGGAGAATTGAATTTTAAGGCAGGCGACAATATTGTCACAATGACTCCCAAGGGCAAAGGACTGCACTTCGACTTGAACTATGAATTTAAGGAAGAGAAATACACTGATGTTACTCATTG
>CACYME010000063.1 GCA_902775475.1 uncultured Prevotellaceae bacterium
CGCTTCTTTCGGATAAACATAGTGCAAAGTTAGTGCGGGTCACTCACATTTGCAACTTTTTGGCTCCCAACTGCTTGATTTTTAGGATAGTTTAATTTTTGAGGCAGAGAAGCGCGGAAAACAGGAGGTAACATGATGTTACTACCCCCTATCCCCCCTTCTCTTGCGCAGCCCATTTGTCATTTTGCTCCGAGGGGATTCAGGTGGAGGCTTATGACCGATTCTAAGCAACGTCAGCCGGGCGGGTTATGAAGGTGGTTCGCTTGCGGATGACCCTTAAAATAGTGTTCAAAATTACCACTAAAAAAGGTTCATCCTGAGGAGCCATTTTTGCTCGAAAAACGCCCTTTTTTGACCCTTCGGAAGCGGATTTGCCACTTTATTGAGGATTAAAACAAGTTAATTTTTGCGCACAAGCGCCCATTCTGTGCAATTTTTTGGCATTTTTTTGCCATTATTTTGCCTCAACATCTGCTTCTGTAAGCACGCCAAATTTTCAAAAGTCAACGCCTTTTGAAAATTTGGCGTTGACTTTTGAAAACGAAAAGGCGTCAAATTTTGGCGAAATAAGCGTAAGCTCCTATATTGCAACTACTTAGCGAAACCTCTCAAAACTCGCTTTTTTTCAGCCAAAAACTTTCTTGCGCAGAATTTTCAAAATTTAGAGGGGGTCGAGTGTTCATTATGGGAACAAATTAGGAGCAAAATTAACAAAAATTCAGAAAAGCGACGGGAATGATTTCGAAGGTACACGCCCTGCTCCCAGCTGATAATTTGGCCACGGTTTTGCACGGTTTTCTCGGTATTAGGGATGAACGGTTACATCAAAGATGCTGGACGGTTTTACACGGTGCTGCCAAAACCGTGAAAAACAGTATAAAACCGTAAAATGAAAAAAAACGTGCTAAACCGTGTAGAACCGTGGCAAGGAAAGAACCGTGCAAGTCCGTGTAAAACCGTGGCATGAAAAGCAAAATGAGTTGCGCACAGCGATGCACAACTCATTTATCGCTTTGTGAGAGCCTCTTGTCGGATTCGAACCAACGACCCCGAGATTACAAATCACGTGCTCTGGCCAACTGAGCTAAAGAGGCGGGTGGGCCAGCGGTCTGCATCGCGCCGCTACAACCAAGTGCCTTTGCTACGTTCCCGTCCTGGAGGATTCCTCAGGAGCTGGCCGTACAGGACTGGCCCATTTTTGCGGCTGCAAAGGTACAAAAAAGTTGGGAGTTAGGAGTGAGGACGGGGAAGTTATTTTCCCGTGATTAACATTTTTTACAAATCGCGGCTGTAAAAACTCCTAACTCCTAACTCCTAACTCCTAACTTTTTTGTAATTTTGCAGCGGATTATGACTATACCAGAATACTTGCAACTGCGGGCCTTTGCCCGTATCGACGGCTTGAAGCTGTTCCTGCTGTGGCTGGCCAGCTTCGCCTGCTACATGGCAGGCCTGCGGTCGCCCGGCATCGGAATGGTGGGCATGCTGCTGGCCGTGCTCACGCCGTTCATGACCTACCGCATGGTGCGGCGCTTCCGCGACAATGCCCTCGACGGCACCATCTCGTTCGGACGAGCATGGGTCTACGTCTTCTTCGTCTTCTTCTATGCCAGCCTGCTCTTCGCCGTGGCGCAGTTCGTCTATTTCGCCCTGCTTGACAACGGTTTCTTCACCGATTCCATGTCGAGCATGCTTTCACAGCCCGAGACGGCCACCATGATGAAGCAGATGGGCATGGACAAGCAGCAAATCGAGGAGGCCATACAGGCGCTCGCCTCGGCGCGGCCCATCGACCTGTCGCTCAACATCCTGTTCTCGAATCTGTTCATCGGCCTCCTGGTGGGCGTGCCCGTGGCGGCTTTCGCGCAGCGCAACACTCCCAGGAACCAGCCCATCGACCCGAATCAACAACCGTAAAACACCTTTTTATTCCGTGGATATATCAGTCGTTATACCTCTCTTCAACGAAGAAGAGTCAATCGCCGAGCTTCACAGCTGGATAGAGCGCGTGATGCACGAGCATGGGTTCACCTACGAAGTCATCTTCATCAGCGACGGCTCTACCGACCGCTCCTGGGACATCATCGAGGAGCTGCACCGGCAGTCGCCCTGCGTGAAGGGCATCAAGTTCCGCCGCAACTACGGCAAGAGTCCGGCCCTCTACTGCGGCTTTGCGCAGGCTCAGGGCGACGTGGTCATCACCATGGACGCCGACCTGCAGGACTCGCCCGACGAGATTCCCGAGCTCTTCCGCATGGTGAAGGAAGAGGGCTACGACCTGGTGTCGGGCTACAAGCAGAAGCGCTACGACCCGCTGTCGAAGACGCTGCCCACGAAGCTTTTCAACGCCACGGCGCGCAAGGTGAGCGGCATCAAGAACCTGCACGACTTCAACTGCGGGCTGAAGGCCTACCGGCGCGAGGTGGTGAAGAACATCGAGGTCTATGGCGAGATGCACCGCTACATTCCCTATTTGGCCAAGCAGGCCGGCTTCAGCAAGATTGGCGAGAAGGTGGTGCAGCACCAGGCCCGCAAGTACGGCGTGTCGAAGTTCATGGGCTGGAACCGCTTCGTCAACGGCTATCTCGACCTGCTCACGCTCTGGTTCCTCAGCACCTTCGGCAAGAAGCCCATGCACGTCTTCGGCTTCCTCGGCACGCTCATGTTCTTCATCGGCTTCGTGGCCATCGTCATCCTTGGCATCAGCAAGCTCATGGGGCGCGTGTGGATCACCGACTCGCCCTTCTTCTACATCTCGCTCACGATGATGGTTCTCGGCACGCAGCTCTTCCTCGCCGGCTTCGTGGCCGACCTCGTGAGCCGCAGCAGCCCTAACCGCAACGACTATCAGGTGGAGGAGGTGATATAGAACTAATAAGTGAACTTTTATGACAATACTTGGTGGTTACCTCTTTAAAAGAAAGGTATGTGGCAATTCATTGTTGAAGATCATCGCAATGTCACTTATCACTTATCACTTATCGCTTATCACTTCTTCATGTTCCAGCATCGACTGCCCCGTGGAGAACACCGTGGCCACCCACTACGCCGTGCTCAATGCGCAGGGCGAGGAGGTGAAGCTGACCGACACGCTATGGGTGTGGTCGCGGCGCATCGACGGCAAGGACACACTGCTCAACCGCGCCATCGACCTCTCGCAGTTCTCGCTGCAAGTAAGCTACAAGAACCCCGAGGACACGCTCATTTTCTTCAAGGGGAGCCCCTACGCCGAGTGGACGCTCGACACGCTCTGGCTGAAGAAGGACGACATCCCCCACTTCGAGAGCGTGGACTGCTCTGCCCATTTCTTCCACCGCATCACCGCCGTACGCTCCACCCACGAAGGCATCGACAGCGTCGTCATCGCTAACCCCAACGTAGACTATGACCCACAAAAGATTCATCTCAACATATACTTCAAGTAGGAAGCGGCGAGTGAGGGCTATAGTGATAGCACTCATCGCTTATCACTTATCGCTTGTCACTTCACTTGCCCAGGGCTTCCTGAAGTGGGAGGCCGACTCGGTGCCGCTCTTCCGCGGCGTGTCGGTGGGCTTCGACCTGGCCGGAGCCCTGCAGATGCAGCTCAGCGACTACGGGCAGTATGAGGCGTCGGCACGCGTGAACCTGCACGACCAGTACTTTCCTACGGTGGAGCTGGGCTACGGTCGGGCCAGCCACGAAGAGGACCAGGTGACGGGCATCAGCTACCACACCAGTGCCCCCTACCTGCGACTGGGTGCCGACGTGAACCTGCTGAAGAAGAAGCACACGGGCAACCGCGTCTTTGCGGGCCTGCGCTATGCCTTCACGTCGTACAAGGTGGACATCACCCACGAGGACTTCCGCGACCCCCTCTGGGGATGGGGCACCAGCTACGGCATCAAGGACGAAGCCTGCTACCAGCATTGGCTCGAGCTGCTCTTCGGCATCGACGCCAAGGTGGCCGGGCCCATCCACCTGGGCTGGAGCGTGCGCTACCGCCGGCGCCTGTTCCACGACGACGGGCTGGCGGGCAAGACGTGGTACGTGCCAGGCTATGGCATTCAGGAGAGCACCCGACTGGGCTACACGTTCAATGTGAATATTGACATATAAGGCCCACCCCAAGGATCCCACCCCCTACCCCTCCCCAAGGGAGGGGAGTTAGAAAGCCCTGCGGAGGTTATTTGTTTACTAAAATACAATTAATAATGATGGACACAATAACTAACAGCATTCATAGAATCATCGCCTGCATCATCTCCATAGCAAGACTATCCAGGCCCCTCCCTTGGGGAGGGGTTGGGGGTGGGCTCCTTGGAGGGGTTGGGGTGGGCCTTCTGCTCGCCTGCACCTCACGTCTACCCTATCAGCACGACGAGGGGATGGTCTTCGGCACGTTCTACAGCATCACCTACCAGCACGACCACAACCTGCAACCGCAGGTGGAGGAAGCCTTGCAGCAGGTGGACCGCGAGTTCTCGATGTTCAACGAGCAGAGCACCGTGGCGGCCATCAACCGCGGCGAACAGCCCCAGCGCAGCGACATGTTCCGCGAGGTCTACGACCTGGCGCAGCAGGTGACGGCCGACACCGACGGGGCCTTCGACATCACCGTGGCTCCGCTGGTCAACGCCTGGGGCTTCGGCTTCAAGAACGAGCAGATGCCCACGCCGGAACAGGTGGACAGTCTGCTGAAAATACGCTCACAGCTTGACTTCAGCGCCATCGCCAAGGGCTACGGCTGCGACGTGGTGGCCCGCACGCTCGCCGCCCAGGGCATCGAGAACTACATGGTGGAGATTGGCGGCGAGGTGGTCACCCACGGCAGCAACCCGCAGGGCAACCCCTGGCGCATCGGCGTGACGAAGCCCACCGACGACTCGCTGCAGACCGATGACAGCGGCCTGCAGGCGGTGCTCGCCGTGACCGACATGGCCATGGCCACCAGCGGCAACTATCGCAACTTCTACTATCAGGGTGGGCGCAAGTATGCCCACACCATCGACCCCCGCACCGGCTATCCCGTGCAGCACGAGCTGCTCTCGGCCACCGTCTTCGCCCCTACCTGCGCCCAGGCCGACGCCTACGCCACCGCCTTCATGGTCCTCGGCATGGAGGGGGCCAAGGCCGTGCTGCAGCGCCATCCCGAGATGAAGGGCTACTTCATCTACACTGACTATCGGGGCGACATGGCCGTGTGGCACTCGGAGGGATTAGAAATTAATAATTAGTAATGAGTAATTAATAATTAGTAATTATGATTACCGTGCACGCCATGACCACGATGGATTACTCATTAAAAAAGTTGTGAACGAAAGAGCAACAAGTCTAATCATAATTACTAATTACTCATTACTAATTACTCATTAAAAATATGTTCCAGCTTTACGACCACCTGCTACGTTTCCAGCTGTTCCAAGGGCTGAGCCGCAACGAGCTCATGCAGATGGCAGGCACCACGAAGTTCGGCTTCATGAAGGAGCCTGCTGGCCGCACCATCGTCAAGGCCGACGACCCCTGCCGGCAGCTCCTGTTCCTGGTGGGTGGCCAGCTGTCGCTCACCACGCGCAGCGCCGACGGTGCCTACAGTCTCACTGAACAGGTGGCCGCCCCCTGGCAGCTGCAGCCCGAGGCACTCTTCGGCCACCAGCCACGCTTCAGCGGCACGTGGGTCACCGACAACGTCTGCCACTTCATCACCCTGTCGAAGGACGAGGTGCTCCGCCTCGCCGACCAGTTCCTCATCGTGCGCCTCAACCTCCTCAACATGCTGTCCACGCTGGCCCAGAAACGCGAGGCGCGCCAGTGGCGGCGCGCACCCCTCACGCTGCAAGAGCGCTTCGTCAGGTTCCTGCTCCACCACGCACTCTACCCTGCCGGGGCGAAGCAGCTGCACATCCTCATGACCCGCCTGGCGCAGGAGCTGGGCGATAGCCGTCTCGACGTGTCGCGCATGCTCAACCAGCTGCAGGATGAGCAGAAGTTGCAGCTGCGCCGGGGACGCATCATCGTTCCCTCGCTCGAAAAGCTTATTAATCTATAGGGCTATTTTCCTAGTTCGTTGGTAAAGGAATATGGAGCCGCCTTGGCAGCTGTGCCACGGTGGCGATTAGGCTCTGCTTGCATCTGGTAGCTGATGGTGCAGCCCTTCAGCAGCGTATCGTGCTCCAGGTAGTTGCGGTCGTAGGGCTTTCCGTTCAGGGTCATCGTCCCAATGTAGGGATGCTCCACGTTGCGGGCCTCAATAATAAGGTCTTTTCCCACAGGCAGATGGACGACGACGCGGTCGAAGTAGGGCGTTCCCAAAGCATACTGCCCACTGCCAGGGCATACGGGATAGAAGCCCAGGGCCGAGAATACATACCAGGCCGAGGTCTGTCCGTTGTCCTCGTCGCCGCAATAGCCGTCGGGGGCAGCGGTGTAGAAGCGGTCCATCACCTGCCGCACGTGCTGTTGCGCCTTCCACGGCTCTGCCGCCCAGTCATAGAGGTAGATCATGTGCTGGATGGGCTGGTTGCCGTGGGCGTAGTTGCCCATGTTCATGATTTGCATCTCACGAATCTCGTGGATGACGCCGCCGTAGTAGCTCTCGTCGAAGCGTGGCGGCACGTTGAACACCGAGTCGAGCATCGCAACAAAGGCCCTGCGACCGCCCATCAGGCGGATGAGGCCCTCTGGGTCGTGGAACACCGACCACGTGTAGTGCCAGGCATTGCCCTCGGTGAAGGCATCGCCCCATTTCAGCGGGCTGAAGGGACGCTGGAAGGTGCCGTCGGCATTGCGACCGCGCATGAGACGGCTCTCGGGGTCGAAGACGTTACGATAGTTCAGGGCGTGGTCACGGAAGGGGCGCAGCTCCTCGGCCGTCTTGCCCAGCGCCTGCCCAAGCTTGTAGATGCACCAGTCGTCGTAGGCATACTCCAGCGTGCGGGCCACACTCTCGTTGATGCCGACATCGTAGGGCACGTAGCCCAGGCGGTTGTAGTGCTCGAAGCCACAGCGGCCCGTCGACGAGACACGTGGATGGACGGCATTGGCTCCGTGGATGACGGCCTGCCAGAGGGTCTCGATGTCGTAGGGCGTGTTGCCCGACGAAGAAGCGCCGGGCACGGCGAGCTTCAGGCCTGGTGCCGTGAGCTTCAGGTAGGCGTCGGCCACGACGGAGGCCGAGTTGTTGCCCACCATGCAGCCACGATGGCCGGGGCTGGCCCATTCGGGCAGGAAGCCGCTCTCCAGATAGCAGTTCACAAGGCCTGCCTGCATGAGGGCGCTCATTTCGGGATAGACCAGATTGAGCAGGGGGAAGAGCGAGCGGAAAGTGTCCCAGAAACCCGTGTCGGTGAAGTAGTAGCCGGGGCACACGTCGCCCGTGTGGGGACTATAGTGAACGGGCTTTCCCTCGGCATCCAGCTCGTAGAAGCTGCGGGGGAAGAGAACGGAGCGATAGAGGCAGGAGTAGAACGTGCGCAGGTGGTCTATGTTGCCATCGCTCACCTCAATGCGCCCCAGCACATCGTTCCATCGCTGACGGCCCTGTCGGCAGATGCGGTCGAAGTCGAAGCCGCTGCCCAGCTCCTGCAGGTTGCGCTCGGCCTGTTCCATGCTGATGAACGACGAGGCCACGCGGGCACAGACCTGCTCGCCACGCCGCGTCGACATGGTAACGACCACGCCCTGGCGGTCGCCCTCCTGCCGGAAGCTCTCGCTGAAGTCGTGGTCCAGCTCGATGATGAAATAGTTGCGGAAGTTCGACGGCACGCCACCACTGTTCTTCACGGTGTAGCCCATGATGCGCCGCCGAATGGCATCGACGCTCACCGACGAGCCGCCGTCGAAGGCATCGACCACCAGGTTGGCCTGCTGCGTGGCGGGATAGGTAAACCGCAGCAGCGCAGCGCGCTCCGTGGGCGTCACCTCGGCCGTAACGTCCCAGTCGGCCAGATAGACGCTATAATAATAGGGTGTGGCCGTCTCGGCCTTATGGCTGAACCACGAGGCACGCTCGTCCTCGCCGAAGCGTGGTTCGCCCGTGGTCGGCATCACGGCAAACTGTCCGTAGTCGTTTATCCAGGGCGAAGGCTGGTGGGTCTGCTTCAAGCCGCGAATCTTGTCTTCGGTGTACACGTACTGCCAGCCATCGCCCATACGGCCCGTCTGTGGTGTCCAGAAGTTCATGCCCCAGGGCAGAGCCACGGCAGGATAGGTGTTGCCCGTGGAAAGCGAGTGCTTCGACAGCGTTCCCACGAGGGTGCTGACGTAGTCGACAGGGGCGATGGCTCCGTAAGCAGACAAAGCCGCCACCGCCATGATGGCCAAGAGTAGTTTCTTCATAAGCGTTGGGTCTCGTTCACGTGTTTGTTGACCGTTATTGTTTTTTTCCCCTTATCACTTCCTGATGATGACCTTGCGCACGGAACCATCGGCCTGCCGCACGATGTTGAGGCCGCTGCGGCTGTTCTTGAGGCGCATGCCGCTCAGGTCGAAGATGGCGGGCCGGACCGTCTCGCGCTGGGCGAAGGTGACGGCAGTCTTGTCTTCGACGTCGGTGACGTTTTCGCTCTTGACGGTGGAGAAGGCCATGATGGAGGCATAGGCACCGCTGACATTGGTGAAGGTGACCGACAGCAGCTGGCGCTCGGTGTCGACGGGAATGGAGAAGTCGAAGAGACAGTAGTGGTTGTCACCGCTATAGGCGTTGTTGTCGCGCCGTATGTTGCCCAGCGCCGTCACGGCCTCGTCGCCCTGCAGGTCGTAGCTCCTCACCGACCAGTCGCGGATGGTGTAGATGCCAGCATCCGTCTGGGTGCCGTCGGCATAGTTCAGCCTGACGCTCACCCTCGAGTCGCCATTGCCGCTGGTGGCCAGCACGAAGAGCTCGCTGGTGGCCACGGGCAGCTGGAAGCTGACGGTGCCCTCGTCGCCCCAGTTGTGGAGCGACAGCGCATTGTTGGCGTTATAGGGCGACAGCTCATAGCGCACGCCCTCGTTGGCCGACGTGACGAGATGGTCCAGCGGCAGTCCGCCCGTACTGCGCAGCGCTGCGGAGTAGAACGTGCGCTCAGAGCCGTCAACGGCAATCGACGTGAAGCTGTTGCAGGGCAGCGACTCGGCCACGATGTCGGCATTCCATCCCGACGCCACGGCGATGGGCTCGGTGTCGATGTTGCGCGGCGGCAGCAGGTGCTTGTCGAGGAAGAGCAGGCGCTGGCGAATCCAGCCTTTCATGTATTCCACGGCATCGTCGTAGTCCTCGGCATAGTAGGGCACGGGCCAGATGTAGCTGCGGCCATAGATGCCCCATGCCTGCTCGTTGCGCTGCGCCGCCCCACCCTGCTTCAGCAGCGCGGCCAGCGAGTCGACGGTGGCCATCAGGCGCTCCGTCTGGTGGTTGCTCTGCCGATACTGCTGCCAGCGGTCGCGGAGGGCACTCACGTAAGCCGTGTCCTGCAGCATGCGGTACCAGTAGAAAGGCACGGGGCAGTCATCGCCCTGGAAGTTCAGGTTCAGCTCATACTGCCAGCGGTCGGTGCGGTCGCCGTCGTAGTAGTCGGCATTGCCCCACGCCAGGTTGTAGTCCCAGAGCGTCACCTTCCACCGCGCATCGAGACCCTCCTGCTCGGCGCGCTTCTGGCTGTGCTTGTATAGATGGGTGCTGAGGCGGTAGCCGTCGATGTTCATCGACACCTCCGTCGACAGCATGTAGTCGATGAACGACTGCACGTCGATGTGCTTGCGATAGCCGCCGTCGGGGTCTTGCCAGTCGGTAGCCATGAACGAGGCCTCCATGTTGTTCACCTGCCGCTGCAGTGTGGCACGCGTCATGCTGGGCAGCGAGGCGAATTCGTCGTCGCTGGGGTCCTCATACTCATATTTAATATAATAGTTGTTGGCCACCCTCGAACCGTCGAGCGACTGCCAGGGATGGTATCTGGAGGTGAAGTAGGCATCGTAGCCGTGGTCCACGCTGACGTGGTAGTCGCCCGTCAGGTCGCCGTCCACCTCGCCCGGCTCAGCCAGGTTCAGGCGGTGCTTGCCCTTCGACACGCGCTCGGCCAGCACGAAGACGCCATAGTAGGTTCCGTCGAGAATCAGCTCGCAGAGCCTCGTCCTGGGCACCCACTCCATCCAGGGCCGCTCCAGCTCGAAGGCGAGCACGTCGCGCACCATCGTCTCGTCGGCCCACGGCGCAATGAAGCACCACTTGTTGTCCTTGGGCATGCCCAGCAGCTTCACCTTCTGCTTCGCGCCGCCGTCGTCGGGCAGCGTGTCGCTGGCCAGCGTGCGGAAGGCATAGGGCTTCTTGTCGGCCGAGCTGAACGATGTGTTGCCGCGATACTTCAGGGCTATCCAGCCCTCATAGTCGGCCAGCTGTGTGGGGTGGGCCACCGTGTCGCCGTAGTTGCGTTGCCCCTCGCCGTTGTCGATGATTTTCATGCGCGCCAGAATATAGCTGTCGCGCTGAATCATCTGCCCTTTGACGTTGATGAAGACGATGGGCAGGTTCGTGCTGAATATCCTGACGTTCTTGTCGCGCAGGTTGCTTCTGTAGTTGTCATACTGCTGAGCCTGCAGCGCGTTGGCGGAGCAGGCGAAGAGCAGGCAGAAAAGGAGGAGTCGTCGTATCATCATGTTGAATATTTGGTGCAAAGTTACTATTTTTTTCTATTGCTGTCCGATAAAAGTGCGAAGTAGTATAGATTCCATAAAAATAGGGGGCCAGACCTGAGCCATTCCCCCAAGATTTTGTAATTTTGCAGCGA
>CACYME010000064.1 GCA_902775475.1 uncultured Prevotellaceae bacterium
ATAAATTGCCAAGCGAACGGCGGCAAAAGTCATCCTGCAATTTGAGCTATTGAATACCTACTACTCAAATTTATCCTGCAAATTGAGCCATACGCCGAAAAATGGGCTTTTTGAGCCTTTTTGGTCGCTTGATGACCGAAGGGAAAAGCGTCGGAAGGGTCAAAAATTGCACAAAAGGGGCTGTTTTGTGCGGTTTTTACGATTTTTTTCAGTGCATTTTGCTGATTTTTTGCCTTCTATCGCGCAGTTTTAAGCACGCGAAATTTTCAAAAGTCAACGCTGCAGAAAAATTTGGCGTTGACTTTTGAAAACGAAAAGGCACCAAATTTTGCAAAATAGTGCTTAATCATCTGTTGCTCAAACATTTAGCAAACCCTCTCAAATTTCGCTTATTTTCGGCCAAAAGTTTTCTCGCGCGAAATTTTTGAATTTTGGAGGGGTTTGAGTGTTCATTTTTACCTCATTTTCACTTCTTTTTTAACGTTCTTTAGTTATTTTGCGGTAAGTTCGTAAAAGACTTTGGACTCGCGCAGAGACTCTGCGCCCTCTGCATCTCTGCGCGGGAACAAACCGCAACAGCTCGAAAAAATTCATCGAAAAAGGGAAGCACTTCATGCCTTTTCTGACTATGGCAAAAGCAGCGTGGCGAATTTTATAGGCATAATACTTGTTGGAATGACAGAAAATGCTTAACTTCGCACGGAAAAAAAAATAGACTTATGACAAACGAAGAAAGAGAAGTGCTAAGGCCCATGATTGAGGCTGTTTTTAGAGAATGCGGCCGAGCATTCACCGACGAAATGGTGGAGAACGCCCTGAAGAGGATTGACGAAATGTGTAATGAGGCTCCAGAGAAGCCCTACACCTACAAACATCCTGACTACGGAAAGATGGTTAAGGCCGTGCCGGACGTCTTGAAGCCTCTGCTGGATACAAGCGACGTTAACGATGACCTGCCCGACTTTGATGACCTGATGGACGATTGCTCCCGCCTTGAGCACAGCACGCTGGCCGAGGCTGTCAGCAGCCTCATCTATTTTTGTTTAGACAGGTGGCATCGAGCTAAAGACGATGAAAGTATAGACGGTATATGGCTTTATCCACTCCATATGGCCATCATGATAGCCGAGCGCTTCGAGTTGCGCGAGTGTCTGCCAGCCCTGTTGGAGACGGAACGTCAGGACCGTGAGTTTGCCGAGTCTTTCTTCGACGACTGCGACTTGGTGGGCATGGTGCCGGCCTGCATCTACCACATCGTCACCGAGGAAGACCTGCCCATGATGACCAGCTTCGTGGGCGAGCGGGGCATCTACACTTTCAGCAAGGCTGAGGTGATAGCTGCCGTCAGCACGCTGCCGCGACGCTTGCCACAGACGCTGCCCGCCGTGCAACAGTGGCTCTGCGGGCTGCTCAGCATCTTTGCCGACCACATCGACCCCAAGGTGGGCGACGTCATGCTGCTTGAAGCCATCGTAAACTGCTGCATACACACGCGCTGCGAGGCTGCCAAGGCAATGATCATCCGTATGTACAGCAAGTATAAGATGCCCAACCTCCTCGTGCCGGGTGGAGTCAACGAGGTGCGTAAGACCATCAAGCGGGCCACCATCGGCGCGCTGAAAGAAGAGCTGGAGAGTGCCGAGACCATTTATGAGAATGCAGCCCACTCCTACGACGATGATGAGGACTACGATGAGGACTACGATGACGACGACTTTGACGACTATGAAGAGGTGGACGACGAGGACTTCGACGATGACGACCTGGCTCCCCGTCAGGAATACTGCGGCCATGCCTACGGAGGGAAAGCCCGCCATCTGCCTGTCAAGGTACTGAAGAAGTACACGCTGCGCATAGAACTGGAGAAGTCCGACCCGCTGGTATGGCGCGAGCTGGAAGTGCCCTCAAGCCTCAGTCTCACCTCGCTGGCCCAGGCTATCCTGCTGGCAATGGGGTGGGACGAGGACCATCTGCACCATTTCCTGCCTTTTGGAAAAGACCGGTACCTTTATGTCACAAGCCTGAACGAGATTGGCTCGTCGCTCTATCCCGGCGAGAGGGACGGCAGCCGGTATGGTGTGAGCCATCTGCTGCAGAAGCAGGGCGACAGCATCAAGTTTGAATATGACTACGGCGACAGCTGGCATCATGCCGTGAAGCTACAGGCCGTGTCAGAATATGCCGATGGTGAGCCGAGGGCCGTCGTACTTACTGGCGGGGCGAATGCTTGTCCGCCCGATGACTGCGGTGGCATCCATTGCTACCGCCGTCTGGTGCAGCTGATGAAGGAGAGGCCCCAGTCAGCCGAACTCCAAGATTTCTACGAATGGATGGGCAGCAAGTGGGACCCGGAATTTTTCCCACAGGAGCAGACCGCCAAAGCCGTTGCAAGGATGAATGGGGATGTTGATAAATAGATTCATTCATGGTGGAAACAATACCCGCCGGCATGACACATAGGTCTGCCGGCGGGTATTATCTTTTGGGCGGCGGAACACCATCATCGGCATTCCGCCGCACCTGGCTCGAAGGCTACCTCAATTCTCCAGCCAGTTGTCATCGTCGTCCTCCCAGAGGGTGTTGCGATAGCGGGCGTTCTTGATGCCGGGCGTATCGGGGGTGGAGGGCAGGTCGCCGCCGGAGGTGGCCAGCGGCTGCTGGGTCAGCAGCTCGCTGACGGTGGTCACGGGTTTGATATAGGTTTTCATGTGCGTTCTCCTTTCTTTATTATTTAATGACTTTCTTTCCGTTCACGATGTAGATGCCGGCGGGCAGGCGGTCGAGCTGGTCGCCGACCTTCACGCCGCTGAGGTTGTAGACGCCAGCGGGCTGCTCCTGCTCTGTCGGCAGGCTGTTGATGCCCGTTTGCTGGCCACCGCCGAAGCCAATGCCGAGGGAGGCGGCAGCAGAGCGACCAGTGAAGTAGGCATGGAAGGCGCCGACGCTGCTGGTGCCCTTGGCGCTTGGCCATGAACTGCTGGGCTTGCTGCTGTGCCTGCTGCAGCGTGACGGGGGCCGCCATTACTGAGGCTACGCCCATCATAAGCCCAAAGAGTGTTAGTAATTTTTGGTTCATCGCATGTTTGTTTTAAGTACTTTTTGTTAGATTGATGTGGCGAAGTTACAAATAATATGTGAAAGCAGCAGCAAGAATGATGAATAAAAATAAAAAAAAATGCTGATGTGCAGGTTTTTCGCCCGAAAATGCTTAATTTTGCAGGCTCAAAGATTACACATTTTTAATAAAAACGGAATAATATGGCAAAGAAAGCACTTTTGATGATTCTCGACGGATGGGGAATCGGACAGCACGGACGGGGCGACGTGATTTTTAACACCCCGACACCTTATCTCGACCTTCTGACGGCCACTTCGGCACACTCGCAGCTGGCTGCCAGCGGTGAGGACGTAGGTCTGCCCGACGGACAGATGGGTAACTCGGAGGTGGGACACCTCAACATCGGAGCCGGTCGCATCGTCTATCAGGACCTGGTGAAGATCAACCGTGCCTGCAAGGACGGCAGCATCGTGGAGAACCCGCAGGTGAAGGCCGCCTACACCTATGCTAAGGAGAACAATAAGAAGCTGCACCTGATGGGACTATGCAGCGACGGCGGCGTGCACTCGAGCCTTGACCACCTGTTCAAGCTCATCGAGGTGGGCAAGCACTACGGACTGAAGAACCAGACCTTTGTGCACTGCTTCATGGACGGCCGTGACACCGACCCGCACAGCGGCAAGGGATTCATCGAGCAGGTGACGAAGGTGTGCCTGGAGAACGATGCCGCCATCGCCAGCATCGTAGGCCGCTTCTACGCCATGGACCGCGACAAGCGCTGGGAGCGCGTGAAGGAAGGCTACGACCTTATCGTCAATGGCACCGGCAAGCAGGCCACGGATATGGTTGTGGCCATGCAGGAGAGCTATGACGAGGGAGTGACCGACGAGTTCATCAAGCCCATTCACAACAGCACCGTGAACGGCTGCATCGAGGAGGGCGACGTGGTCATCTTCATCAACTTCCGCAACGACCGCGCCAAGGAGCTCACCATCGCCCTGACGCAGCAGGACATGCCGGAGCAGGGCATGAAGACCATCCCCGGTCTGCAGTACTACTGCATGACGCCCTACGACGCCAAGTTCACCGGCGTGCACATCCTCTTCCCCAAGGAGAACGTGGAAGACACCCTGGGCGAATACCTCAGCCGCCAGGGCAAGCGCCAGCTGCATACCGCCGAGACGGAGAAATACGCCCACGTCACCTTCTTCTTCAACGGTGGACGTGAACAGCCTTTCGAGGGCGAGGACCGCATCCTGGTGGCCAGTCCGAAGGTGGCTACCTACGACCTGAAGCCCGAGATGAGCGCCTACGAGGTGAAGGACAAGCTGGTGGCTTCCATCAAGACGCAGCAGTACGACTTCATCGTGGTGAACTTCGCCAACGGCGACATGGTGGGCCACACGGGTGTCTACAACGCCATCGCCAAGGCCGTCTGGGCCGTCGACAACTGCGTGCGTGAGGTCATCGAGGCTGCCAAGGCCAACGACTATGAGGCCATCATCATCGCCGACCACGGCAATGCCGACAACGCCATCAACCCCGACGGAACGCCGAACACGGCACACTCGCTGAACCCCGTGCCCTTCATCTACGTCACCAACAACAATTCGGCAATGGTGAAGGACGGTCGTCTGGCCGACGTGGCACCCAGCATCCTGCATATCATGGGACTGGAGAAGCCGAAGGACATGACAGGCGATTGCCTCATCTGTGATTGAAAGAGTAGTTAATGGAATTAAAAGGAGTTAAGGGAGTTAAAGGACGATAGCTTTGCATCTGAATACGTTGAATGCAAACGTCGCGTCCTTTAACTCCCTTAACTCCTTTAACTCCCTAATTTATTCCCCAACGGAAATAAGGTAGTAATTTTTCTTGCCGCGCTGTACCAACAGGTACTTGCCGTCGATGAGGTCATCGGCTGTGATGGCGCGGTCTTCGCTCAGTTTTTCTTTGTTCAGGCTCAGTGCACCGCTCTTCAGGAACTCGCGGATTTCGCGCTTGCTGCTGAAGACGTTGGCCGTGGTGGTGAACAGCTCCGAGGCCACCTGGCCCAGCTGGTCCTTCTGGATGGTGAACTGCGGCACGCCCTCGAACACGTCGAGGAACGTCTGCTCGTCGAGCTGCTCCAGCGCCTCCTTCGTGGCCTTGCCAAAGAGGATGTTCGACGCCGAGATGGCCATGTCGAGAGCCTCCTGCGAGTGCACCATCACCGTCACCTCCTCGGCCAGGCGCTTCTGCAGCACGCGGCGTCCGGGGTCAGCGCGGTGCTCCTCGATGAGCGCGTCGATGACGTCCTTCTCTAAGGAGGTGAAAATCTTGATGTAGCGCTCGGCATCCTCGTCGCTGACGTTCAGCCAGAACTGGTAGAAGCGATAGGGCGTGGTGCGCTTCGGGTCGAGCCAGATGTTGCCGCTCTCCGTCTTGCCGAATTTCTTGCCGTCGCTTTTCGTGATGAGCGGGCAGGTCAGGGCGTAGGTCTCCACCTCGTTGCCCAGCGTGCGGCGGATGAGTTCCGTGCCCGTGGTCATGTTGCCCCACTGGTCGTTGCCGCCCAGCTGCAGCTTCACGCCATAGTGCTGATAGAGGTAGAGGAAGTCGTAGCCCTGCAGCAGCTGGTAAGTGAACTCGGTGAACGACAGTCCGTCGCGGGCTGTGCCGTTCAGGCGCTGCTGCACCGACTCCTTCGCCATCATGTAGTTCACGGTGATGTGCTTGCCCACCTCGCGGGCGAAGTCCAGGAACGTGAAGTCCTTCATCCAGTCGTAGTTGTTCACCATCAGGGCGGCGTTCTCGCCTTCGGCCTCGAAGTCGAGGAACTTCGCCACCTGAGCCTTGATGCACTCCTGGTTGTGGCGCAGCGTCTCGTCGTTGAGCAGATTGCGCTCCTGGCTCTTGCCGCTGGGGTCGCCGATCATGCCGGTGGCGCCACCCACGAGGATGACGGGCCGGTGGCCGCAGCGCTGCAGGTGCCGCAGCATCATGATGCCACAGAGGTGGCCAATGTGCAGTGAGTCGGCCGTCGGGTCGGTGCCCAGGTATGCCGTAACCATCTCCTTCTGCAGGAGTTCTTCCGTGCCGGGCATCATCTGTGCCAGCATGCCGCGCCAGCGGAGTTCTTCAACAAAGTTCTTTCTCATCGATATGCTTATATAATGTTTTGATTTCGAGGGTGCAAAAGTACAAAGAAAAAACGGAACTGCCAAGATGATTGCTGAAAAAGTTGTTTCGTTTGTTCCTTTTTGATTAGTGCATGTCTCATGAGTGCTTTTTGTGACAAAAAATTTTGGTTTTACCGTGCATTATGCGTATTTTTGCGGGAAAAATATGACAATTATGAAAAGAATAAGTCTGTTTATCGTGGTGTTTTTCACGGCTGTTCTGGGGCTGCGGGCAGCTGATGCTTTTGTCTTTTTCAACAATGGCGACTGGCAGCTCAACCGTGACGGGAAGGTGACCATCTGCGTCAGCCCTACCGACGAGCGGGGCGTGAGCCGTGCCGCTGAGAACCTGAAGAATGACCTCCAGGCCGTCTGCGGTGCCCAGGTGGTGTTCACTGACGATGCCGCCTCGGCCACCATCGTCGTGGGAACGGTGGGAACCGTGAAGGGCATGAAGGCCTATGAGCCACAGCTGCGCGGCAAGCACGAGCAGTACATCATCGACGCACGCCAAGGGCAGCTCGTCATCGCGGGCAGCGACCGCCGAGGCACCATCTACGGCATCTACGAGCTGAGCCAGCAGATAGGCGTGTCGCCATGGTACTACTGGGCCGACGCACCCATAGAGCACCACGACAAGCTCTACGTGAAGAACGGCTCCTACACCGACGGCGAACCAGCCGTGCGATGGCGAGGACTATTCCTCAACGACGAGGCACCCTGCCTCACCGGATGGGTGAAGAACACCTTCGGCACCGACTATGGCGACCACCACTTCTATGCAAAGGTGTTTGAACTCATCCTCCGCCTGAAGGGCAACATGCTCTGGCCAGCCATGTGGGGATGGGCGTTCTATGCCGACGACCCGCAGAACTCGAAGACCGCCGACGAGATGGGCGTCATCATAGGCACCAGCCACCACGAGCCTATGGCACGCAACCACCAGGAGTATGCCCGCAACCGACAGCAGTGGGGGGCATGGAACTACCAGACGAACAAGGAGAAGCTCGACCAGTTCTTCCGCGAGGGCATAGAGCGCATGAAGGGCACCGACGACATCGTGACCATCGGCATGCGCGGCGACGGCGACGAGGCCATGAGCGCCGAGGCCGACACCCGACTGCTGGAGAGCATCATCGACAACCAGCGGCGCATCATCAAGCAGGTGACACGCCGACCAGCCAAGGAGACACCACAGGTGTGGGCATTATATAAAGAGGTGCAGGACTACTACGACGCCGGACTGCGCGTGCCCGACGACGTATGCGTACTCATCAGCGACGACAACTGGGGCGACATACGCCGCGTGCCCACCGTAGAGGAGCGCCGGCGCAAGGGCGGATGGGGCATCTACTACCACGTGGACTACGTGGGCGCGCCCCGCAACTCGAAGTGGCTCAACGTGACGCAGACCCAACAGATGTTCGAACAGCTGTCGCTGGCCTACGACTTCGGCATACAGCAGCTGTGGATACTGAACGTGGGCGACCTGAAGCCCATGGAATACCCCATCCAGCTGTTCATGGACATGGCATGGAACCCCAAAGCCCACGCCCTGCCCACCATCATCGACCACACCCGCCAGTTCTTCCTCCGTTCAGTATTCAGTGGTATCGCCACTGAAAACCAAGCCCTCGCCGCAGAGGCCGCCGACATCTACAACCAGAACTGCCAGTACATGGGCCGCGTGACACCCGAGATGCTCGACGCACAGACCTACAACGTGGCCACGGGCGAATGGAAACAGGTGGCCGACGAGTATCAGCGACTGGAGGCGCGCGCCCTGCGGCTCTACATGCAGGTGCCCCAGGCCAGCCGCGACGCCTTCCGTCAGGTGCTCCTCTTCCCCGTGCAGGCCATGGCCAACCTCTGCGACATGTACTACGCACAAGCCATGAACCAATACATGGCCAAGCGACACGACCCCGATGCCAACCAGTGGGCCGACAAGGTGAAGGAGTGCTTCCAGCGCGACTCGCTGCTCTGCGCCGCCTACAACAACGACATTGCCGGAGGCAAATGGCGTGGCATGATGACGCAGAAGCACATCGGATACCGCTCGTGGAACGACAACTTCCGCCGCGACATGCTGCCCAGCACGCAGAGGGTGGAAGCCACAGCAGGAGGATGCGTCTTCGAGGCCGACAAGCGGGGCTACGTGGCCATGGAGGCAGAGCACTACTTCGAGGCCAACGCTGCCGAGGGCACGCAATGGACCGTCTACCCCTACTACGGGCGCACACGCAGCGCAGTGGCACTGACACCCTACACCAACGCCGTGGGCGATGCTATCCTCAGCTACTGCTTCCAGATGCCCGCCGACGCGCCACAGAAAGTGAAGGTGCACGTGGTGGTGAAGTCTACGCTCGACTTCCTCAACGTGGGCGGATTCGAGTATGCTGTCAGCCTCGACGGCTCAGAGCCGCAGGTGGTGAACTTCAACAAGACACTCGTCGACCGCCAGCCCTACCAGTACTCAGTGTTCTATCCCACCATCGCACGCCGAGTGGTGGAGAACGTGGTGGAGCTGCCACTGACAACACAGCAGCGCCACACGCTGACCATCAGCCCGCGCCATCCCGGCATCGTCTTCGAGAAGATTGTCGTCGACTACGGTGGCTACCAGCCCCAGTACCTCTTCGGCACCGAGAGCGATTTCACCAAGACCCATTAATCATCCCTACAACATGCCAGAGGGGGTGCATCCTGCGCGGGATGCACCCCCTCTTCCTGATTCATCAGAGGCCGTTCAGAGCATCAGGCCCATGCACGAGCTGACGCCCAGCGAGGTGGCGATGGCCGAGAGCACGGCCAGCAGTGTCTGTACGACGAACTTCCAGGTTTCGCGGTTCCACTTCATGTTCTTAAAGGATTTTTAGTTAAACATTTTTGTTATCTCTGTCTCCACAGCGGCGCCTTGCGTTTTGACAGGTGCGAAGGTAGGGCAAAAGAGAGGCGAGCTAACCGCGTTAACGCCCATTTAACGGCTGTTCACGGTTTTTAACAAGCAAATCGACGCACGAAACCGAAAAAAGCTATAACTTTGCACATGACAAACAGCACACCCTCTCTATGAAGCAACTGCCCATCGTCCTCCTGCTGACGCTCCTCATCTTTGCCGCCTGCACCTCAGGCGACAGGCAGCAGCGGCTGGCCCAGCTGGAGGAGCTGGAGCGCCAGAACGTGGCCGACAGCCTGATGACCAACGACTCGCTCGCCCAGGCCCTCGCCGACTTCTTCGACAGACATGGCACACCCAACGAGCGGCTTCGCGCACACTACATCCTCGGACGCACCTACTCAGATTTGGGCGATGCGCCACGTGCACTCACCAGCTATCAGGATGCCGTGAAGAGTGCCGACACGACAGCCAGCGATTGCGACTATGCAAAGCTCAGCCGTGTCTACGGATGGATT
>CACYME010000065.1 GCA_902775475.1 uncultured Prevotellaceae bacterium
AGCAATTCTTCACACCTACGCAGATATAGCTGGAATCAGTGAGGATGAAGCCATGAACATTGCTGGGGCTTTTGGTGGTGGTATGGGTAATATGGAAGGAACCTGTGGCGCACTCGTTGGGTCTGGTCTTGTCTTAGGATTGGTCAACAAGGACAAGGTGAAGTCCATGAAACAGATGCGGCAGATTATGACCAAGTTCCAGGAAAGAAACGGAGCCACACAATGCAAACTACTGAAAGGTGTCGGTACAAAGGTAGTGTTGCGTGAATGTCCTGACTGTGTAGCCGATGCAGCAGAGTTTCTTGAAGAACAATTAAATGGGTAGGATTCAAATATGCAGATAATACTCGCTTCCGCAAAGACAATGAATGTTTCGATTAAGCGAAAACAGAGCGAACATGTTCGTTCTGTCGAGTGTGAGAAACATGGGATGAAATCCAATGACAAGCTAAAGTCAGTTCCTGGCGTTAGTCTGTCATTACCTCGTTTCAAGAATGAGGCTCAGGCTTTTGCAAAGGATATGGCTCAGTATTCTACAGAGACGATTGCCGAAATGCTGGGCTGTAGTCAACAGATTGCCGTTCAGAACAGGATGCGGTATTTGCGATTCTTTGAAGATTCGACCAAACTTCCAGCTATCCTCGCTTATCACGGTCAGGCATACAAACATCTGAAGGCTGAAACGCTGAATGTAGATGACCTCACTTACGCACAAGGGAAACTCTGGATAACCTCATTCCTCTACGGCTTGCTTCGTCCGCTTGATGGTATTCTGCCTTATCGGATGGAGGGTCTTGTTGAACTTCCAAGTGGCGAGGGGCAGAATCTGTTTGGGTTTTGGAAGAGCCGACTGACAGACATATTGATTGAGGCTGTGAAAGCAGATGGTGGAACTCTAGTACATCTTGCTACAGAGGAATACCAGCACCTGTTTGATTGGCAGCGTGTCCGTAAAGAAGTCCGAATCGTTCAGCCTTTGTTCTACGTTAGAAAAGGGACTGAGTTGAAGATTCAGACTGTTTGGGCTAAGACATGCCGGGGAGCCATGACACGATTCATCATTGAAAACCGTATCGACAACCCCGAAGATCTCTGTGCCTTCGGTTATGAGGGATTTACATACGAACCAACATTAGGAGAACCTGATTATCCGCATTTTATCAAGCAATAACCAGAATAGAGCAAGAGTAGCACACCGTCCGAAAGATGATAAAGCATTTATTCAATCTGCTGGTCAAGTAAATATATCATTGACACAATCCCAAAATATACGAATTGCTCTCCCACCATTAAATGAACAAGTAAGGATTGTTGAGGAAGTTAGGAAGTGGTTCACCTATGTCAATGCTATTGATAACAACTCTTGCGAATTGGAAGAATTGATAGGCAATACGAAACAGAACATATTAAGAATGGCAATTCAAGGCAAACTAGTCCTTCTGGGACACAAAGAAGTCAACAGAACGACGAATCTGCTTACCTTTCCAATAATAGTACATGTAGACAGCATAAACCTGTCCATCTTGAGTTACATGAGGAGTACGCAGAACGTACTTACCTTGAGGGAATTGCCGTTGTTGTCTTGCCATATCAAAATAATTGTTTGCACTAAAAGAGGATTTTGCAAAGGTAGCGATTATAGTGCAAATAATCCATTTTCCTCCCCTAAATAAGCCTAAAAAGAACGTTTTTGTGCTACTTATTTGGCACTAAAATGGGCTAAAAGGACATAGAAAACGAGGTGTGCAAAAAATAATGTTTTGCACACCTCGTTGAATTTCAATTAGTTACGCTTAAAAAGAGCGCCTAATACTCATCCTCGTTGAACAGGAAGTCTTCTTTGGTGGGATAGTCAGGCCAGATATCCTCGATGCTTTCGTAGACATCGCCTTCGTCCTCTATTTCCTGCAGATTCTCAAGCACTTCGAGGGGAGCGCCAGAGCGGATGGCGTAGTCTATAAGTTCTTCCTTGGTTGCGGGCCAAGGTGCGTCTTCCAGTTTTGATGCTAGTTCAAGTGTCCAATACATAGTCTTTCAATTATTAGTGTTGTTAAATTTGGGCGCAAAAGTAGTAAATTATTTCTTATTTGCAAGCATTTTGCCATATTATTTCGCCCTGACCTGCGTTAAAATTTATTATTTTAGCCAAAACGAACAGATAGTCACTCAGTCTGTTGACATATTCAACAACATCAGAGCCTACTGTGGCCTGCTCAGCAAGGGCATCGATGCGTCGTTCTGCCCTTCGGCAGACCGCCCTGCAGACGTGGCACTGGGCTGCTGCCATAGTTCCGCCAGGGAGCACGAACCCCTGTGGTTCGGGCAGTGCCGCATTGATGGCATCGATACGCTGTTCCAGAAATGCCGTCTCGCCCTCGGGCAAGCGTGCCGAGGGGTAGAGAGGCGTCTGGCTCTGGTCGGTGGCCAGGTGCGTGCCGATGTTGAAGAGGTTGTTCTGCACCCGCAGCACCACCGTCCGCTCTGCATCGTCGGTGGTCATCATGCTGACCAGCAGCCCCAGATGGGAGTTCAGCTCATCGACAGTTCCATAGGCATCGAGGCGCACGTCGGTCTTGCTGATGCGCACGCTGCCCACGAGGTCGGTCATGCCCTTATCGCCCCGACGGGTATACACTTTGGTTATTTTCATTGGATTATCAGGTTTTAAAGGTTGGTACTTACTGATTTGGCTGCACTCAGAAGTTCACAATGTAGTGCTGCCTGCTACGACGCTTGTCGAAGAAGGCGATGCCACAATAGTAGAGGTCGAAGGTGACGATGGTTCGCCCGTCGGCCAAGAGCTGGTTCCACGCCTGAGAGCGCCGTCCGATGTCTTCGACCACCAGCACGCTCTGCTCGCCACAGCTGCTGAGAAGCTGCTCCACATCGGCACCCGCCGGAGCGATAAGCAAGTCGGGCGACGGCACCAGCTGCCTGCCAATCTTTGCCTTTCGGCATCCGGCCAGCACATACTCCCCCACCCCGACGAGGTCGCTGACGGTGGCGGGCTGCAGCTCGTTGGCCAGCCGGACATAGAGCAGGCCCAGCTTGCGGCGCAACCAGTCGTCGGTTCGTCCCAGTTCTGCGTAAGCATAGTATGGCCAATGCTCATTGACCACATAGCGCACGAAGCGATAGTCAGAGGGCGACTGAATGCCGAATCCCCGACAGTGGCCAATGCGCCTCAGCCATACCCATGCCTGCTGCAGACGGTTCATCTATGAGAAGAAGTTGATTTACCTGACCGACCACTCGAAGACGCCAGCCGACTTGTCCTTATTGATGACCACTTCGAGCTTCAAGGCGCTGGTCTTCACGGGGTCGAAGTTGACGGTGCAGGGAGCACCCTTGGCCACGGGATAGCCGTCGGGGTTCTTCACGGGCTGCCACTGTCCCTGAGCATCCTTGTAATAGAGCTTCCAGCTGTCGGGCACCTTGCATCCCTGCCAGGGCTGGTCGTCGTACCAGTAGACGGTGCTCGACTGCACGGTGGCTTCCTCGGGGAAGGTGTAGCTAATCCACTCCGTGGAGCCCTGCTTGGGCCACCAGTGAGTGTAGGGGATGGAGCGGTCGTCGCCATCCTTCGGCACCAGCCGGTCGCAGATGCTGCCGAGCGAGGGCAGCTGCACCGACGAGGCAATCTTGCTCTGCGATGCCAGCGTGGGCGGCTCCTGCGGACGTGTGGAGCGCAGGTCCTGCGAGAGCCACACCTTCATGTTGCCGCGCTGGCGATGGCACCAGGCGTAGTAGGGAATCATGGTCAGCCGGACGTCCTTGGCGGCCAGGCGACCTTGCTTGTCGAAGGCGAGCGTCTGTGCGTCGGTCGTCAGCTTGGTCAGCTGGTAGGTGTGCTCACCGTCGGCAGCCTTAATCTTGAAGTCCTGTGCGCTGAGCACGTCGAACTTCGGCTGCTGGTTCATCAGCGCTGCCATGATGTCGAAGCCGGGATTGTCAACAGCCTCGGCGCAATAGACGATGGGGCCGCGCTCCACGCTAATCATGCCACGGTCTTGCTCCACCTTCTCGTTGGCACGCACGGTGCGGGGTTCCATGTCGAAGTGCAGCTGCACGCGGTCACCCTTCTTCCAACGGCGGTCAATGGTGAGGTAGCCGTCGTCGGTGGTGGTCACTGCGATGTTCTCGCCATTGACCGAGCAGGTGGCGGCAAGGCGCTTGTTGTCAGTATAGGAATAGAGGTCGCTGGGCACCACCTGACCCTTCACCCAGCCGGGTATGCGAATCTTCATGGCAAACTGACCGGCCTGGTTCTTGTCCACATTGATGGTGATGTCGCCGTCCCAGGGATAGTTGGTCGTCTGGCTCAGGCCCACCTGCTTGCCCTGCACCTTCAGCGTGGAGCTGTTGCCCAGGAAGAGGTTCACATAGACCGAGCGGTCCTTCACGGCATAGACATAGCCGGGCAGCGAGGGAATGAAGCGGCAGATGTTGCTGGGGCAGCAGGCGCAGCCAAACCATGCCTGGCGCTGGCGCTCGCCCATCGACTCGAGCACGTTGGGGTAGAAGAAGCCGCCACCATCGAGCGAGACGCCGCTGATGAGTCCGTTATAGAGCGTGCGCTCCAGCACGTCGTAGTACTTCGACTGGCCGTGGAGCAGGAACAAGCGGTAGTTCACGTAGACATTGCCGATGGCGGCACACGTCTCGCAGTAGGCCGACATGTTGGGCAGATAGTAGTTGGGGCCGAAGGCCTCGCCGCTGGCCGTGGCACCGATGCCGCCTGTGATGTAGAGCTTCTTGGTGACGATATTGTCCCAAATGGCATCGATGGCATGGATGTAGGCCTCGTCGCCCGTCAGGGCTGCCACGTCGGCCATGCCGGCATACATGTAGGCGGCACGCACGGCGTGGCCCACGGCCTCATTCTGCAGGATGACGGGCTTGTGGGCCTGCGAATAGTCGTGCACGATGGTGGTCTTGCCACGATAGTCGAGGAAGAACTTGGCTTCGTCGAGATATTTCTTGTCGCCCGTGACCAGGTAGAGCTTGGCCAGCGCCATCTCGGCAATCTGGTGCCCGGGCACCACGCAGGCCTGTCCAGCGTTGGGGCCCACCTCGCGGCAGACGCAGTCGGCATAGCGGATGGCGATGTCGAGGAACTTACGACTGCCCGTGGCCTGATAGTGGGCGATGGCGCCCTCGACCATGTGGCCCAGGTTGTAGAGCTCGTGGCTCAGGTCTTCCTCCTTCACCCAGCGCTTGTCGCCGGCCCAGTGGTGCGGGTTGGCGGGGTTCTGCGTGCGGGCGGTGTAGAGATAGCCGTCGGGCTCCTGCGCCGTGGCGATGATGTCGATGACGCTGTCCACATAGTGGCGCAGCTTCTTGTCGGGATAGGTCTGCAGCAGATAGCTGGCACCCTCGATGGTCTTGTAGGGGTCGGTGTCGTCGAACGAGTAGCCCACACCATTCACCTTGAACACCTTCGAGGGGTCTTTCAGGTGGGCGGCAGCGTTCTCGAAGTTCTTGTAGCGGCCCTCGCTCTCGCATTTCGAGAAGGCCAGGGGCACGGTGACGTTGCGCGAGGCCTCGAGGCGCTGGCCCCAGAAGGTGCCGGGCGTCACCTTCACGCTGGTGAAGGGAACGGGCGAGATGGGATAGCCACCTGCTGTGGCCGACTGCTTTTGGGCATGGCCCGACAAAGTAACGAGGGCCATGACAGCGACGGAAAGAATTCTTTTCATAGTCAATGGGTTATTAGTAGTTTCTTTTCGGACTGCAAACTTACACATATTTTTTCAATTAACCGCCAGTTTCAGCGTGTTTTTCTCCCCGTATCCCACAAAAAAAGGAAAAAATTTTGTTTTTCTTCGTTTTATTCCTATCTTTGCAGCAAAGTTGCAGACATGAACACGCTGTTAACCCGCATTCTGAAGCGATGGAGCAGCACCAGCCTGGTGCTGCGCATCCTGGGCGGACTGCTCATCGGAGCCGTCTTGGGGCTCTTCGCCCCCGGCCTGTCGGCCATCGGCATCCTCGGTCATGTCTTCGTCAGCGCCCTGAAAGCCATCGCCCCCGTGCTGGTGGCGGTGTTGGTGTGCGCCTCCATCGCCAAGGCCCACGGCGGGCTGGGCAGCCGCTTCCGCACGGTCATCACGCTCTATATGGTCACCACCTTCTGCGCTGCCATCGTGGCCGTGGTGGCCAGCTTTCTCTTCCCAGTCACCATTGCACTGAAGGATGCCGCCAGCGGCGAGGCCCCTGGGGCACTGAGCGATGTGTTCACCAACCTGCTCACCAACCTGGTGTCGAACCCGCTGCTGTCGGTGTCGTCGGCCAACTATATCGGCATCCTCTTCTGGGCGGTCATCATCGGTCTGGCCCTGAAGCTCAAGGCCAGCGCCACGACCATCAACGTGGTGGGCGACCTGGCCGAGGTCGTCTCGCTGGTCGTCAGGTGGGTCATACAGTTTGCCCCCTTCGGCATCATGGGCCTGGTGTTCAGCAGCGTGGCTGAGAGCGGACTGGAAATTTTCACCGACTACGGACGGCTGCTCCTGCTACTCGTGGGCAGCATGGCTACCGTGGCCCTGGTGGTCAACCCGCTCATCGCCTTCGTCTACATACGCCGTAACCCCTACCCGCTGCTGTGGCAGTGTCTGAAGGAGAGCGGGCTGAACGCTTTCTTCACCCGCTCGTCGGCAGCCAACATCCCCATCAACATGGCACTGTGCCGACGACTGGGCATCGACGAAGACTTCTACTCCGTCAGCATCCCACTGGGCTGCACCATCAACATGAACGGTGCAGCCGTCACCATCACAGTGCTCTCGCTGGCCGTGGCCCACACGGTGGGTGTCTCGGTCAGCCTGCCCACGGCTATCATCCTGAGCATCATCGCCACACTGGGAGCCTGCGGGGCGTCGGGTGTGGCTGGAGGCTCGCTGCTGCTGGTGCCTATGGCGTGTTCGCTCTTCGGCATCGGCAGCGACGTGGCCATGCAGGCCGTGGCCGTGGGCTTCATTATCGGCGTGGTGCAGGACTCGGTGGAGACGGCCCTGAACTCCAGCGGCGACGCCTTCTTCACCGCCACCGCAGAACTGCACGACAAGGCACAAGGAACAGGGCCAACGAATTGAACGAATTAAACGAATTCATTCTACATTATTATATTATTCACCAAAAACCAACAGAACAATGAAAGAACTGAAAGGAACAAAGACCGAGAAGAACCTGCAGGAGGCTTTTGCAGGCGAGTCGATGGCACGCAACAAGTACAGCTACTGGGCATCGAAGGCCAAGAAGGACGGCTACGTGCAGATAGCTGCCATCTTCGAGGAGACGGCTGCCAACGAGAAGGAGCACGCCAAGATGTGGTTCAAGCTGCTCGAGGGCGGCGCCATCAAGGGCACCGAGGAGAACCTGGAGGCTGCCGCTGGCGGCGAGAACTTCGAGTGGACCGACATGTACGCCCGCATGGCACGCGAGGCACGCGAGGAGGGCTTCCCCGAGATTGCCGAGAAGTTCGAGGGCGTGGCTGCCATCGAGAAGGCCCACGAGGAACGCTATCGCAAGCTGCTCGACAACGTGCGCCGCGAGCGCGTCTTCTCGAAGGACGGCGACGTCATCTGGCAGTGCGCCAACTGCGGACACATCGTCATCGGCAAGAAGGCCCCCGATGTGTGCCCCGTCTGCGACCATCCGCAAGCCTACTTCCAGGTGAAGGCCGAGAACTATTGATTTCCAGCTCGAAAGACCTCTCGTTTCCCCGCAGCAGCAGGGATGAGAGGAAAAAGGCGGCGAGAAATTGGGACCAGGCCATGCCGGAGCGGGAAAAAAGCCACGCCTTTTCCGTTGGCAGCGGACGGGGACGATATTGGCAGCGGGCGGGAAAAACAATGGCAGCGCCCGCCGACTTCCCTGCTGAGAACAGGGGAAGCTACGCACAAATAGGTCAGCTGCTATAGCATTGCCAAAACAAAAAGACCGCTCCCAGCACTGGAAGCGGTCTTTTGTTTTTTTTGCAGGATATTAATCCTCTTCGTCGTCAAGCCATATATTGCCTTGGCGCGAGAGAATGGCATCGGAATTTTCTATTTGCTTCTCCCCATTCATGTCGAAAGTCTCACTCTGGGTAAGGAGATGCTGCGTCTGAAGGACAACGACGGTTGTACGCGGTGACTGATATGTCTGTTTCATCTTGTATGCTATTTATTTAGGTTGTTACCGTTTCCTTAATTATTTCACGACAAACTTCTTGCCGTCACGAATGTAGATCCCCTTGTGCTGCTGACCGTCGACCTTCTGGCCACTCAGGTTGTAGAGCTCGCCACGGCCGTTCAGCTGCATGTCACGGATGCCGTCGGTCTCAGTGTCGAGGAGGAATCCACGAACGTTGGCAGTAGTCTGCAGATAAGCCTTGTACATGGGAATCTCAACACCGCTCTTCACGGGGAAGAAGCCTTTGTCGCCATCAAGATTTGCAAAAGCCCAAATGCCCGTACTATTTACAGTGTATGTTTCAGTGGCAGTGCCCTTGAATTCGTTGGTTCCAAACGTACCAATCTTGTCTGTCGTCTCAGGGTTGTAGGTACCAGCAGCACCCTTCAGCAGCACACCCTCACAAGCAGGAACGATGCCATCTTCGACCAGCTTTGTAGTCAACTGTCCCTCTTCAACCTTGTCGGCACGATAGACAGCCAGTCCATCGCAGCCAGAGAAGTCCAGCGTCTTCGGCCAGCTAAACGTTGCGTAGCCAGCAGATGTTACCTTCACGGGAATAGTGGGGGTGACAGTAACCTCATAAGCGGGCAACTCCAGTCCTGTTCCAGCTCCTCCGTTTTGAGATAATGAAAAGACCATTCCATCAAGCTTTGCCACCTGAGGGCCTGTAGAAACCTGATCTGATGCTTCAACAAAGAACTGAAATATTTCGCCATCATTGCCCCCTGCTTCTTCATAGGATGTGGCAGTAAAACGATAGAACCCATCATGAACAGACCCTTGAATACTATAAGTTTCTAATCTATCAGGGTCTTTTGCGTAAGAGGTAGGCTCTGTAATGTTGCCTCTTTTAGATAATTTCAAGGAGACACCTTCAGGTAGATACAAATCAAATTGGAAACTATACACATTAACTGAATTAGTCAACGTCATCGACAATGTTGCTTCTCCATTAGCATCAATCTTAAATGGAGCAATTTCTGCCTTCACCGTCTGTGCCGCCATATTCCCCACGAAGGCGATTAGGCAGGCCGTAGTAAGTAAGAGTTTCTTCATAATCGCTATAGATGTTGTTTGCTTGTTATTCCGAGTGTTCTAAAAATCCATGCAAAGGTACAACGTTTTCGCTGATTCTCAGTTGTCATTTTACGCCAAAAGGGGGTCATTTTGCTCCAAAAGGGCACCATGCGCTGCTAAATGGCTTATTAAGGGCACAAAAAAAAGAATCCCGGAACCACGACCGTGACTCCGGGACTCCTGTCTGAAAAAAAAAGGCGGCCTCCTACTCTCCCGCATTGCATTGCAGTACCATCGGCGCAGGCGGGCTTAACTTCTCTGTTCGGAATGGGAAGAGGTGGGACCCCG
>CACYME010000066.1 GCA_902775475.1 uncultured Prevotellaceae bacterium
CCCGAGGAAGAAGCCCCCCCTACGGCCCCCGAGGGGGCTTCTATAGTTTTGCAGGTGGAGAAGTCTATAGTAGCCCCCTCGGGGGCAGAAGGGGGGGCTCGTAGTGGGGGCTTCGGGCTTGTTTTTGCACACTCTGCGGGAGAGTGTGCAAAGGTATACCTTGGGTGTTTTCGGGGTGTGAAATCGCTGGAAACCCCAGTGTTTATACGTGTTGTAACATTTGTTGCATTTGTTGCATTTCTTTTTTGCTATTGACGATATTCTCCTTATCAACCTAATTTCAGGCTGTTTTGCATTATTTCTCCAAATTCGCTCGTCTGTTTCAACCTTTTTTCTTACCTTTGCAGCCGATAATCAACATAAACATTATTTTTATATGGACATTGTACTTTCATGCGTGATGGGCTGTCTGGCCGGATTCTGCGCCGGCAAACTGATGAAGGGCAGCGGGCTGGGCTTGGTGATGAACCTCATCGTCGGTATTCTCGGCGGTGCCCTCGGCGGCTGGCTGTTCGGCCTGCTGGGCATCAGCTGGGGCGGTCTGCTCGGACAGCTGGGCACGGCCGTCGTGGGCGCCGTCATCATCCTCTACCTGGCTAACAGACTGAAGAAATAACGAACCGAGCCTATGGAGAACTATTCTGCTTCCCCCACCCGCTACGACGAGGGGGGAATGACGTTCCGCCGCTGCGGACGAAGCGGCGTGCTGCTGCCCGAGCTGTCGCTGGGCTTCTGGCACAACTTCGGCAGCGTGGACCCCTACGAGCGCAGCCGTGAGATTACGCGCTATGCCCTGGACCACGGCGTGGTGCACTGGGACCTGGCCAACAACTACGGCCCGGCCTACGGCTCGGCAGAGGAGACGATGGGCCGACTGATGGACGACGACTTCCGCCCCTACCGCGACGAGCTGTTCATCTCGTCGAAGGCGGGCTACGACATGTGGCCCGGCCCCTACGGCAACTGGGGCTCGCGCAAGTACCTCATGGCCAGTCTCGACCAGAGCCTGAAGCGCATGCACCTGGACTATGTGGACCTGTTCTACTCGCACCGCTACGACCCGGAGACACCGCTTGAGGAGACGCTGCAGGCGCTGGTGGACATGGTGAAGGCGGGCAAGGCGCTCTACGTGGGCATCTCGCGCTGGCCGCTGCAAGCCACGCAGTTCGCCTACGACTACCTGAAGGAGCGCGACGTGCCCCTGCTCATCTACCAGGGTCGGCTGAACCTGCTCGACCGCGAGCCGCAGCAGGAGGGCATCCTCGACTTCTGCGCCGAACGGGGCGTGGGCTTCATCAGCTTCTCGCCGCTGGCGCAGGGCCTGCTCACCGACCGCTACCTGAACGGCATTCCCGAGGACTCGCGCATGTCGAAGGGTAAGTTCCTCAAGGAGTCGATGCTCACACCCGAGCTGCTCAGGCAGCTGCAGCAGTGGAACGCCGAGGCACAGGCCGAGGGGCGCACGCTGGCCGAGAAGGCCCTGCGCTGGATTCTGGAGCAGCGCGGCGTGACGAGCGTCCTCGTGGGCGCCAGCAGCACCCGTCAGCTGGAGAAGAACCTAAAGGCCGTGAGATGAAGCAGGTGTTGCTCATCAACGACATCGCCGGCTACGGCAAGGTGGGCATGGCGGCCATGCTGCCCGTGCTCAGCTACATGGGTCTGCCGGCGTTCTGCATGCCCACGGCGCTCGTGTCGAACACACTGAACTACGGTGAATATGCCCAGATGGACACCACCGACTACATGCGGCAGACGTTCCCCATCTGGCAGCACCTGGGCTTCCACTTCGATGCCATCTGCACCGGCCTGATGTTCAGCCGCGAGCAGGCCGGGCTGGTGGAGGCCTACTGCCGCGAGCAGGCCACGCTGGGCTGCACCGTCTTCGTAGACCCCGTGATGGGCGACGGCGGCAGCCTCTACAACGGCATCGACCAGCGGCAGGTGGAGCTGATGCGCCGCATGGTGAGCGTGGCCCACGTGGCTAAGCCCAACTACACCGAGGCGTGCTATCTGGCCGGCGTTCCCTTCCAGCGCAAGGGCATCTCGCGCGACGAGGCTCGCCGCCTGCTCGACAGCATCGTGCTCATCGGTGCCCGCTCGGCCATCATCACCAGCTGCGTCGTCGAGGGGCGCAACACCGTCTGCGGCTACGATGCCGACAGCGGCGACTACTTTTTCCACGACTACGAGGAGATTCCCGGGCAGTTCCACGGCACGGGCGACATCTTCTCTGCCGTGCTCATCGGTGCCGTCATGGGCAACGGCCAGCCGCTGCCCGAGGCCACCCGCCGCGCCATGGACGTGGTGAGCCGCATGATAGACCGCAACCGCGACGTCACCGACTTCAACTGCGGCATCTACATCGAGCGCTGCCTCGACCTGCTGTAAAAAAGCAAACGACAACCCCTGCAACTAAGACAACATGTAGTTGTTCCGGTTGTTCCGGTTGCCTTCTAACATAAAGAAATATGCAAGAGACAAGACAAAACAAGGTTGCACGCCTGCTGCAGAAGGAGCTGAGCCAGATTTTCCAGGAGCAGACCCGCTCGATGCACGGCGTGATGGTGAGCGTGACGCAGACGCGCGTCAGCCCCGACATGGGCATCTGCACCGCCCACCTGAGCATCTTCCCCTCGGAACGCGCCGAGGAGCTGCTGCAGAACATCAACAAGAACAATGCCCAGATACGCTACACGCTGGGCCAGCGCGTGCGCCATCAGCTGCGCATCATCCCCGAACTGCGTTTCTTCATCGACGACTCGCTCGACTACATCGACCACATCGACGAGCTCTTAGGAGTTAGGAGTTAGGAGTTTTTTATGCGTTTTCCCTTCTTCGTAGCCCGCCGCTACCTCTTCTCCAAGAAGTCGACCAACGTCATCAACGTCATCAGCGGCATCTCGGCCGTGGGCGTCGCCGTGGCCACGATGGCCATGGTGGTGGCGCTCAGCGTGTTCAATGGCTTCAGCGACCTCGTGGCCTCGCTCTTCACCAACTTCGACCCGCAGCTGCAGATAACGCCCGTTGAGGGGAAGACGGCCCCCGCCGACGACCCCCTGCTGGTGCAGGTGAAGGAGCTGCCGCAGGTCGACGTGGCCACGGAGTGCGTGGAGGACCAGGCGATGGTGGTCTACCGCGACCGTCAGGCGATGGTCACCGTGAAGGGCGTGGAGGACAACTTCGACCGGCTGACGCACATCCGCGAGATAGTGCAGGGCGACGGGCGCTTCGAGCTGCACGCCGCCGGCATGCACTACGGCATCCCCGGCATACGCCTCGCCGAGCTGCTCGGCACGGGCTACCGCTACGACCAGCCGCTGCACATCTACGCCCCACGGCGCGAAGGGCAGCTCGACCTGAACAGCCCCGAGGAGGGCTTCGTCGAGGACTCGCTCTATTCGCCCGGCGTCATCTTCAGCGTCATGCAGCAGAAGTACGACCGCGGCTACATCCTCACCAGCATTGGCTTTGCCCGCCGCATCTTCGACCAGCAGGGCATGCTCTCCTCCTTAGAGCTGCGCCTGAAGGCAGGCAGCGACTTCGAGGCCGTCAAGAGCCGCATCAAGCAGATAGTGGGCACGAAGTACCACGTCCGCGACCGCTATGAGCAGCAGGACGACACCTTCCGCATCATGAAGGTCGAAAAGCTCATCGCCTACATCTTCCTCACCTTCATCCTCATCGTGGCCTGCTTCAACATCATCGGCTCGCTCTCGATGCTCATCATCGACAAGCGCGACGACGTGCAGACGCTGCGTGCCCTCGGCGCCAGCGACCGCCAGGTGACGGCCATCTTCCTGCTCGAGGGGTGGCTCATCTCGGCCATCGGAGCCGTCGTGGGCATCGTCGTGGGACTGCTCCTCTGCTGGCTGCAGCAGCAGTTCGGCATCATCGCCCTGGGACAATCCGAGGGTTCGTTCATCGTCAACGCCTACCCCGTGAGCGTCCATCCCTGGGACGTGGTGCTCGTCTTCGTCACCGTCCTCGCCGTCAGCTTCCTCTCGGCCTGGTACCCCGTCCACCACTTCGCACGCCGACTGTTAACATAATTACAACTAAAAGCGAGCGCATTTTCTTGGCTGTTCGCCCGCTTTTTCGTACCTTTGCACGCGTTATGCTAAAGAATATCATCAGCGATGAGCAGCAGGCATTGCTCATCGACCTCATCAAGAAGAGTGAAAACATCGTGCTGACCTGCCACCAGAACCCCGACGGCGACGCCCTCGGCTCGTGCCTGGCGTGGGCCGAGGTGCTGCGTGCGGTCTACGGCAAGGAGCCGCAGGTGTTCGTGCCCGACCAGTATCCCGACTACCTACACTGGCTGCCCAACAGCGACAAGATTATCCGCTACGACAAGCACCGCGAGGGCTGCGACTTCGTGCTGCAGCATGCCGACCTGGTGTTCTGCCTCGACTTCAACACGCCCCAGCGCACGGCCGACATGGAGCAGTCGCTCTGCGCCTCGCCCGCCAGGAAGGTGCTCATCGACCACCACCTCGACCCGACGGTGGACAGCGTGGTGACCATCTCGCACCCCGAGGCCAGCAGCACCTGCGAGCTCGTCTTCCGCCTGGTGTGGCAGCTGGGCTGCTTCGAACAGTTGTCGAAGCACTTCGCCGTGCCCGTCTACTGCGGCATGATGACCGACACGGGCGGATTCACCTACAACTCCAGCGACCCCGACATCTTCTTCATCATCTCGCAGCTGCTCACGAAGCACATCAACAAGGACAAAATCTACCGCAACGTCTACCACAACTTCTCCGAGAACCGCCTGCGCCTGACGGGCTTCGTCATGTACGAGCGGCTGGTGGTCGACGCCCAGCGCCACGCCAGCTACTTCACCATCACCCGTGCCGACATGCGCCGCTTCCACTTCATCAAGGGCGATGCCGAGGGCCTGGTGAACATGCCGCTGCAAATCAAGGGCCACAAGCTGAGCATCTCACTGCGCGAGGACACCGAGAAGGACAACCTCGTGTGGGTGAGCCTACGCTCCGTAGACCAGTTCCCCTGCAACGAGATGGCGGCACGCTTCTTCAACGGCGGTGGCCACCTCAACGCCTCCGGCGGCCGACTCTACTGCTCGCTCAGCCAGGCCGTGGATATTGCCAAAAAGGCCATTGAAGCTTTTGAGGATAAGCTTAAGTAGTTACGGAATTAGGAGTTAGGAGTTAAAAATAATTAACCACGGGACAAAAACTCCCCGCTCCTAACTCCTAACTCCTAACTCTTTCGTACCTTTGCATCCGAATAACGAAAGAGAAGAAAAAAGATAATGAGAAAAGCATTGTTTCTACTCCTGGCCGTTGTAAGCCTGGCATCGCTGGTGGCTTGCAACGACTACGAGACCTACGGCGACAAGAAAGAGAAAGAACGCAAGGCCATCCGCGAGTTCCTGGCCGACTCCAGCTTCGTGGTCATCAGCGAAAGTCAGTTCCATCAGCAGGGCGACGTCACCGACGTGGCCAAGCGCCAGTTTGTCTACATGGACAACTCCGGCGTCTACATGCAAATCGTCCACCAGGGCTGCGGCAAGCCCTTGCAGGACGGCGAGAACAGCGACCTGCTGGTGCGCTTCGTCGAGGTGGGGCTCATCGACTCCTCGGCCATCTACAACGACGTGAACCCCTACGACGTAGACATCATGAACGTGAAGCGACAGGGCAACTCGTTCACCGCCTCGTTCAACACCGGCGGCAGCTGGTACGTCTACCACAGCAACACCGAGACCGTGCCACAGGGACTCATCGTCCCCCTGCCCTACCTGAACATGGGCCGGCCGCGCACCGCCGACGACCAGATTGCCAAGGTGCGCCTCATCGTGCCCCACACGCAGGGACACATCATCGCCTCGCAGAATGTCTATCCCTACTACTACGAAATCACCTTCCAACGTAAAACCGACTTATAAGAACTCTTATGACACTGATTAAATCCATTTCCGGCATCCGCGGCACCATCGGCGGACGCACCGGCGACACCCTGAACCCCCTCGATATCGTTAAGTTCACCACCGCCTACGCCACCTTCATCAAGAATGAAAAGCCTCTTCACTCTTCACTCAAGATAGTCGTTGGACGCGACGGACGCATCAGCGGACCGATGGTGCGCGACGTCGTCTGCGGAACACTCGTCGGCATGGGCTACGAGGTCATCGACATCGGACTGGCCACCACGCCCACCACCGAGCTGGCCGTGCGCTGGCACCAGGCCGACGGCGGCATCATCATCACCGCCTCGCACAACCCCACGCAGTGGAACGCCCTGAAGCTGCTCAACAGCGAGGGCGAGTTCCTCACCGCCGCCGACGGCGCCGAGGTGCTGCGCATCGCCGAGGCCGAGGACTTCGACTATGCCCCCGTGGAGCGCCTGGGCCGCGTCGTCACCGACGACACCATGAACCAGCGCCACGTCGACAGCGTGCTCAACCTGCGACTGGCCGACGTCGAGGCCATCCGCCGACGCCACTTCCGCGTCTGCGCCGACACCATCAACTCCGTGGGAGGCATCATCCTCCCACAGCTCTTCCAGGCACTGGGCTGCGACTACGAGATGCTCAACGGCGAGTGCAACGGGCACTTCGCCCACAACCCCGAGCCACTGGAGAAGAACCTCGCAGGCATCATGGACCGCATGCGACAGGGCGGCTTCGACCTCGGCATCGTCGTCGACCCCGACGTAGACCGTCTCGCCTTCATCTGCGAGGACGGCCGCATGTTCGGCGAGGAGTACACCCTCGTCTCCGTGGCCGACTACGTGTTAAGTAAGTTGAGTGTTGAGAGTTTAGGGTTTAGTGACGTTAGTTCTGCGGCAGCAGAAAAACCGCTCAACACTCAACACTTAGCCCTCAACACCGTGAGCAACCTCAGCTCCACACGGGCCCTGCGCGACGTCACCGAGCGTCATGGCGGCCACTACGCAGCCGCCGCCGTGGGCGAGGTGAACGTCACCACGAAGATGAAGGAGGTGGGGGCCATCATCGGCGGCGAGGGCAACGGCGGCGTCATCTACCCCGAGAGCCACTACGGACGCGACGCCCTCGTAGGCATCGTCCTCTTCCTCTCCTCGCTCGCACAGAAGGGATGCACCGCCACCGAGCTGCGACGCACCTTCCCCGACTACCAGATAGCCAAGAACCGCATCGACCTGACGCCCGACACCGACGTCGACGCCATCCTCGTGCGCGTGAAGGAGATGTTCGCCGGCGACCCCGAGGCCACGGTGAACGACATCGACGGCGTGAAAATCGACTTCCCCACCCGATGGGTGCACCTGCGCAAGTCGAACACCGAGCCCATCATCCGCGTCTACAGCGAGGCACAGACCATCGAAGAGGCCGACCAGCTCGGCAAGCGCCTCATGCAGGTGGTCTACGACATGCAGAAGTAAGTAAGAAGAAGCCCCACCCCCAACCCCTCCCGAGGGAGGGGAGTATATAGACTTACACCGCAAAACGGTCATACAAAAAAACGGGGAAAAACAATAAAAACAGAGAAAAAAGGGGGACAAGACCACTTTGCGGCAATATTGTAAAAGATTTTGTATTCGCGCAGAGACTCTGCGTCCTCTGCGTCTCTGCTCGGCAACAAAAATAGTTAATTTCTGTTTAACCCGCCCTCTAAATTGTAAAAGAACGTAAAAACAAAATTCTTGATTTTTTACAAAAAAAATTTTCAATTTAGAAAGAAAACTTGCACACTTTCGCCCTTTTGTGCAGCCTTTCGCGGCGATAAAGAAACGACTCCCAGCTCGGTTTTTGCACACCAAGGGCGGTTTTGTGCAGGATTTCGCCCTTTTTTGGCCAAATTTTTGCCGATTTTCGCGTCGTTTTTCATTTCTATAAGCACGCCTCAGATGAAAAAGTCAACGCCAAATTTTTCTACGGCGTTGACTTTTTTCAGCCGTCAAATGTGTTTTTGCGCCATTTTTAGGCTAAACCCCTGAAAGCCAGTCATTTGGTAAAGCCTCTCAAAATTCGCGTTTTTTTCGACCAAAAGTTTTTTCGTGCAGAATTTTTAAAATATGAGGCCACTTAACCGATTTTCAGAGCCTCCCGCCTTAACATATTTTCAACTTTCGGGAACCCATCTCACGGGCCTCCGCCTCTGGGTCTGTTTTTCACTAATTAAGTAGCTGAACATAATTAGTTGAATATTTCATATAAGATAATTTTGATTTGTTACTTATCGCAATTAGTGAAAAAGTGCAGGGAGCCACAGCGGTACTTACAAAAAGCAAAAAAAGCGAGAAAAAATAATATCATTTCTCAAAAAATTTGTGTACATTTGCAACAAAAATGCGCGAAGCGATGAAAAGACTCTCCATAGCCCTGCTGCTGACATGGCTGCTCGCCGCCTGCACCTCGGGCGACAGGCAGCAGCGACTGGCCCAATTAGAGGAGCTGGAGCGACAGAACGTGGCCGACAGCCTGATGACCAACGACTCGCTCGCACAGGCCCTCGCCGACTTCTTCGACCGACACGGCACGCCCAACGAGCGGATGCGCGCACACTACATCCTCGGACGAACCTACGCCGACCTCGGCGAGGCACCCGCAGCCATCAATGCCTACCTTGATGCAGCTACCTGCGCCGACACCACCGCACAGGACTGCGACTGGGCGAAACTCAGCCGAGTGTACGGGCAGATGGCAGATGTTTTCTACAAGCAGAACCTGATGGAGGACTATATCAGCAATGTCAATCAGGCTGTTTATTATGCCTGGAAAGCTAACGATACAGTACAGGCGATTAATGAGAATGCTCTTAAAATTGGAGGTTATGTTCAGTTGAAACAGGATTCTCTGGTCATTTCTTCATTCAACTCCGCCTTTGACCAATTGAAAGATCTTTATGGAGAAGGGGTGGCTTCAAGGTATTGCCCATTAGTGCTGAGCAGCCTGTTATCAGAAGGGAAGACAGAGGATGCTGGCACCTACCTGAATTTGTACCGCAATAAGTCGGGCTATTTTGACTCTTTAGGCAATATTGACCAAGGCAGGGAAATCTACTATTATTATGTAGGTCTATACTATCTTAGCAGACAAGAATATGACTCTGCCGCCACATATTTCCGCAAAGAGCTTAATACTGGCCGTGACATAGAGAACCAATGTTTTGGATCTCGCGGCCTTTCTATAGCTTTTCAACATCTGCACCAGCCTGATTCTTCTGCTAAATATGCCATTTACGCTTTTGCGATGAACGATTCCGTCTATGCCCATAAAGTTACTGACGAGGTAAACAAAACAGCGGCTCTATACAATTACAGCCGTTTTCAGCAGAAAGCATTGGCTGAACAGCAACGT
>CACYME010000067.1 GCA_902775475.1 uncultured Prevotellaceae bacterium
CAGCGCCACATTCGCTTCCTGCCCCATGCATCTATAATATAATAAGGTGTCGCCAGCCTGCTGTGCCAGCCTCATGCCTCGCCGTGCCGTTTGCTTTGCCACCTCATCGTCGAAGGAGAACTGCTGGTTGATGCTCCACTCATGGCATATCTCGGCCAGGGCACGCGGGTCGAAGTCTGCACTCAGCGAGTCCACGCAGTCGGAGGCCATCTCGTAGGCGAAGCCCTCGTATATCAGTGCCCCGTGGCGGCGGTACATCTTCGCCATCATGCGCCACGTCTGCTGCAGCTCGCGAGACGACCCATGCCGCTCCATGTAGTAGAGCACGGCGCGGGCGAGGGAATCGTTGGGCATCGTGTCGTAGTTGTCCGTGGCCTCCATCAGGTCATTCAGCATTGCCGTCTGCCGCTCATGCTCTGATTGGCAGGAGGTCAGAATCGCCATCATCAGGCAAAGAATTGTAACTATTTGTCTCATAACGACTGCAAAATTACGAAAAATCCCCGAAAACAGCTTGTAAACTCGGTTTACAAATCTCTTTTATACCAAGTAAACGCCTTTTTGCGTTATATAGGTTAGGAAAACGAAGCATTCGTTTGTCTCTATGATAAAACGCAAGCAACGAAAGATGAATCAAAGTTCACTGGAAAAGCTGTTCCGACAACACCATGCCCGCCTGCTGGCCGAGGCTCGTGCCATGCTCTACGACGACGCAGAGGCACAGGACGTGGTGAGCGACCTCTTTGCCGAGCTGCTGCGACGTAAGCCCGAGGTGGAACGTGGCCGCGAGCTGGCCTACCTCTGTGCGAGCGTGCGCAACCGCTGCCGCAACGTCCTGGCTCGCAAGACGCTGACGGAGCGGGTGACACATCTCTATGCCCTCGACCAGCCGACGGCGACAGAGGACGAGGAGAAGGAGAGGCTGGACTGCCTGCAGGCTTTCATCCATACGGGACTGACCGAGGCTCAGCGCCGTGTGTTCCAGCTGCGCTTCGGTGAGGAACTGAAGTACCGTGAGATAGCTACAGAGCTGGGCATCAGCGAGGTGGCGGTGTACAAGCATCTTGTTGCTGCAATTACGCGAATCAAGAACCATTTCAACCCCTGACGATCATGGAGACGAACGACAAACTAATGACGCTGCTGCGGCTGATGGACGAGCCGGAAGCGATGACCGAGGCACAGTTGAAGGAACTGCTCTCGGACGAAGAAGTACGAAAGGCTTACGACGTAATGGCCGACTGCAAGAAAGTGTATCAGAGGGAAAAGCTGCATAACCCCACACTTCCCAGCCGTCACGGGCAGGGTGCTCAAAGGCAAGGGTGGATATACCGCATAGCCGCTGTCTTCCTCGGTGCAGTCTTCCTCAGTGGACTGGTGTACGCTACCATCCACCTTCTGAGTTCTAGTTCTGCGCCAGAGGATGCTACAACGGGAACAGCTTTTGAAACGAGTGAAGCCCCTACGGGGACTGTCCGGGGGGCACCTGTCCGTTTCGACGACGTGCGCCTCGACAGCATTCTCACCGTCGTCTCGGCCCACTACGGCAAGGCCGTCAGCTTCCGCGACGAGGAGGCCAAGGGCATGAAGTTCATCATGACATGGGACCCCGATACGCCGCTAAGCGACTTCATTGACGGTCTGAACCTGTTCGACGGACTCTGCCTGACCTTACAGCATGACACCATCTTTGTAGAAATCAAAGAAGATAAAGATAGTAAATAGTAGTAAAACACCTCCCTCACTGCGTCGTGAGACGTGGTGGGGGGATTCTTATGATTATGAAACGGCAACTGTTATTTATCCTTTTATATTTGTCATTTAGCTGCGTAACAGCGCAAGTCACCCATGACTTCAGCGACACGCCACTGACCGAGGCCCTGCGCACCATTGAGCTGGGACAGCAGGAGTACACCATCACCATCCTCTCCGACGGTCTCGACAAGCTGCAAACCTCCGCTAAGGTGAGCAACCTCACCGTGCCCGAAGCTGTGAGAAAGGTTTGCAAGAAGCTGCCCGTCAAGGTGAAACAGCAGGGACGCCTCATCACCGTTCAGGCCAAGCGGGGCTGGCGGCCTGCCGTGGAAAAGGTAAGCCTCGTGGGACCGGTGGAAGACGGCTTCCTGAAGATGCCGCTGCCCGACGCACGGGTGTCGGTATTCACGACGGACAGCACAGTGGTTGTAGACTCAGCATCTATGATACGTTTTTACAATGGCAGCGAGCGCCTCGTGATGGCACAGTTCGTTGCGCCGGTGCGACCGGGCCGTGAATACTTGGTGCGGGCTCGACTGAATGGCTACGATGACAAGTGGCAGCGTGTGAGCGTTGCGGCCACGGAGAGAGAGGACATACACGTGCCTACGCTGAAGATGCACAAGATGAGGAACATCAACCTGAAGGAGGTGGTGGTGACGGCTACCAAGGTCAAGTTCTTCTGGCGAGGCGACACACTGGTCTACGATGCCACGGCCTTCAACCTGCCCGAAGGCTCGATGCTCGACGACCTGATACGCCAGCTGCCAGGTGTGACGATGAACGACCAGGGCGAGATATTCGTCAACGGACGCAAGGTGGATGAACTGCTGCTTGGCTCGCGCACGTTCTTCGGCGGCAACAAGAAGGTGCTGATGGAGAATCTGCCCTACTACACGGTGAAGAATCTGAAGGTCTATGAGAAGCAAACAGACAGGAGCCTTGCCTTGGGCTACGACGTAGAGCCACGACGCTATGTCATGGACGTGAACCTGAAAAACGAATACAGTCAGGGATATATCGGTAATGTGGAAGGGGGACTCTCCCCCTTACCCCTCCCTGCGAGGGAGGGGAGTGGTTACTGCTACCCGATAGCCAACGGTACTTGCACCCCTCCCTCACAGGGAGGGGATGGGGGTGGGTCTCGGTGGCTGGGGCGTGGCTTCCTCCTCGGCTTCACCGATCGGCTGCGACTGACCTTGGTGGGCAATGCCAACAACGTGAACGAGCAGCGCCACATAGGGCAGTCGGGCCAGTGGAGTCCGGCCCGCCAGCCTCAGTCGCTGACCACGACGCGCAGCGTGGGGGCGGAAATCAACTACCACTCCGTAGGCGACATCATAAAAGAGACGCTGCGGGCGGACTACGCATCCTCCGCCGACGAGCAGACCATGAGCCAGCGCCGGGAACGGTTTCTCGAAGGCCTCAAGCCTACGTCGCTTTCGGAATCGTTCCACCACACGGGCAACCGGAAGCTGACGCTGAACAACGCCTTCACGCTGACCAAACCGATGTATCTGGATGCCGTTGCCCATTTCGACTACGCCAAACGTGACGGCTCGTTCAACACAGCCTTCGACGAATGGAATGATTCGTTGACCGTTTCGCAGCGCACCGTCGGAATGAGCGAGGGCAGAGCCTGGAGCGGCTATGTAGAGGTACAGGGTTCGTTCAACATCAACAAAGAGAAGAAACAAAACATTTCGTTCTACGCCAAGGCAGAGCACGACAACGACGAAACCCGGCAAGCCCACCGCTACACCTCAGCCACCCAGTCGCTGAACTCGACGGTTCCCCCGTCGAGCCAAACGCAGCACAACACCAACGACCTCTTCAACCGCAGCACGTGGGCAACCGCCCATATCGGATTTGGCAAAGACTTCAGCAACAACATTTGCGCCAACGTCACGGATTTCTTCTACTTCCGCAGTCAGCACAACCGCGATTACCTCTACCACCCCGATTCGCTCCTGCTCCCTTCGCAGATAGATGCCCTGACCGCCATCACCGACCTGCGCAACTCCTACGACAGTCGCAGCAACGACTGGTCTAACAATCTCATCTTCATGCTTTTTAAGCGAAATTACTACACCCACCCAGATTTCCATATCAAGATAGACTATGCGCTATGGCGATTCTACATCCGCACACCGTTGCAACACGAGCAGCTGCACTATCAGAGAGGGGCACTCGATACGCTGGTAAGCCAGACGGTGTTCCTGCCCAACTTCACGTTTGAGTCCCGCAAAGTGTGGAAGGACGGACGGCGCGACATCCAGTTCAAGGCCTCTTTCGATCAGGAGCGAAACGTCCTCCTCGACCGCATCAATTTCCGCGACGACAGCCACCCGCTCATCGTCAAGCTTGGCAATTCCGACCTGAAGGGAAAGGCATCTACGAGGTTCAATGCTGATTACTACGACCACGCGGAGCAGAATAAGGGCATGCTCCACCTCGCCGCTTCGTTCAACTACCACCACCGCGACGTGGCGCAATCCCTGACCTACAACCCCGCCAACGGTGTCTACACCTACAAGCCGATGAACGTCAGTGGAGCCTGGGGGGCCTTCACCTACGTCGGCATCGACCAAAGCATTGGCGAGAAGCGCTACTGGACATGGCACGTCAGCGCAGGCGCCCTGTGGGACCACTCCAAGGACCACGCCATGCTATCCAGTGCGCTCGACGGTTTTCCCGCAGAGAACCAATCCCGCGTCAACACCGTGAACACCCTCGGGCTCAACAGTGGGGCCAACATCCGATTCAACCGCAAAAGCCTCAACATCCGTGCCGTGGGCTATATTAACTGGCGGCGCAGCGAGGGCAACATGATGAATCATTCTACCCTCAGCGCCCTCGAATACCACTATGGCCTGGAAGGCTACTACACGCTGTCGTCAACCAAGACTTCCTTTGCCGCCGATGGCACTATGTACTCGCGTCGCGGCTATGGCAGCAGCGCCTTGAACACCGATGACTTTATCGTCAACGCCTCCGTCAGCCAGCCCCTGCTGAAGGGCAAGCTCATCGCCCGCGTCGAAGCCTTCGACCTGCTGCACCAGCTGTCCTCCACCCAGTACGACATCAACGCCCAGGGACGCATCGTCACCTGGTATCGCTCCCTGCCGCACTACGTCATGGCGCATCTGGTGTATCATTGGAATAAGAATCCGAAGAAAAAATGAAAGATTGGAACATGAAGAGACAAATCATCATCATAGCCTTGTTCTGGATAGTACAGATTGTCGTCGCACAGAATGCCATCCCACTTATCTCTGCCTTGAAGACCATAGAACAGAGCCAGTCGGAATATACTGTCAACATCGAGAGCAACGGCCTTGATAGCCTGTACACCGCGGAGATGGTTGACGGCCTCAATGCCGTGAATGCCGTCCGTAAGGTGTGCAAGGGCCTGCCCGTGAAAGTGAAGGTGCATGGAAAGCGCATCTATGTGCAGTACGAAAGGGGAAAGACGGTACGTAAGTTGATACTAAAAGGCGAGGTGCAGGACATCCGCGCCCACAAGCCCCTCATTGGTGCTAACGTGACGCTGCTCAGTGCCGACAGCACCGTCATCGCACAGAAGGAGGCTCGCAAGCACTGGTATGCTGAAAGGTTTGACTGGGAGACCAGTGAGTTCGCTTTCGAGGTGCCTGCAATGCCCGCCAAGTATATCTTCCGCATCAGCCATGTCGGTTTCAAGACAACCTATGTAGACTACAAGTTGGAGCGCATCGGCAGGCGAGAGCACGAGCGGGTACTGCCACCGTTCTACTTAGCACCGCAGTCCACCGTGCTACAGGAGGTGGTGGTTACGGCCTCGAAGGTGAAGTTCTACTACCGTGGTGACACCCTGATATATAATGCCGACGCTTTCATCCTGGCCGAGGGGTCGATGCTCGACGCCCTCATCGGTCAGCTGCCAGGCGTGGAGCTGAAGCGCGACGGCCGCATCTACCACAACGGCAAGTTCGTCGACGACCTGCTGCTCAACGGCAAGCAGTTCTTCAGCCACGACCGCAAGCTGATGCTCGAGAACCTGCCCGCCTACACCGTGAAGGACATCGCCATCTACAACAAGCAGACCGACGAGAACGAGTGGCTGGGCATCAAGGACGAACACTCGCAGCGCTATGTCATCGACGTGCGGCTGAAGAAGGAGTACATGATAGGCTGGATAGCCAATGCGGAAGTAGGTGGCGGCACCGACAGTCGCTATTTGGGACGCCTCTTCGCCCTGCGCCATTCCGACTTCTCGCAAGTGGGCATCATTGCCAATGCCAACAACCTGGACGACGACAGCCGACCGACCGAGAACGACAGCTGGCAGCGCGGACAGACCAACAACCTGCGGCGCACGGAGCGTGCCGACCTGCACTTCAGCGTCAGCGACCGCAACAAGCGTTGGGAAATCTACAGTAGTGCCGCCGTCAACCACCAGCACACGGAGGGCGAGACGCGCACCGTGCGGCAGAACTACCTGCCGACGGGCGATACCTACGACCACAGCTTCAGCAGCCGCCGCAACGAAGACCTGCGACTCTCCTCCAGTCTGGATTTTATCCGCAACGGAAAAGCCGTTCGCTGGACCTTTTCGCCCAACTTCAACTACCACCGTTTCGACCACAGCTCCGACCTGGCATCGGCCACCTTCAACGCGCCCGTCGCCGACATCAGCCGCCAGCTGCTCGACCAGCTCTACAGCCCCACGTCGTCACGCCTCAACCTGCGCGACACGCTGGTCAACCGCATCCTGCGGCAGGGCATCGGCAACGGACACGCATGGGAAGGCACCCTCAACGCCAGCGCCACCATCAAGATTCCCCACTCCAACGAGAACATTCGCCTCGGCGCAAGCATCAACTACACTGACCGCGACGAACAACTCTTCAATCGCCAAGCTGTCCGGTATGCTGCTGTATCACAGCAGCCCCCCATCTATAATCACCAATACCACGACAACCATCCCCACCGCGATGGGCTCGCCCAGCTTAGAGTAGGCTACAACATCCCTTTAGGACCAGGCTGGCGGTCGTTGTACACCACCTATTATTTCACACACCAATGGCAGCACCATCGCTCGACGCTCTATCTGCTCGACCGTCTCGACCGCCAGCCCGGCAGCATCGACGACTTACCCTCCGTCAGAGAATACCAGCAGGTGATGGACAGCTGCAACAGCTTCGACAGCCGCTCCACCGAAGACTACCATAAGCTGGACATCAACCTCGGCTATAAGTTCGCCAAGAAGAGCTACGGACAGATATGGACGCTACTCGATGGCAACATCAACCTGCGCAGTCAACATCTCGACTACCAGCGCGGCGACTACCAGCGCGGCAGCATCGACACCACCCTCCACCGCACGGCCTTCACCATCAAAATGGGCTGCTGGACTTATCTCGACCTCAAAGGCGGTCATCAGATTGGCTTGACCCTAGGCATGCAGACGAACTTGCCCGACTTGGAGCAACGCATCGACATGCGCGACGATACCGACCCAATGAACATCCGGCTGGGTAACCCCAACCTGCGCACAGCCGTCAACCCTGAGTTCAAAATCAATGGCTCTTACAGAAAGAAACTCTCCTATCACTACCTGGAATGGGGCTACCAGCGCACCTACAACGCCATTGCCATGGGCTACGTCTACGACCCGCAGACTGGCGTGCGCACCTACCGCCCGGAGAACGTCGATGGCAACTGGACCACCGACGGCGGCTACACCTTCCACTGCAGCCTCGACTCCACAAAGAAGCTGAACCTCGACATCCCCTTCCACATCACCTACGCCCAGAACGTTGACCTCGTGGGCACCACCACCCAAGCGGTTCAGTATGCTGCAATATCATTGCAGCCCCAGCGCTCCGTCGTCCGCCGCCTCGCCCTCTCCCTCTCGCCCAAGTTCAGGGCCGACATCGGTCAGCATCATTTCGAGCTGACCTGCCAACCGGCGTGGGATCGTTACACCAGCGACCGTCCAGACTTCGACAACTTCAGCGCCTTCGCCTGCCACACCTCCCTCTCAGCCATCTTGAAGCTGCCGTGGAAGCTCGACCTCTCAACCGACCTCAGCCTCTACACCCGTACGGGCTACGCCGACGAGGCGCTCAACACCAACGACCTCGTGTGGAACGCCCGCCTCACGCGTCCCTTCCTGAAAGGCCGGTTGCTCATGATTTTCGACGGCTTCGACATCCTCGGTCAGCTCAGCAACGTCACCCGAACTCTCAATGCCCAGGGACGTACTGAGACTTATACCAACGTGATGCCCCGCTATGCATTGCTCCATATTGTCTATCGCCTGAACAAGAAACCAAAGAGTAAAGACAACAGTAAAGTTAGTAAAAAGTAAGTAAGCCCGGGTAAGGCTGGAGGCCACAGTGATGCGCCCTCCAGCTATTCTTATATTTACTTTTCCACTAAAACAGGTGGAAAAGAGGTGGAAAAAAGCGACTAAGTCTTTGGATGTCAGATGGAAAAGGCTGAAAGTTCATTTTCCATCCCTTTCGCTTGCTGAAGTCGCTGAATTGCCGTACCTTTGCATCGTCAAAACGAACAAAGGACATGAAAAGAAAAACTGTTGGAATCATCGCCGCCCTACTGGTGCTGGCCGTTGTGGGCAGCACGGCATGGAGTCTGCGCGACTTGCCGCAGAAGCGCCTGCTCCGCGCGGCTGAAGATGTGGTGTTTGCTGATGCGGATAGTGCGGCAGCATTGCTGGCACGGGTCGATACGACGCGGCTGACGGAAAGCTCGCTGATGCTCTACGACCTGCTGCGGGCCATGGTCTACGAAGAGCGATGGTACCTGCGCCACGCCGACACGACGGTCTGCCTGACGTCGGACGCCGAAACGTGGAACTTCAACCGCCAGTCGGACGACCGGCAGTCGGACGACGCGCTGACTCCCGATGCCAGCAGTCGCCTGCGCGTGTTCCATTATTATGAAGAGCTGAGTCTCGGCGGCACGACCGACGACGAGGACGCCCTACGCCGCTTCGGACGCGCCTGCTTTGTGCTCAGCCGCCGTCAGAACGACAGCATCCTGCCCATGCAGACCGCTCAGTTCTTCCATCTGGCCATCCACTGTGCCGAGACTACCGGCGACCACGCCCTGGCCTATCGCGCCTACGACAAGTTCTTCAATCGTATGCCCTTCCACAGTGCGGCCCAGCCCGAACTCTACCTGCGCCGGGCGCTGCAGCACTACCGCCTGTCGCCCGACCAGCCGCGCTGGCTGCTGACGATGCTCAACGACTATGGCTACACCGTGTTGCTTCACTCGCCTTTCGACCTGCACCACTTCGGCACCTTGGAACACGCCGCCACCCTCGCGGCCCGACAGCTCGACGCGCCCCCATCGCCGGCGGTCACCGACGCTGTCTATCAGTGTCTGGATTCACTCTGGACCCTGCCCCACGACGACTTCCCCTATATGTGCAGCTTGCGTGCGTCTAAGTCTACCTTCCTTTTCGGAGAGGTCACCGTGCCTGTCGGCATGTATGAGGAAGTCCAGCAGGAACACCACGAAGATGGCGCGAAGCACTGGCGGCCATCGTATGAAAGCGAAACGAAAAAGGAGGAGCAGAATTTCACCATCAACCGCGACACCTATCTGGCACCGGGCTATGTGAAGAAGGCGGCACTGCTGCAGCGGCGGCTGATGACGGCGGTCATCGGCGTGCTGGTGCTGGCTGTGGTCGTCCTGTTGCTCGTCTTCCGCAACTGGCTGGTCAACGTGCGGCGGCACCACGAGGCGGAGCGTGCCACCCATCAGCGCGAGGCGGAGCAGCTGGCCGAGCGCTTGCGACAGAAGGACGCCATGATAGCCATGCTGCGCGGACACATCATGGACAAGAGCGAAATCCTCGACATGCTGGAGCCGACGGCCGGCAGGCGCACCGTCATCAACGCCCGCAACTGGCGCGAGATAGAGATGACCCTCGACACCGCCGACGACAATTTCGTCAGCCGCCTACGAGCAGCCCACCCGCAGTTCAGCGAGGAGGACATCCGGCTGTGTATGCTGGCGCGGCTACAGATCTCTAACACAGCGCTCTCGGCCATCTACCTCATCTCCGTTTCTGCCGTGCAGCACCGCAAGCAGAAACTGAAGAAGGAAGGCTTCGGCGTGACCGACCCCGCGGTGACCTTCGACCAAATCATCGCTAACTTCTAAGAAACCAGGAACAATATGAAAACCAGAAACTTCAGATGCGGAAGCCTCCGCATCCTGCTACTGCTGTGCCTCATCGTAAGCAAGCAGACAGCCGTTCAGGCCGACATCGTCAAAGGGCGCGTGGTGGATGCCGAGACGAAGGAGCCGCTGCCCGAAGCCGCGGTGAAACTGACACAGCGCTACGGCGACTACGGCACCATGATCAGCAGCCTGAAAGCCGACTCGCTGGGCTGCTTCAGCGTCTTTGCCAGCGGGCGCGGCAGCATCGAAGTCTCCATGCTGGGCTACTACTCAAAGTCGAAGCCCGTGCTGGCCTTCAGCGACAGCCGCAAGGACACGCTCGACATCGGGACGATAGAGCTGAAGATGTCGCCGCAGATGCTGAAGATGGTGCAGGTGACGGGCCGCACCAGACGCTTCACCGTCAAGGGCGACACGATTGTCTTTCACCCCGAAGCGTTCCACCTGCAGGAGGGGGCGCGCCTCGACGAGCTCATACGCAAGCTGCCCGGCGTGGAGGTGGACGCCCAGGGCAGGATGTCGTGGAACGGCAAACCCATCCGCATCACGATGGACGGCGAGAGCTTCCTGGGCGGCGACGCCCTGGTGACGCAGTTGCCGGCCGAGGCCGTAGAGACGATTAAGGCCTATAACAAGCAGTCGGAGTTCAGCGAGCGCACGGGCCGCGACGACGGCAAGCAGGACATGGTGCTCGACCTGACCATCAAGCCCCGCTTCCTCGACCGCTGGTATGGCGACGTGAAAGCTGGCTACCAGACCACGAAGTACTACGACGGCGAACTGCTGATGAACCGCCTGTCGAAGACCGACCCCGTGATGGTCTTTGCCAACGCCAACAACGTCGACAAGCACTGGCGCCGCAACATGAACGGGAGTACGGCCAACATGGGCAACGGCTTCGGCAAAGAGCACGGCGCGTCGGCCGGCTATCAGCACAACTGGCAGCGCAAGGCGGGGACGCACGACCTGAAGAGCTATTACAGCGTCACTGGCGGCGTGGCCCACGACGACGACCAGCGCAACGGCCACCAGGAGTCCGAGAACTACTTCCCTGGCACGGCCGCCACCCGCTCCTCCTCGGAGAGCTACCAGCGAAGCCACAAGCTGGAGCCACGGGTGAAGGCTGACCTGCGCTGGCAGCGCGACACGCTGAACACCTTCACGCTGAGCGCCGGCGCAGAGCACGCCAGCACCCGCTCAGACAGCCGCCAGTCCACCACCCAGGAAGAGCTCCCAGCCCCCACCGTCCCGTATGTTGCGATATTATCGCAACACACCACCACCCACACCGCCACCCAACAGACCACCATGAACACCCGAGCCGGCTGGGAGCACTACGTCAAGGACGGCGCCCTCGGCGCCAGCGTCACCCTAAATTACCAAGACGGGAAAACCGACGGCCAGACCGACCGCACCATCACCGCCCACAACACCGCCTACGCCTCGTCGCACCTGAACCAGACCTACACCGCGCCCTCCACGTCGTTCGCCACCACCGCCGAGGCCCACCACGCCCGCTGGCTGACGAAGCAATGGATGGTGCAGGCGCAATACGCGCTGACCTACAGCCGCAACCGGAACGACCGCGACTTCACGACCGACGGGGCGGCCGACGCCGCCAACAGCTACCACAACCTGTACTCGCGCAACGGGCACAGCCTGCAGCTCGCGCAGACCATCAACCTGGCGCCCATCCAACTGATGCCGAACGTCAAGGCCAACTGGCAGCGTGAGAGCCAGGACTACCGGCGCGGGGCGCTTGACACCGCCGCCGTGCGCCGCAGCTTCTTCATCGACCCCTCCCTGAGTGCCACGTGGAAGCTTAGCAAAACCGTAGGCCTCGAACTGAACTACAGCTTCACGACCCGCCAGCCCGACATCATGCAAACCATAGGCTACCGCGACCTCACCGACCCGCTCTTCATCACTGAGGGCAACCCCGGCCTGCGCGACACCCACACCCACGCCGTGAGCCTGACCTATAACATGGTGCTTGCCCGCAGCCAGACCTCGCTCAGCGCCACCGTCGGCTACAACCGCAGCGACTGCGAGACCACCACCGCCCTCAGCTACGACCCCGCAACCGCCGTCTACGTCAGCCGCCCTGAGAACGTCCGTGGCAGCCATTCGTGTAACTTCCGCCTGAACCTCGACCAAGCCCTCGGCGACTATTTCCGGCTGCAAAGTGACTTCCGCCTGAATGCGAGCAAAAGCTATGGCTACCTGACGAAAAGAGCCTCCCCAAGCCCCTCCCAAGGAGGGGGTGTCTATATAGACAATGCTACGCTTGGAGAGACCACTGGCTTGGGCTCGCTCAATACCCGCGAAAACCTCAGCCTATCCTTCGACTACGACTGGCTCAAGGCCACCGTCTTCACTGAGATCAGTGCCGAGCGCCTGCACTACACCGCCTCGCCCGAGCAGAACACCACCCACTGGAACAATGACTACGGCCTGAGGGCTGAGGCCGGCTACGGTGCCTTCATTTTCTACACCACCCTCACCGAGCACACCAGCCGGGGCTACACCTTCGGCAGCATGAACCGCAACATCCTCGTCTGGGATGCCGCCGTTGGCTGGAAGATGCTGAAGAACAAAGCCCGCCTCGGCCTGGAGTTCGACGACATACTGAACAACGAGGACGGACGCCGGAGCCAGCAGACGGCCTACCAGCAGACCGCCTCATGGCACGATTTCCGTCACCACTACATAGGCATCAGGTTCAACTATCGCTTGGATGCAAAGGAAAAATCAAAATGAGATAACGCAACTGATGAGTGCTTCAAGATTCTTTCGGTCGCAATTCAGGAGGCAGTACATGTAGGGAACGAAGGCATCGACGGCCCAGTCCTTCCGTCCCCGCTGCCACAGTTCGCTGAAGGCGCGATAGGCGGTAGGCAGGAATTGAACATCGGCATTCACCGTCAGCGCCACATTCGCTTCCTGCCCCATACATCTATAATATAATAAGGTGTCGCCAGCCTGCTGTGCCAGCCTCATGCCTCGCCGTGCCGTTTGCTTTGCTACCTCATCGTCAAAGGAGAACTGCTGG
>CACYME010000068.1 GCA_902775475.1 uncultured Prevotellaceae bacterium
CAGCCAAATAATTGACAAAGATATTTTCACAAAGCCTTGAAAAAGGGCCTGCTGGCCTTCTGTTTTCGCGCTGAGGCGCAGAGAGCACGGAGCCTGCTCCTTACTCCTGTCTGGCCGAACCCCAGCTCTCAGAAAAAATGAAAGAAACGTTCATAATTTACATAATTAACATCATCATCGGCCCACTGACAAGCCTTTCTGTCATATTAATTATGAAAATTACGGAAATTTCTTTCCTTTTCTGAAGCGTTACGCTGTAGGCGAGAGTTCGCCTTATTTCACCACCGTCTTGCGCCCATCGCGGATGTAGAGGCCGCGGCGCGGCTGGCCCTCCACACGGCGCCCCTGCAGGTCGAAGAATGCTCGACGCTCCTGAGTGGGGGCATAGTCAGTGGAGATGTCTAAAGTGATAAACGATGGCGTTCGCTTGTCGAACTCATGCTCATAAAGCACTTCATCACCCACATAGCATTTCACCAATTGACTGAAGCCACCAACAGATTCTCCCAATACAACATTTTCTATTCCAAATGTGACCGATCCAACCCCTTCTATCCAGATGTCGTCAGAATAAGGATGCCATGCTGACTTGACATGCATGCATTTCCTCATTTGCTGGTCGCTGGAAGTGGCCATCACGGTATCTGAAACAGACTGGATGTAGAACAACCATGGTTTACCACTATAGGCTTCTGCCATAATGCTGTCGCCAGCAGCTTTCATGAAGTCCAAGTCCATGAACATCCAAGAATCAGGACGCCCTGACATGCTTTCGTAACGATAGAATAGCTTCGTTCCGTCCTGACCTATCAAGTGTATTCGGGGTATCCACTCCTGTGGTGGTTCCTCACCGTAAAGATAAGACCTTTCGTACATCCGCATGAAGTGGATGCCATCGATGATGGTGTCTCCCGACAAACGCGTTTCGTGGGTCCTCACATAGCCAGCAGGGTGAAAGTTAAACAGCTGTGTAACCCACGTCTTCCCTTCAACGAGGAAGGAAGGCACATCGTTATTCTGAGCAAAGCCCGCAAGCGGTAACAAGGATACGACGAATAATAGAAATTTCTTCATAACAGTTACATTTTTTGTGAATGATCTTTTCTCTTATTTATTATGCCTATAGACCGATTTAGGCAGTAGCCTTTCTCATTATAATTATATATGTTTAGATGTTCGCTGCAAAATTAGGCAAAAAAGCAATATGTTCCAATTTTTTTTGTAAAGTTTTTTTGGTTTCGTGCATCGATTTGCTTGTTAAAAACCGTAAACAGCTGTTAAATGGGCGTTAACGCGATTCGCTCGCCTGTTTTTTGCCCTACCTTTGCACCTGTCAAAACGCAAGGCGCCGCGGTGGAGACAAAGATAACAAAAATGTTTAACTAAAAAAACTTTTACAATTATGTCACTGAAGATCAATCTTTACAAGAACAAGAACCAGGAGAGCCGCCAGTTTGGCAAGGTGTATGGCCGCGTTGAGAACTCGAAGCCCATCGGCATCGATGAACTCGCCAAGCACATGAGTGAACACCAAACACCCTATTCGAAGGGGGTGATCAAGGGCATCCTCTGCGACATGGCCTCGTGCATCAAGGAGCTGATGCTGCAGGGGCAGCCGGTGAAGCTGGCCGACCTGGCCATCTTCAAGGCCTCGGTGGTGAGCACGCCGGCCCAGAGCGCCGAGAAGTTCGACCTGCAGACCAACATCACCTGCGTGAAGCTGCTGGCCCAGAGCACGGGCATCATGACCCGCAAGGAGCTGACCGAGGCCGGGTCGCTGGAGCTGACGTCGATGGCCGAGCGCATCCGCAACGGCGAGGTGGAGCTCTCGAACGAGAAGGGCAAGTACATCATCACCAACGCGTAGTAGTGGCTGCCGGAGGAGCGGGGCGCATCTCGAAAGGGGTGCGCCCCCAACTTTTTTTCCGTACTTTTTCAGGCAGAAAGGGCACGCTTTGCTCATTTTTTATTATTTTTGCACGCAGAAAAGCAACAATGATGATGAAGAAGCTACTTTCACTGCCCCCCAACCTGGTGAAGCCGGGCGAGAAGGGCCCCACCGTGTTCCATGACATCACACAGCTGCCCGTCGACGAGTTCTTCTGCACCTGCGACCCCGAGGGCCACCGCGTGGGCAGCGGCGGCGGCACGGCCTGGCTGCTCTGGCAGGCTTTTTCGCAATCCTCTCGCCTCTCCTCCTTCAGCGAATGGCTCGCCTCGGAGAAGCGCATCCTGCTGCATGCCGGCGGACAGAGCCGAAGGCTGCCAGCCTATGCCCCGTCGGGAAAGATTCTGACGCCCATCCCCGTGTTCCGATGGGAGCGAGGCCAGCGTCTTGGCCAGGATTTGCTCTCGCTGCAGCTGCCACTCTATGAGCAAATCATGGAACAGGCCCCCGAGGGGCTGAACACGATGGTGGTGAGTGGCGACGTGCTCATCCGCCAGGGCGGTGGGGCGAAGCTGCCGCCGGTGCCGCAGGCCGACGTGGTGTGCTATGGGCTGTGGCTCGACGCTGCCGTGGCCAGCCATCACGGCGTGTTCGTGGCCGACAGGCAGTCGCCGCAGGTGCTGAAGCGGATGCTGCAGAAACCCAGTGTGGAGCAGTTGCAGGAGCTGCAGCAACGCCATTTCTACCTGACCGACATCGGCGTGTGGCTGCTCAGCGACCGCGCCGTCAGCCTGCTCATGGCCCGGGCGACGACGAAAGCAAATACTGTTGGCGGTAGCCAATTTTCCACTCTTCACTCTTCACTCTTCACTTACTACGACCTCTATGCCGACTTCGGCCGTGCGCTGGGCACAGACCCAGAACTCGACGACCCTGAGCTGCGCCAGCTGACGGTGGCCATCGTGGCTCTGGAGGGTGGTGAGTTCTACCATTTCGGGACGTCGCGCGAGATGATCTCGTCGATGGCCAAGCTGCAGAACGTCGTCTCCGACCAGCGCCGCATCATGCACCACGACCGCAAGCCCCATCCCACCATCTTCGTGCAGAATGCCGTGCTCGGCATCGCTTTTGGTGAGCAGAACAGCAACATCTGGGTGGAGAACAGCTGCATTGGTTCGCGATGGCGGCTCAGCAGCGACAACATCGTGACGGGCGTGCCGCAGAACGACTGGCAAGTGGCCCTTGCCCCGGGGCTGTGCATCGACGTCGTGCCGATAGGGGAGGGGAACGACTACGCCGTGCGTTGCTACCACATCGATGACCGCTTCGACGGTGCCGAGCAGCAGCGTGAGCAGTTCCCCGTGCTGAAGCTTCATGAGATAGAGCCGTGGCTCCACCATGCCCTCGGCACTCCCAGTGAAAACCGTCTCAGTTCCAATGTGGATTCCGTTTCCAACCGTGTCAGCCCGTGGCTCCTGTCGGCAGAGCAAATCTCGGCCCAGGCCAACCTGCAGCGCCTGTTCGACCAGCGCCGTCGCTTCCGATGCCAGAACTGGCCGGTGCTGGCCCGCAACTGGCGCCACAGCGTGTTCTATCAGCTCGACCTCGACGATGCTGCGAAAAGCTTTGCCCAGGAGGGCATACCCCTGCCACCGCCCTTGCCCGAGGAGGCCCCGCTCATCACCCGCATCCACGATGCCATGTTCCGGGGCGACGCCGACCGGGCCTTCGGACTGCTGCGCCAGGGCATCATCGGACCGCTGACGGAACAGAAGCAGCAGCCACGGCTGTCGGTATGCCGCGACCAGATTGTGTGGGGAAGAAGCCCCGTGCGCATCGATATATCGGGGGGATGGACCGATACGCCGCCCTACTGCCTGTTGGAGGGTGGAAACGTGGTGAACCTGGCCATCGACCTCAACGGACAACAGCCGCTGCAGGCTTACGTGAAGCCGGCTGATGACTATCACATCATCCTGCGAAGCATCGACCTGGGAGCCACCGAGGTGGTGCGCACCTATGAAGAGCTGCAACAATATAATAAGGTAGGGTCGCCGTTCTCCATCCCCAAGGCGGCGCTGGCACTGGCGGGCTTCTCGCCGATGTTCGCTGCCGAGCGCTTTGCCTCCTTGCGCGAGCAGCTGCAGCACTTCGGGGCGGGCATCGAGCTCACGCTCCTGTCGGCTATTCCGGCAGGCAGCGGACTGGGCACCAGCTCCATCCTGGCTGCCACCGTGCTGGGGGCCGTGAGCGACTTCTGTGCGCTGGCGTGGGACAAGAACGAGATTTGCCGCCGCACGCTGGTGCTGGAGCAGCTGCTCACCACCGGTGGCGGATGGCAGGACCAGTTCGGTGGCGTCTTCGGTGGCGTGAAGCTGCTCCAGTCGAAGCCGGGATTCGCTCAGGAGCCGCTGCCAAGATGGCTCCCGGCCGACATCTTCATGCAGCCAGAGTACAGGCAGTGTCATCTGCTCTACTATACGGGCATCACCCGAACGGCCAAGCATATCCTGGGCGAAATTGTCAGGCGCATGTTCCTGGAACAGCACGACCAGCTGGCCCTGCTCAGGCGAATGAAGGAGCACGCTATGGAGATGTATGAGGCCATTCAGCGGCAGGACTTCCTGTTGATGGGGCGGCTGCTGAGGGCTAACTGGCAGCAGAACCAGATGCTGGACAGCGGCACCAATCCGCAAGCGGTAAGACAGATGACGGACCTGGTCGACGACCTCTGCCTGGGCTACAAGCTGCCTGGGGCCGGAGGCGGGGGATATGTCTACATGGTGGCCAAGGACCCGGAGGCTGTGGCCCGCATCAAGCAACGGCTGAATGAGCACCGGCAGAGCCCGAATGCGCGATTCGTCGACATGTCGCTCTCGGCAACGGGGCTGCAGGTCAGTAGGAGTTGAATATGTTTGTCTAATGAAATCTTTCTTCTATGGATTTCCGTACAATTGTTAGTGTTCTGCAGCCGGGGTTCTTCATTGAGCCGCTGGAACCCTTGCTTTTCGTGGGGTCGTGCTTCGCTGACAGCATAGGGCGACGCTTCGAAGAGGAGCACTTCCCCGTGGTGGTGAACCCCTTTGGCACAATGTATAATCCGGCTTCGGTGCTCCATACCATCGAGCGCTGCGACGCATCGCCCCGTGTGGCTTTCCTCACGCTGGGCACAAACCATGTCTATAGGCTCAAGGAAACGGGCGAGATTGTCGACAACTGCCAGAAACGCCCACAAACCCTCTTCCAGGAAGAGGAACTCAGCCCGCAGCAGTGCCTGGCCTTTCTCGGCCAGGCCGTTGGCGAGCTGCTGCGCCGACGCGCCGACGCACAGGTCGTCGTCACCGTCAGCCCTATACGCTACGCCAAGTACGGCTTTCATGGCAGCCAGCTTTCAAAGGCAACGTTGCTGATGGCCGCGCAACAGTTGTGCAACCAGCATAGCAACGTGTACTATTTCCCTGCTTACGAGATTATGCTCGACGAACTGCGAGACTATCGCTTCTATCAGCCCGACATGATTCATCCTTCGCAGCAAGCCGTCGAGTATATTTGGGAACGACTGGCAGAGGTGTTCCTAAGTCCTGCGGCAAAACGGTTCATAGAGGATTGGAAGCCCATCAAGGCCGCACTGAATCACCGGCCCTTCCATCCGGAGAGCGAGGAGTACCAACAGTTCTTGGCACAGGCACAAGAGAAAGAAAATGCGCTCATCGCACGTTATAATATAAGTGTATAAGACCCCTAAAGTTGACTTTTGTCAAAAACGAAGAAAAATTTTATCGTTTTAGCAAAAAAAGTTGCAAAATATTTTGGCGGTTCGGAAAAAATTCGTACCTTTGCATCCGCTTTCAACCAAAAACTGGTTGCGAGCATGAAGAAACGAGATCTTTGATAGACTTACATAGACAGATAGTAGTACAAGAAGCAGGTGCCCTTTCTGGGGGCATCTGGGTAGAAAGATACGAACCGTCAATGTCCGTCCCGCCGCGGTGCGGCGGGTGACATGATGAAAGGTGCTTTTTTCAAGTAGTCTTTGACTCAAGTCCGTCCTGGCACAGAGAAACAGGCCATTCCCCCGTGTGGGGAATGCCAAAGATACAGACATTATACAATGAAGAGTTTGATCCTGGCTCAGGATGAACGCTAGCTACAGGCTTAACACATGCAAGTCGAGGGGCAGCATGGCTGTTGCTTGCAACAGCCGATGGCGACCGGCGCACGGGTGAGTAACGCGTATCCAACCTTCCCCTTAGTAGGGCATAGCCCGTAGAAATGCGGATTAATACCCTATGTTATCCTATGAGGCCATCTGAGTAGGATCAAAGGTTCACCGCTAAGGGATGGGGATGCGTCTGATTAGGCAGCAGGCGGGGTAACGGCCCACCTGGCCGACGATCAGTAGGGGTTCTGAGAGGAAGGTCCCCCACATTGGAACTGAGACACGGTCCAAACTCCTACGGGAGGCAGCAGTGA
>CACYME010000069.1 GCA_902775475.1 uncultured Prevotellaceae bacterium
GTCAGCCTGCCGAGGCTGTCGTGATAGCCTTGCTGCACGACGGGCACCACGCCGCTGACGCTGTCCGTGGCCTCCCAGATGCGGTAGCCATAGATGCAGCGGTCGCCGGCGGCGTAGGCCACGGAGTCGGCGTATTGCGGCAGCTGGGCATAGCCGCTCCAGTCGTCGACGGCCTTCCAGCCCTCGCTGACCACATCCTCCGAGATGCACTTGCTCTCGGGCCAGCGTGCCCATTCCTGCGCATAGCCCTCCTCGCCCATCCGCTCATACCAGTCGCTGAGCAGGGCGTTGACGGTCTCGGGCGTGACGATGCCGCGCTGGCGCAGCTCATTGTAGTGCTCGAAGACTTCGGGGAGGTAGTAGTTCATGATGAAATAGTATGGCCCCGTGAAGGACATGGACGCAAAGCCGTTGTGCCCCGACCGTTCCGGGCCCAGCAGGAAGTTGCCCGTGTAGAAGTTGCCGAAGGTGCAGTCGAGGTCGTAGGGTGCCACGAACCACTTCGTGCCGTCGTAGGTGAACCACTGCCAGTTCTTCTGCCAGCCGTCGAAGTTGGCCGTCAGGTAGTTGAAACAGGCATAGTCGATGAGGCTGCCCAGGTCGAAGGCATCCTCGAAATGCTGCCTGATGGCAGCGCTTCCGGCTCCGGCGGCCTCCATCTCGCGCAGCCGTCCGCACACGCTCCCCAGCGCCAAGATGGCCTCCTTCGTCGCGCCGTCGGCCAGCTCCGTGGGGCTGTCGCCGTCATAGGCGGTTCCGTCGGTGGTCAGCAGCCCTTTCGGGTTGCGCACCTCGAAGGCCGTCCAGTCCGTCTGCCCGTTCCAGAGCGTGCCGTCATACAGCGTGCCGTCCAAGTGGATGTGGAGCGGGTTCGTCTTCTTCTGGCTCATGTTGCGCCGGTGCTTCCTCAGCTCCCAGGCGAACAGGCCGTGGAAGCTGCCGTTCAGATACACGTGGCAGGGGAATCCGTCGGGATAGCAGCGTGCACTGGTGTTCGGGTCGTCAAGGCCGCCGGGGACACGTGTCCACATAGCACCGCGGTCAGAGGCTATCAGGTCGTAGAGCTTGTAGCCCACCGTGCCCACGCCCCGCAGGTAGTCGTTGTAGTAGGCCTTGAAGTTGAAGGCGTCCTGCCGCACCCAGCTGCCGATGCGAATGTCGGGCACGGAGTCGCCCACCCACTCGTCGTCGCAGAAGTCGGCCCTGAAGCTCTTCTTAGGGAATATCAGCGAGCTGCTGCCCTGGGCATCGAGGACGACGCGCTTGCGGAAGTAGTTGCCCCGGCCGTCGTACACCTCCATCCAGGCATTCATCGGCAGGCCCTTTGCGACAGGCAGGTGGTCGATGCCCGTGATGTTCACATAGGCGCAGCGAGGCTCAGGCAGGCGTATGTCTGACAGGTCGCTCCAGTCGGCAGATGGATTCTGCAGCCCCAGCCGCTCTATCAGCTGGCGGAAGGCCGAGGCGCTGGCGACAGGTGTGACGGACGATTCTTCAACGGGCCGCTGGGCACGACTTGACAGCACAGTCATCAGGAACGGCATGAGGATGCCGAACGACAATAGATTTCCCTTCATGTTTGCGTTTTTATTTGTATAACCTCCCTTGCCCCAGAATCTTGCATGGCGCGGGATGGAAAAATTTCAGAGCCTCCTCATGATTCGGGCTCATGGCCACGGGCCAATAAGCTATCTTGAAAGAATCATCCGCCTGGTGTCAATCTCCTGACCGCCGAGTTGTGCTTGCGATGCTGTTGCTGCGCAGAATGCACAGAATAGAAAAAAGTATTTCTTCATTTCTTATAAATTAATAAGAGTTTATAATTTAAGATGTTTGTGAAGGGAAGCCTATGCCTCCCGATTCTTGAGAGAGGTATCAACCTACAAGGAAATGACACCGTAGAAGTAGTAGTCACTGTCTTCGGGATAGAGCAGGATTTCATATTCGCCTGAGAGCCATGAGGGTAACATGACTGAAGATGTACTCTCATCAACGTCTACAGAATAGATTACGATGCCGTTTTGAACGATGTCAATGGCATAGTCTGGATGCATGGACTGGAAGGTCAGATCGCAGCCTTCGAGGTCTACGGAAGGAATCGTGATGGGACTTTTTCCATGACCAGGGATTGTTGGCTCTGGCTCA